>NZ_LT634361.1:0-617500 GCF_900119795.1 Tenacibaculum maritimum NCIMB 2154
TATTTTGGTTGAAAATTATAACAAATTAAAGACGAAAGATTAATGGCAAGAAAGAAGAAAATCTACAAAAAGAAAGGGAAAGTAATAAAAGATTTAACACGTAATATATTTAAAATACTTAATGAAGATAGCAGTAAGTTTTATAATTATAAACAAATAGCTGCTAAAATGGGAATTGCTGATACAGATGGTAAAACTCAAATATTAAAAAAATTAGCTGAATTAACTGCTACTAAAAAAATTAAGGAAATTGATAGAGGTAAATACCAAATAAATGAAGATAGGAAATATCATATAGGTATATTAGATGTTACTTCTAATGG
Source organism: Tenacibaculum maritimum NCIMB 2154 (assembly GCF_900119795.1). Classification (NCBI taxonomy): domain Bacteria; kingdom Pseudomonadati; phylum Bacteroidota; class Flavobacteriia; order Flavobacteriales; family Flavobacteriaceae; genus Tenacibaculum; species Tenacibaculum maritimum. Next base: position 324 of record NZ_LT634361.1, read on the forward strand.
GAATGCCTATTTTATTTCTGATGATTTTGAAAACGATGTTTTTGTACCTTCAGTAAATTTAGGAAAAGGATTACATAATGATACTGTTCGAGTATATGTTTATAAAAAGAAACGAAGTAATAAATTAGAAGCAGATGTAGTTGAAATACTAGAACGAGCTAAAAAAGAGTTTGTTGGAGTTTTACAAATGAGTAAAAATTTCGGATTTGTATTGCCAGATAGTAATAAAATGTATGCAGATATTTTTATTTCCCAAAATAAATTAAATGGAGCGGAGCATGGTGATAAAGTAGTAGCAAAAATTACAGATTGGCCAGAAAACTCTAAAAATCCATTTGGAAAAATAACACAAGTTTTAGGAAAACCAGGAGATCATGATACCGAAATTCATTCTATTTTATTAGAATATGGTTTGCCTTATGAATTTCCAGCAGAAGTTGAAAAAGAAGCAGCTACGTTACCTATAGAAATAACAGCAGAAGAAATAGCAAAGAGAAGAGATATGCGTAAAGATTTAACTTTTACAATAGATCCTAAAGATGCAAAAGATTTCGATGATGCTTTGTCATTTACTAAATTAGAAAATGGAAATTATGAAATAGGAGTGCATATTGCTGATGTATCTCATTATGTACAACCAAAAACAATTTTAGATGATGAAGCTTATAGCAGAGCAACTTCTGTTTATTTAGTTGACAGAGTGGTACCTATGCTACCAGAAATGTTATCAAATGGTGTATGTTCGTTAAGACCTCATGAAGAAAAATTAACATTTTCTGCTGTGTTTGAGATGAATGAAAAAGCAGAACTGGTAAACCAATGGTTTGGAAGAACAGTAACCTATTCAGATCAACGATTTGCTTATGAAGAAGCACAAGCAATTATAGAAAATTGTTCCTTATCAGAAATAAATAAAGGATATACAATGCCAATAGATATTTCTATTATTGATAAAGAGTATCAAGTGGCACCAGCACTTGTAGAAGCTACTTTAAAATTAGATGAGTTAGCTAAGAAATTGCGTAAAAAACGTATGAAAGAAGGAGCTATTTCATTTGATAGAGTAGAAGTAAAATTTAATTTAGATGAAGCTGCAAATCCTATAGGAGTTTACTTTAAAGAGTCAAAAGATGCTAACAAATTAATTGAAGAATTTATGTTATTAGCTAATAGAAAAGTGGCAGAGTTTATAGGATTCTCTAAAGGGAAAGCAACTAATAAGACGTTTATTTATAGAATTCATGATGAGCCAGATATCGAAAAATTAGCATCACTACAAAGTATTATAGGTAAATTTGGTTATAAAATAGATACAGCATCAAAAGAAAGTACTTCAGAATCTTTGAATAAATTGCTACATGATGTTCATGGTAAAGGAGAAGCAAATATGGTAGAAACTTTGGCAATTCGTTCTATGAGTAAAGCTGCATATACTACTCAAAATATAGGACATTACGGATTGGCTTTTGATTATTATAGTCATTTTACCTCTCCAATTCGGCGTTATCCAGATGTAATGACTCATCGTTTATTGCAACATTATTTAGATGGTGCTAGTTCACCTAAAGCAGAAATTTATGAAGAAAAGTGTAAACATTCTTCAAAAATGGAAGAATTAGCTTCTAAAGCAGAGCGTGAAAGCATTAAGTATATGCAGGTAAAATATATGCAAGACCATAAAAATGAAGCATTTGAAGGAGTTATTTCAGGAGTTACAGAGTGGGGAATTTATGTAGAAATAAAATCAAATAAATGTGAAGGAATGGTGCGTATTCGTGATATAAAAGACGATTACTATATTTTTGACGAAAAACAATATGCTATTGTTGGACAATCAACAAAAAATACCATTCAATTAGGTGATGAAGTAGTTGTAAAAGTAAAACATACAGATCTGGAACGTAAGCATTTAGATTTTGAATTAATAAGTCATTAATTTACTTGGAGAGAAATTATTGTACATATAAAGAAATTTTTAAAAAAGAAACATTTCCATTGGCTTATATTGATATGGAAATGTTAGATGCTAACGTAAAAATACTCACGGAACGAGCTAACAGAGGCACCATTAGAATTGCATCAAAATCAGTAAGAAGTATTGAAATTCTTAAGTACTTATTTAGGAAATCAAATAAGTTTAAAGGAATTATGTCATTTACAGCTCTTGAAAGTTTGTTTTTAGTTAAACAAGGTTTTGATGATATTTTGTTAGGATACCCTTGTGTAGATAAAAATTTGATATCGCAAATAGCTGATGTAATTTTAAAAAATAAAACGATTGTATTAATGGTTGACAAAATAGAGCATGTTGCGCTTATTAATGCAGTAGGAAAGGAAAAAAAAGTACAACTGCCTATTTGTATAGATTTAGATTGTTCTTCTGATTTTGGCCCCATTCATTTTGGAGTTTGGCGCTCTTCTATAACAAATAATCAACAATTACAAAAGTTATTAAATAGCATTAAAAAATCACATTTTGTTAAATTAGATGGGCTTATGGGCTATGAAGCTCAAATAGCAGGCTTAGGTGACAATGTAAAAGGAGATACAATTAAAAACTTAATGATAAAAATTTTAAAAAACCGCTCTATCAGTAAAATCAGAAAAAGAAGAACCGCTGCAATTAATTTGATAAAGAAAAATGGTTTTGATCTTCGATTTATAAATGGCGGAGGAACAGGAAGTATTAAAGAAACTTTAGAGGAAAAAGAAATTACTGAAATAACCATAGGATCAGGATTTTATAACCCTCATTTATTTGATAATTATCGTGATTTTCAATTAAATCCGTCTGCGGGATTTGCCATACAAATCGTAAGAAATCCTAAAGAAAACTACTATACATGCCATGGAGGAGGATATATTGCTTCAGGAAGTATAGATAAACTTAAAGCACCTAAAATAGATTTATTAGAAGGAGCAAGATTCGTAGCTAATGAAGGCTGTGGAGAAGTACAAACCCCTATTGTTTATAAAGGAAAAGAGCATTTAAAAATAGGAGATCCTGTTTTTTTACGCCATGCAAAAGCAGGTGAATTATGTGAACGTTTTAATGAAATATATAGAATAAGGAATCATAAAATTATAGATAAAGTTACTACTTATAGAGGTGATGGCTTTGCTTTTCTCTAAACATATAAAAAATGAAGAATTGGTCTGAAAATCAACAATGGAATCCTAAACAATTTTTACAACCTTCAACTGAAAAGGAAATCATAGAGATTGTTTCAGAGGCAATTAAAAACCAAAGAAAAATAAGAATTTATGGGAGTAAACATTCTTTTAGTTCTTTAAATAATACAGATGATATTTGTTTGAATTTAGATAACTATCAAGGAATAGTGAAGATAAATGAAGCAAATAATTATGTAACAGTAAGAGGAGGAACTAAACTATATAAACTAACTAGTTTATTAGCATCTTATGGTTTTGCTATGGAAAATATGGGAGATGTTGATAAACAATCCATTGCAGGTGCAATTGGTACAGGTACTCATGGAACAGGTGTAAAATTGGGTAGTATAAGTACTCAAGTTGTCGGAATTAAGTTTATAAATGGTTTGGGAGAAACAGTATATTGCTCAGAACATGAGAATAGAGAGCTGTTTAAATGTTTACAAATTTCATTAGGAGTTTTTGGTATCATAACTGAAGTAACACTTAAATGTGTAGCTAACTATAAATTAAAATTAGAGAAAAAATCAGAGTTATTAACAGATGTATTAACAAACCTAGAAGCTTTAAATAAAAACAACAGAAACTTTGAATTTTATTGGTTACCCTATACAAATTCAGTACAAACAAAATATTCCAATATAACTGATAAAGAAGAAGATAAAGATAGTTTTCTAAACTATTTTAATGATATAATTATAGAAAATTATGTATTTAAGCTTCTTTGTAACTCAGCCAAATGGTTTCCTAAGTTAAATACTACAGTAGCTAAAATTTCGTCAAATTTTTTATCAAACACCACCAAAATAAAAGACAGTAAAAATGTATATGCTACACCAAGATTGGTAAAATTTACAGAAATGGAGTATAATATTCCTATAGAAGCATACAAAGAGGCCATGAAAGATATAGTAAATTGTATTTATCGTAAGAAGTTTAATATTCATTTTCCTATTGAAAATAGATTTGTTCAAAAAGATGATATTTATATAAGTCCTGCTTATCAAAGAGAATCGGCATATATTGCTTGCCATGTATATAAAGGCAAGGAGTACAAGAAGTATTTTGAAGCGTTAGAAGAAATATTTTCGAAATACGAAGGCAGGCCTCATTGGGGAAAAATACATTACAAAAAAGCAGAGTATTTTTACGAAAAATATCCTATGTTTGGGGTGTATAATGAACAAAGAAAAAGACAAGATCCTGAGGAAATCTTTCTAAACGAAAATCTACGTAATATATTAATGGTTTGAGATACTTTTTTTTAATAAAACCAGTTGGTATAATTATTGATCTTGTTAGTAATAATGTAAAAGTCATGAAGAAAACAGCATTTTTGGGTTTGTTTTTGATAACAGCATTGGTATCAGCACAAACAACTATAAGTAAGCATTTAGGAGATTTCTCTACTTTAAAGGTATATAACGGGATTGATGTAGAGTTGATTAAATCAAATGAGCAAAAGCTTGAAATTACAGGAGAAAAAGCAGAGAAAGTAAAAGTAAAAAATGACGGAGTTACCTTAAAAATCTTATTAAGATTTCCAGAAACAACAGCTGATAAAAAGGTATATGTAAAGTTGTATTTTAAAGATGATATTCAAATAATAGATGCTAATGAAGGGGCTACCATTACAGGAAAAGGTTTTAAACAGCAAAAAATAGAAGTAAAAGTGCAAGAAGGTGCTTTTATGAATTTGGTAGTTGATATTAAGCATTTAAAAGTAAAATCCTCTTCAGGAGGGGTGTTAAAATTATCAGGAGTAGCTAAAAATCAAGTAGTCAACGTAGATTTAGGAGGGGTATATCATGGATATAATTTAACAGCTTCTGAAATATCTATAGTAAAAGCAGCTTCGGGTGCAAAGGCAGAAATACAAGCTAGTGAAACTTTAGATTTAAAAGTGAGTTTTGGAGGATCAATATTTTACAAAGGAAGTCCTGAAGTCTTAAAAACTAAAAAAGTTATAGGAGGAATCATTGAACAAAGAAGTTAAATAGTATTCGTTTCGGATGGTATCAAAAGCTTTTGTATCTTTGTAAGGTAAAAATTAGAATAAATGAATACACTTACTATATTTCTTGGATTTGTTGGACCTTGGCAGATAGCTATTATTGTAGCCTTGGTTTTATTAATGTTTGGTGGTCGTAAGATACCTGAGTTAATGAAAGGCTTAGGTACAGGAATAAAAGAGTTTAAAGACGCTACAAGATCTGAAGAAGACGAAAAAATAGAGGAAAAAAAATAAACTTTTTTAGAGATAAAAATAAAAAGGTCGAAACTAGTTTTAGTTTCGACCTTTTTTGTAGCTCATATTTTAATTATTCTTCTTTCTTTTTTGCTTTTTTCATAGCTTCTCCTATTTGATTACTAGCAGTAAAACTAGCAACCATATCATTTAGCATTTGGCTTCCTGCTTGGGGAGAATTAGGTAATAATATTAAATTACTATTAGTTTCTTGTCCAATAGATTGTAGCGTATCATAATGTTGTGTAACTACAATTAAAGCAGAAGCCTCTTGTGAATTGATACCTACTTTGTTTAAGACTTCTACAGATTCTTCCAAACCACGTGCAATTTCTCTACGTTGATCTGCAATACCTTGACCTTGTAATCGTTTACTTTCTGCTTCAGCTTTTGCTTTTTCAACAATTAAAATACGTTGGGCATCACCTTCATATTGAGCAGCTACTTTTTCACGTTCAGAAGCATTAATACGGTTCATAGCTTCTTTTACTTGGGCATCAGGATCAATATCAGTAACAAGAGTTTTTATAATATCGAAACCATAATTAACCATTGCATCTTGTAATTCAGATTTTACGGCAATAGCAATATCATCTTTTTTGACAAATACATCGTCTAATTTCATTTTAGGAACTTCTGCACGTACTACGTCAAATACATAGCTTGTAATTTGCTCATGTGGATACTCTAGTTTATAAAAGGCATCATATACTTTATCTTTTATGACTACATATTGAACGGATACTTTTAATTTAGTAAATACATCATCTAAAGTTTTAGTTTCAACAATTACGTCTAACTGTTGAATTTTTAAACTTAGTTTTCCTGCAATTCTGTCAAAAACTGGTATTTTAAATTGAAGACCAGAATGTCGAATGCTATGGAATTTACCAAAACGTTCTATAATAGCAGCTGTTTGTTGTTTTACGATGAAAATAGAGGCTAGGATTATAAAAAATCCAACCCCAATTAGAATAGGGATAAATGGCATAACTTAATTTTTTGTTTTTAATGTTTTTTGTAAAGATACTTAAAGTAGTAACTACATACAAGACGCATAGTTTTTTAAATGTTACATATTATTTTTTTATAATAGCTTTGATAGTGCAATTTGGCATAGTTTCTGCCCAAAAAAGAAGGAACATCAAAAAGAGAATAATGAAAAAATTAGTTTATTTATTTTTAAGTTTATTTATGTTAACATCATGTGCAACACAGAAAAATATGATAAAAGATACAATTTGGGTAAATAGTACTAGAGTTACTTGTACTGGAGTAGTTCCTATGAGCTGTCTTGAAACACAACTAGGAAGAGAATTAATACCTAATAAATGGGAATTTTTTTACGATGAAATAGAAGGATTTACTTATGAACCAGGTTATATTTATAAGCTTCGCATTTCTATAGAAAATTTGAATGAAAAAGAGATTCCTGCTGATGGTTCTAGTAAAAGATATCAATTAATAGAAGTTATTTCTAAAACGCCTGATACTAAGTTAAGATTACAGGATGTTTGGGTAGCTACAAAAATTAAAGGAAGAGACATTCAATTAAAAGAAGAAGATAGTCGCCCAAGAATAGAGATAGAAGTAGGTAATAAAAAGATACTAGGAAAAGGAGCTTGCAATCGTTTTTTTGGAAGTATAGAAACTTTAACAGGAAAAAAAATTACATTTTCTAAGATAGGAGCTACTAAAATGATGTGCTTGGATATGAACCTTGAAGATCTTTTTTTTGAGGCCTTAGAAGCCGTAAAAACATATAAAATAGAAAATAATGAATTGTATTTGTTTGACGGAAATAATAAGGAGGTGCTGCGTTTTAATAAAATAGATTAGTATGTATGAAGGAAGAAATGATTTGTTGTTAAAAAGAATATGGAAGCATTTAATTATTGAATAGAAGAAATAGATATTTTTGTATAAAACATTTATTATGGAACTAATTCAACAATACGTAGCAGAAATTTTAATCTTATTATTTTTAATTGTTACTTTTTTACAGTCTGGAATAGATAAAGTGACAGATTGGAATGGAAACTTATCTTTTATAAAAAGCCACTTTCAAAATTCGCCATTAAAAAATAATGTACCACTATTATTGGCTATAATTTTAGTGATGGAATTAATAGCAGGTGCTTTAATGTTTGTTGGAGTATTTCAGTTGGCTACAGTAGGTACTAAAAATTTAGCATTATTAGGCGTAGAGATTTCAGCGCTATGCTTAATTTTTTTATTGATAGGCCAAAGGTTGGCAAAAGATTATGCAGGGGCAATGACTTTAGCTGTTTATTTTATAATTACGATTTTTGGAATATATTTACTTAATAAATAATTATTATAAAGTGTAATTATATTATAATAATTATTTATTTAAAAACCTCTTAAAACAAGCGTTTTAAGAGGTTTTTATTTTTACTCCTTATGATTCGTTATAATATTTTTTTAAATGTATTAAAAATGGGTTAAAACGATTTTTCTTTATTTTTTAACACATAAATTAAAGAAGAATGCTCTAAAGACTTTTTAGCTTTTAGATTTGAGAGGAAACCAATATAAAAAGCTCTTATAAAATTGATTTTTCCTGTTTTATTTTTTTCGCTCAAAATAGAAACATAGTAAGCATCAAAAATCATGGGAAGTATTTTTTCAATTTCTATATTTACTTTACTAAATAATTGTTGGATTGAATATTTAGAAAAATGCCATAGATGTCTAGGTACATCAAAAGCTGCCCAAAACTCATGGTAGTATTTGGCATCATAACTTTTATAATTAGGAACGGCTATAATTAATCTACCAGTTGGTTTTAATAGTTTTTTTAAGGTCTGTATATATTCTGGTAGGTTTTGCACATGTTCCAAAACATGCCACATCGTGATAATATCAAATTGCTCATCCTTATAACTGGATAAATTATTTTTTAGATGAATCCCTTTTGAGTAAGCATTTTTTCTTGCATTTACGCTAGGCTCAACTCCAAATACCTTCCAGTTATTCTTTTTACAGATACTTAAAAAATCTCCTGTACCCGCACCAATATCTAGAACTTTTTTTTCTTCTGATGCAAATGAATTGATAAGATTAAGTTTTTTCTTTAAAGCATACCCTTTTACGATATGGTACATTTTATCTAACAAAGATTTTTTACTATCTGTATGTGAAATATAATTATCACTCTTGTAATAATCTTCCAAGTTAGAAGGCACAGGTGAAGTTACTAACATTTGAAATTCTTTGTTAAGCATTACTTCATAGGATTCATTGGATACAGTATAATCTATACAGTTTAAGTATGGATGTACATTTTTGTAGAGTTCTTTCTCCTCTCCCATTTTAATTGATCTGTTTAGATGTTCCACGAGGAACAATTAGTTTTTAATATTATAATGTTCCCCGTGGAACGTTGTTAAATTATCTTCCCATATACACTAATAAAACAGAAATATCACTAGGAGATACTCCACTTATTCTACTTGCTTGCGATATTGAGGTTGGCTGTATTTTAGAAAGTTTTTCTCTTGCTTCATATGATAATGATTTTACTTTACTATAATCAAAACTAGCAGGAATAGGAACGTTTTCTAATCTATTTAATTTGTCTGCATTGTTCTTCTCCTTTTCAATATAACCAGAGTATTTTAAGTAGATTTCTACTTGTTCTACTATTTCGTTGTCTATGTTTTTTTCTTGAAGAAAGGAAGCTAGCTTTTTTATATGTTTAAAATCAATAAATGATAGTTGCGGTCTAGAAGCTATTTTAAATAACTTCATTGACTGATTAACTAAAGCTAGTTTTTTAGTTTCAAGAATAGGGTTTATTTCCTCTTTTTTAACGCTTAGGTTTTTTACAAATTGTATTAGTTCTTCTGTTTTATTTTGTTTTTCTATAACTCTTTCCATTCGTTCTTTTGAAGCTAAACCTATTTCAAATGATTTTGGAGTTAAGCGTAAATCAGCATTATCTTGTCTTAAAAGGGTTCTGTATTCTGCACGAGAAGTAAACATTCTATAAGGTTCTTCAGTTCCTTTAGTTATTAAATCATCTATAAGAACACCAATATAAGCTTCATTCCTTTTTAAAATAAAAGGAGGTTTGTTTTGCGTTTTTAAAGCAGCGTTTACTCCAGCCATCAAACCTTGGGCAGCAGCTTCCTCATATCCTGTAGTGCCGTTTATTTGACCAGCAAAAAATAAGTTTTTAATTAACTTAGTTTCTAAAGAGTGAGTCAATTGGGTTGGAGGAAAATAATCATATTCTATCGCGTAACCATATCGAAAGAATTTTACATTTTCAAAACCTTTTATAGAGCGAATAGCTTTGTCTTGTATGTCTTCAGGGAGAGAGGTAGAAAAGCCATTTACATAAACTTCTACGGTGTTCCAGCCTTCAGGTTCAACAAAAATTTGATGTCTGTCTTTTTCTGCAAAACGATTTATTTTATCTTCTACAGAAGGGCAATAGCGCGGCCCTGTTGATTTAATCCTACCATTAAACATAGGAGATCTATCAAAACCTTCACGAAGTAAATCATGTGTAGTTGAATTGGTATATGTTAAGTAGCAAGAGCGCTGTTTTTGTAAGCTGCTTGTAACGGGTAAATAAGAAAACTTTTCAGGGCTACTATCACCAGGTTGCTCTGTCATTTTCGAATAATCTAATGATCTTCCATCTACACGAGGAGGAGTTCCTGTTTTCATTCTTCCTGCTTCAAACCCTTTATTAATTAAATCTTCTGTAATCCCAGTTGAAGCGCTCTCTCCTGCCCTACCTCCTCCAAATGTTTTTTCTCCTATATGAATTAAGCCATTTAAAAAAGTACCTGCTGTTACTATTACTGTTTTTGCTTTTATTGTTAAACCTAGCGCTGTTTTTACACCTGTAATTGTATCGTTTTCAAAAATAAGACCATTAACAGAATCTTGATAGAAATCTAAATTGGCTGTTTTTTCAAGCATATTCCTCCATGTTTCTGCAAACTGCATTCTATCAGACTGAGCTCTTGGACTCCACATTGCAGGTCCTTTAGATTTGTTTAGCATTTTAAACTGTATAGCTGTTTTATCTGTTACAATAGCACTGTAACCACCTAAAGCATCTATTTCTCTAACTATTTGTCCTTTTGCAATTCCTCCCATTGCTGGGTTACAGCTCATTTGAGCAATGTTTTGCAAGTTCATTGTTATTAATAAGGTGTGTGCTCCCATGTTGGCACTTGCTGCTGCTGCTTCACTTCCTGCATGACCACCACCTACTACAATTACATCGTATGTTGTTGTAAATAAACTCATCTTTTTATATATCGTTCCACGTGAAACTATTTGTTGTTTAAGGGTTGTTTTTAATTTTTTAGCAGCAATAAACTGCTATTTTCTTTACTTCTCATTGTTTCTTTTTCTTGTGCTGTTTTATCTTTATATCCCATATAATGAAGTATGCCATGAATGATTACTCTATGAAGTTCCTCTTCAAAAGTAACATGATAATCGTTAGCATTTTCCGCTACCCTATCTATAGAAATAAAAATATCTCCACCAATTAGTTTTCCCATAGTATAATCAAAGCTTATAATATCAGTTAAGGTATCATGTTGTAGAAATTCAACATTTATTTTATGCAAATATTCATCATTGCAAAAAATATAATTGATTTCTCCTAGCTCGAAATTTTCATTTTTGATACAGGTATCTACCCAATTAATTATTTTATTTTCATCTTTTAATTGGAAGCTAGTTTCGTAATTGAATGTTATCATTTATTAGTTATTCTTAGATGTAGAAAAGTACTCTTGTACTTTCTTTTTATAATTTTGGTGTAAAGGTAATGATTGTCTATTTAAAATTTCAGTTTGGTTATAAAACAGCTTTTTAAATTTTAGTTTTTTAGCATCCCTTAGTTTGTATTCTTCTACATTGGTGTTAGACTTACGTTTTTTGTCTTTACCTTGTTTAAAAGTAGCTTTATCTAGTTTTAGTAATTGGTAATTGAGCTCCTGCATTTTTTGAAGGGTAGTTTTATTAAACCCTTTTTCAAGGATGCTATTTTCTAATTGCTCCATTGTTTTTAAGGCTTTTTTAGCAGCTCCATTTCCATTGCTGCCATTTTTTATGGCGTTTTCTAGTTGCTCACGTAGTGCTGATTGTTGTTTGTATATTTCAAATAAATCTCCATTCATTTTCTCACTATTTTGTTCTCCCTTGCTTCCTTGCTGCTTTCCTTTCCCATCTTTTTTAGGTTTTCCATCTTTACTTTTTTGCAAACCATCTTCCATTTTTTTTAAGAGTTCGCTTTGCTTCTTAATGATATCTGGTAAACTAAAAGATTGCTGACCTTTTCCTTTTCCTTTCCCGTTTCCTGGGCGTGGGTTTTGCATTGAATTAAGTACGTTACTCAGCATATCAGCTAAGGTATTGGCTGCTGTCATGGTATAACGTTGATTGGAGATACCATTTCTAAAACGACTTTCAGTAAAGTTTTCTAATGATTGCTCTAAATTATAATGAGCTAAAGATAATTGATCTTGGATTTTTGTTGAAATCTTAGGAACACGCATTGATAATACATATAAACTATCGTCAATATGCTCAAAATAAGTTTTTAATTGGTATTGCTTTTTCAGGTTTTTACCAAAGTTAGGGTGAGCTGTTGTTGTTGTATTAAAAGCATTCATTAGCTCTTCTTGTTGAAAAGAAAAAGTAAGTAGATTTTCTAGTACCTGACGTAAATCATCCATGTTTTCCTCTTCCATTTCATTGCTCATTTGTTGCATAGATTGTTGCATTTGAGAACTCATTTGCTGCATTTTTTTAGCAGCGTTCTTTTGATTTTTCTTAGCGCTTTTTTCTTTTTTACTTTCTATGTTTTCAGTTGCTTTATCTAAAGCCTTGTTTGTTTGCTTTTGTAATTCGTCCATAGAAGGGATTTTCATAGGATCGTTTAATTTTTGATTGCTCTTTTGAAGTTCTTTAAATTCGTCCTGGATCTTTTTAAACTCTTTATTTAATTTTTTTTGTTCTTCAAGACTCGTATCTGTCTCAGAAAGTTTATGTTGCTTTTTGGAAAGACTGTTTAATTTTTCTGATATCTGGTTAATTTTTTGCTCTATATAAAAACGTTTAGTAAGCTCTAAAATTCGCTCTAAGCTTCGTTCCTGTTGTTTGTTTTGCTGTGCAATTTCTTTGGCTTTTTTCAATAAATCATCTTTATTTAATTTTTCAGCCATTTTGCGTAGCTCTTCTAGTAATTTTTGTTGTTTGTCTAATTTTTTTAGCTCTTCTACCCTTTCTTTTAATGCTTCCTTTTTTATTTGTAAAGATTTAGAAGATTCTTTTTTTTCTGATAAGTTTTCTTGCAGTTTATGAGTTTGTCTTTGCATCATTTCTTTATACTGCTCTTGACGCTTTATAAATTGCTTTATTTTCTTTTGGTCGTTCCAGTTTATATTTTTTTTATTTTGTAAATCGAACTGAATTTTTTCTAGTTCTGATTTGTTTTGTTGTTGTTTGTTTATAGATTTTTCTAAGTCATTAATAGTATTTTTTTGCTCTTGAAGAAGTTCTTGATCTACCTCTTTAGCTGTCTTTTTTCGATAACTGAATTTTTTACTACTGGCTTTTTTATAACCACTAATCACATCATTATCGAAAACTTGAAAAAAAAGTTCATAATCAACGCCTTCTTTCAATTCTAATCCTTCAGGAAATTCATAAAAAAAAGTTTGCACATTACTTTGATTCGTAGTTAACTTGAAGGTATGCGTGTTTTCAGGTAACTTTTTATCGTAGTAAACCAATTCTAGTTTATGAAATCCATAATCATCTGAAATTTGACCAGCAAATTGCGCAGGACCACGGGAAATGCTATCAATATTTGAAGATATGGTTATTTGAGGATGTTCGTCTTTTATAGTATTGATTGTGTATTGAAGGAGTTCATAATTTTTTAAGTTTTTATTAGAAGTGGCTATTTGATAGTGAATGTCATTTAAAATACGTTTTGATAAGTGAAACTTATTGTCTTTTTCTTTTATAAAAGCATTAGATTTATGATTATCAATAAATAAAACAGTATCTGTTTGGTGTGTAAATACGGACCATTTTACAATTGTTCCCCGTGGAACAATAAGATTTCCCGTATTGTTAATTATCTCATTAGGTTTTCCTATATATTTAGGATATGACAAAGAAATAGCCATTTTTTGGATAGTTGGAGTCTTTATGACATTGATTTGATATGTTTTTGATTGAATACTATTCGCTTCAACATAAAAGCTAAGAGGTTTGCGTATTTCAGAAAAAGTATAAGAAAAGTTTTTAGCCCCATCCTTTTGTAAATAATAAGACTGATTCTGAAAATGGATTTTTACTTCTTCAGGTAAAATATCACCATTTACTTCCACTACAAGATGTAAAGAATTACCCTCTATAACATTTAATTTTTCCTCTTTTACATAAAAATAAAAAGGAGCTGGAGGTGTGTAAGCAGTTCTATGATTAACAACTCTTTTAAAACTTTCTGTAAAGGCAGCGTTGCTTCCTGTAAAAAAAGTTAATAGGCAAACAAAAACAGGAACTAAAGCATACTTTAAATACCTTAGGTTGTTTCTAAAGCTAATCGCTTTTGTAAAAGGAATAGGTTTTAAATCATTTGATTTTTGTTCAATACTAGCTAGTAGTAAATCTGATGGATTGCTATTTCTTTTCAGTTGCAATACATTTAAAAGTTTGTCTTTTACATCAGGAAAATGATTCCCTATGATTTTAGAAGATTCCTCTAATGAAATACCTTTTTGTAAACCGATAAGCTTGAAAAGAGGAAATAATATAAACCGAATTAGAAGTATTATTTCTACGAGAATAAAAATCCAAAACAAGATGGTTCTTGCAGTAGGTTTTAACCATAAAAAATATTCGATGAATAGGGTTAAAAAGAAATATAAGAACCCTAAAGAAAGAAATAAAATACTTCCTTTAATTAGCTCATTGGTATAGTACTTCTTAGAAAATTGCTGTAGCTTTTGCTCTATTTTTTGAAACTCACTCATAATTAACCTATAAAAGTACTACTTTTAAGAGTAAATTAATACACAAATTAATTAAAGCCTGCTAAATAAGTTAAATTTTAAGACAAATCAACAAAACCATTCAACAATAATGACTCCATTTAAAGTAGGAAAGCCGCTTAATTACTAAGAATTAATCCATTTTATAAGCGATTAACAAAAAGCGTTTTTTTAACGTTTTTATGGCTTTTACCGATGTTATAATTACCGATTTTAGTGTCGAAATTAAATTTATAATAATGGATAAAAAACCCCTATCAGAAGCAGCAGTAGCATCCTTAAAAAAGAAGCCGTTAGTAGCTATTTTTGGAGCAGGAGTCTCTGGATTAAAGATGGCTCATGAATGTATTAAACGAAATATGGAAGTGCACGTTTATGAAGAAAGAGCATTGCCTGGAGGAAAATGTATCGGATATATAGCGTCAGGATTACCTTCAGAATTAACACATCGGCAAATGTTTTCTAGTAATACAGTTTTATTAGAAACGCTAAAAGAAATTCCTACTAAAACAGGCAATTTACTAGAAAAATTAGAGCCTATTACTAATGTGCAGTTTGTGTGGACACATAAAGATAAATCAATGGATTTTTCTAGAGAAAACTTTTCGATATTAACAGAGCTTATAGATAATTTAAAATCTGCTAATGCTATGTTTTTTGATGGAGTTCCATTAAAAGATATTTATTGGTTTAAAACAAGATTAACTCAAAAAATAAAGAACTCAGAAGAAAAAGAAATGCCTATTTCTAAATATTTTGAATATGATAAACGACCAGAACTTGCAGCTTTTTTACATAAAGTACTTTCTTCTTGGATTGCAGGAAGTGATTTTAGTAGAACAGGAGACATTCTTCAGTTGCTTCTTTGTAAAAAAATAAAAGCTTCTCCTCTATCTCCTCCTACTTACAGCATTACTTTTAATGGACCTATTTCTGAATGTCTTATCATGCCTTGGTATCATTTTTTAAAAGAAAAGGGAGTAAAGTTTCATTTTAATTCTAAATTAGAAAGTGTACAAAGAGGAAATACAAAAGTAGAAAGTGTTATTTTGAATAATGGAGAAAAAGTTATTGCGGATGCCTATGCTATTGCAACACCTCCTGCCCCAGCCATTGCCGTTTTTCCTGAATTAAAACCACTTATTAATGTAGAAAATATAAAAAGTCATGGTTTTCAATTGCATATGAAAACGATCCCTGAAAAGTTTAAAAAGAAAACATTAGGAATTATTATTGATTCTGCTTGGGGATTGAGTTATAAAGTGTATCATACCAATAAATATCACCATACAAAGTTTGGAGAAGGTGTTGTAGCTACTCTTTCTATAACAGCAACTAGAATGGAGTATCATAATGGTATTGTATATAATAAACCGTTAATAGAATGTAATCATGAAGAGGTACGAGATGAAATTTTAGCGCAAATGGGGATTTCTAATGAAGTATTTGCAACTTGCTTTAATGGAGCGTTGAAAATAGGACCAGGTGCTTTAATTGTTCCTATAGAGGTAGCTAAAAAACAAGAGTATGATAGTTGGTTTAAAGGTCCTATTATACCAAATAGCTCTAAAGATGATGTTTGTTGGGTTATACAAGATCAATTAATAAACCCTTCTTATAAAAACAAAGTACATACAAAATCTTCTTTGTTAGAAAATGTTTACCTTGGAGGTGAATGGGTAAATAACGACAAGCAAAAATGGACGATCCCCTCTACTCTAGAGAGAAGTATGGAAAATGCATTGCATTGTACGGAAGAAATTATAAAAGATACGATAATTTCAAAGTAAAAAAGAATGAGCAATACAAAGCAAAATCAACATAGTTATTATCAACTAGCAACAACCTTATTATTTCTTGCGGGAGCCCTTATTTATTGTCAAGGAATCGTTTCCTTATCAAGGCAAAGTGTATGGTTTGAGTTTATGATAACAATAGTAGTGTTATTAATTGCAATTCCTATTTTTCAGAAATCGGAAAATTTTAAAGATGTTAAAAGGTTAATTATACTGGAAACAGGGTTTAATATTATTTGTTTAGTTGCTAAAGTATCTCCACTTGAAGAAGGCAAATGGTCTATGGCTTTAGACATTGCTTTTTCTGTTTTTTTTATTTTTCAAATAGGAGGGTTTATAGGTTCCCAAATTAAAAGCAAAAATTGGAGGTGTCTCCCTTCTTCTATAGCTTTAGGAATAGGTCTTCTATTTTGGAATGCCCATGGAAGTGGTACTTCAATAACAGTGCATAATGAATTACAATTTTGGGGAGGTAACACACCTAAAGCATTGCAATTCGTGTATTTGTTTTGGTTGTTAAACCTTCTTTTCGTGGAATATCGTTCTTTACTCCCTAAATTAACTTTGGCATCTGTTCATTTAGCCTCATTTATCATTGCTTTTAGTTCAGAAGAATTTTTTCATGCCAGAATTTTAACAGCAAGTCATTTAGTGATACTTAATGGAATAGTTATTTATAAATTACAAGATTGGCAAGGATATGATTTCTCTAGTATTTCTATTTTTAAAAAAATGAAAGAAAATACGCAATATGCTACGTTTGTTGCAACACTATTTAATATACTTACCATAGGAGCTTTATTGCTCTATATTATTACAGATTTAAAAATAACTAAGTAAGGATATCATAGTCTTTTATAAAATATCAGGATGTAAGTATTATTATTTACATCCTGATATTTCCCAATAAAAAAGTAAGTGCATCTTAAAGAAGATGATCTAAAGCTTTTTCAATAGTCGTATATATTTTTTGCATTTGTTGCGCTGTTGTTATAAAAGGAGGTAATATATAAATGGTATTACCTAAAGGGCGTAAGCAAACTCCATTTTCCATAAAAAAATGAAATAGCTGGTAACGTAAATCACCATAACGATCCATTGGTATATTTATATCTAAAGCGTAAATAACTCCTTTTTGGCGTGTTTGTTTTACTTTTGGATGCTTCTTTATTCTTTTGTCAAAAGATTGATGGGAATGGATTATTCTTTGAATATTTTTTTGTATTTCTTTTGATTGTAGTAGCTCTATTCCAGCCAAGGCAGCTGTACATGAAGTAGGGTTTGCAGAATAAGTATGCCCATGAAAAAAACCTTTCCCTATATCATCACTTAAAAAAGCATTGTAAATATTTTGAGAACAGCTTGTAATTGCCATAGGAACTATTCCTGCTGTTAGTGATTTTGATAAGCAAATAATGTCTGGTTGATATGTAAGGTATTCAGAAGCAAAATTTTTGCCCGTTTTTCCAAATCCAGTCATTACTTCATCAGCTATTGTTAAAACATTATTTTTTTTAGCAATGTTTAATAATTCATCTAGTAAATTAGGTGCAAACATTTTCATTGCTGCTGCTCCTTGTACTAAAGGTTCGTATATAAAAGCAGCTACCTTATTTTTGGTAATTAAATTAGTAAATAAGGCTTTTACATTTTCAATATTTTCTTTTGTAGGTACAGGTATTCTATCAACGTCAATAAAAAAGTCTTCAAAAGGACCATTATAAACAGAGAGTCCGGATACAGACATTGCTCCAAAGGTATCTCCATGAAAACCATCTTCTAAAGCAATAATTTTTCCTCGTTTATCTCCTTGATTAAAATGATACTGCAAGGCCATTTTAATAGCAATATCAACTGCTGTAGAACCATTATCAGAAAAAAATATTTTTTCTTGATTACTAGGTAAAATGGCAATTAATTGTTCTGATAATTTAATAGCAGGTTCATGTGTAAAGCCCGCAAAAACAACATGATCTAGTTGTTGCATTTGCTCAGCAACCTTACTTGTAATATAAGTATTACAATGCCCATACATACAAGTGTACCAAGAGGCTATTCCATCAATATATTCATTTCCTTCATCATCAAATAATAAGGCTCCTTTTGCTTTTGTTATAGCTAAATGATTAGGGTGTAATTGATGTTGCGTTAACGGATGCCACAAATGTTTTTTATCTCTTTCTTGTAATGTCATAATGATTTGGTTGCTAATAATTTAATAAATTTCAAATAAGTAACAGTTTATAAGCCTAATAGGCGTTCCTTGAAAGAAGAAGCATATTCTTTTACTACATTTTTATCAAAATAAGGTTCTTCTTCAATACGACCAATAATAGGTATTTGAGTCATTTTTTGAATAATTTCTTCTGTGGATTTGTGTTCATTTCCAGAAAAAAGTAAAGCAACATTAAACCCTTTTTGCTGTAATAAGTTTACAGTTAAAAGGGTGTGGTTAATACTTCCTAAATAATGACGAGATACTACAATAACCTTATAATCGGGTTGTATAAGGTTTAAAATAGTTTCAGTATCATTCAAAGGAACTAATAAACCACCAGCTCCTTCTATAACTAAATGATTTGTTGTACTAGGAATGGTTATTTTAGCTACATCAATAGTAACCTTATCAATTTCAGCTGCTGCGTGTGGGCTCATAGGTGTTTTTAGAGCATAAGAATTTGAGTGAAATGTTGATTTTGAGTTTGAAATAAACCTTTTTACCTTATCCATATCAGAATTGTCAAGTTCTCCTGCTTGTATAGGCTTCCAATAATCAGCCTCTAATGCTTCTGTAATAATTGCAGAAGCAATTGTTTTTCCTACTTCTGTAGAAATACCTGTGATAAAGTATTTTTGTTTCATTTAAAAAAGGATATTATATATGATTATACAGAAGCAAAAGTAGTAAGGATCTCTAAAACATCAGTTATTTCCTCTTTTGAATTATAACTATGCAAACAAAAACGCAGTCTTTCTTGCTTCGTCCTAACAGTAGGAGATAAAATAGGTTTTACATGGTATCCTTTTAAAGCAATATTTTTAGCAATCTCCTTTACTTTTTCATTTCCAGGGATAATACAACACTGAATTGCTGATGTGCTTTGTATAAAAGTAAAAGCAGGAGCAAATCGGTTTACTTCTTCTTTAAAATGGGCAATATTATTTTTTAATAGCGCCTGTTTTTTTAAGCCATTTTTACTGTTTAGTTCTTTATACGCTATAAAAATAGTAGCTAACGAATGTGGTGAGAGCCCCGTAGTATAAATAAAACTCCTAGCAAAGTTAATTAAATATTGTTTTAGTTTTTTGCAACCTACTATAACTGCGCCATGGCAGCCTAATGCTTTACCAAAAGTTATGATTCGTGCGAAGATATCCTTTTCTAAATTTAAAGCTTGAACGAGTCCGCAGCCATTGTTTCCGAAAACCCCTAATGAATGAGCCTCATCAACAATTAAGTGCACATTATTTTTATTGCAAAGTGCTGTCATTTTAGTAAGGTTAGGGAGGTCGCCATCCATAGAAAAAACAGCCTCTGTTACAACATAAATTTCTTTTTCCCCCTCCTTCAATACAGAAGAAAAAGAAGTTATTTTATTTTCTAAGTCCTTTAAATCATTATGCTTAAACTTATAAGATTTAGCATTTGAAAGCCTAATTCCATCACGTATAGAAGCATGAATAAGTTCATCATATAAAATAATATCTCCTCGCTGCGGTATTGAAGAAAAAAAGCCAATATTAGCATCATATCCTGAGTTGAATATTAAAGAACTTTCTGCATTATGAAAATCACATAGGTAGCTTTCTACACTTTCATAAAAAGAATGGTTTCCAGAGAGTAATCTGGATCCTGTAGCTCCATTATTTTTAGTATTTTTATCAATCAGTAATTGATGTGTTTGATGAAAAATATATTCAGATTTAGCAAAACCAAGATAATCATTAGAAGAGAAATCTATTAAATTATTGTGTTTGCTAAGAAATCTTAAAGCTTGGTGCTCTTTTCTTACAAGTAACTTCTGTTGTAATTTTTTAGGAAATTTCATTCGGGTAAAAATACTAAAAGGAACGTATCAATAAGATAGTTTAATGATAAAAAACATTCAAATAAGCATTTACACTTAGAAGTGATTTCAACTTTTTGCTTCAAAACAAAAAATTGAAACCATTTCTTATTCAAGAAACATAAAATAATATTATTATCGTTGTTTTTTGTAAGGATATTAAACATAAAAGAACTAATCGTTAAAATAATTAAATAATGAAAAACCTAATTACCATTTTAACCCTTTTTATAAGTGCTTCAGTATTAGCTCAAAGTCCATGGACAAAAAAGAAAAAAGAAGGGTATTTTCAATTATCGTACTCAACCATTTCAAATTATGACGAGTTATTTGGAAATCCAGATTACCCAATAGATAGAGAAATAACAGACAATACTGTGCAATTATATGGAGAGTATGGAATAACAGATAAAACTACCTTATTTGGTAATATCCCTTTAAAAATGCTAAAATCAGGAGATCTTGTAAATAAAAATATTTCAAGAACACCAATTACTTTAGAAGGAACAGAAACTTCTTTAGGAAATATTCAAGTAGGTATAAAACATCAATTTTATAATAAAAAATGGATTGTTTCAGGGCAACTAGGTATTGAAGCAAATACAAGTAGTTTTGAAAAAGCGTCAGGATTAAGAACGGGGTATGATGCTTGGACATTTACGCCACTTATCTTAGCAGGAAGAGGATTCAATAATTGGTATATTCAAGCATTTACAGGATTTGATATTAGAACCAATGATTACAGTTCTAATTATAAATTAGGAGGAGAAATAGGATATAAAGCACTTCACTGGCTTTGGATAGCAGGTTTCTTAGACGGTGTGTTATCACTTACAAATGGAGATATCATACTACCCGCTACAAACAGGGCTACAGGATTATACGTAAATAACCAACAATATGCAGGATTTGGATTAAAGTTTATTGGGCAAATAAACAAAAATTTAGGAGCTAATATAGGTTTAGGAGGTGCATTTGCAGCTAGAAATTTAGCAAAAGCGCCTGCATTCAATGTAGGGGTGTATTACAAATTATAAAAAGAATTAAAACCAATTTTAAAGCGCTAGTAATAGCGCTTTTTTTTATGCCCATATAAAAGTATCTTTGCGTTTCGAAATTTGAATATAAAATGACTGAAAACGTAAGAGTACGCTTTGCTCCTAGCCCTACTGGGCCATTGCATATAGGTGGTGTAAGAACAGCCCTATTTAATTATTTATTTGCTAAAAAACACGGTGGAACCTTTGTACTTCGTATAGAAGATACTGATCAAACACGCTATGTGGCAAATGCAGAACAGTACATTATTAATTCATTAGAATGGTGTAATATCCCATTTGATGAAGGGCCTAACAAAAATGAAAAATTTGGACCATACCGTCAGTCAGAACGAAAAGAAATATATAAGCAATACGCGGATCTTTTAGTAGAAAAAGAATGGGCGTATATTGCTTTTGATACAGCAGAAGAGCTTGACAATGAACGAAAAAAAAGCGAAGAAAACGGGAAAACATTTATTTATAATTGGCATAATCGTCAAACATTAAATAATTCTTTAGCTTTATCAAAAGAGCTTGTTAAAGAAAAAATAAATGCAGGAGAAAAGTACGTGATACGTTTTAAAACACCACAAGATGAAACGCTAATTTTAAGCGATGAAATACGTGGAACAATTAAAATTGACACCAATATTTTAGATGATAAAGTACTTTTTAAATCAGATGGTATGCCTACCTATCATCTAGCTAATATTGTAGATGATCATTTAATGGAAATAAGTCACGTAATTAGAGGAGAAGAATGGTTACCTTCTATGGCATTACACGTATTGCTATATAAAGCTTTTGAGTGGGAAGCTCCAAAATTTGCGCATTTACCATTAATTTTAAAACCAGTAGGTAAAGGTAAGTTAAGTAAAAGAGATGGTGATAAATTAGGCTTTCCTGTGTTTCCATTAGAATTTACCAATGAAAAAACAGGAGATGTTTCACGTGGATACAAAGAGGATGGCTATTTTGCAGATGCATTTATAAATATGTTGGCTTTATTAGGATGGAATCCAGGAACTGAACAAGAAATTTTTTCACTAGAAGAATTAACAGAAACATTCGATTTAGCTAGAGTTAGTAAATCTGGAGCAAAATTTAGTCCAGATAAAACAAAATGGTTCAATCAACAATATTTACAAACAAAATCCAATAGCTACTTAGCTAAAGAATACCTTCCTATTTTACAAGAAAAAGGAGTTAATGTAGCAGAAGATTTTGTAATTAAAGTAATAAACGCTATCAAAGAGCGTGCTATTTTTGTAGCTGATTTTTGGGAATTATCCGATTTCTTTTTTATTACGCCCAATGCCTATGAAGCAAAAGCGGTTAAAAAGCAATGGAAAGAGGATACTCCTGAATTGATGGAAGCATTAGCTGAGGTAGTTTTAAAGATTACTGATTTTACCTCTCAAAACGTTGAGAAGATCGTAAAAGAATGGATTAAAGCCAAAGAAATAGGTTTTGGTAAAGTAATGCAACCATTACGATTAAGTTTGGTAGGAGCTTTAAAAGGACCTCATTTGTTTGATATCATGGAAATGATAGGAAAAGAAGAAAGCATTCAAAGAATACAAAACGCAATAAAGAACATAAAAAAAGAGAGCAATTAAGCTCTCTTTTTTATATTTTGTGTTGATCGTAATGACATGAAGAGGTTCTTACCCTAGTGGTTCCTATTCCCCTACCAAAAACATTGCTCCAGTTTAAATCAAAAACAAAACCAGCAGTAATTTGTATATGAGATCGCATACTTTCAAAACTTTCAAAAGAATACTTATAGTACAATTGGGTATTTAAACCTACCTTATCAGAAATCCAATAAGTGGCACCTGCACCAACGTTTAATGTAGGTGTAGTTTTTCTTTCAGAATCTACCAAACTCCCACCAGTAAAAACATACGGATATATTTTTCCAAGAAAACTATTAAAGTTATAACGCAAAGAGCCATCCAACGACAAATAGTTTATAGAATTCTTAATAACGCCATCTATAGTATTGAAAGAAAGCGCCCCATCAAAAGAAAGTTTTTGACTAATAGGCATCGTTAAATTTACCCTAGGTATCTGTATTAAATGCTTATCACCAATAAATTGCGCATCGCTTTCACCAAATTTTGTAATAGCAAGCCCAACTCCTATTTGCCAAGAGTTCTTATTATTATTAATTTGACCAAAAACATTGATAGTTAATAATATACTGAAAATTAATAATATGTTTTTATTCATCTGAAAAGGAGGTTTGAGTTGAACTTTAAATAGTATTCACCTTTTTAATAGCACTATTAAATTCTTCTAATTCATTACCATTTACCACTAAATGAATAGCTTCATCGCATACTTTTTCTACATTTTCAGTAGGAAAGCTTAAACCAATGGCTATTTTTCTCATAAGAAGCATTTCACTTTCTGTAACTTCCTTATCAGCAAATACCATTTTTGTTAATCTATACAAGCGTTCAATTCTATCATCATAACTTACAGGTGGGTTTATAGGAAATTTAGCAGGATCTTCTAAAATTTCTTTATACTCATTTTCATGAATATTTAACCTCTTAGCAACGTTGTTTAGTAGTTCTTGTTCTCCCTCGCTAATAGTACCATCTGTTTTGGCAATTTTCACAATACTTGCAAAATGACCTAAATCTCTTTTATGTTTTCCGCTTGAATATAAATCTGAAATCGACATATTTAATAAAATTTTGCTGTAAAAATACAGAAAGTGCGTTGTATGAAGGAAATTAAATTGATGAAAATTTTATTTTACATAAAAAAAAATCAAATCTTCATGATAGTTTTATTTGTTACTAAGTAAAAATGAATTTCAAAAAATAATACATATCATTATCTTAATTGATGTTAAAGCAGTATAATATCACTTATATTGATAATCAAGAGGTTTTAAAACCTGTTTTTTAGCAAGAAAAAAAAAGAAGCAATGCAATTCTGTTAAGACTGTAAAAAAACGCATATAAAACCCTTTAAAATAAGTTTTTTATAAAAAACGACCTGTTAATGAGGTGAAATTTTAACATAGTTAAAAAAGAGGTAAATATATTTTAGAAAAACTGAATTATATAAATTTGTGCACTGTTGCTGACAAGATAAAGTAAAAATATTGCTATTTCCATACTTATGCTCCTGTTGGTTACTATTTTTATTAAAGCAAGCAGTTCATATTATGAAGTGATTTAAACTTTTTTTGAAGCGAATTTGCAGGCATAAGAAAAGGTTTAAACGACTTCTATATATCGTTTAAACCATAATTGCAAACAAATAGTTAATTTTTAACAACTTTTGAAAGAAGACGTATTGAATAGCCTTGTTGTAGTAAGTAAACCAAGAAAGAAAATGTAAACCAAATCTATTATAACAATGAATCAATTTGATAAAAATCAGATCATAGCTTTTGATTTAAAAAATGTAGCATCTATAAAAGAAGGGTTGCTCGAATACAAAAAATTACTTGATGAAGATAAAGCAATATTGAATGATACTTTTGATGTAGAATTTCAGCTTATTGAGGGAGATACTCAAAGACGCATTCAATTAGCAGATACAAACCATCAACAATTGGTAAAAGATGCTTTAAATATGGGACCAGATGGCGGTAGCTATTATTATCCAGATCATATTGATGCCACGGATGAGATTTATATATCTGAAGTACTATTTTTTGCCATTGCATTGGAGCATCCAGAACTTAAGGATACGATAGTAAAAGTAGCAAAATCAATGGTTGCTTTGAGTCGCCGTCTAAATGACACCATGTATATGTGGATAGATGATATGCGTGTTTTTGGTATTGAAGCTCTTTATATATTAGCAAGAACAGACGCAAATTATGCCTATCTAGTTTCGCAGTTTTTAATTCCTTATTGGGATGATGAACATGCTGTAGGGTATGAAGCATATTTACAAAATTTGTATGAGCATTACGGTTGGAGCCATCCGATGATAAAAGCATTTATTTGGTGTGATAATAGCTTTTTTAGACAAGCATTTGTTACTAGTAGCGAAAAAACATTAGGAAAATTTTTAAAGCAAAACCCTAAAGAATATCAATTTTTTAAAGCAGAAGTTCAAGAGCGATTTGAAAAAGAGCCAGCCCTCCTACCCTATCCAGACGATGATCTTGAAGAGGCTACTCCAATATTAGAATTGTATTTTAGTTTATTAGTTTTTGCAGAAGAATGGGGAGTATCCATAGATGAAAATGAAGCAGTATTACAGGAATTTTTTATTGAAGACACTTTAGAAAATGAAGCATTTGATTTAGAAAAAATAATAAAAGAAAAAATAAACAAGCCCTTAGTCAAGCTATCAGACCGTGCGCTAAAGGAAAAACAAGAAGATGATGAAAGAGATGCTTATTTAGATCAATATGAATATGGAGATGGTTTAAAAGAGTTACAACAATTATTTTTAGGCTTAAATAAAGGAGAAGAATTATGGAAATATGTGTTAACAGGAGCACATATAGAAGCTTTACATGAGCTTGAGCAAACTGCTTTATTACCCCTAGCAGAGGAGCGTACCAAAAGATTGTTTTTGAAAATGAAATACTACACAAGTAGCTATCGAGATGAAAACGAAATAAGAGAAGAATTAGACTATATTATTAGTGATGTAACATCAGAATTATTACCTAGTGAAGAAGAAGAAGGTGTAGAAACATTTTATCAAAATGGATTGATTTTAAAGCTAAGAGTTCAAAAAGAAGGCGTAGAAAAAGAAGCACATCCGCTTCAAAAACAAGAAGATCGAAACCAAATGTATCTTAGAATTCTTGATGTATTTTATTATGCATTTGGTAAAAAAACATTCAGTGATGCAATTAAAGAGGTGGTTACCTCTGAAGCCCCTCCATTGCTTAGCCTTGAAGAATTTTATAAAAGATATAGTTGTCAAGAAGAAAAAAAAGAAAATAAAGAAGCGCAAAATAAAGTATTAGTAAATAGTATTTTATCGAAGTTTTACGACATTGATGTAGATTTAGGTAAAAGTGTTTTTGACGAAGCAGAAAAAATATTTAAAGAAGATAGAGCGCGTTATGATTGCTCCACTTGGAAAAAAGATCATATTGGAGCCCATGCATTAGCAGCCTATTTATTGTATCAAGATTTTCAAAATAGAATTGGAGATGCATATACCATGAAACTCTTTGATTTTGTAAAAGAAAATGTTTGGAATATTTTGATGACAAAGGTATTAACATCTATAAAAACAAAGGATCAACATAGAGGTTATTACCAAGAAAAAGAACTCGCTACAGATGAAGAAATTGCACAAGTAAAAGACTATTTAATCAATGAAAATACTCTTTTAAACGAAGAAAAAGCAATAGAGTTATTTAGAAGAGTACTGATAGATAAACCAGAAAGTGCATTTAATTGTAGGCAAAAAAGGTATAGCTTATTTGATGATTATGATGACGATGGGCAGCGCATGGTGTTAATTTGCTATTGGTTATCTCAAATGCCTATAAGTACTCAAAAAATAGGAAAACGACTTTGGAATTTATGGATAAAATTAGCTCCGCAAAAAACAATAGAACTTATAGCAATCACTCAAGTAGAAAGAAAATATTCCATTAGTTTTGAAAACCCTCTTACAGAAATAGCGTTTTATGAAAGGTTAGAGAAAGCAGGAGTGCCAAAGGCACAAAGCTATGCCTTTCAAATGGTACAGGCACAGGAAGGCTTCTATAATGAAGATGAACATAGAAAGAACGCATACTTGGTTTGGTTAAAAAACTATGATGAAATTGATAGTAAGGCATCAGGAATGTTTGATAAAATAGGTAAAAATCGCGCATTGGCTCTTGATGAAGGAATGAATTATATCAATGAATTAAAGCGAATAGAGTACTTTATAGATTTATCACTTGTAAAACCTCGTTTTTCTTTTCATCAGCAAGAAAAAATGGAAATGTGCTTAGAAAGGTTAATGCATTCAAATTTAGTACCTTGGTACGAAAGGTTAGCTGTTTACGACAAAGAAAAGTGTACTGTTTTTGATAATTATATGCATCAACATGATGAAGAGATAGAAGCAGTAAGAAAACTGCCTGTATTGATACATGAAGAAGCAATAACAGATGAATTAACAAGGCAAGAAAGATATGTTCGTGCAGAAATTTTACAGAAAAAAGATGGAAAATTATACTTACTTCAATTAGATAAAGCATATCATGAAAATAAACTTGAAGAAAGTAAGATAACTCCTGAAAAAGTAATGCTTCCTTACGGAAGAGTGGTCCTATTTTCAGAAGAATTGGAAACTGCAAAAATTTTAGAAGCTTTAAAAACTAAAAACACAGCACTTCAAGACGCTAAATATCTTAGCTCAAAAACAATAGCTTATCTTAATGGAGAGGTTTGTTATGAAGAAATAAACGACTTATATAACAAGTACCTTACAAAAGATTATTTTTCATATGAAGGAAATAATAGGGCAAGTATGAGTATTTTCCAATTTATTTGGATGCTAGAAGAAGAAAAATTAAACCGTTGTATTCAACTCTTCGGAAACTATTCTCAAGAAGGTGCTAAAATGTTAGGAAAAACAGTTGAAAAGGCTTTTTTAAGAAACAAAGTAAGAGAAAAAGAATATCAAATAGAAGAGATACCTCAGAAATTAAACGAAGGAGTTTGTGAAGAAGAAGCCGATGCTTTTTTGTTTAACAAGTTAGAGGCGCTACATGTTAATAAACTTCATATCATACGTTTAGCAATTTATAAAGAAACGAAAGCAGCATCAGATTGGCTTGTAAATTTAGGAGCGTCATTATTTGAATTGTCATTAGCACTTTCTGTAAAAGAGCGTATAGAAATATTAAAATTGATTGCGGAAGAAGGGAATTCTAAAAAAACGTTAGCAACATTTAGAAAAGATGCCTCTAGAAAAATAAGAGATCTAGTTGAAAAGTTATTAGAAACCTCAGCAAAAATCTAAGGCCAAATGTAAAAAACAATAGCTATAATTACTAAATAAAAAACGGTGTAGTATAACAACTACACCGTTTTTTATTTAGGTATAAGGCCTTCTCAATAATTTAAGGAAACGCTAAGAAATAGTGATTGCAGTAAAGGAATCTATAGGATTCCATCGTGCGAGAGCGGTGATTTTTCACTTCGTTTTTCCTTCAAAAAAATAGAAAGAAATACAGCTAAAAGATAGTTGTTAGTGCCCACTTTTTTTTCTTGATAAAAATATAACTTATTTATTATCAGTATTAATCTGTACAAGGTTTTGAAGCTGCTCTAAAAAGTTTGTACAAGATTTCCCCTTTATTTGCTGTACAAGGTTTTGAAGCTGCTCTAAAAAGTTTGTACAAGATTTCCCCTTTGTTTTCTGTACAAGATTTTGAAGTCGCTCTAAAAAGTTTGTACAAGATTTTCCCTTTATTTTCTGTACAAGTTTTTGAAGTCGCTCTAAAAAGTTTGTACAAGATTTCCCCTTTATTTTCTGTACAATATTTTGAAGTTGCTCCAAAAAGTTTGTACAAGATTTCATCTGATTTTTTGCTTCGTTTTTTATCAAGAAAAAATGAAGAAGCACCCCACTTATATAACTAAAAGGTAGTTATTAAACAGATAATAGCGAAAGCAGTAAGCCAGTAAATGGTTTAATAAAATAATAAGGTTTCTTATGAACTTACGGGCACCCCCAGTAATAGCAATACATTAATTCTAAATACCTTAGAAAAATTAAAAAACTCTTTTGATGATTTTAATATTTAGCGTATTTTCGATAAAATAAAAATGTATTAGGTATTGTTACTCCAATACTGTTGTATAAACGATGTGTTTTATACATACACAAAAAAATGCAAGAAAAATGAATACCGTAGCAAAATTATGTATTGGCAAAGATGAATGGGAACTTCATAATACAGTGATAACATATTATCGTTGCACCCGTGTTACAGGAAGACCGGCCACTGAAACTATGGGAGGTTATGTAGCCGTACGCTTTACTCCAAAAGGCAATGAAGAAATGATGCTAGATTGGATGTTTGCCAACAGAATGGAAGATGGAAAAACAGCATATCCTAGATGTTTATATGTGTTAAAACAAGCTGAAATAGTTTTTTATGAAGGAGATTTTAATGGGCGTATTCTTTTTAAATATAGACTTGAAGATGGTACGGTCATCTATTTTAAAGAAAGTTTTAATACGTTATTGGGAATGGAAACCAGTGTAGTTTTTTCAGCAGCCATACAATATTATAAAGATACATTTTATATAAAATCGTGGCGCGAAAACTGGAAACCGCCAACAAAAAAAGAGTCTCCTTTTCAAGACTTAACTAATACATTTAATGCCACCCCAAAAATTTTATAATATGCCTTATTTTATACCATTAGGAATTCCTGATTTCAAAGGAAAAAAAGACAGAGATTTTATACAGATTTCTTATTTAATTGAAGGAAATGACGCTGTAGAATTAACCATACAAATTAGAGACGGCGGAAAAATTATTTACCAAGAAAAAATAACAGATTCTTCTAAACTAACAAAAGGAGAGCACCGTTGGAAATGGAATGGTTTTGATAGTAATGGTATCTATGATAGCGCTGTTTTTACAACGGCTAAAGATTTAAATATTTATACGATAGCCATAGATAATGAAGAAAATTATAGCAGAAAACAAGTAGAGTTTACAGCTAAGTATAGTGAAGTTAAATGGGTAGATGTTAAAATCAACAAAAACACCAAACGAATTGATGTAACTCTTCGGGTTAATTTAAAGGATGGTGGAGAAATTGGTACAGAAAAAGATTGCATACAAGTAGGTTCTGGTCAATACTCTTCAATAAAAACAGTTTGCCCTTGGGAGAAAATACCTGAAAAAGAGATAGACCCTAAAGATCCTATTTTAAAAGCAAGAAACGAAAGTAATAATTTCGATGCTTTAAAACAATTGGCTATGGATGGAATAGAAAAATATTGGGGAAGAAATAATACCAATATAGGTAAAGGTGTCTATATAGATGAAGAACTCTATGAAGTATTTATAAGCTGTAAACAGGGTGAACAAGGTATGGTAGCACCTAAAATAATCTATTTTACGAATTCAGAAAATACTACGTTTAACCGTTCTCATAATTGGTTTGCTTCAAGAAAGTTATACTATAAAGAAGGTTACTTAAAAAACGAAAGGTGGGTTTATAGAAACTCATCAGATGCTATTCAAGATTTTAAAGAAACCGCTGCACATGAAATTGGACATGAACTATTAGCTAAACTAAAGGGTAAATACCATTCATACACTCATAAAGGGACTTCCCACCCAAGTGTAATTATACAAGACCCGATTGAAGGCACAAAATACCCAACTGGTGGTGAAGAAATCGACTTAATGAAATACGCAGATGATTTTTACCCTTATGACTATTATAAAAGAGTAATTCTCTCTGAAAAAGATTTATTAGGACTTCTATGGTTAACCAAATTAGAATTAAAATGATGAAAAGACTACTAATTATTATTTTCTTTATAGCTATAAGTTGTAAAGAAAAGCTAAGTGACAATTATAGAGGTTATGTGTTTAACTTAAAAAAAGAACCTATACAAAATGTAAAAATTTATGAACGGAGGGATTCAACGAAATATGTATTTACCAAAAAAAATGGATATTTTTCATTAAAACCAAGAAGTTTAAATTTTGTTGATGATTTAATCTTTGAAAAAGAAGGCTATATTACTGATACAGTTTATTCTTATTCAGCGACTAGAAAGCGTAATAAAACTCATTTTTTAACGAATCGGTCTGATACTCTTTTTATCGAAGAAATTAAACCAATAACGTTGCCTAACAAAGATGGCTATAAGTAATTGTTACTTTTAGCTGTCTTAAAAGCCTATGGAGGCACATTTTATAGTTATGGTCATAAAGGAAGTGTGAATACAATAACTCAAAATAAAAAATCAAATGCTCCTAAATTTCCTTTAGAAGGAGAAATTGATATTATGCCTTATTATAATGATAACATATATGGAAATGAATATTATCAACATAATTATCATAAAAGAAGGGTAGCTTCTCAAAAAGATTTTTTAAGCTTAATATGGCTAACTAAATTAGAACTAAAATGAAAAAAATAATTTATTTATTAATTCTTACACTATTTTACTCTTGTACAGTAAAATACTATGGCTATGTATATGATATTGATAAAAAAACTCCTATTTGTAACGTTAGGATTAAAACTATAGATTCATTAAATATTACATACAGTAATGAAAATGGCTGTTTTGAAATTAAATTAAAAGAAAAAGTAAAAGAATTGGTTTTCGAAAAAGAGAATTATCAGGCTCATAATTTAAGAACTTTGAGTATTCAAAGTGGAGAGTTTATGAAAGAATTACCTTTTGGCGATACTATTTATTTAATTTCAAAAAACAGTAAATATAGTCGACCAAAAACAACGTTGCCTAACAATGTATATAAAAAATAGGTGATACAGCAATAAAATCGAAGGTTTTGGCTCGTATCAAACTTTGTTTTTAACCGAAAGTTTCGTGCTTCGAAATCGCCTACTTTTCATATACCAACAGTTAGGCAACATTAAAAAATACCGTAGCAAAATTATGTATTGGCAAAGATGAATGGGAACTTCATAATACAGCGATAACATATTATCGTTGCACCCGTGTTACAGGAAGACCAGCCACTGAAACTATGGGAGGTTATGTAGCCGTACGCTTTACTCCAAAAGGCAATGAAGAAATGATGCTAGATTGGATGTTTGCTAACAGAATGGAAGATGGAAAAACAGCATATCCTAGATGTTTATATGTGCTAAAACAAGCTGAAATAGTTTTTTATGAAGGAGATTTTAATGGGCGTATTCTTTTTAAATATAGACTTGAAGATGGTACGGTCATCTATTTTAAAGAAAGTTTTAATACGTTATTGGGAATGGAAACCAGTGTAGTTTTTTCAGCAGCCATACAATATTATAAAGATACATTTTATATAAAATCGTGGCGCGAAAACTGGAAACCGCCACAACCTTATCAAACATCTGTTGAAGAGTTTAAGGACACAAGTCCTAAATTTACAGGATATTATTTAGAAAACACTAAAGGAGAACGAATAAAGCAAGAAAGATTAAATATAAATCAAAAAGTATATTTAGTTATAGAAACTAACAATGCAGAAGGGGAAACAGCTACAATAAATCTAAATAATAACAATTTAGATTTTGAATATAATGGGAAAGTATTGGATAATGATATTTTAAAAGGTATTAAAGTATTAGGTAATATAACAAAAATTCAATTAAAAACCGTTGAACAAAACAAAAATTAAAATGGGAAAAACTACTGGAATAATATCTTTTGATAGTGGGCGAGGAAATACTATAGAAATTGCATTGATAGAAGTATTAAAACCTTTTAGAATTGATTTAGAGGCAAATAATACAGATAGAAAAGATGGAGTTTTTGGTTTTGATACAATTCCTAAAAAACGAATTGTAGAAAAAAATTACGATAAATTAAAGCAAGAATATAAACCTCTTACCCAAAAGATATTAGGCGAGGAATATATACCAAGTTGGTTAAGTATACGAAAAGAACAAACAGTTGAATTAGAACTTGATTGGTCTAAAAAACGCCGAGCCAAAGACTATACAACTATTTCTTTTGAAGAACACAAAGATTTTACATTTGAACCTAAAAACCTAAAAGATGCTAAAACGGTAAAAATAACTTGTAATAATACTAGTGAAACATCTGCACAAATACTAATAAAGGCAAATAGTGAGTTAGTAGTAGGTGCGTTAAATATTTTTTATAAAGAGCCTAAAAATATTGATTTAGAATGGTGCTTTGTAGAAACTCAAGGAAATAATATAGACTACGAAAAGTTGAAGAAAGGAATTAAAAAAGAAGATTTAAAAAAGCACATTAAAAAGGGGGTAAACCCTGCATTAATTGATATTAACATCAGTAATAATAATCCTCAAATTGTTGATTTAAGTGTTTATACAGAAAGGTTAAAACAACGAGGTATTATAGCATCAAATGATTTAGTAGGTAGTTATATTGTAAATAGTAAAAAAAATAATTTTATAGGTGCTATTTCAATGAAACACAACGAAAGTGTAAATAAATTAAATTTGTATTTTATCAATTTAAAATGTGTAAATCCTAATAATATTAAGGAGGAGGGGGGATTTGATTTAATAGGAGGTTTTTCACCAATAGGTACAGGTAAAGCCTATGTTGTATTAGATGATAATAATGATATAATACCTGAAAACATAGTACACGAATTAATGCACGGATTAGGGCTTAGACATACTTTTGAAGGAACTTATAACTATAAGGACTACAAAACAGATAACTATATGGACTATAAAAACAATAAAAGACATACTTATAAATGGCAATGGGAAAAATTACACGAATATGAAAAACTTAAATAATATACTATACTTATATATTTTATTTTTTTGCTATATACTTTTTAGCTGTTCTTCATTACAAGAAAAAAAGAGTATATCATTTTTCAATCAATGGAGAAATGATACAGAGAGATTTATGCTGAAACATCGCCCCAAAACAGAATTAGAAGAAGATATAAATGAAGTGCTAAATATCGAGTTTTGTTCTCATAACTATTCAAATTCTAAAAAAAAAATCCCTCATTTAGAATATAAAGTTTACCCTGAAAACATAAAAGTAACAATGTATAATTATTTATCTAAGTATTATTTCTTGGAAGATAAGAATATAGTGTTTTATGATTCAATTTTAAAAAATACAATAAATTGTACAAATATTAAAACGCTAATCTTATTTAAAAAATATAAGGACAAACTGCCAAAAAAAAGATTAAAATATGGTTTTGGTGATTTGAATACGGATAAAAATAGAAATAATGCAAAAGTTATATTAACAAAGCATCACAATAGTAAATATTTTAAGCTTTCAGGTAAAAAACCTATAAGCATTGCTATAAATAAAAATAAAGACACTTTAATAATACAAACTATGTCTATCTATTTGGATACACATAAAAGATATATTAAACTAGATAATAAATGGAAATTTGATAAAATATTAATTGAATTAACCGAATAGGAAATATTTTTTATGTTTAGGTAGTCCAGTAAATTACTCGGAATAGTTGAGAATATATTAGTGGATTTTTCAGACTCCGTTCTTGCTTCATTGATTGGAACTGATTTCATTGTGAGTATTTTGGAATATCCAATGGAAAAAGAGTTGAAAATTAATGTTTTGAAAAAAATGGGAAAAGAAACACTAAGGGGTTATGAAATTTCAAAAAACGGATATAGAGAAGTATTTAAATAAAAAACGATTTGCCAACAAAACCTAAACCGCATTAAAACGCAGTTTAGTTAAACCGTTAGGCAACATTAAAACCGAACCCAATGAATACCGTAGCAAAATTATGTATTGGCAAAGGTGAATGGGAACTTCATAATACAGTGATAACATATTATCGTTGCACCCGTGTTACAGGAAGACCAGCCACTGAAACTATGGGAGGTTATGTAGCCGTACGCTTTACTCCAAAAGGCAATGAAGAAATGATGCTAGATTGGATGTTTGCTAACAGAATGGAAGATGGAAAAACAGCATATCCTAGATGTTTATATGTGCTAAAACAAGCTGAAATAGTTTTTTATGAAGGAGATTTTAATGGGCGTATTCTTTTTAAATATAGACTTGAAGATGGTACGGTCATCTATTTTAAAGAAAGTTTTAATACGTTATGGGGAATGGAAACCAGTGTAGTTTTTTCAGCAGCCATACAATATTATAAAGATACATTTTATATAAAATCGTGGCGCGAAAACTGGAAACCGCCAACAAAAAAAGAGTCTCCTTTTCAAGACTTAACTAATACATTTAATGCCATCCCAAAAATTTTATAATGCCTTATTTTATACCATTAGGAATTCCTGATTTCAAAGGAAAAAAAGACAGAGATTTTATACAGGTTTCTTATTTAATTGAAGGAAATGACGCTGTAGAATTAACCATACAAATTAGAGACGGCGGAAAAATTATTTACCAAGAAAAAATAACAGATTCTTCTAAACTAACAAAAGGAGAGCACCGTTGGAAATGGAATGGTTTTGATAGTAATGGTATCTATGATAGCGCTGTTTTTACAACGGCTAAAGATTTAAATATTTATACGATAGCCATAGATAATGAAGAAAATTATAGCAGAAAACGAGTAGAGTTTACAGCTAAGTATAGTGAAGTTAAATGGGTAGATGTTAAAATCAACAAAAGCACCAAACGAATTGATGTAACTCTTCGGGTTAATTTAAAGGATGGTGGAGAAATTGGTACAGAAAAAGATTGCATACAAGTAGGTTCTAGTCAATACTCTTCAATAAAAACAGTTTGCCCTTGGGAGAAAATACCTGAAAAAGATATCAAAAGATATGGAAAACCTCCAATAAAATCAAGAACCAAAAGTTTTAAAGATTTAGAACAATTAGCTTTAGAAGGCTTAAGCTATCATTGGGGAAGAAACAAAAATCATTTTATTGCTAAAAATGTAGATATTAACGGAGAACTTTATGAAGTTTTTGTAAATGCGATTAATACAACAAAAAAGGCAATGGATGATGTAGATTTAATTTTCAACACCAATCATAAATGGATGCGTTCAGGAAATCCAGGAACTGTAGAAGACCCAATCTCTTTTGTAGGAAATATTGTTTCAAGGGAAGCTATTTGTTATAATGTGGGGTATATTAAATATTCAGATGGTTGGGGATATAGAGAAGAAGAAAGTATAACTTCTGGTTTTGGAGAAAATCTAGAATTTATGGATACTTCTGCTCACGAAATTGGTCACACTATTTTAAAAGCCTATGGAGGCACATTTTATAGTTATGGTCATAAAGGAAGTGTGAATACAATAACTCAAAATAAAAAATCAAATGCTCCTAAATTTCCTTTAGAAGGAGAAATTGATATTATGCCTTATCACAAAGAAAATAAATTAGGAAAATGGTATCGGCAATCTAATTATTACAAAAGAAGAGTTGCACATAAAAAAGATGTGTTATCACTAATATGGTTAACAAAATTAAATTTAAAATGAGAAAAGTGTTTTTTTTAATGTTAATAATTTCACTTACCAGTTGCGAAATGACATATCATTCTTACATCTATGATATAGATAAAAAAACTCCAATTGAAAACGTGAAAATATATGATTTTGACAGCTTGATAACAAAAACTGACAAAAATGGACACTTTAAGTTAAATAAAATTAAAGGAAGAGGATTAACTTTTAAAAAAAAAGATTATAAAACCGTTACAATACCAACAATAAGCATACAAAATGGAGAATTTGTTGAAAAAAGTTTTATTGGCGATACTATTTTTTTAATTCACTACGAAAGTAAATACAATAAATATTATGAAAACCAATAACGCTGCCTAACAAAGATGGCTATAAGTAATTGCTACTTTTAGTTGTCTTAAAAGCCTATGGAGGCACGTTTTATTCTTATGGGCATAAAGGAAGTGTAAATACGATAACTCAATCCGAAAGTTCAAACGCAAAAGCATATCCTAAAAAAGGAGAAATGGATATAATGCCATACTATACTGATAACCCTCCACTTTTTGATTATAATCGCTTTATTGCTCACGAAAAAGATATATTAAGTTTACTATGGTTAACCAAATTAGAATTAAAATGAGAATAATAATTTTACTACTCTTATTGTTTTTAAATATTCAATGTAAAACTAAAATTTTAAATTATCAAGGTATCATTGTTGACAAAAACAACATTCCTTTAAATAATTTAACAATTGAAGGTAGAGACCACTCAAATATTAAAGTAACAACAGATAATAATGGCTTTTTTAAACTAAAAGCTAAAAATAATTTTATAGAAACTTTTCTTTACATAAAAAGAGAAGGAAAAAAAATTGATTCTATACAAATCATAAGAACTCACCCAGAATATGGAGTTAAGTTTTATTTTGTTGACAATAGAAAAGATACATTATTTATAAAAAAATAACGTTGCCTAATAAAATACCTCTCATTAAAACGGGGTTTATACAAGCTGTTAACGGAGAACTTTATGAAGTTTTTGTAAATGCGATTAATACAACAAAAAAGGCAATGGATGATGTAGATTTAATTTTCAACACCAATCATAAATGGATGCGTTCAGGAAATCCAGGAACTGTAGAAGACCCAATCTCTTTTGTAGGAAATATTGTTTCAAGGGAAGCTATTTGTTATAATGTGGGGTATATTAAATATTCTAAAAGGTGGAATTACAATCAACCACATAATGAAGATTTAGAATTTAAATTTACATCTGCTCACGAAATTGGTCACACTATTTTAAAAGCCTATGGAGGCACATTTTATAGTTATGGTCATAAAGGAAGTGTCAATACAATAACTCAAAATAAAAAATCAAATGCTCCTAAATTTCCTTTAGAAGGAGAAATTGATATTATGCCTTATCACAAAGAAAATAAATTAGGAAAATGGTATCGGCAATCTAATTATTACAAAAGAAGAGTTGCACATAAAAAAGATGTGTTATCACTAATATGGTTAACAAAATTAAATTTAAAATGAGAAAAATAGTTTTATTTATAATTATGGTTTCATTTTTTATTTCTTGCAGTGAGAAAAAGAAAGAGTATTTTGAGGGTTATGTTTATTACAAAAATAAACCTCTTGAAAATGTAATAATAACAGAAGGTTATCCTAAACCTGATGATATATTTTCCAAAACAGATAGTTTAGGTTATTTTAGATTAAAAAGGTTTTCAATGACATCTGCACACAAATTAACATTTAGTAAAAAAGGATTTAAAACTGATACTGTTCGTTTATTAAGAGGTAGGAATTATCCTCCTATCTATCATCTATTTCTAAGAGAACAAACAGACACTTTATTTATGAAGAAACTAAAATAACGTTGCCTAACAAAGATGGCTATAAGTAATTGCTACTTTTAGCTGTCTTAAAAGCCTATGGAGGCACATTTTATAGTTATGGTCATAAAGGAAGTGTCAATACAATCACTCAATCGGAGAATTCAAAAGCTATAGAGTATCCTAAAAAAAGAGAAATTGATATTATACCTTATTATACTAATTGGTTAGGCTATAATGAAAGAAAACGTATGGTTGCTGCTCAAAAAGATCTATTAAGTTTAATTTGGTTAACAAAAATAGAGTTAAAATGAGAAAAATATTTATATACACATTGTTTATTACTATGATATCTTGTTCTAATAAAATCAAATTTTATCATGGATACATATATGATACAGAAAATAAACCATTAAAAAATATAAAAGTAGAAGAAAATGATAATTTAAAAATGTTTTCTTACACAAATGAAAAAGGGTATTTCAAAATTACTGAAAAAAATACTTTTGGGGGAAATTTAATAGTTTCAAAAAAAAACATCATTCTTGATACAATATATACAGTGTACTCAAGTCATGGGGAAAAATTAAATTACCGTTTTACTAATGGTAGAAATGATACTTTGTTTTTGAGCAAAGAGAAAATAACGCTGCCTAACAAAGATGGCTATAAGTAATTGCTACTTTTAGCTGTCTTAAAAGCCTATGGAGGCACATTTTATAGTTATGGTCATAAGGGAAGCGTAAATACAATCACTCAATCGGAGAATTCAAAAGCTATAGAGTATCCTAAAAAAGGAGAAATTGATATTATGCCTTATTATACTAATTGGTTAAGCTACAATCAAAGAAATAGAATGGTTGCAGCTATGAAAGATGTATTAAGTTTAATTTGGTTAACCAAATTAGAGTTAAAATGAGAATTATATTTTTATTAGTTTCGATACTTATTATAAGTTCGTGTAGAACAAAACCGAAGTTTTACAGAGGCTATGTGTTTTACGATAAAAAACCTCTATTGAACGTAATTGTAAGAAAAGATAATCTTAATGAATCTACGCAAACTGATTCTACTGGTTTTTTTAAACTACCTAAAGAGCCAAACTCTATACATTTATTAATTTTCGAAAAAACAGGATTTATAACTGACACTATTTCTTCAGTATGGACTCAGCACGGTGAAAAAGTTAATTATACTTTTTTAAACAAAACTATCGATACAATATTTTTAAGAAAAATAACGCTGCCTAACAAAGATAGCTATAAGTAATTGCTACTTTTAGTTGTCTTAAAAGCCTATGGAGGTACATTTTATTCTTACGGACATAAGGAGAGTGTCAATACAATCACTCAATCGGAGAATTCAAAAGCTATAGAGTATCCTAAAAAAGGAGAAATGGATATAGTGCCATACTATACTGATAACCCTCCACTTTTTGATTATAATCTCTTTATTGCTCACGAAAAAGATATATTAAGTTTACTATGGTTAACTAAATTAGAATTAAAATGATGAAAAGACTACTAATTATTATTTTCTTTATAGCTATAAGTTGTAAAGAAGAGCTAAGTGACAATTATAGAGGTTATGTGTTTAACTTAAAAAAAGAACCTATACAAAATGTAAAAATTTATGAACGGAGGGATTCAACGAAATATGTATTTACCAAAAAAAATGGATATTTTTCATTAAAACCAAGAAGTTTAAATTTTGTTGATGATTTAATCTTTGAAAAAGAAGGCTATATTACTGATACAGTTTATTCTTATTCAGCGACTAGAAAGCGTAATAAAACTCATTTTTTAACGAATCGGTCTGATACTCTTTTCATCGAAGAAATTAAACCAATAGCGTTGCCTAACAAAGATGGCTATAAGTAATTGCTACTTTTAGCTGTCTTAAAAGCCTATGGAGGCACGTTTTATTCTTATGGTCATAAGGGAAGCGTAAATACAATCACTTAATTGGAGAATTCAAAAGCTATAGAGTATCCTAAAACAGGAGAAATAGATATTATGCCTTATTATACTAATTGGTTAGGCTATAATGAAAGAAAACGTATGGTTGCTGCTCAAAAAGATCTATTAAGTTTAATTTGGTTAACAAAAATAGAGTTAAAATGAGAAAAATATTTATATACACATTGTTTATTACTATGATATCTTGTTCTAATAAAATCAAATTTTATCATGGATACATATATGATACAGAAAATAAACCATTAAAAAATATAAAAGTAGAAGAAAATGATAATTTAAAAATGTTTTCTTACACAAATCTTGCATAAACTAAGATAAACAATTATTCTATATCTTCAACTTGTGCAACAGGCACAATGGCTATAGGTACTTGCTACTTCCCCACTACTTATGAAAATCCTCTCGGATTTTCAATCCTAAGTTTTTTCTTAGAAAATTTATTCCTAAATTCACGCAAAAACTAATAGCCTAGACCGTTACAAATAATACTGAATAAGATTATGGGATATTACTCAAAGTATACCGACAGAATGGATATTCATATTGAAGAAAGTCGAGGAACAATTTTAATAAAACAAAAATGGAGATATTCTTGGCTGAATGCAATGAATACCTCACGATGGACTTATTCAGAGAAGCAAGATTTTCATAAAAAAGTAGATAATTTGATTTGGAATAGTTGGGGAGAACACTTCTTTTTAAAAGTTAAAGGAACTTCTAATTTTGCAACAAGAAATGCAAAGAAAAGATAGGATGTAAATTTTGATATTGAATGGGTGCCTTATGGAGAACATTGGAAAGTGAATGTGACTAAATATCCTTTTAATTATATAGGAAACCCAAGGAGTAAAGTAAAATGGTATCAGAAAGAAATTATCCTTGATACAAAAGATACTTCATTACGAAAAAGATTAAGACAAGGAAGTAATTATTACCAATACCCTGTAGTTCATGAATTTGGACATACCGCTGGAAATTCAGTTGCTGTTGGACATGGGGATGAATATAACCCTTCAAGTGCGTATTTATCTGATAAATATAGTATAATGAATATTGGAAATGAGTTGCGGGATAGACATCTGGATTATATTTTACAAGAATTAAACACATTGATTTCTAATACTAGATTCAGCAAATATTAATTTTTATGAAAAAAGTTACATATCTGTTTATTTATATTATTATAAATAATTGCAATCATAAGAAGGATAATAATTTGAATAATCCTATTATTAATTATCAGATTAATAAGACAGAAATGCAATATATAAATACAGATAGCCTTATTTACAATGATTTTATGCTTTTTGATAAAAAAAGGGCGATAAATAAATATGGGAAGCCATATTCTCAAGAACTGTTTATATTAGATGATGCTCAAGGGGAATTTAGAAACGGTATTTCAGATGCATTCAATGAAAAAGAAAGACAGAGTGAATCAATCATAATAGAAGAACTAACATGGGAAAAAAATAAAAATACTTGGGTGACAGTTTGGTATCAATTAATTGGAAATAAAACTATTCCTAAAGATACTCTTACATGGGAAAAAGACACTGATTTTTAAAGAAGTACTATTTGTAACAAAGGTAACCGTTGCACAAGCCTATAATTTTACGAAAATAGATATAAAACCAAGCCTTTATTAGAGCTTTTATTTTTTTTAGGAGACCTTCAAAAACTAAAATAGAATGAACTCAAAACCGACCGCTGTTTGTTT
Source organism: Tenacibaculum maritimum NCIMB 2154 (assembly GCF_900119795.1). Taxonomy (NCBI): domain Bacteria; kingdom Pseudomonadati; phylum Bacteroidota; class Flavobacteriia; order Flavobacteriales; family Flavobacteriaceae; genus Tenacibaculum; species Tenacibaculum maritimum. The sequence continues at coordinate 42,341 of NZ_LT634361.1, forward strand.
TTAAAGACGTTTGTATTGAATAAAATGAAAAATGATACTCTATGGTCACTTTTTACCTTTTTTGGTATAAAATTTAGGTACTTCTTTAGGTTATAAGCGATGGCAGCCATATGCATTACCTTATTTGCTTGTATGAAACCAATAGTATTTATTTTTCGTAACCCCATGAACTGGGTTAGTGTCCCAAAGACAGGCTCTACAGTACTTTGTCTTGTGGCTTTCATTTTTCGTCCTAGTGGACTTTTTCTTCATCGAGATCATAACCTAATAAAGTATAAAATATCTAAGCGCATGCTACAATGAAATATTAACTTACGATCACTAATAATATTCTCTAAATAGCCCACTAAACAAAGTTTGAAAAAAACAACTGGATCAATACTTTTTTGACCGCTTGTACCATAATACTCTTTGGTAGATGAATACAAATAAACTAAATTTAAAACTGCTGCTAAGCGCCTATAAAAGTTTGTTTTAGGTACTCGGTCACTTCATTGAAAGTTGTGAAATAATTTCTCTTGGTAGATTTTCTTGCCTTGCATAAACTAAGATAAACAATTATTCCATATCTTCAACTTGTGCAACAGGCACAATGGCTATAGGTACTTGCTACTTCCCCACTACTTATGAAAATCCTCGCGGATTTTCAATTCTAAGTTTTTTCTTAGAAAATTTATTCCTAAATTCACGCAAAAACTAATAGCCTAGACCGTTGTGTTTCATGACAAAAACGATAGATGAAGAATTCAAAAATTAAAATAAATATTGGAATAATTGGATACTTACCATTTGAATTTGACAAAGAACTTATTAAAAATCATAGTTCTGATATATTTGAAATAGTAGGTGAAATAGATGATTATCACTTTAATGGAGACTCAGATACGGAATTTTGGGGATATAGTGATCGATTACTTAATGATGAAATCCCTACTAACTCTGAAGCAGACTTTTTTATTGGGATTACCTATGTTCCGATTGAAGACAATTACTATGCAAGACGACTTGAAAATAACAGAATTGTTTTGTCATATTATGAAATGTACCAAATCTTAAAAGATGGTAATATTCCTCTTGAAAACTTACTGTTAAGAGTTCTGTATGCATATAGTTTAGTCTATTTAAGACAAAATAATACCATTCCACCACAAAGGGAATTTTTGGGCTTCACTCATGATGATACAAGAGGCTGTTTGTTTGATATGAATGGAAACAAAACTGACGTTTTATTTTCTGTTGATAAACCAGTAATTTGTGACGATTGTACAACTAGGCTTAGACAAGAGAAGGTTTCAGATAATAAAATATCTAAAATCAAAACAGAAATTAAAGGAATAAGAAAAAAGAAGTTCTATAAAATAGCGGACTTCGTAAAAGCTAAACCAATTTTAGCCATTTTTATTTCTGCTCTTTTTGGTATCGTATTAAGCATATTAGCAGCAGTAATATTTGAACTAACAATTAAAGATTATATCTCAACTGATAAGAGTATTGAATTAAAACCGAAAGTTGACAATATTGAGTTGAAATAAAAACACGAAAACACAACAAAATGTATAGTGTATAGCTTCCTAACGTCAGCTACGACACCATACACAAATCGTTGGCATTCATTAAAAAAACGAACAAAATTATGGCTATATCAATAGACTCAATAGAAACTTACAACGATATTTAAACGGTGTTTTGGATAGAGCAGACCATCACGCAGGAAATGTTGAAGGAGTTTCATTAGCCCTTTTAGGTGCAATAGTTTGGAAATCCGACAAGGAAATTGAAGTAAGGGAATATAATGGAAGTCCAGCAAATATGATTTGGTTTTGGGTGGATGGAAATAGATATGCTATGTCCTACAATCATTCAACAGAACAAATAGAACTTAAAGAAAGAACTCATAAAGGTGGAGTATTACATTCATTTGACAATACGACATCATACCAAGAGATTATTGAAATATTTAACAATTTATAGAATATGAACCCATTATTATTAATCGGAGTAGCAATAGGATTAGGAAAGTTATTGGTTAAAGCCTTTAGCAGTAATTCTGAATTTGAAGAAATTGAACATAAAGACATTTATAAAAATTTTCTGATTGACCAAGACGATGACGAATTAACTGATACGGTTTTAAAACAAAAAATTACTTACTCAATTAATAGGCTAATAAAAGAAACTAAAGGATTTAAAATTGGAAAATCAGGTAATCCAAAAGCAAGAACTTCAAACCATAAGAAATATGACAAAATGTTTCTTCTTTGTGGAAGTAGTGATAAGGAATTAATAAACACTTTAGAATCTCACTACAATACAAAGTATATAAAAGATAAAAAGAACGACAATAAAAAAGAAGGAAGTGCAGGTGTTGCTGTTGCTGTAAACGAAAAATACTACCTTTATCTTGTAACACGAAAAAAATAACGAAATGCCAACAAAAGTAACCGTTGCACAAGCCTATAATTTTACGAAAATAGATATAAAACTAAGCCCTTTTTAGGGCTTTTATTTTTTTAGGAGACCTTCAAAAACTAAAATAGAATGAGCTCAAAACCGACCGCTGTTTGTTTTTAAAGACGTTTGTATTGAATAAAATCAAAAATGATACTCTATGGTCACTTTTTACCTTTTTTGTTATAAAATTTAAGTATTTCTTTAGGTTATAAGCGATGGCAGCCATATGCATTACCTTATTTGCTTGTATTAAACCAATAGTATTTATTTTTCGTAATCCCATGAACTGGGTTAGTGTCCCAAAAACAGGCTCTACAGTACTTTTTAGGTACTCGGTCACTTCATTGAAAGTTGTGAAATAGTTTCTCTTGGTAGCTTTTCTTGCCTTGCATAAACTAAGATAAACAATTATTCAATATCTTCGACTTTTGCAACAGGCACAATGTATATAAAAAATAGGCGATACAGCAATAAAATCGAAGGTTTTGGCTCGTATCAAACTTTGTTCTTAACCGAAAGTTTCGTGCTTCGAAATTGCCTACTTTTCATATACCAACCGTTGTGTGCAATTTGCCTACATTACCAAGATTTGGTATATTTGAATAAAATTTAATTCAAAATGGGAAAAAACACATCAATATCACTCGGAAATCATTTTGAGGATTTTATCAGAGAAGAAGTAAAATCTGGAAGATATGGTTCCGTTAGCGAAGTAATTCGTTCCGCATTACGTTTATTGGAACGAGAAGAAAAAAAAGAAAGAGAACTGATTAAAGCTCTTGAAGTTGGAGAAAATAGCGGATTTGTTGAAAATTTTGACCCAAAACAACATCTGAAAGAATTACATCGGAAACACTTATGAGTAAAAACAAATATCGCATAAGTCAACAAGCGATTGAGGATTTAGATAACATTTGGATTTATACACTTAACAAATGGTCTAAAGAACAAGCTGATAGATATTACGACTTGATAATTACGGAGATTGAATTTATTGCTGATAACTTTATGACAGGAAAGTCAGCAGAACAAACTCGAAAGAATTATCGAGTGACTAAGATAAAATCACATCTGATTTTTTATAGAAAAATGGAAAATGATATTGTGGAAATTGTTAGAGTTTTACACCAACGAATGGATGTTAAAAAGCGACTGAAATAAAAAAACTGCACACAACAAAGGTAACCGTTGCACAAGCCTATAATTTTACGAAAATAGATATAAAACCAAGCCCTTTTTAGGACTTTTGTTTTTTTAGGAGACCTTCAAAAACTAAAATAGAATGAGTTCAAAACCAACCGCTGTTTGTTTTTAAAGACGTTTGTATTGAATAAAATCAAAAATGATACTCTATGGTCACTTTGTACCTTTTTTGTTATAAAATTTAAGTACTCTTTCCCGCAAGCGTGATAAGCGCTTATATCTGTAATTACATGATTAGCGCTATCTATCGTTAACTAACTCAGGTAATTTAATTTTCTTGCCTTACCTGGCTTTACACTTATACGGGCATCTGGATCTGTGGGACTGTAATGGGTTTTGTTGCTAGTATATTTACTGTTTTTATTTCCTGCACCAACCTTGTAATTTTGTTCGTTAGCCCACTTTTTATTGCGAGATTTTATAGCTTGTAATGCTGATTTGTTAGCGGTGATCGTTTTCTCAAAGCCAAGAAGCCTTGTTAATTTTGGCTTTTCTAAAATTGGGTTAATCTGCTATGCTTATATGTCTTATTAGCCGCAATATGTGACTCTAGGTCCTGTTCTGGTACTTTTAATTCCAAGCTATCCATAGAAGCATTAGCTTTTACAGGAGCAGAATCGATTGCTTGGGTATTTCCTTTTCGTATGCACATGAGGGAATACATTTTCAAATACTTCTTTTAATCTTCTGTAAAAATTATGAACAAGAATATGATCGTTAAGTTGAAAGTTACTAAATAATTTTACTTGATATATTTTAATGCCTTGCATAGTAAAAGTCACTAAATATTTATACTTTTAACAAAAATTGCGCAACAGACACGTCGTATAAAATTAATTGCTAGTGCAATCCTACTTACGAAAATTTTCGCAGATTTTCTATTCGGTTTGTATTTGCTAAGTATGTTGTTTAAAACACGTAACTAATCTTATGCAAACACGTTGTGTGTAATATTAAGTCACTATTAAAAACTAATCAAAAATTAAAGCGAAACAAGTTGATGAATAATATGTCTGAATCGAGAAAAAACTTTACCGAGAATATAAATCGAAATAAATTAAAAGATCATGTACTCAGTTTTAAAGAAGCAAAGGATCAGTTTTATGATCCTAAAGTTCATACTGATTGGGAAGAAAAAGTGATTTTTATATCAGAAGATAAGCCTGCAAAATGGTGTGTTTTCCGAATCTATATAGATGAAGAGGATTATTCTATTTATACTTTTTCTGATGGAAATGGAAATATTGCATTACCAAATGAAGAGGCAAAAGAGCTTGATATTGATATTATTTACTCTAGCGATGAGTCAACCTTTAATGAAATTTTTGGAGAAGTAAAAGAACAACAATCTCAAAAAACAAAATGGAAATATGAAGTTGGAGGTCTTATATTAGCATTGCTAATTGGTTATATTTCGTTTATTCTACCAGGTCAAATACGACAATACAAACTCCAAAAGGAACAAGAACTAATTTCTAATGTAATTGCAAAACCATATGCTGATTATGAAAATTACAGAAGTCAAATAGTTAATAGAGTACATTCTCTAGAAGAAGAAAATCCATTTATTTATGTATATACGAACGATACCGAACCATTAGATTTTTGCATTTTACCAAATCTTCAAGTTTACCAAAACAACAACAGTTACTCCCCTGATTTTAGTATCAAACAAATGCAAGCAGATGATTTAAAATGGTTTATTGATAATGAAGACACTAAAGGATACGATATTTGGCTTAATACCAATAGAGTAGAAATTGTTATAGGAAGATTAAATAAAAATAAAGGAACAGACTTAAACGTTTCGATGACTTACTTTTATTCAAAAAAAACAAAAGAACACCTCAAAAAACAAGCTAAAAAGAGAAATGAACGTCGATTACTGAATTATACAAGAAGAGAAAATCTTGACTCTATTCAAACTGCAAGAGTAATCGTTCCTACAAAAATTAAAGAAAAGCCTAAAAATAATTTGGGAAATATGCTAATGAGATTTGATGAAAAAATAATTCAGTCAGCAATCAAACAGAAAAACCCAACACAGAAAATTTATCTTTCATTTTATTCCAAGAATGCTACAAAAGAAGAATTAGAAAGTAAAATTGAGGAATTTGAGAAACTATTTTATGATGGTAAGAAATCTAAAGATTATAAGATTAGAAAAGTTTATCTAAAAAAGTAAAAATGTTTTATCAATTTAATTATTATATATCGAATAATTAATCAGTTCGAAAAAGGGGAAGCCTACAACTAATCTTATACATCAACGCTACCGCAAATATTGAAAAACGAAAACAAAATAATAAATATTGATGCAACGTCAATAAAAACCAAATCTACTTTAGAAAAGCTGTCTAAACTGAAACCAGCTGGTACAAAGTTAATTTTGGAATCTAAATCGGATTTAATAGAACTAATAAAACTGACTTTATTCGATTTGACTTTAAAAAAAGTATTGGTAATAAAGAAAAAATTAAAAAAATCTCATCCGAGAGACCCTTATTTAAGAGAATATATAATTGTGGAAACTGGAAAAAATTTCTCCAAATATTCACCTGATAAGTTCGAAAAGTATTTCACCAATATAATTGACAATGACAGTTATTATCATCTAAGGTCTTATGTAAACACAATCTTTAAAGAAATATCTTCAGAATACAAATACAAGAAAGAGATAATAAGTAATTTAGAAATCAGAACTCTTTTTAAAGACAACTTGATTTTAAGTATTTTGTCATATCTATCAATTAATAAAAAAGGAAAAGAGTTTAAAAAAGAGGTGAAAAAATACTTAGATGAAGTAGATAGTCATATCCCAGACTTGATTGAAAATAAGCCTGAAAAAGCTTTACAATTGATACTTTTTTTAAAAGGCAATATTTTTTTATTGAATAATTTGAAATTTGAACTTTTAGAAAAACTTAAATTAGTAGAAACAAAACAAATGAATCATTCAGATGATTATTATTACGATTGGCTGCGGGATAGCACAAACTTGGATTCTAATTTGATTTCTGAAATAACAGAAATGGTACATTCTATTGATGACTATGTTAATTTTAGTAGCGGAAGTGATTTGGATAGTGGTTATGATTTTGATTATTAAAAAATACTTGTAGTAGCAATGGCTATAAGTACTTGTAGATTTTAGACCAATTAAAAACTACGATAGTGAATATGGTTTTGATGATATGCGTGATCAAACAGATAAAAATATAGCACTGTACAAGGCTTTTAAGTCACTCCAATAAGTAGTAATTTGCTTAAAATAAGCACCTATAAATTTTAAGGATTTATAGTATTCAAAAAAACGACTAAGAATACCAATTCCTTTTCACAAACAGGTTCGCAAAAACTTCCTTAGCAAAAACAATACTCTTATATTTGCGTAAACTTTTATACGTTGAGCAAACAAACTATTGTAAACCAATACCAAAAATCTGCAAAAATAAAACAGATTTTATCAAAGTTACAGCAGGAGCAAACCCATTTTCAAATAACAAACTTAGTAGGTTCTTCGTTGTCCTTTGTTATTTCAGAAACTTTTAAAAAAGTAGAAAGGCCTTACTTATTAATCTTTAAAGATAAAGAAGAAGCAGCTTATTACTTAAATGATTTAGAACAGTTATTGGGCGATAAAAACGTGCTGTTTTATCCAGGATCTTACAGAAGACCCTATCAAATAGAAGAAACAGATAATGCAAATGTATTGTTGCGTTCTGAAGTTTTAAACAGAATAAATTCGCGTAAAAAACCAGCAGTAATTGTAACCTATCCAACAGCACTATTTGAAAAAGTAGTTACTAAAAAAGAATTAGAAAAAAATACATTAAAAGTTAACGTAGGTGAAAACTTATCACTTGATTTCGTAAACGAAGTTTTATTTGAATATCATTTTAATCGCGTAGATTTTGTAACAGAACCAGGTGAGTTTTCAGTAAGAGGAGGTATTATTGATGTATTTTCTTTTTCCAATGATGAACCATATCGAATTGAATTCTTTGGAAATGAAGTAGATAGTATTAGAACATTTGATGTAGAAACACAACTATCTAATGACAAGCTTAAAAAAATAAATATAATGCCCAATGTAGAGAATAAATCTCTACAAGAAAATAGAGAAAGTTTCTTAAAATATATTTCTCCTAAAACAGTTATTTTTACGAAGAATGTTGATGAAATAGGAATTAAATTAGACAAGTTTTTTGCCAAGGCAGAAAATGCATTTCATGAATTATCCACAGAAATAAAACATGCAAAGCCCGCAGAATTATTTTGTAATGGAGAAGTTATCAAAGCACAAATTCAAGATTTTACCTCTATAAGAATAGCACTTCGATCAGCACTTAAAGATCAAAATACAGAAGAAGTATTATTTCATATAAAACCACAGCCCTCTTTCAATAAGCAGTTTCATTTACTAATAGAAAACTTAAACGAATACAAAGAAAAAGGATTTACAAATTATATACTATGCGGAAACGAAAAACAAGCGCAACGTTTTCATGATATTTTTGATGATGCAGCAGTAGCAGTACATTATGAAACAATTGTTTTTCCTTTATATCAAGGATTCATTGATGAAGAACAAAAAATAGTTTGTTATACAGATCATCAGATATTTGAACGTTACCATAAATTTCGTTTAAAAAATGGATATGCCAAAAAGCAAACAATTACTTTAAAAGAACTTACAAATCTTGAAATAGGTGACTATGTAACTCATATAGACCACGGGATAGGGAAATTTGGAGGCTTACAAAAGATAGATGTAGAAGGAAAGAAACAAGAAGCTATAAAACTAATTTATGGAGATCGTGATATTCTGTATGTAAGTATCCACTCATTACATAAAATATCAAAATTTAATGGAAAAGATGGAAAACCACCAAAAATATACAAGCTAGGATCTGATGCTTGGAAGAAAGTAAAACAAAAAACAAAAGCAAGGGTCAAACATATAGCGTTTAATCTTATTCAATTATATGCAAAAAGAAAGCTACAAAGAGGATATGCTTTTGGACAAGACACACATATACAACATGAATTAGAAGCAAGCTTTATTTATGAAGATACTCCAGATCAATTTTCTGCTACGCAAGAAGTAAAAAAAGATATGGAAAAAGAACAGCCAATGGACCGCTTAGTATGTGGAGACGTTGGTTTTGGTAAGACAGAAGTAGCCATTCGTGCAGCATTCAAAGCAGTAGATAACGGAAAACAAGTTGCAGTTTTAGTACCAACAACTATTTTGGCCTTTCAGCATTTTAAAACGTTTTCAGAGCGTTTAAAAGAGTTTCCTGTACGAATAGATTATGTAAACAGGTTTAGGTCTGCAAAGCAAAAAAACAGGGTTATAGAAGGAATTGCTGACGGAAGTGTAGATATTGTTATAGGAACCCATCAATTAACCAATAAACGTATTAATTTTAAAGATTTAGGGCTCTTAATTATTGATGAAGAGCAAAAGTTTGGAGTAGCCGTTAAAGATAAGTTGAAAACTATAAAAGAAAACGTTGATACCCTTACCTTAACAGCAACACCAATACCAAGAACATTGCAATTTAGTTTAATGGCAGCACGTGATTTATCGGTTATTAAAACACCACCACCCAATCGTCATCCTGTTGAAACAAATGTAATTCGATTAAGTGAAGAAATTATGAGAGATGCCATTTCGTATGAAATAGCTCGCGGAGGTCAAGTTTTTTTTATCCACAATCGTATTGAAAATATCAAAGAAGTAGCAGGCATGTTGCAACGCTTAGTTCCAGACGCTAAAATAGGAATAGGACACGGGCAAATGGAAGGCAAAAAACTAGAAGATTTAATGCTAGGTTTTATGAATAATGAATTTGATGTATTGGTATCTACTACCATTATTGAAAGCGGATTAGACGTGCCTAATGCCAATACTATTTTTATTAATAATGCCAATAATTTTGGCTTGTCAGATTTACATCAAATGCGTGGTCGTGTTGGACGCTCCAATAAAAAGGCCTTTTGTTACTTTATAACCCCACCTTACCATATGATGACCGATGATGCCCGTAAGCGCATTACAGCATTAGAACTGTTTTCTGAATTAGGTAGTGGTTTAAATATAGCCATGAAAGATTTAGAAATTCGTGGTGCAGGAGATTTATTAGGAGGTGAGCAAAGTGGTTTTATTAATGATATTGGTTTTGACACCTATCAGAAAATATTACAAGAAGCTATTGTAGAGCTTAAAGAAAATGAGTTTAAAGACCTCTACCCTACGGATGAAAATACACCGAAAGAGTTTGTAAAAGAAGTACAAATAGATACCGATTTTGAAATTTTATTTCCAGATGATTATATCAACGCGGTAACAGAACGATTAAGTCTTTATAACAAGTTAGGAATATTAACCTCAGAAGAAGAACTACAAACTTTTGAAAGCGAAATCATAGATAGATTTGGAGAATATCCAACACAGGTAACAGATTTGTTAGATAGTGTTCGTATAAAATGGCTTGCAAAAGAATTAGGCTTAGAAAAAGTTATTTTAAAGCAAAAAAGAATGATTGGTTATTTTGTAGCCGATCAACAAAGTGATTTTTACCAAACAGCAGCTTTTTCAAGAATACTACAATATGTACAAAGAAACCCCAAAAGTTGTGTTATGAAAGAAAAGAAAACTAAAAATGGCTTACGATTATTAATTACATTTATTAAAATAGATTCAGTACGTACAGCCTTAAAAACACTGCAAAAAATATAAAATAAAAACTTGAAATGATGCATATATGTTCGTCATTTCAAGTTTTTTTAGGAAAATTCTTCCTGCAAGTAGCTAAACATGTCAAATTAACACCTTTCTATACAATAAATTTCGTTTGATTTTCTTATCAAAAAATAAAGAAATGAACTGTACCCCTAAAAAAAGTTATAGAAGTGAGTTCCACTTTTTGTTTGGAAGCGAAAACTTAGAATTTTTTGTCTAATCAAGTCTTTTTTGAGTAATATAGTCTTAGCTACTTTGTGAAAAAAAAGCGGAAACCACTGCATTAAAACGTGGTGATATTACAAAAGAAAGCCCCTACTCTAGCCTACCTTAATACCGATATCTTAAAAGTAAAAAATTAAACTCTTAATTTGCTAAATAAGTCCCATAAAACAACACCGCAGCTAACAGAAATATTTAAAGAATGTTTAGTTCCCAGTTGAGGTATTTCAATACAACCATTAGCAATGTTAATCACATCTTGTTGAACTCCTTTTACCTCATTTCCCATAACGATCGCATATTTTTTACCTTTTTCAGGAGTAAAATCATTTAGCATCGTACTATGCTCAGCTTGCTCTATTGCCAATACGGTAATACCTTCAGATTGCAAGGTGTTCACCACTTCTATAGTATCCTCTACATGCTCCCAATCAACAGAAGCAGTAGCTCCCAAAGCTGTTTTATGAATATCTTTATTAGGAGGAGTTGCAGTAATTCCGCAGAGATAAATTTTTTCAATTAAGAAAGCATCGCTAGTTCTAAAAACCGATCCAATATTATTTAAGCTTCTAATATTATCAAGAATCACAATGATTGGAGTTTTTTCAACTTGCTTAAACTCAGTAACACTAATTCTACCTAATTCGTTGTTTTTTAGTTTTCTCATAAACGTTTAGTTTTTCATAAAGGCGGTAAGACAGTAGTGAAAAACTATGAAAGCATATTAAACACTGCCTACTTTTTGTATCTTCGCAAAACTAATTTAAAAATCTGAAAACTTGGCAAAAGCAACCACAAAAAAGGTTACTCCATTAATGAAGCAATACAATACAATTAAGGCAAAGTACCCCGATGCTATGTTATTGTTTAGAGTAGGAGATTTTTATGAAACTTTTGGAGAAGACGCTAAAAAAGCCTCAGAAGTTCTAGGTATTATTTTGACGAAAAGAGGAGCAGGAAGTGAAAACGAAACAGCATTAGCAGGATTCCCGCATCACTCCTTAAATACCTACTTACCTAAATTAGTAAAATCGGGTTTACGAGTGGCTATTTGCGATCAGTTGGAAGACCCTAAAATGACCAAAACCATTGTAAAAAGAGGGGTTACAGAATTAGTAACACCAGGGGTAGCCTTAAATGATGAAGTATTACATACAAAAAGCAATAACTTTTTAGCAACCGTTCATTTTGGAAAAAAGTTATTAGGAGTTTCCTTTTTAGATGTATCTACAGGTGAATTTCTAATAGCCCAAGGAAATGAAGAGTATATAGATAAGTTATTGCAAAACTTTTCACCAAGTGAAATTTTGGTTCAAAAGCAATACAAGCAACGCTTTTTAGAGTTATTTACAAATAGGTTTCATACATTTTATTTAGAAGATTGGGTTTTTCAAAAAGAATATGGAGAAGATACTTTAAAAAGCCATTTTAAAGTTCAGAATTTAAAAGGATTTGGTATTGATGCGTTAGAATACGGAATCATAGCAGCAGGAGCGGTACTGTATTACTTATCAGAAACACAACACAATAAATTAGCACATATACAGGCTATTAGTAGAATAGCAGAAGATAATTATGTGTGGATGGATCGTTTTACCGTAAAAAACTTAGAGCTATATGGAGGCAATTCAGCCAATTCAGTAACCTTATTAGATATTATAGATAAAACGATTTCTCCCATGGGAGGAAGACTGTTAAAGCGCTGGTTGGCTTTGCCATTAAAAGATATGGAGCAAATAAAGCACCGTCATGAATTGGTTAACTTTATGATTGAAGATGAAGTCTTTCATGAAATAGTGAGCTACCAACTAAAACAAGTTTCAGATATAGAAAGACTTATTTCTAAAGTAGCAACAGGAAAAGTTTCTCCACGAGAAGTAGTGCTGTTAAAAAACTCTTTAAAAGCAATTTTACCCATAAAAGAAGCTGCTGAAAAAAGTAAGAATGCATCTGTAAAAAGTATAGGAAAGTTACTGAATGATTGCAAACCGTTAATCACAAAAATAAATCATACATTATTTGACGATGCTCCCGTAAATATTAATAAAGGAAATGCCATAGCAAACGGTGTTTCTGAAGAGTTAGACGAATTAAGAGGTATTGCCAATTCAGGAAAAGAATATTTAGACAATATGCTAGCTCGTGAAACAGAGCGAACAGGAATACCAAGCTTAAAAATAGCATTCAATAATGTTTTTGGATATTATATTGAAGTAAGAAATACCCATAAAAATAAGGTTCCTGAAGAATGGATTCGAAAGCAAACTCTTGTAAATGCTGAGCGTTATATCACAGAAGAATTAAAAGAATACGAAACAAAAATTTTAGGAGCAGAAGAAAAAATTCAAAGCCTAGAAGCAGCGCTATTTTTAGACTTAATTCAATATGTCATCCAATATGTAGAACCAGTACAGCACAATGCACAGCTAATAGCTCAGCTAGATTGTTTATTGTCTTTTGCTTCTTTGGCAATAGAAAACCATTATGTGCGTCCTGTTTTAGATAAAAGCACAGATTTAGAAATTATAAAAGGAAGACACCCTGTAATAGAAAAGCAATTGCCTATTGGTGAAGAATACATTGCTAATGATGTGATTTTAAACAGGTCTGAACAGCAAATAATTATGATAACTGGGCCTAATATGTCCGGTAAATCAGCCATATTACGTCAAACCGCTTTGATTGTATTATTAGCACAAATGGGAAGCTATGTACCTGCTGAAAAGGCAAAAGTTGGAATTGTAGATAAAATTTTTACAAGAGTAGGTGCAAGTGACAATATTTCAATGGGAGAATCTACTTTTATGGTTGAAATGAATGAAACAGCATCTATCTTAAATAATATTTCAGAACGCAGCTTAGTATTATTAGATGAAATAGGTAGGGGCACTTCTACTTATGATGGTATTTCTATAGCTTGGGCAATTTCAGAATACTTACATGAGCACCCTGCAAAGGCAAAAACATTATTTGCTACGCATTACCATGAGTTGAATGAGATGACAAGTACTTTTGAACGAATTAAAAACTTTAATGTATCAGTAAAAGAACTAGAAGACAGTATTATCTTTTTACGTAAGCTAGTTGCAGGAGGGAGTAATCATAGTTTTGGAATTCATGTGGCAAAACTAGCAGGAATGCCTTCACAGGTAATTCATAGAGCAAATAAAATTTTAAAGCAATTGGAAGAAAATCATGCTCAAAAAGAAGTAAAAGATACTTTAAAGCAAGCCCAACATGATGAAATGCAATTAAGCTTTTTTCAATTAGACGATCCTTTATTAGAAGATTTAAGAGAAGAAATTGTAACCACTAATATAGATGCGTTAACCCCTATTGAAGCATTGATGAAATTGAATGAAATTAAGCGTATGCTAGTTAAAAAATAAAACAGTGTTTCTAAACAATATTAATAAAGGGCTACTTTTTATGAAAAGTAGCCCTTTATTAATTATTTAAAAAGAAGTAATTGTACAATGTTATTATTGTTTCCCACTTAAAACCAGCAAAGGAACATTACAGTGAAACTCTTCTTTTAAAATGGTATTCTTTTCCCATAATTTTTTAAAGAAACCACGTTTACGTCTAAAAACGCACAGCATATCAGGGTTATGCGATTGAAAATGGGCTAAAACCCCTTGAAAAGTAGTAGCGTTTTCAGCAATGGTTAATTTTGATTTTATCTTTTCTAATTCCGGATCTAAAACTACATCTTTATCAGTATGATTAGGCGTTTTAACTAGTAATAAATTAGAAACAGAGGTAAAAGAATTTAAGATTTTATGCAAAGGAGCTAATACCTCTTTTTTCTTCATGATACCCGATTTAAAAGCAGTTAAAACAGATGAAATAGGAGAAAAAACATACCCTTCAGGTACAATTAACATTGGAATTTCCGTTTGTTTTACTATGCTACCTGAAGTATTTCCTAAAAAAACCTCTTCTTTGATAGAGTTACTTTTAGGACCCATAATAATTAAATCAACACCCAACTCCCTATCAATGGCAGTAATACTATCCAATACATTTCCTTTTGCAGTAATCATTTTTATAGCTACCTCTTTTTGGTTTACCGCGGCTATTACTGTACGTAAATACAAGTTGGTTTCGCGTTGCATGGTAGTATCTGCATTCACAAAAGCACCAGCCTTTGTGAGTACATTGTAAGCCCTAAATACAAATATTTTTGCATCAATAACCTTTGCAAAATCTACAGCATATTGTAGTGTACTGATAGCATTTTCAGAAGCACCAATAGGAACTAAAATGTTTTTCATAGAAAAATGGTATTATGGTTAAAAAAAGAAAATTACATAAAATAATTTGAATACAAAGATAAATATTTTTATTAGCCTCGTAAAAAGAGAAAAGACAAGAGGGTAAAACAAGTAAAATACTCCTGTTAAAAAAGTATCTTTGGCTCCTTAAAAATTAAGGAGATATGCTTTGCCAGCAGTGAAAGATTCAAGTAAGAACAACTTCTGATAATACTATTTTTTTAGCATTCGCAATGTTTTTTAGAAGTCTAAAAAAAATGAGAGGAAGCCTTAATTGTTAGTTATTTTTTATGAATATTAGTTTTAAACAGATCAATCAGCTTGCTTTTCCAGCGCTTATAGCAGGAGTAGCAGAACCATTACTATCTACTACAGATTTAGCAATAGTAGGAAATATACCTCATAATGCCACAGAAAGTTTAGCAGCTATTGGAATTGTGGGAGCATTCTTATCAATGCTTATTTGGGTATTTGGACAAACTAGAAGTGGAATATCAGCCATCCTATCGCAATATGTTGGGGCAAACCGATTGGAAGAGGTTAAAAATCTACCAGTACAAGCAATGGTTATTGTTATTGGAGTAAGTATGGTAATTTTGTTATTGAGTTATCCATTTGCTCAAGAAATATTTGAATTTTATAATGCTTCCGGAAAAGTATTAGCATATACAGTAACTTACTATAAAATTAGAGTATTTGGATTTCCTTTTACATTATTTACAATTGCTGTTTTTGGTACTTTTAGAGGGCTCCAGAATACTTTTTATCCAATGTTAATAGCCATTACAGGAACTGTAGTAAATATTGTTTTGGATATTGTTTTGGTATATGGAATAAAAGGTTGCGTTCCAGCAATGCATATTGAAGGAGCTGCCTATGCAAGTGTTTTTGCACAAATAATTATGGCATGTATGTCCATTATTTTAATGCTCAAGAAAACAAGTATTCCTTTAAAATTTAGTTTGCCATTCAATAAAGAAATTCCACGATTTGTAAATATGGTATTGCATTTGTTTGTAAGAACTATTGCTTTAAATGTAGCATTGTATTTTGGAACCTCTTATGCTACAGCTTATGGTGATGATACTATTGCTGCTTACACAATAGGTTTGAATTTATGGTTAATGGGAGCATTTATGATGGATGGTTATGCCAGTGCTGGAAATATTTTATCAGGAAAACTATTGGGAGCAAAAAATTACAAAGCATTGCTAAACTTAGGAAATCAACTAATTATTTATGGCTTTTTATTGGGGCTTTTTTTAGCTTTTGTAGGAAGTGTCTTTTACAATGCAATAGGAAGTGCTTTTACAAAACAACCAGGGGTGTTAGCAGAATTTTACAATGTTTTTTGGATTATTTTATTAATGCAACCAGTTTGCTCAATAGCTTTTATTTTTGATGGAATATTTAAAGGCTTAGGTGAAATGAAATACTTAAGAAATGTATTGCTAATAGCAACTACCTTAGTGTTTGTACCAACGCTATTGCTTTTGCATAAGCTAAACTATAAATTATATGCTATTTGGATTGCTTTTTTCTTTTGGATGTTAGGAAGAGGAATTCCATTGATTTTAAAATTTAGAAGAAAGTTTTTACCACTCTCTCAAAAATCTTAATTTAGCTTAAATTTAAAAAATATGACCACTACTAGAAAGAACGGAAGTTTATATACTTCTATCCAAAACCGTATTGCAACAATAGTGTTTGGGCATCCTGCAAGTAATTCTTTTCCAAGTGAATTATTAGTTAGGTTAGCAGAAGAGTTTTCTAAATTATCCAAAAATGAAGCAGTATCCGTAATTGTTTTAAAATCTGAAGGAGATCGAGCTTTTTGTGCTGGAGCATCTTTTGATGAGTTAGTAGGAATCCATACTTTAGAAGAAGGAAAGCATTTCTTTTCGGGTTTTGCCAATGTAATTAATGCTATGAGAACTTGTGCTAAGTTAATTATAGGACGAATTCAAGGAAAAACCGTGGGAGGAGGTGTTGGTTTGGCAGCAGCTTGTGATTATGTACTAGCAACAGAAGCAGCATCTATTAAACTGTCAGAGTTAACCATAGGTATCGGACCTTTTGTAATTGCGCCAGCAGTAGAGCGTAAAATAGGAGTAAGTGGTTTGGCAGAATTATCTTTGGCTGCCACTGATTGGAAAACAGCTTATTGGGCAAAAGAAAAAGGATTGTATGCAAAAGTTTATGAAACAGTAAAAGAATTGGATGAAGAGGTTGAGATATTAGCAGAAAAACTGGGCTCATATAATCCGGAAGCATTGCTAGAAATAAAAAGGGTGTTGTGGAAAGGAACAGAAAGCTGGGACTCTTTATTAATAGAGCGTGCAGAGGTTTCAGGAAAACTAGTGATGTCTGACTTTACAAAAAAAGCACTAATTAAGTTTAAAAAATAAATAAAGTTGTATTTTCGACAACTATAAAAATAATAAAAAATGGGTGGAGATTATTTATTCGCTGTATTAGCATTTGGAGTTGCAATTGTGTATTTTTTTAACAAATACAGAGCTAATAAAAAATATAGGAGGTAGTGGCAAATATTAGAATAACAAAGCAGTTTAATTTTGAAACAGGGCATGCTTTATATGGCTATGACGGAAAGTGTAAAAATGTACATGGTCATAGTTATAAGCTATCTGTTACGGTGATAGGACAACCCATAACAGATGCTTCTAATGTAAAGTATGGAATGGTGATTGATTTTGGCGACTTAAAAAGAATAGTTAAAGAAGATATTGTTGACGTTTTTGACCATGCTACCGTATTTAATAAAAACACACCACATATTGAATTAGCAAAAGAATTACAAGATAGAGATCATCATGTTATTTTAGTTGATTACCAGCCTACTAGTGAAATGATGGTGATTGATTTTGCTGAAAAAATTAAAAAAAGATTACCTGAGAATATTCAATTATATGCTTTAAAATTACAAGAAACAGCTACCAGCTTTGCAGAATGGTATGCTTCTGATAATTAAAGAATAATACTATTTACACTGTTGCTTCAGTTTTTTGAAATCTTTTTTAAAGTAAGAATAACTAGTGATACCTGAGTGTTCGATAAAGCCAATTATTTCTTTTGATTTGGTGTGGATGATTATTTTATGAGTAATAGCTACTATTTTTGAAGATATGTTAGTTTTTATACGCGGAAGCCTTTTTATTACGGGAAAAGCTACGAATATGTCTTCTTTGGTTTCAAAGGCCTTAGCTATTCTATCAACAGGAACTAATACAATATTCGCTTTTGGAAATAAACTAATCAAAGAATGAGGTCTTTTGCCATGAACAATTGTTTCTTGAAATAAAATAGTACTACCTTTTAACGTTGAGCAATTTTCCTTCATTTCTTTCTCAGCGAATTCCTTAATACAATCGTTCCAATCATATTTTCCTTAGACAAAGTTTTTGATCCGTTTAAGATATGGATAAGGTACTTGATCATTAATCTAATACGCGCTTTAATTTTGCTAAATAAAGCATCTTAAGGCAATTTAATAGGAAATAAAAATGAGAATCTTCTTATTTCCCATTAAATTCATTCATCGTATTTGACATACCTGCGGTAATAAAAGAATGAATAGCTTTTACAGAGGTAGGAATGCGCTCAATCATAGCACTTTCTTCATCAGCAGACCATTCTCCTAAAACGTAATCCACTTGTTTCCCTTTTTGATAGTGAGCCCCTACTCCAAACCTAAATCGGGGATAAGTACCTGTATGCAACTTTTCTTGAATATCTTTTAATCCATTATGACCACCAGAACTCCCCTTCCCTTTTATACGTAGGGTACCGAAGTCAATATTTAAGTCATCGGTAATAACAAGTAAATTTTCTTTTTCAATATGTTCTTTTTTTAGCCAGTATAGTATAGCTTTACCACTTAAATTCATATAGGTAGAAGGTTTTAAAACAATAACTGTTTTACCCTTCACCTTAAGTTTAGCAATATCGCCTAGTTTTTCAGTAGTAAACGTTTCATTGTGCTCTTTAACAAAAGCATCTACAATTTTAAATCCTATATTATGACGAGTATTTTCATATTTCGCACCAATATTACCGAGCCCTACTATTAAAAATTTTTTCATATAATATTAATCTTATTTTTTATAATTTACGCAATGAATACCAGTTATAATTAAAAAAGCGTTACTCAAAGTAACGCTTTTTAATCATTTATAATAAGCTATTTTTAAGCTTCTGCCTCAGTAGCAGCTTTAGCCGCATTACGAGACATTCTTACTTGTGCAACCACAGTATTATCTGGGTGTAATAAAGTATAGTTATCATTTTTCAACTCAGTTACATATAGTTTATTACCAATTTGTAACTCCGTAATATCAGCTTCAATAAAGTCTGGTAAATTAGATGGTAATGCTTTTACTTTTAATTTACGTAAATTATGACGTAAAGCACCACCAATCATCACACCCTTAGAAACACCAACTAAACGAAGAGGAATGTTCATAGTAACTTCTTTGTTTTCAAATAACTGATAAAAATCTACATGTAAAATTTTGTCAGTTACTGGGTGAAACTGAATATCTTGTAAGATAGCAGCATATGTTGTTCCACCGATTTCAATCGACGCAGTATATACATTTGGAGTGTACACTAGGTTTTTGAAAGCTATTTCTTCCGCTGAAAAGTGAACTGGTTTGTCTCCTCCGTATAATACGCAAGGAACCTTTCCAGCATTACGTAAGGCTTTAGTTGCTTTTTTACCTACGCTTTCTCTTTGAGATCCATTGATTGTAATTGATTTCATTACTTCGTTTTTATTTATATTACATTAAAAATTCATCGCTAATAGATGTGTTCTCCTGAACCTTATGCATCACATCAGCAAATAAAGTGGCGCAAGATACAACTTTTATTTTAGATACCTTCTTTTTTAAAGGGATGGTATCAGAAATGATTAATTCTGTTAAACTAGAATTTTGAATTTTCTCATAAGCATCTCCTGAAAGAATAGGATGCGTACAAACAGCACGAACGCTTAATGCTCCTCTTTCTATCATCAAATCAGCAGCTTTGGTAAGTGTACCTCCAGTATCAATCATGTCATCTACTAAAACAACATGCTTCCCTTCTACTTCACCAATTAACTCCATATGAGAAACTACATTTGCTCTTTTACGTTGTTTATAGCAAATTACAACATCAGACTCTAAGTATTTAGAATAGGCGTAAGCTCTTTTAGAACCTCCCATATCAGGAGAAGCAATTGTTAAATTAGCTAAGTTCAACGATTTTAAATAAGGTAAAAATATGGTAGAAGCGTATAAATGATCTACGGGTTTTTCAAAAAAACCTTGAATTTGATCGGCGTGTAAATCCATTGTCATAATTCTTGTAGCTCCTGCGCTTTGTAGTAAATTAGCTACAAGCTTTGCACCAATAGCTACACGAGGTTGGTCTTTTCTGTCTTGACGAGCCCATCCAAAATAAGGCATTACCGCGGTAATATGTCTTGCAGAAGCACGTTTGGCAGCGTCTAGCATCAAAAGCATTTCCATTAAGTTATCTGCTGATGGAAATGTGGAACCAATAATAAAAACGCGTCTTCCTCTTACAGACTCCTCAAAAGCAGGCTGAAATTCTCCATCACTAAAATGAGTGGTGTTTACTTTTCCTAAGGTTGTGCCATATTTTGTAGCAATTTCCTTTGCTAACTCAATACTTTGAGAGCAAGCAAATATTTTCGGATTTAATTGATTTGTAGTCATTTAATGTATTACAATTTTAGTATGTGTTGCTGTTAGCGGCAAAAATAAAAATTATTTGATGAGTTCCTTCCTTTATTTCTAGAATAAACTAAAAATATTTTTTAAATTTGCACTCGGAATTTATTACAACTCTTAATAAAACGAGAGGTTTGATAAATAACTATTTTGCCGAAGTGGTGGAATTGGTAGACACGTCGGATTCAAAATCCGATGCTTTCAAAGGCGTGCGGGTTCGATTCCCGCCTTCGGTACAACCAAAAGCGATTTTATTTTATCAATGAAATCGCTTTTTTCTTTCTAAAACCGATTTAAGTAAAAGAAGTGATTTCAACTGTTTGTTTTGAAGCGAAAATTTAGGGTTTTTTGCCCTAATACGTCTTTTTTGAATAACATAGCTTTTGTTACATTGTGAAAAAAGCTAAAATTAGGAGGAAATAAGATAACTTTGTAGGCATCAGAAAAAGTTTAAACCACTTTAAACTTAAGGATCTTTAGATAAAAGGATTCTATGGTTACGATTTAAAAAAATAAGCATTAAAAACCTAATAAATTATTTGGTAGTTTAGTGTTGTAAAAAAGAAGAATTACAGATGAAGAAATTGCTATAAACTTTCTTTATATATCAAATACTGCCAAAAAAACAATGCTAAAAAAGAAGAGGTGTTATGTTTTTACTGAAGAGAATAGGTTACAGGGTAACGTTAAGCGAAATAAAGTTGTTTCCTTTTATAATTGCCTTTTTTCTTCTTGAAGAAGAACTTAATCTTAGTGTTTTTAAATGCAAATTTATTTTGAAATTGAATAGATTTCTACAATACATACGAAGAAGATAAAAATGTAAAATAATTAATATAAAAACTATGAATGAAAAACAAATTATCAAAGGAAATTACCAAGTAGGTGAAACAACTGAAAAAGATGTTGAAATAACTTATGATAATGACTCTGGGAAAGAAGAAAATAATATAAAGCTTTTAAAATTTCTCAATAGCCCATGGCAGTTGGTTAAAAATGGAGCCAAGTATGGTGTAAATGGAGCCAAGCGATTTTTTACCGTCTTGTTTTTATTTGGAGCATGCAATACATTTTTGTTTTTTTATGCAACAATAAGACTTTTTAGCTCAGGTTTTACTTTTACCAAACTACTATATACTCTTTTAGTACTTGTTATAGGAATAACTCTTACTGCTTTTGCAACATACCGAACCTATCAATATGTCATAATAGATACAGTTCGTGTAATTTATGAGAATTTAGCAAGTTTATTAAAAAAGCTAACGGACTTATTAGTAGATAAAGCGGCAGCAATATCTGGTGGAAAAGTAAACTTAAGTGCACAACAACTTTCAAAAGCTGTAGATATGGGAACATTGGTACACGAAACCTATAGTGGTTTGCCTCGTTTTTTAAGAAAAGGCATTGTGTTAATTTTCAGTAAAATTCCGTTGGTAGGAATGCTTGCAGATTTGAAAGATGATATTACTGCGGGTAATAAAGCAACAGCAAGCACTAAACTATACAATAAAATGGATGGTTTTATTACTGAATCAGTATTTAGCAATAATAATACCAAATGGGTTTGGTGGTTGCTTCCTTTAAATATAATAGGACTATTCTTACTGGTAAAGTTTACAATAGGATAAGTAATAGTTTGCTGATATTATGCACTACCCAAAATCGCTGAAATAAAAAGTCATTTTCTTTTAAGATCCTTTTAAATAGATAAGGAATCTAAAAAAAAATATTTGTACCAAAAAACGAATTAATCTTTTAAAAATTAAATCAAGTTTATAGTAGTTCTTGTAGCTTGTAGTAGGTTTTTACAGCGTATGTCTGCTTTAATCAGTTGTTTATGAGGTATGCTATTTTGTAAAGTGATTTTATGGAATTTTATTTAAATACAAATAGGATTTTTAAAAAAAAGAAATATATTTGCAAAAAGAAACAAAATTAAAATGTTATGAAAACAAAAGCCGTCTGCATGGTTGCTTTATGGGCAATCTCTATTTAGCTAAACTCACAAAATTTATTAAACCCCAATACTTGGACAGTAGGTTCAGGTTCGGTGTCTGGTTTTGAACAAAATGGTTCAACTGCTGAAAATAGCAGAGAATATGGTATTGGACCTGAAGGAACCAATGTTTTATTATGGAAAGCAACACCCGATTCTTCTAGAAATGCTGATGGTGGTTGGAATTCTTCTTATTCTGATATAGATCATACCAAAACATACCGTTTGGTTATTTGGTTAAAAAAAACGAGTTCAAATCATGGAACTTCTTTTTTTGGGTTTCATAGTCCTGACAATGGTTTAAGGTTGGATGGAACGGTGAATAACAACCCTTATTTTTGGGTAGGGGATTTACCCAAATTGAATAAATGGTATATGCTTGTTGGGTTTGTTCATGGGAGTGCCTATAACTCTACAATCAATTACGGAGCTATTTATGATGGAGCTACAGGACAGAAAGTTAAAGAGATTACGGATTACAAATTTAAAAACACAGCTACCGTTTTAAGGCATAGGGTTTATTTGTATTATGATATCAATACTACTGATAGGCAGTATTTTTATGCTCCTAGAATGGAAATGGTGGATGGAAAGGAGCCAACAGTGCAAGAGCTATTAGGGCGAAACGATAGTGGTTCTTCGAATTTATTAGCTCCATATTTACAAAATTGGACTGTAGGAAACGGAAGTACTTCTGGTTTTGCACAAAATGGATCGACATCTGAAAATAGTAGAGAGTTCGGTAGAAATCATATCGGAGAAGAAGTAATTTTATGGAAAGCAACCCCCGATGGTTCCAAAAACGGTGGTGGTGGTTGGAATTCTTCTTATTCTGATATAGATCATACCAAAACATACCGTTTGGTTATTTGGTTAAAAAAAACGAATTCAAATCATGGAACTTCTTTTTTTGGGTTTCATAGTCCTAACAATGGTTTGAGGTTGGATGGAACGGTGGATAACAACCCTTATTTTTGGGTAGGAGATTTACCCAAATTGAATAAATGGTATATGCTTGTTGGGTTTGTTCATGGGAGTACCTATA
This sequence comes from Tenacibaculum maritimum NCIMB 2154, assembly GCF_900119795.1. Taxonomy (NCBI): domain Bacteria; kingdom Pseudomonadati; phylum Bacteroidota; class Flavobacteriia; order Flavobacteriales; family Flavobacteriaceae; genus Tenacibaculum; species Tenacibaculum maritimum. The sequence goes on from NZ_LT634361.1 coordinate 66,045, forward strand.
ACTCTACAATCAATTACGGAGCTATTTATGATGGAGCTACAGGACAGAAGGTTAAAGAGATTACGGATTACAAATTTAAAAACACAGCTACCGTTTTAAGGCATAGGGTTTATTTGTATTATGATATCAATACTACTGATAGGCAGTATTTTTATGCTCCTAGAATGGAAATGGTGGATGGAAAGGAGCCAACAGTGCAAGAGCTATTAGGGCGAAACGATAGTGGTTCTTCGAATTTATTAGCTCCATATTTACAAAATTGGACTGTAGGAAACGGAAGTACTTCTGGTTTTGCACAAAATGGATCGACATCTGAAAATAGTAGAGAGTTCGGTAGAAATCATATCGGAGAAGAAGTAATTTTATGGAAAGCAATACCTGATGCTTCCAGTAATGCAGATGGCGGTTGGAATACAAGTTGGTTGCGTGCAAATGCAAATACTTCTTACCGATATAGTGTTTGGATTAAAAAAACGACTTCAATTAGTGGATTCACATATTTTGGGTTTAATGCCAACCATAATGGTTCATTAAGACTTGATGGAACTTATAATAGTAACCCTTACTTTTTTGCGGGAGATTTACCAAAGTTAAACAGATGGTACCTATTGGTAGGCTACGTTCATAAAAGCAGCCATACAGGAACTACAAATACAGGGGGTATTTATGATGGTACCACAGGAGAAAAAGTTAGAACAATAACAGATTATAAACTTAAAAATACAGTTACGGAATTAAGACATCGTTCTTACTTGTACTATGACACTAATACATTAGATCGGCAATATTTTTATGAACCTAGGATAGATCCCATTAACGGAAAGGAGCCTACTATTAATGAATTGTTGAAAATAAATAACGATTCGAAAATTATACTTTCCTATGATATTGCAGGAAATCAAACGCAAAACTTTTATTGTGGAGACCCCTCGTATTGCGCTCCTCCTGCTGCTCGTAAGGAAGAGAAAGAAAAAGTAGAAGATGCTGTTTCTTCAGAAATAGAAGAAACTACTATAGAAGAAACCGAAAAGGAAGTTTTAGAAAACTTTATTTCAGACGATCATGTACATATTTATCCAAATCCAACTGACGGATTGGTTACTTTAACTTTAGGAGATGATTTATTAAAAAATATCCACACTATTAAATTATACAATGCAAATTCTGTATTGATTAAAAATATCAATACTAAAGAGAGTAATACTCAATTAGATTTCACGAACATGCCTATAGGAGTGTATTTTGTACATATACATTTAAATAAAGGAAGAAGTATCACAAAAAAAGTTATTAAAAAGTAAAAGAAAAGATGAAAAAAAAATTATATACCCTCATTGTATTTTTATTATTTATAGGAGTACAGTTTTCTAATGCGCAAGATCCAAATATATCAGGAAGGAAATCTTTTGTTGAATATAAGTATAAGAAAACTGAAATAAAAACAAAGCGGACGTCTAATGAAGCAAAAAAACAGCAACACTCAGAAACTATTAATTCCTCCTCATCTTTAAATACAAAAGTAGAAGAGTTAGCCAGATCAGTTTCAACCGAAGCAGGTAGTACAGCTGGTGCTTTATCAGTATCCTTAACAGGAGCTGCAAGTTATTCTATTCCTATTATGGTGCCTCCAGGAATAAAGGATGTAGTACCTAATATAGCGGTAAGTTATACCAGTCAAGGAGCTAATGGTTTAGCTGGTTGGGGATGGAATATTTCGGGTTTATCTACTATTAGTAGGATACCAGCAACTAAATATTATGATAATAAGCATGATGGAATTGATTTTAAAGATGACCGCTTTTCTCTTGATGGCCAACGCTTAATCATAAAATCTGGAACTTATGGAGCAAGTGGTTCGGTGTATCAAACAGAAAATTACTCTAATGTTAAAGTGGTAGCTTATGGAACTTCTCCTTATGGAAGTACATATGGTCCTTCTTATTTTATTGTATATTATCCAAATGGTACTAGAGCTTGGTATGGAAATTCAGGGAATTCTAGAAGCAGGTTAGAATGGGCTATTTTTAGATGGCAAGATCCGCAAGGTAACTATGTAGATTATAATTATCAATCGGATAATGGGTTGTTAAGTATAAAAACGATTCGGTATGGAGGACGAATTGGAGGAGCATCACCAACGAACCAAATTAACTTTGCTTATATTTCAAGAAGCAGGCCTGAGAGCGTATATGTTGGAGGGTATAGTTTTAAGAGAAGTAATTTATTAAAAAGTATTCAAGTCACCGCAAGTGGTTCGCAATACAGAAAGTATGAGTTAACTCATGATAGTACTTCTTTAGAGTACCAACGTTTAACATCTGTTAAAGAATACAATGCTGAAAATAAAGTATTAAGGCCTATTGTTTTTGGTTATGAAGATACTTCTTCATGGATAAAAGATCGAGTAGTTTCTGCTGATTTATACCCAGGGTTTGATTATAAAACAAGTAATTTAATTGCAGGAGATTATGATGGTGATGGTAGAACGGATGTTGTTTTTTATGATAAAAATAAAAGAGATGAAATCTATATGCATACAAAGTTATATGATAGCATAAGTTCAGCTTATTCCGTAAAAACAGATGGCTTTTTTACAGATATTTTTTCTTCCACTATATTAGGTGGAGACAATAGCGTGTTGAGCAGTCAAGCGATGACTACTATAAAAGAAACGTCTTCTTCCAATAGCTCTTTTTCTTCAATTAGATTTAGAACCTTTGCAAAGCTCCCTTATGGTATTGTACATCAATATGATAAAGTTTGGAAGCCCTCAAAGTATAAAACAGATAATTTTTGTGGCAGTTCGAGCTATTATACAATTCCTAAAAAATATATTTCGGGTGATTTCAATGGGGATGGCTTAACAGATGTTTTGGCAATAGAGGAAGAATATACTACTACGAGTTGTAGAAAAAAAGATTGCGATGGAGGAAGTGGAGATCCAATAGATCTTCTCTTGAAAGCAGAAGGGAATTCAGATAAAAAACAAGCAAGACTTCCTATAGAACCAGATTGTTGTGAATGTAATTCATATACTGAAAATAAATACAATGCTAAGGTTCATTTTATTGACTTAAAAAGAGATATCACTTCAAATTTCTCACAAGTATCAGGGCACTTTAGAAAACCTCTTGCCCCAGAAGATAGATTGAATATAGGAGATCATAATGGTGATGGAAAACAAGATATTTATCATTTTAAAGAAGGCAAACTCTATATTTATACCTTAAAAGATAGTAATAATTTAATATTACTTCGTGAAGAAACCGATTCAGGGATAAAATTAGATAATCCAATTTTATTAGGAGATTATAATGGAGATGGAAAAACTGATTTTATGGTTGCTACTGCAAATAAATCTAATAATTGGCGATTTTTTATGTCTAAAGGTACAAGCTTTTATAAACAAACTAAAAGCCTTCCTTTTGCTTATCATCAAGATGAATTTATTAAAGGTTCTGTTACTAAAAGTGGAGTTTATATTTATAATCCTTATTATGAATACCGCTATACAGCTCAAGATGTAAATGGCGATGGAAAAACAGACCTCATTATACATAATACAATAGCACCGTATTCGGCTAAGGATAAATCTGTTGAGTATATCAGTATTTATAAAAGTAATCAAACAAGTTCAAGCGATATTCCTATATTTTCTTATGAAACAGGATATACAGATACTAGTGGACAAGTGGGGAAATATGGATTCCCAATATTTTTAGAGTCTAATATTACCAATGGTAATTTAGAATATGGCTATATCAGTGTAAACAATATCTTCATGTATGAGTTTGCAAAGGATCATAGAAAAGATGCTACTTTAAGAAATGTTACTAATAACGGTGTAAAAACTACAATTGATTATGAACGTTTAGGAATACCCGAAAATGAATATGATCCTCTTATATATAGACCAGATCGTAGTCAAAGTTATCCATACGTTAATATAAATAAGGCAAATTCGTTTCAATTAGTTAAAAAATTGACTGAAGAAGGAGCGGGAATAAAACGTTACCAAGATTTTCTTTATCAGGGGGCCGTTTCTAATGTTAATATAGGATTTCAAGGTTTTTTAAAAACCAAACGCAGTAATTGGTATGGAGATGATGTAAGTAGGTTATGGACGATTTCGAAATACGATATTACTAAAAAAGGAATTGTTACAGATTTATGGGTTGCTACCTCTCCTCATGAAACGAGTAATTATATGTCTAAAACAACCAATACATTTAATACGAGTTTAACAAGTAATAAAGTTTTTTCTAGCATTCCTACTAAGGTGGTTCAGTATGATGCCTTAACAGGGGTAACAACAACTAAAACAATCACATATGATGCGTATAAAAACCCACTAACAGAAAATACAGTTTATAATGGAGGAAGTGAAAACATTACTTATACCTATAGCAATAATAGCACTGTAAGTAATCAGCACTATCATATAGGTAGAATTACAAAAAAAGTAGCAATTAATACTATTGGGGGGAATGCTTTTACTACGGAAGAGGAATATAATTATAGTAATAATTTATTGACAGAACAAAAAGTAAGAGGGAATGGAACGCCTTGGAATACAGAAAGTTTTACCTATGACGCTTTTGGTAATGTTACAAAAAAAACACTTCGTCCAAATGGTTTGTCAGCAAGAACTGAAAATTTTAAATACGATGCTAGTGGGCGATTTTTAATGGAATCCATGGATGTTGAGGGATTAAAAACGATGTTTTCTTATGATAGTTTTGGAAACCCTTTGACAACTACGAATCCATTTAATCAAGTTACAACATTTTCTTATGATGGTTGGAATCGTTTGGTTTCTGAGAAAAATTATCTAGGAAAAATAACTACGTTTTCTTATGCCTATTTAGACGGAGGTGGTTTACTTAAAACAACAAACTATCCTCAAGGGGCTGAGGAAGTAGTAGAGTATAATGCGTTAGGGTGGATACTCAAAAGTAGAGTATTAGGCATAAACAATAAGTGGACACAAAAAAGCTTTCAATACGATGTAGCAGGTAAAGAAACAAAGGAAAGCGAACCTTATTTTAGTTCTCCTAGCCAGTGGAATACTACCGCATATGATAGTTATGGCAGAACGATAGCAAAGACGAGCTTTAATGGCTTAGTGGCAAATATTACGTATAATGGCTTAGTGACTACTGTTGATGATGGAACTAAAACGGTAAAAACTACGAAAGATGGTAGTGGTAATATTATAAAAATGGAAGACCCTGGTGGTATAATCAACTATACCTATTTTGGTAATGGAGTTATGAAATCAGCTAATTATGGAAGTCATGTGGTACGTACAGAGATAGATGGTTGGGGGAGAAAAACAAAATTAACAGATCCATCAGCGGGGACATATACTTATAAATATAATAATTTAGGAGAAGTATTGGAAGAAACTACCCCTAAAGGGAAGACTATATATACCTATGATGGTTTTGGTAAAACTATGACGAAGAAGATTCTTGGAAACAAAACCAATTTAAGCCTGAATTATACATATGACCCTAGTACAAAACTTTTAAAAAACATTTGGGGTAAAAATCATAATACGAATGAAGATTACGCCTATGTTTATGAGTATGATGCGTATAAAAGGCTAGAAATAACAACTGAATATACAGGAAAGGCAGTATATGATTATAGAGTAACTAGAGATGATTTTGGTAGAGTTGCTAAAGAAGCGTATTGGGCTCGTAATAAATCTAATGGAGAAATAAGTTATGTCAAAACACAAAACATATACGATGCAGGGGTTGTTACTGAAATTTTAGATGCTGGCAATGGAAAAAGTTTATGGAAACTAAAAGAAGTAAATGAAAGAGGGCAAGCTAAAGAAGTACTGTTAGGTAATGGAATGGTTAAGAAAAGAAGCTATGATGAGTTTGGATTTTTGACAAAAATGCTAGATCAAACTGTAGAGGCTTCTCCTAAAAAGGCACTGGATTTAGCATATAGTTTTGATACACAAAGAGGAAATTTAAGGAGTAGAAAAAATAATAATTTAGGTTGGAATGAGTCTTTTACCTATGATAATTTAGATAGGTTAACTAATATTTCAGGTTCTGTAAATCGTTCGCAACAATATGATGAGAGAGGAAGGATTACTTCAAATTCTGAAATAGGGGAATATAATTATACTAGCACCGCTTCATATCATTTGCAAGAGGTAGATTTAAATACAAAAGGAGATTTGTATTATCAAAACCAACCAATTCAAAAAATAACCTATAATGCTTATAAAAAACCGCTTTCTATTAGCGTTAAAGACAAGGCAAGAGTAGATTTTGAATATGGCATTTTACAAAACCGAAGCCATGCTTATTACGGAGGAAATGAAGCAAATAAATTAGACCGTAGGTACCATAAACATTATGCAGCAATAGCACCTATTGAAATAGAAGAAGACAAACAAGGAAATACTAAAATAATTACTTATATTGGCGGTGATGCTTATACGGCACCAGTAGTCTATATAAAACAAACGGCTTCAGGGAGTTCTAATGGGTATCATTACGTTCATAGAGATTATTTAGGAAGCCTTTTAGGAATAACTGATACCAATGCAAATGTTTTAGAACAACGTCAATTTGGAGCTTGGGGAGAAGTAGATAAATTCAAGAGCTTACATAGTGAAATTGATTTTGAATATGGTACTACTTTATTAAATCGAGGATATACGGGGCATGAGCATTTTATGGGAGTTGCACTCATACATATGAATGGACGTATGTATGATGCCAAGTTAGGGCGTTTCCTTTCTCCAGATAATTTTATACAGGAACCATTTAGTACCCAGAGTTTTAACCGTTTTGGATATGTATGGAATAATCCATTAAAATTTACAGACCCCAGTGGGGAAATTTTTTGGTCAGTGGTTATTGGTGCTGTTATTGGTGCTTATGTAGGAGGAGTCCAAGCTAATGGTTCATATAATCCTTTTGAATGGAAGGGAAACGCAAGCACTTTGTTAGGTGTTTTAGGAGGTGCTATAATTGGTGGAATATCAGGAGGTGTAGGAGCTTATGCAGCAGCTAAATTAGCTCCTTTAATTACTACGGCGGGTGGTTTTTTAGGAGGAGCTGTGTCTGGTTTTATTGGAGGAGCAGTTGGAGGAACTATTTATGGAGGCTTTATGAGCCAATTACCAGGAGGAGATGGTGATTTTTGGGGAGGAGCAGCTAAGGGCTTTATAATGGGAGCAGTTGGAGGAACTATTTTAGGAGGAGTAATAGGGGGTATAAGATCTGTATTTCATGGGAAGGGTTTCTGGACAGGTAAAGACCTTGCTTCAAAAGCTACAGCAAAAACAATAAGTTCTTTAAAGACAGAGAGCGTGCATGATGTAGCTCCTAAAAATAATTTATCCAATCAAAAACTTGATTTAAAAAGCTCAGATATTGTTAAAGAAGCTATACCAGATTATGGTTCAGTAAAATATAAAGCAGGTTACCTGAAAAAGGTAACAGGTTTAGATGGTCAGCATAATTGGAACAGACATACCATTGAAGTTGTAGCAGATAGAGGAAAAGTTTTTAATATTATTGGAGGAGACCAAAAATCTTATACTTTGATACAACATCTAGGCAAACACCATGGAAAGTCTGGTATATTTGAACTGATTATAGATAATGGAGTATTGACCCATCAGAGGTTTATTCCTGGAGGCATAATAAATGGAATACCTAATCAAGTGGTACCTAATGTAAGTAGAAGTGTTTCGCCCGCCTATCCATGGTGGAAATAATATTATAATATGGAAATATTTAAAAAAGAAATAAAATTTGATAATCTAGCAGAGGTTTATGTAGGCTTTAAACTAGGTATCATAAATGTAGATGAAGTTCTTAACCTTATTGAAAATGATAAGGTTGAGGATTTTGAAGCCAATGATTATTCAAGGTTGATAATAAATAGAGAGACTAATATAAAATTTAAGAGTGAATTTGAAGAAATAACTAATAGAATAATTAAAGAACAAAATTTGGTTGAAAAGAGAGATTTGGTAGATCAATATTTTTTACTACCAACTATAACTAGGATTTGGGAATTAGAATGTCTATTACGAAAAGTTAATGGATATAATACAGTTCCTAATTATAAAACTCTTGTTTTAGAAGGAGTTTATGAACTTTTTTATTTTTTCGATTATCCAAGTGAATGGAGTTTAAACAAGTTTATACTTTATTCTATGAACGACAATGGTAAATCTCTTAATCAGGATGAATTGTATGAAAATCTTTTATCTTTTGTTAATAAAGAAGTAAACTATTTTATAAATCGAAAATAACCTATTATGTTAAAAATAAATTATAAAGTATTTTTTTAATATTAATTTTTATTTCTTCTAGTTTAGAAGATAATAATATTCAGGAGTTTCAAGAAGAATCATTTACAGTACAGTTGGTTACTATAAATTCTACTGTAAATATATACGAATTAGCTACCTTTGAAAAAAATTAGCACATTTAGCAAAAGTTCTTTAACATAAATAAGCTAATTCAGCACTAGGGGAGAAGTAGATAAAATCAAGGGCTTACATAGTGAAATTGATTTTGAATATGGTACTACTTTATTAAATCGAGGATATACGGGGCATGAGCATTTTATGGGAGTTGCACTCATACATATGAATGGACGTATGTATGATGCCAAGTTAGGGCGTTTCCTTTCTCCAGATAATTTTATACAGGAACCGTTTAGTACGCAAAGTTTTAACCGTTTTGGATATGTATGGAATAATCCTTTAAAATTTACAGACCCCAGTGGGGAAGAATTCATTACAGCAGTATTAATAGGAGCTTTAATCGGAGCGACGGTTGGAGCAATGGGATATATTATAAATGCTGCAATTACTGGACAATGGAATTGGGGGAATTTTGGAATGTCAATATTAGGAGGAGCCATATCTGGAGCAATTGGAGGAGCAATTGGACCAACGGCATTGTTTAAATCCATATTAACCAATGGTTTTTGGGGGACAGCAGCTATAGCAGCAGCAAGTAGTTTTTTACCATCTTTGGATGTGAAAATTGGAGATTTTAGTTTTGGCCTAAGCCCAGCTTTAGCTTTTGGAAGAGCAACAGGTTTTGGAGTAAATGTAAGTGCAAGTTATCAAGACGGAGATTTTACTTTCTCGGCGGGCTATGGGGTAACTTTTTATGGGACAGCACATGGTACAGGGAAAAAAGGTTGGGAGTATAGAAAATCTTGGGGAGTAAATTGGGATGATGGTAAACAAGGTTTTGGAATACATAGTACCAATTTTAAAAGCGGAGAAACAAGCCAAAAGGTAGGTGGTATAAGCTATAGAAATGGAGATTTTGGATTTAGATACGAGAATGATGGAGCTCCATTTGGAGGAACATTAGGTGATGGATCAGATAGATTTAGAACTGCAGCTGTAAGTATAAATTATAAGGACTATAGTGTTGGTTTTAATTTATTTACAGGTAGTAGAACAGATTATAGTGGAGATGAAGAAGAAATGGCAAAAGGTACTCAATATGGGAAATATAATGAAAAAATGCCTGCTGGATTTGTTAAGGAAGATGGAGAAGCTTATAGATTAGGAGCTTTATATTTTGGTTATAAAGGATTTAGATTAGGAATAGATTCTGATAGACGTGTAAGACACCCTATTCAAGATATAGGAGCTCATTGGTGGATAAGTAAGCAGCCTGGTTTTTATAGTTATTCAGATAATATTGCAGGATATTTCCAATATCAATCATTTAACCCTTATACGTTATGGTAAGTAGATTTATATATTTTTCGATAATTTTTTCCTTGTTATCTTGCAATTCAATTGAATTAAGAAAATTAAGTAATTTATCAAGTGTAAAAGTCCCCAAGGACAATAGTTTCTATAAGGAATACGATGAGAAATTAAATGTTCAATTACCAAGTAATATAGATTTAACATCTTTATATGAATATGCTTATCAAATTGATTATAAAAACAAGAAATTTTTTAACACTAGAAAAAATAATAAATCTGCCTTTAAGTTTTATAAAAAAGGAAGAGTTAATCTTTTTTACTACGATGAGAATAAAAAAAATAATTTTGATTCAAATAAATATGGTTATAGAGGAATTTGTTATAAAGAAAAGAATAATTTTAAATTGTTATTTATTGCTCCCATAACAGAAAATCGAAAATATGGAGTACAGAACTATAAAATGGAAATGAAAGGAGATACATTACTAATATCTTTAATAAAAAAGCATCTTACTGAAGATCAAATTTTCACGGATGTTTATATTAAAAAAGATATGGATAGTCCTGTTAATCAAATTGATTGGTAAACTTTTAATTTTAGAAAAAAAAATAACCTTTTTATTAATTGTAGTCTTTTTCTCCTGTAGTTCTGATGAAGTCCCAATCATAGAACCACAAGAAAAATCATTTACAGTACAGTTGGTTACTATAAATTCTACTGTAAATATATACGAATTAGCTACCTTTGAAAAAAAATTAGCACATTTAGCAAAAGTTCTTTAACATAAATAAGCTAATTCAGCACTAGGGGAGAAGTAGATAAATTCAAGAGCTTACATAGTGAGATTGATTTTGAATATGGTACTACTTTATTAAATCGAGGATATACGGGGCATGAGCATTTTATGGGAGTTGCACTCATACATATGAATGGACGTATGTATGATGCCAAGTTAGGGCGTTTCCTTTCTCCAGATAATTTTATACAGGAACCGTTTAGTACCCAAAGTTTTAACCGTTTTGGATATGTATGGAATAATCCTTTAAAATTTACAGACCCCAGTGGGGAAATTATATGGTTTGTTGTAGCCTCCGTAGTTATTGGAGGAACAATGAATGTAGTTTCTAATTGGGATAAGATAGATGGTTGGGGGAGAAAAACAAAATTAACAGATCCATCAGCGGGGACATATACTTATAAATATAATAATTTAGGAGAAGTATTGGAAGAAACTACCCCTAAAGGGAAGACTATATATACCTATGATGGTTTTGGTAAAACTATGACGAAGAAGATTCTTGGAAACAAAACCAATTTAAGCCTGAATTATACATATGACCCTAGTACAAAACTTTTAAAAAACATTTGGGGTAAAAATCATAATACGAATGAAGATTACGCCTATGTTTATGAGTATGATGCGTATAAAAGGCTAGAAATAACAACTGAATATACAGGAAAGGCAGTATATGATTATAGAGTAACTAGAGATGATTTTGGTAGAGTTGCTAAAGAAGCGTATTGGGCTCGTAATAAATCTAATGGAGAAATAAGTTATGTCAAAACACAAAACATATACGATGCAGGGGTTGTTACTGAAATTTTAGATGCTGGCAATGGAAAAAGTTTATGGAAACTAAAAGAAGTAAATGAAAGAGGGCAAGCTAAAGAAGTACTGTTAGGTAATGGAATGGTTAAGAAAAGAAGCTATGATGAGTTTGGATTTTTGACAAAAATGCTAGATCAAACTGTAGAGGCTTCTCCTAAAAAGGCACTGGATTTAGCATATAGTTTTGATACACAAAGAGGAAATTTAAGGAGTAGAAAAAATAATAATTTAGGTTGGAATGAGTCTTTTACCTATGATAATTTAGATAGGTTAACTAATATTTCAGGTTCTGTAAATCGTTCGCAACAATATGATGAGAGAGGAAGGATTACTTCAAATTCTGAAATAGGGGAATATAATTATACTAGCACTGCTTCATATCATTTGCAAGAGGTAGATTTAAATACAAAAGGAGATTTGTATTATCAAAACCAACCAATTCAAAAAATAACCTATAATGCTTATAAAAAACCGCTTTCTATTAGCGTTAAAGACAAGGCAAGAGTAGATTTTGAATATGGCATTTTACAAAACCGAAGCCATGCTTATTACGGAGGAAATGAAGCAAATAAATTAGACCGTAGGTACCATAAACATTATGCGGCAATAGCACCTATTGAAATAGAAGAAGACAAACAAGGAAATACTAAAATAATTACTTATATTGGCGGTGATGCTTATACGGCACCAGTAGTCTATATAAAACAAACGGCTTCAGGGAGTTCTAATGGGTATCATTACGTTCATAGAGATTATTTAGGAAGCCTTTTAGGAATAACTGATACCAATGCAAATGTTTTAGAACAACGTCAATTTGGAGCTTGGGGAGAAGTAGATAAATTCAAGAGTTTACATAGTGAGATTGATTTTGAATATGGTACTACTTTATTAAATCGAGGATATACGGGGCATGAGCATTTTATGGGAGTTGCACTCATACATATGAATGGACGTATGTATGATGCCAAGTTAGGGCGTTTCCTTTCTCCAGATAATTTTATACAGGAACCGTTTAGTACCCAAAGTTTTAATCGTTTTGGATATGTATGGAATAATCCATTAAAATTTACAGACCCCAGTGGGGAAGAATTCATTACAGCAGTATTAATAGGAGCTTTAATCGGAGCGACGGCTGGAGCAATGGGATATATTATAAATGCTGCAATTACTGGACAATGGAATTGGGGGAATTTTGGAATGTCAATATTAGGAGGAGCCATATCTGGAGCAATTGGAGGAGCAATTGGACCAACGGCATTGTTTAAATCCATATTAACCAATGGTTTTTGGGGGACAGCAGCTATAGCAGCAGCAAGTAGTTTTTTACCATCTTTGGATGTGAAAATTGGAGATTTTAGTTTTGGCCTAAGCCCAGCTTTAGCTTTTGGAAGAGCAACAGGTTTTGGAGTAAATGTAAGTGTGAGTTATCAAGACGGAGATTTTACTTTCTCGGCGGGCTATGGGGTAACTTTCTATGGCACTGCTCATGGTACAGGGAAAAAAGGTTGGGAACATAGGTTTTCAGGTTCTATTGGAAGTAACGGGAAGGTTAAATTTTCTGCTTATACTACTTATTTTAGCAGTGGGAAAACATCTCAACAAGTTGGAGGATTTTCATTGGGGCATGGTGATTGGAACATTAGATATGAGAATGATTTTATTGAAAAGCCTTTAAAGTATGTTGGTAAATATTTAGCAGATGGGAAAGATAGGTTTAGAACAACTGCTTTACAATTAAGCTATAAAGACTATAGTGTAGGTTTAAAATTTTTTACTGGTGACCCTTTAAAAGGAGAAAAAAGAGATAAAAGTAATCCTAATGCTAAGTATGGGATTTATAGTAATCCTGAAGCGGATGAATATCGACTAGGTTCAGTGTTACTAGGTTATAAAGGCTATCAAGTAGGCTATCATAATGAAGCAATAAGAGGGGCAATTCAAAATAAGTTTGTACATAATAAACTTACTGATGATTCTGGATGGTTTAGAGAACTTCCTGGTCGTTTTCCATCTCATTCTTATTTTCAATATCAATCATATAATCCTTATACACTATGGTAATTCGAATTACAATTATTTTCACTGTTCTGCTTTTATTAATTTCTTGTAAAATGAAAAATTTGTATCAAAGAGATATAAGAATGAAAAAAAACAAGGTAGAAAATTTAAACAAAATACGATTTGATGGATATTATTATAGATTTGAAGAAGATAGGTATAATCAAGGAAAAATGAAAATTACTTCAGTTTTTTTTATGAAAGAAGGATTAAGAGTTAATTCATTTTATACCAGTTTTGAGAATTTTAAAGAATTTGAAAAATTTCTTTTGTCTGATGATTTTAACTTAATGTTGAGAAATAATAAATATCTTATTAAACCTTTTTTAATTGAGGGTGATAAAATAATTTCTCAATCAGTTATAGGGGGGGGCAATTTTGCAAAGCATGTCTCAACGACTGTAACTCAAATAGAATCTTTAGAAAAAATTAAAGATGTAAAGGGTTATGGATTGGATATTTATATTGAAAATGAAGAATATATGTTTAAAAAATTTAAAAAGATTTATAAAGTTAAGGAAAAAATAAATATGTAATAATATTCCAAATAGCTTTATTAAAGTTATTGGTAAGCTTTATAGGCTGGAAATGAACTCTGAATATGTAAGATGTGCAAATAGAATCAAGCAATACATAAAAGTTTTATAGATAAGAGACAGCCTGGATTTAGGAATCAAAGTTGGAATTTGGGGGGATTTTCAATATCAATCACATAATCCTTACACTTTATGGTAAAAATAATTAAATATTTTATAATAATAATTTTATTTCCCTCATGTTGTGATTATTATACAACTAGTAAAGGTGGTTTAAGAAGTAAAAATAAGTACAAGAAATTTTTAAAAAAAAGAATTTCGCCTTCATTTATGGGTATAGACACAAGCCATGTTTATAAAATGCTGAATATAAAATTATCAGAAGAAGATAATAGAGTTAAAGAGATCCCTAGAACAAGCAATAATGCCTATTTAACCTTTAAAAATAATGGAAGCGTATATTTCTTTCATGGGATACTTAAAGGTAGTACTGAAAAGGTATTAGATTTAGATAAAGCAAATATTGGTTTTTTAGTTAAATTTAATAATAAAAATTACTTAGCTAGTTATTCTCCTATTAATTGCGGTAGTTTTAGTGTAAATGATTTTAAAGTTAATGGAGATACATTAGCTATATCAGCAGGAAGCAATAAAGGTCATAGAATATGGTATTACTATATTAAAAAAGATATGGATAGTCCTGTTAATCAAATTGATTGGTAAACTTTTAATTTTAGAAAAAAATAACCTTATTAAAAAAGATATGGATAGTCCTGTTAATCAAGTTGATTGGTAAACTTTTAATTTTAGAAAAAAATAACCTTTTTATTAATTATAGTCTTTTTCTCCTGTAGTTCAGACGAAGTCCCAATTATAGAACCACAAGAAAAATCATTTACAGTACAGTTGGTTACTATAAATTCTACTGTAAATATATACGAATTAGCTACTGGACTACCTAATAAATTTGAAAAAAATTAGCACATTTAGCAAAAGTTCTTTGACATAAATAAGCTAATTCAGCACTAGGAGAGAAGTAGATAAATTTAAGAGCTTACATAGTGAAATTGATTTTGAATATGGTACTACTTTGGTAGCCGATGGTCCTTTAGGATATGCACAAGAGGTTTATAATAGTGGTAGAATGCATATTAATAGATCCGTTCTCTCTAAAAGTTTAAACCCATTATCAGGAGAGTGGAATAGGCACCTAGGAGGAAGAAGATTTTGGCATTTACTTCCTAGGAGATTTAATAATAGTTTTAATCTAAGATATTACTAATGAAAAGGTTTGTTTTTTTTATTAAATTAGCATTTTGTTTCTTTATTTCATGCAAAGCAATCAAACGAAATGAAAAACAAGAAGTAGGAATTGAAAAAAAGATTAAAGTTGAAGATTTTATAACTTTTGGTTGTAGGATAAATGATGATTCTATTTATTTTATTTTAAAAAATAATACAAGTAAAGTTTTGAGAATTAGCAACCCAAAGTATTGGTCATTTATTCAAAGTAACTTATACAGTCAAAATGAGGTTTTAGTACCTTCCATTAAGGTAAAACCATATATAGGGTTAAGAGACAATATGTTAATAATTGAACCCTATCAAAAAATTGAGACTAAATTCGATTATACAATTTCTCAACTTTATAAAGTTAAACTAAAAGGAAATTATACATTAAATTTTATATATCGAGGTAAAATTAAAATAAAAAGTATTAATTCAAATTTTGAAACTTTAAGTAATAGCGTTTTACTGGAGTTTTAGTTCTTGATAACCTTTACAAAAATCCTTTAGTACCCAAAGTTTTAACCGTTTTGGATATGTATGGAATAATCCTTTAAAATTTACAGACCCCAGTGGTGAAATTTTTTGGTCAGTGGTTATTGGTGCTTATTTAGGAGGAGTCCAAGCTAATGGTTCATATAATCCTTTTGAATGGAAGGGAAACGCAAGCACTTTGTTAGGTGTTTTAGGAGGTGCTATAATTGGTGGAATATCAGGAGGTGTAGGAGCTTATGCAGCAGCTAAATTAGCTCCTTTAATTACTACGGCGGGTGGTTTTTTAGGAGGAGCTGTGTCTGGTTTTATTGGAGGAGTAGTTGGAGGAACTATTTTAGGAGGAGTAATAGGGGGTATAAGATCTGTATTTCATGGGAAGGGTTTCTGGACAGGTAAAGACCTTGCTTCAAAAGCTACAGCAAAAACAATAAGTTCTTTAAAGACAGAGAGGGTGCATGATGTAGCTCCTAAAAATAATTTATCCAATCAAAAACTTGATTTAAAAGCTCCATCTGGTAATAATAAGCCTGTAACAACTGGTTCTTATAAAAAAATTGGGTTAGACGGGAGAACAAGGATTAATTTGTTAGAAGAGAGTAAAAAACTTAAATTTTTTAAGTCTGAAAATCTAGCTATTGACCACTTTAACAAGCATTCAAAATCCATAATGAAGTTAACAGGTAGAAATATCTATAACTATAAACAATATATTAGTGAAGCGAATCATATTATTAAAAATGGAACTTTTTTACCTCAAAAAAATGCTTACGTAAAATTTATGAGTGGATATGGAGGTAAGGCGAGGTTTGGTTACGTAGGTTTAGATAGGGCTACTGGTTCCATTACAACGTATCATACAAAATCATTATCCGATATAGTCAGGATTGCCCCTGATATATTCAGCAAGTAAATTTTATTTAATAGAAGATGAAAAATATAAACATAGAAAAAATTGAATGGATGTCTAAAGAGGCAGAAGAGGCTATTATTTATTTGAATGATGGTAATTATAAAATAATTTGTTTTAGCTGTCCATTTAATGAGGAGGAACTGAATAAAGGAAATTATCAAATCAATTGTTACGATACTATAGGTTTTGAGCGTATAAAAGAGGAGGCATATCATATAGGTAAGCTTTCAGATTTTTTTTCATACCGTTTATATTGCAAAGTAAAAGATAGAAAAGAAGGTATTGTAAAAATAGGAGAGTTTCAATTCTATTTAGAAGATGGTGTTTTTCCAGGCGATATTGCAGATGGAGATTTTGTTACTTTTGAATGTGGAAGATTTGATTTGTATTAAAATCTTTATTGTGAATTATAATGAATAATACTTTTAAAAATAGAGTTTAACATTATCTATTAGAGGATCAACGGTCAGTGGTGGTAAAACTACAAACGCAGAGATATTAATGAATAAAAGAGATTTTACTAATTTAGTAAATGATTTTTCTAAAAATTATGGAACGGAAAAAATCATAAATCCATCGGGTCAAAGAATACAACTTTATGATTTCGGTATTCAAGGTAGTGGTAGTATGAGGGGCTATATGGGGTCAAATACATTTAGGTTCTATTGGCACTCACAGGGATCAAATTATAAATTTACCATTAACGTATTTGATAATATTAAATAATTATGTTTTTTTTAGATAAAATTACTTTTTTTAATGAAACACAAACTTATCTTTTGAAAGAGAAAGTGTTTTTTAACAAAACAAAAAAAGAAGATGATTTTTTTGGAGTTATGACTGAAAATAATGAAGATTGTTTTTTTGAATTCAGAAAAAAAAATATACCCCTTGAAATACTAAAAAGTATGATAGAAGAAAATAATCAGCTTTTATTAAAATTTGAAGACTTAGAAGAAATACAGTATTCTTATAATTTAGATTATAATTTAGTTAATGAATCAAATGATTTATTAAAGACTATAATTAATAAATTTAATTATAAAAGTGATGATGGTTTTTTAATAATAAATGAAGAGAAAAAATGGTGCTACTATTATGGTGAAGATTTATATAATTCTATTAAAACACCTAATACTTTTGAACCATATAATCTTTTTATTATTGGAAAAGATTTTGAAAGTACATTTTTAAACGAAGTGAATAAAATAGAAAAATTTAAAATTAAACTTTCTAGTGATAACAACATTGTAACCAAAAAAAAATCTGGAGTTAAAGAATTTATTTTTTTGTAGCAAAAGTACTTACTGTCGTCGGGTTTTGAAGTGGTGCGATGGTAGGTGCAGTAAGTGGATTTTCGGCAGGAGCAATTGGTTCAACAATAGGATATTATACTAAATTAGGATTAGAAAAAGCAGGCGCTAATAATTTTTGGAAAGCATCAGGTATTATTACGGCAGGTTCTTTATCAGGAGGTGTGGGAAGTTTTGTTTCTGGCGGAAAATTCTGGGATGGCTTTAGAAATGGAGCAATTAGTTCTTCTTTAAATCATGTGGCACATATGATTCAAGAAAGTGCAAAATCTAAAAAGATTGTAAAAAATGCTAAAAAACAGGATAAATCAAAAAAATGGAGTTATGAAGCGGAAAGAGATAAATTTAAATCTAAAACAAATAAATGTAACAAGTTTGTTTATGATATCTTAACAGAATCAGGTGCTTCTCCAGGGTTACCAAATGGTAATCCTATTAAGAAATTTTTTGGTTATGGTTCACCTCCAACAGCTTCCCAATGGGCTGATTCTAATTACGATATACCTGGTTGGGATGTAGTATCAAGCCCTAAAGCTGGAGATGTAGTTGCTGTCAGTGCTAATTTTTCGGATGCAACTGATCATGTAGGTATAATGATTAGTGAAACTCAATCAATTGGAGCTAGTCATCATACAGTGAGGATTACTAATTTTGGAACAACCTCTTATGATCTTTCTGTATATCCTGGAAATAATGGATATATTTATAGAAGGTATGTTGGTAATTAAAAATGAAAAAAATGAAAAAAATTATAACGTTAATTATATTAGTTACTTTAATAGTCATGCTTATCAAAATGAAAAATATTTATAAAGTAAATAAAGAATACGCAATATTCAATGAATTTGGTAAAGAGATACCTTCAAAAATCATAAAAAAGAAAAATGATAATTATGTTGTTATTTTTTTAATTGATAAATTAATGACTTATAGTGCTTTAGTAGTATCTCCGAAAAATAAGTTGATAGGAATTCCAAATGGAGGAGGTGAAAGATATTTTAACTTGACTAAGAATTATATTTATGATAAATGGACTGATGATGATTCATTTACAATTATATATATAGACGGGAATGAACCATTTAAATTTAATCAATATAATGAATACCCAAATAAAGAACCTATTGTTAAGAATATTAATTTTTTAGATACAGAAGTGAGTTTTGATTCTTTTGATAAGCTAAAAGAGTATGGAAAAAAAGTGGTGTTAAAAAAGATTAAATAAATTGTATATTAATAAAATTAATTCATGAAAAACAAAGTAATAATACTTCTATTAACTATTATGCTTTTTTCTCGTAATTCAGATGATAACAGAATTACAGAATTACAAGAAAAATCATTTACAGTACAGTTGGTTACTATAAATTCTACTGTAAATATATACGAATTAGCTACCTTTGAAAAAAAAATAGCACATTTAGCAAAGTTCTTTAACATAAAGCAGCTAATTCAGTACTAGGGGAGAAGTAGATAAAATCAAGGGCTTACATAGTGAAATTGATTTTGAATATGGTACTACTTTATTAAATCGAGGATATACGGGGCATGAGCATTTTATGGGAGTTGCACTCATACATATGAATGGACGTATGTATGATGCCAAGTTAGGGCATTTCCTTTCTCCAGATAATTTTATACAGGAACCGTTTAGTACCCAAAGTTTTAACCGTTTTGGATATGTATGGAATAATCCTTTAAAATTTACAGACCCCAGTGGGGAAATTATATGGTTTGTTGTAGCCTCCGTAGTTATTGGAGGAACAATGAATGTAGTTTCTAATTGGGATAAGATAGATGATTTTTGGGATGGCTTAGGGTATTTTACATCAGGTGGAGTACAAGGAGGATTAGCTACTTTAGGACCTGTAGGAGCTTTAGCAGGTGGTTTTCTCTCCAGTGCTGCTAATACAGCAATACAAGGTGGTAATATTGGAGAAATATTTAGTAGTGGAGTCATTGGTTCTGTAGCAGGATTTGCTGGTGGAGCAGCTGGTAAATGGGCAGGGAAATATTTAGGAAATCTTATTGTAAATGGTGTAAATATTGCTAGCCCAGTAATAAAAGGGATTGTAGGAGGTACACTTGGTGGCGCTGTGGGAGGTTATGTAGGTGGTTTTACAGGAGGATATTTAGCTACAGGAAATTTAAATAAAGCACATAAAGCAGGATTAAGTAGTGCTTCTATGGGAGTGCCAATGGGAGTTCTTGCAGGAGGTGTTGGTGCTTATAAATGGGCTACTGATAATAAAATTGATCCTTGGACTGGTCAGAAAATCAATGGACATCATTCTTTTCCTAAGTTTATGGGAGGAGAAGCGAATCAAAAATTAACAAACATAGGGGAAGAAACACATAAACAATTACACAGAGATATGAATAACTTTCTTAAAAAACAAACTGATGATTTTGGAAATCATATGCGACCTCAAAGAGGAAACCCAGGACGACTTATCCAGCGAAATTTCAACTTAGATGTAAGAATAAAGACTTTAAATCAATTTTATAAGCAAAATTGGTTTAGGTACCCACGATCTACCTTTGATTATTATAGAAATTCTAACCAATTTAATTTACAATGGAAACAACCTTTCAAGAAATAGGGAAGTTATTAGTTGGAACTGATGCAAATCCAGAGCACATGTTTCCAGATAGAGATTTTTTTGATAAATGTACGATTTGCAATACTCCTAGAAATAGGGAGATTAATCCGAGGTTTAAATTAGGGGAAAAACGCGCTGATATTATGCATACTTATGATGGTTATACTATAGTTTCAGAAAGATTTAAAAAATTCTGCGAGTTTAATAATTATAAAGGACTATCTTTTGAAAAACTCCCTAATAATGAAAATTTCTATAGCTTTACTTCTACAAACGTTGTTGTGTTAGATACGGTACGTAGAAAAATTCATTTTTCAGAATACTGTAAATCCTGTAACAGATATGCTTCAATAGCAGGTGCTGATCCAGCATTTGCTAAAGATAGTAATCTAAATTTAGAAGATGGTATTTATAGATCGGACATAGAATTTGGATATGCCTATGAGCAACATCCAATATTTATAATATCTTTAAATACCTATAAAAAAATGAAAAAGGAAAAATTTAAAGGAATATATTTAAAAAAAAATAATGTTTTGTTTAGGTAAATGCTCTATGGCTCCTCGCTATGGTGTAAGCTTCCCTACAAACCGAACTGTTTAAAAGTATAAAAAAAAGTATTAAATTTAAACAGTAATTATGAGGAAAAGTAAATTTAGCCCCCAGCAAATCGCAAAGATTTTAAAGGAATACGAAAACGGTAGAACCGTAGAAGCAATTTCCAGAGAACATGGAGTTAGTTCGGCAACATTTTATAAATGGCGTAGTAAATACGCAGGTATGAATGTTAAAGAGCTCAAACGTCTAAAGGAATTAGAGGAAGAAAATCGAAAATTAAAGCAAATGTATGCTACTCTTGCATTAGATCACCAAATGGCAAAGGAGATTATCGAAAAAAAGCTTTAAAGCCTTGCGTTAAGCGCTCCTTAAGTATTGACCTTTCTCATTACGGCATAAGCAGGGCATGTCGGGTTTTAAAAATGAGTAAAAGCGTATATTATTATAAGCCAAAATTACAAGACGATACACCAATTGAATTAGCCTTAAAACAAAAGGCTATTGACCATTGTGAGGAAGGATTTTGGAAAGCTTATAAACGACTACGCAATGAAGGGAATCCATGGAATCACAAGCGAGTTCATCGAGTTTATGTAGCACTAGGTTTACCACTGAGAAGGAAGGTGAAGAAACGTTTGCCAGCAAGAATAAAAGAACCTTTAATAGTTCCTACAGAACTCAACCAAACTTGGAGTATGGATTTTGTAACAGATGTATTAGAGAAAAAAAAAGATTTAGAGGCTTTACTATCATAGATGATTTTAATAGAGAGGCTTTACATATAGAAGTAGATTTTTCGTTACCTAGTAATAGAATAGTTTACGTTTTAAATCATCTGTTAAAACGTAAAGGTAAACCACAAAAGATACGTATGGATAATGGTCCGGAATTTATAGCTAATTTAACCGCTACTTGGAGTGCTATGCATGAAATTGATTTTAAATATATAGAACCAGGAAAACCCACACAAAATGCTTTTATAGAACGTTTTAACGGTTCATATAGACGAGGGGTTTTAAATAAATATATTTTTGAAAACATTCATCAAGTCAGAGAGCAAACCCAGATATGGATGCACGATTACAATAATTTTAGACGGTATGATGCTTTGGGCGATATGGCTCCAATTCCGTGTGCGAAACAACATTGTGTCGCTGCCGCTGGGCGCATTTTAAAACAGGATTGACATAAAAAAATATAATGAAAAATGTCAATCCTGTTTTAAAACGTAAAATTCATATACTTGGATTAATAATCAGTTCGAAAAAGGGGAAGCCTACACAAACTTACAGAAGAAGCATTGCGATAAAAATAACAAAGGTAGTAACTTAAAATTACTACCTTGTTCTGTGAATTCTGTAACGTTATTTCAAGATGTTACAAAATGATTCTTTATAAAATTAATTTTTATAAGCTAATTATTGGGTCGGGGTTTCCGTCAGGGTCACCATTCACTGTTCCACTAGTAGAAGGAGTTCCAAATAATAATACTCCAGCAGCGTGAGGAGTTGCCATAGAAGTACCGCTGATAGTATTATAACCACCGTCTTTCCAAGTTGAATATATTGCAGATCCTGGAGCGCAAAAATCAACAGGAGATCCATAATTGGAATAAGAAGCCCAATTATCATTACGATCCATTGCTGATATTGTATAAATATTATTTCCATTTACCCTTGCAGGAGAAACGTTATTCGCATCTTGTGACTCATTTCCAGCAGCCAATACAAATTTTATACCCTTTGAAGCTGCATTAACAATTGCGTTGTCTAAAGCAGAAGAAATCCCTCCCCCTAGACTCATGTTGGCTACATCTCCATTATTTGCATTTGCAGCAACATAGTCAACTCCAGAAATTACTCCAGAATTAGTTCCACTACCTCTACTATCAAGTACTTTTATTGCAACAATAAGGTTGCCTGGTGCTACACCTACTGAGCCTACTGCATTGTCTTTAGCAGCAATAGTTCCAGCTACGTGAGTACCATGCCCATTACCGTCATCCGCATTTTTAGCTTCTCTTCCTTTAGCAATAAAAGAGACACTTCTTGAAGTATCAACATTTAGGTCTTCATGATCTAGATCAACGCCAGTATCAAGAACCCATGCAGTATTTTGTGAAGCAGATTTTCCTCCAGAAACTCTTGTTGTTCCATAAGGTATTTGTTGAGCAGGGCTATTTCCACCACCGCCACCAGGTTTCCCTTTAAAAGGCGCTATTTTAAATGTAAAATCTTGTTCTATAGAAGCAATTCTAGGATCTTTTCTTAGTTGTTGAAGTTGTTTTTTTGTTAAATCAGCAACAAACCCCTGAAAAGCATGTCCGTAAGTTGCTTTTATTACCTCTTGTTTTAATTGAAAATTATCCGAAGCTTCTTTTTTTAAACCATCTGTTTGAACCTTATACTCTTGTAAAGATTTTATTTTAGGTAATTTTTGTTTTCTAGCGCCTTTTCCAGAAGTTTTGTATCGTATCACATACCTTCCTTCTATCACTTGAGAGTTTTTGAAAGTGATATTTTCAACCTCAATTAAACTTTTTTCAGAAACTACATTTGTGTTTAAGGATTCATCTTGACACCCTGTCATTGCTACGGCTAGTATTCCTAATAGGAAGGGTCTAAAAGCATACTTTTTTTTCATTATAATGTTTAGTTTTTGTTAAAATAAGATGCAATTTAGTGTTTTTTTTGTTAAAAAAGTGTATAATGTGTTTTTTATAATGGTTTTTATTATGTTTTATTGAATATAGATGTGTTCTGTAATAATAATGAAGGAAGAGTGGTAAGCGGGTTAATAATAAAAAAAATTAATATATAAGAAGAAACTATTGATGCAACCAATCTTTAAACTCAGCAGTTTTGTTCTTACTGATAATAATACTTTCGTCAGCCTTAGGAATAGTTTCAATTTTTAGTTGACTATTTCCATATTTTATAATTTTATCAATTGCTTTTATTGATAAAAGATACTGTCTGTTTGCCCTAAAGAAGGTTTGCTTATCTAGTTGTTTAAATAATTCTTCTAAGCTGCTATTTGAAATAGATTTTTTTCCTTTAAAATCTACGATATACGTTATTTTAAGCTCTGTATAGATATAAGCAATATTACCAACCTCTATGGGTTTTAGTTCATTTTTAATATACGTGAGTATTCTATTCTTTTTTCCTTGTACTTCTACTTTTTGTTTATGGCTAGCAAGATCTGAGTTTAACTTAGACATGTTTAAAATCTCACCTGTTAATTTTTTGTTGTTTTTTTCTAATTGACGTTCGTAATTACCTCCAATAAATCTAGTAATGAAGAAAGAAAATAAGACAATTATAATTCCGCCTAAGGCATGAACAAGAATAAAGCTAATTTTAAGATCTTTTAAATTGTTTTTGATTTCTTTTAAGTTGGCATGAGCTGCAATAATCCAATCTGTATTTGAAACGGGGTAGAGGTAAATAACTTCACAAGGCCTTTCTTTGTCAGCAAAGCTAACAATACCCCCTGTTTCTTTTCTTGTTTTGAGAAAGTTATATAAGTCTTCAGAATTTACATCGTCATCAACACTTGAAATAAAAGATTGATCTGTAGCTAAGCTTTTACCAATCATATTAGGGTCAGGATGGCAAATTTCTTTACCAGACCAATCAAACATACAAATAAAGCCTAGATCAACATTTACATCTTCAATGCTACTTTGTAAGTTTCGAATTACCTGTTTCTTTGGAACCCCACTCGTAATTTGAGATTGGACCAATTTAGCCATTTCTTCAGCCTCTCTCTTACTAGATTCAATTTGAATTTTTAAAAATTCTTTAGTGCTTACTGATATCAACCTATTTATACTGAAATAACTTACAATAAAAACAATGAAAGAAATGGAAATAAATGATAAGAAATAAACCGTATCTTTTTTTAATAAAATGCTCATAAATGTCTTTTGATAAGTGCCCCAATTTTTCAAATATACTTAAACTGAAGTAGAGAAAATATTTTTTTTTAGGTTATTTTTTTTCACTTCTAAATCTCTTTTTAGGAGATGGATTTGTCTAGATATTTCGTCGCTATTTTTTCCCTTTTAGCTACTTTTTCTTCCCTTTTAGTACATATCTTTTGTTATAAGGAGTTATAAATCACTTCATTTGCATAAAAATTTAAAAACTTATAATTATGTTAAAAAAATCTATTTTTTTCCTAAGTATTTTCAGTACTTTACTCTTAACTACTAGCTGTAGTGATGATGATCCAGTTGTAGATCCACCAGTACAAGCAAATGCAGTAAGGTTAGCTACAAGTAGTACCTTGGGGAAAATATTAACAGATGCAAAAGGGATGACTCTTTATTTCTTTTCTAATGACACTAAAGACAATTCTGAATGTAACTCTGAACAATGTGTTGCTGCATGGCC
Organism: Tenacibaculum maritimum NCIMB 2154; assembly: GCF_900119795.1. NCBI lineage: Bacteria > Pseudomonadati > Bacteroidota > Flavobacteriia > Flavobacteriales > Flavobacteriaceae > Tenacibaculum > Tenacibaculum maritimum. The sequence goes on from NZ_LT634361.1 coordinate 91,545, forward strand.
TATATTTTATGCCGAAAACTTAACGTTAGATGCCGGTTTAAATAAAGAAGATTTTGCTACAATTACAAGAGCAGATGGTACAAAGCAAACAACGTATAAAAAATGGCCTTTATACTATTTTGTAAATGATGCTGCTGCTGGTGATACAAAAGGAGAAAATGTAAATGAGATATGGTTTGTAGCTAAGCCAGATTATTCTTTGATGTATGTAAATGCACAATTAATAGGACATGATGGTAAAAACTATAAAGAAGATTACAGTGAAGGAGAAGCAATGACTAAATATATTGTTGATATTCAAGGAAGAACTTTATACGGGTTTGCAAACGATAAAAAAGATAAAAATAACTTTACAAAACCGGATTTTTCAAACAATTCAGTATGGCCAATAGCAGAAATTTCATTAGATCAAATTCCTAGTGTTTTAAATAAAGGGGATTTTGGAACTATAGATGTTTTTGGAAGAACTCAGTTAACTTATAAAGGATGGCCTTTATATTATTTTGGAGGAACCGATACTGTAAAAGGAGATGAAACAAGAGGAGATAACAGAGGAATTAGCTTTCCAGCGCCAAAATACTGGCCAATAGTTAATACAAATACACCAATGGCTCCTGCAAACTAAAACAAGAAAAAGCAGAGGAAGCTAACTTTCTCTGCTTTTATATAAAAATCAGGTTAAAACACTATAACAATGAAACACTATAAAATCATAATTATAACAGCAATAATTTTAGAAATATTTATTTCTTGTAGTTACAGTGTAGAAGAAAATGAAATAGCACCACCACCTGATGAATGTACCCCCCTAATATCTTTTGCCGCCGACATTAAACCCATAATAGATGGTAAATGTTTAGAATGTCATAATGGAAACAGATTCCCTGATTTAAGATCTTTTAATAATATTGCTTCTAATGCACAAATTATAAAAGAACAAATAGTAACTAGAGCTATGCCTTTAGGAAGCTCTTTAACAACGAAACAAATAGCAACTATTGTTTGTTGGATTGACAATGGCGCACCTAATAATTAAAAGGCTTTTTATGAGTAATAAGAAAAATAAAATAATCAGTATTGTTATATTAGCAATCATCATTTTTGGAGCTTACTATGGCGTAATGCAATACAATAAACCTCATGTAAATGTGGAAATGGCTTTAACAAGTACAAAATTAACACCTGATTTTCTGCTAAATGACTTTTCGACTAATGAGGAGCAAGCGAACTTACAATATTTAGATCATGTTATTGAAATTAATGGTAAAATATCGGATATAGATATAAGTGATGGTAATGGTATTGTAATTTTTGAAAATGATGAAGCAATTGGAAGTGTACGTTGCTATCTTTCACCAAAAGAAAATAAAAAGCTAATGACACTCAAAGCCGGTCAAGATATATCATTAAAAGGTATTTGTACAGGATATCTTTTGGATGTAATTATGATACGATGCATTATTGTTAAAAGTTAATTCATTAAAAACAAATAATATCATATGAAATTAAAAGACATACTATCAGTACTATTACTAAGCCTTTTTGTTAATACAGGATTTAGCCAACAAAAGTTTATTACTAAAGACGGTCAAATTTCTTTTTATTCACATACGCCAGTGGAAGATATAAAAGCGAAAAACAGTCAGGTTTTAGCCATAATTGATTCGAAAACAGGTGATATTGTTGTATCGCTGCTTATAAAATCGTTTATGTTTAAAAAAGCGCTTATGCAAGAGCATTTTAACGAAAATTATATGGAGTCTGATAGGTATCCCAAAGCAACATTTAAGGGGCGTATTCAAGATTTTGAGAAAATTGATGAACTCCAAAAAAAGATTACTATAGAAGGAGATTTAACAATTAGAGGAGTTACTAAAAAAGTGACTTTTGAAGGAGCTTTTGATAAAGATGAAAATATTAAGTTGAGAGGAGAATTTTATGTAAAAGTAGCTACTTATAATATAAAAATACCTGGAATTGTTTCTAAAAATATAGCAAAAGAAATTAAGGTAAATTATGATATGCTATTAAAGCCTTATAAAAAATAATAATACATTTCATTATGAAAATAAAATTGATTTGTTTGATTGGTTTCTTTAGCTCTTTTATAAACGCACAAGATTTAACCGAAATTTTGGAGCGAGAGGAGGTAAAAAATACTAAAGAAGATGTGTATGCAACTTTTAAAGGAACTCGTATTCTAAATGGGCACTCCATAGAAAATAGAAAAAAAGGAACACTAGATTTTATTATTTCGCATAAGTTTGGAAGAGTAAATGAAGGCTTTGATCAGTTTTTTGGGTTGGACCAATCTAATATACGTTTTGCTTTTGAATATGCTATTTCTAATGATGTAACCTTAGGAGTAGGTAGGAGCTCTTTTGAAAAAACTTATGATGGATTTATTAAGTATAAAATAGTCAAGCAATCGAAAGGAATGAATAGTTTTCCTGCGAGTATTTCAATTTTTGCGAGTACGGCATTAAAAACAATTAAAGATTATGACCCTGAAAATAAACCTAGTTTTGGCGAAAAGTTTACACATACAACTCAACTTCTTATAGCAAGAAAAATAACGCCTAAATTGTCATTGCAAGTTTCTCCTACTTGGGTGCATAAAAATTTAGTAAAAATACAACAAGATCCTCATGATATTTTTGCACTAGGAATGGGAGGTCGTATGAAACTATCTAACAGAGTAACTCTTAATACAGAGTATTACTATACTTTTAATCCGCTGCAATCTATCAACACTAAAAATTCTCTTGCCTTAGGAGTTGATATAGAAACAGGGGGGCATGTTTTTCAAGTGATGTTATCAAATACGATAACAATGATAGAAAAAGGGTTTATAACAGAAACTACTGGAAATTTTTTTAAAGGAGATATTCATTTTGGATTCAATATCTCTAGGTCTTTTTAGGTAGTAAAGAGAAAAGTAAATAAAAGGTCAAGTGTAATTAAGACTCATGGACAAACCTTTTGATTACATTTTAGATAAGAAGTTTTAGTGTACTTAAAATCTGCATTGTATTTGTTTAGTTAAACCTGGGGAGGACTACTATTAAATTGAAACAATTGGTTAATGATGGTTTTACAATATTACAAAAGCTTTAGAATCTATTGATACGTTCAAGGGATATTTACTGATACAGTTTAAAAATTATGGTCAATTAATCGAGTAGATTTATGATTTAAAATAATTTTATAGAAAACTATTAAAGTAAAAATTAAAATCAGGTCGAATGTATTCAAGAACCTTTTATAAAAACACCGCTCTTATTCTTAAAATAAGAGCGGTGTTTTTATAAAAGTATAAAGTATTATGGGCTAGTTAATCATTATTTTCTTAGTAGCACTTTTACTGCCATTGGTTACTTTTACAAAGTAAATTCCATCAGAAAATTCAGATAAATTAACTGTTTCTTGTAGCTTGTTGGTTATGATGTTTTTAACAATAGCTCCAATACTATTGTATATTAAAATAGTGCTTCTATCGCCTAAATGGTATAGGTTAATAGAGAAGGTTTTGTTGTTAGCAGGATTTGGATAAAGTGTAAAAGAATTTTCAGGTAGTTTATGATCTTTTACATCAAGAGCTAAAGATTCTATAGAAACTTCCCAAGCTCCTCGTCCGTATGTAGCTGCTCTAAGTTTATTAGAAGGATAATGTATTTCAATATCGTTTACAATAACATTTGGTAACCCTTGGCCTAATCTAGTCCAATCACCTGAAGTATTGGTTCGGTAGTAAACCCCCAAATCAGTTGCTAAAAATAATTCATCATCTGAGCTTCCTGTTCTATAAATTATTTTATGACAAGGGATATTAGGTAAAGCACCTGTAATATTTATCCAGTTGATTCCTCCATCTACAGATTTGAATACTTTTGAAGGAGTATATTTTGAATATGTTATATAAATTTCGTTTGGTTTAGTAGGGTGAATTGCTACACTTTTTACACTTCCTACTTGTGGTAAATTAACAGAGCTCCAAGTAGCACCTCCATCGATTGTTTTTTTAACTTCGCTATCGCTAGTTACATAAATGATATCAGGATTTGATGGAGAAATTTCAATAGCTGAAATGTCTCCGTTTATACCAGAGTTTAAATTAATCCAGTTATCTCCCCTATTAGTTGATTTATAAATATCTCCAAAACCACCAAAAATAGTAGAAGGAGTTGTAGGGTGTATTTCTAATTGCCAAACAAAAGGAGCTCCTCCAGGGGTGTTTACTACTTGAGCAGGAGTAGCAAAGCCGTCTAAAGTTCTACGAAGATGTCCGCTCTGGCTACAGGTCCAAGCAATATTAGAATTGGAATAATCCCAAATACCTTCCACTCCATCAGACTCTGTATTTTCGCCTTTAAACTGTGGGTTTCCTTGGTAAATTGAAATGTCATTGTCTTGTGCACCCATAATCAATAAATTAGGATCTCTAGGAGTTCCAGAAATAGTATAGTATTGAGTGATACCTAAGCCAGAAGAAATATCTTCCCAAGGCCTATCTAAAGAAGCATTTCCTTTATAAACACCACCATCATTTAAAGAATAAGCTATGTTAGTTCCTGGTTTAAATACCATTTCATGGTGGTCTGAGTGTACATAAAAATAAGGCCTTCCTGCTCGCCAATACCCATCTAAATATTTCTCCCAATTAAGACCTCCTCTTTTAGACCTCCAGCCTTCTACACCTCCTATCAATACTAAATTTTCATCTACAGGAGAAATTGCTATCGCCATATTATAACCTCTTTGGGCATTAAAATTTCTATTAACTCTTGATTTTTGTTGCCATGAAATACCTTCATCTGTAGTACTATCAACAGATCCATCTTCGTCCAATACCAAAATTAAGTTAGGATTAGCAGGAGTCAATGCAAATTCGATCCTTATGCCATGACCATTTTTAAACAAGTCCCAGTTGTCACCATTATCATAGGAGAGATATAATGCCCCGTCACTAGAAGCATATATGGTAGTTTCACTTCCGTATTTATATTGAATATCATTAAAATAATTTTCATTAACTCCTAAGTTTAAAACATCCCTCCAGGTATCTCCACCGTCCGTTGATTTTTTAATACTGTTTTTAGTTGTTGCTAAAATTGTATCAGGATTTCGTGGATCTATTAGCAATTTACTGATTGTATTATTCTCTGTCAATAGGAAATTTAAGCCAGTTAAATTCCAGGTATCTCCGCCATCTATTGATTTTAAAACACCTATAGATCGATTATCTCTACCATCAAAATCTCCAGTAGCAACATATAAAATATTAGGATTTACAGGATTTATAGCAATATGAGATACTCCCATATTAGGAAAACCATCTCCTTTAGGTTCCCAAGTGTTACCGCCATCTGTAGTTTTCCATACACCTCCTGCGGGGCTTCCAACATACATGATATTGTCATCATTTGGATGAAAAACAAGAGTATTTAATCTTCCTATTCCTGTTCCTGCATAAATAGGTGTGCTTGGGGTAGGGGGAAGCAAAGGGCCGATAAAAGACCAATTAGGAATATTATTATTTACCGAAGAGTGGCGTTTGTTTTCTTGTAACCAAGCATTGTAATTGAGAGAAGGAGCAGGGAAGCTTCCATCAGGTAGTACTCTATCCTTCCAAAAATAAGCCCAACGTTCAAACTGTTTGAGTTGTTTTTTACTTTTACGGTCTGTGTTTTTCTTTAATCTTTTTAAAGATTTTCTATTGGCACGAGCAATATCATGATAATTGCTGTTTTTTTGAAATATTGCATTTCTCCAATCATGATCTTGTGCTTGTATAAGGAAAGAAGAGAATAGAAGGGCTCCCAATACAATGGTAAATTTAGTTTTCATTTTAAATATGCTGTATGATAAGTATTCTTAAATTAGGTGCTATGGTGTTGTAAAACACTATTAAGACCAATTCAAAATTAGCTAAAAATACTATTGAAAATGCGCAGGGTACAAAAATTAGTTAGATATAACTAAAGCAGCTTTTTTTTAATACTTTTCTTAAAAAAAGCTATCAAAAATAATGGTTGTTTACACTTAAGACTTATTTTGATAGCTTTTTATTCAATGAAGAGGTAGCAGTTAAATAATCTCCATTTTTTTTAATAAAAAAGAAGCATTCATGTTTTTACAAATGCCTTTTTTAAAGGTGTAATCAAAATGTAATTCATCATTAACAATCTCAGCATCAAAATAATAATTTTCAATCTCAGAAAACGCGTCAGCTAAATCGCATAAACTGATATCATGCGTAGCAATAATTCCGGTAGATTTAGAAGCGCTTAATTTTTCCACAAACTTCTTAGAACCAATAGCTTTATCTTTGCTATTAGTGCCTTTTAAGATTTCATCAAGAATAATAAAATAATCTTCTGTTTTAATTTGATTTACAATGAATTTTAAACGCTTTAATTCAGAATAGAAATAAGAGGCATCATCTGTTAACGAGTCCGAAGTTCTCATGCTTGTTATTAACTTAATAGGGCGGTAAATAAACTCTTTACCACAAACAGGGAGCCCACAATTAGCCATTATAATAGCTAAGGAAATGGTTCTAAGAAAAGTACTTTTTCCTGCCATATTAGCTCCTGTGATAATAAAAAACTGCTCTTTATCAATAATGAAATTATTATCAATTCGCTTTTCGGTATTTAATAAAGGATGCCCTAGTTGAGTAGTTTTAATTACCGATTTGACATGCGATATTTCTGGGAAAGTATAATTAGGATGATTATAAGCGAAGTTTGCTAATGAATTTTGAGCGTCAAAAAAAGTAACAACCTCAAACCATTTTTCTACTGTATGGCGGTATTTTGTAATCCATTTTTCAGTTTTACAAGAATTATTTAGATCCCATAAAAACAAGGCATTTCCTATAAGCGCAATCAATAGATTATTTCTTTGATCAAAGGCGTCCAATATTTTAGCAAATTCCTTGAATATGAGAGAAGCTTTTTTATTTTCTGATTGAATAACTACTTGTTTTTCCTGTAAGATTTTAGAAGTAAAATTTTCATTTTCTATTTCATTTAATAATTCATGATATTGTTTAAAGGTTTCTCTTACTTTGTCAGTTTCTGTATATAGCCCTTGTATTTTTTTTACATAAATTCCAGTCACAGTCAGCCCTATAAAAAACCAAAGGAGAAATAAGGAAAAAGAAACTATTTGAAAAGAGAGTAAGCCTATCAAGACAAAGGATATCGACGAAAAAAAGATTGGTAAAAAAGCTAAAAAACTAGGAAACATATTGGTGTAGTTATGAATCCACTTTACCATATCCTCAGTATTGTTTTTATGAGTAGTTAAGCTAGCTAGAGCATGGAAATGTTGTCTCCATCTAATTTTATTAGCAAGCTCTTTTATAGCTTCTTGTTTATTTGGAATGGATTGAATATTATTAGCAGTAAGTAGCTTTGCAAAAGCTGCTTGCCCTTCTTTGGTAGCAGTTCGATTTGTGTACTGAAAAAAAGAGCCTTCACCAAATAAATCAATATCATTGCTATAGTAATGGTTGGGATTGATAAATTTATCTCCAGTATCTAAGGTATGGTAATTGCCTTGTAAAATAGCAATCTCAGTTTCATTGATTTTTATTTTTGCATTAATTAGTTTTTTTTGCCGCTGTAAGTTAGTATGTTTTACAATGAGAATGGCAAATATCCCTATTCCAATGAAACTAACTAATAAAACATCAGGAAAGATACCGAAAGTAGTATAGATGCCAAAAGCAGTAGCTAAAAACACCGAAAATCTAAATATACTGATGTTTAATAGTTGCTTTTTTATAGTCAAAAGTTTTTGCTCAAATGTTGCTTTTTCGTTGGTGTAAAACTGTAAAAGATTATTTTTCATTGACCTTATTATTTATTGGGTAAAAACGAACTTACTTTTGTATTTATAGCAGATAGGTACTGGAACTTTGCTGGAAAGCAATTAAAATTGAAATGGAGTTTCTTTTCAAGTTCCTTAGAAGCAAAAGCTTCCCAACAGGCTTTGGTAAATCTTAAATTAGGTAATGTAAGTTTTGCTTTATAAGCATATAAAATTTCAAATTCCTTAGAGGTATAATTAGTGAGTTTTTGTAGCTCTTTCCTTCCTTTATGTTTTCCTGAGCAAACTAAAGAATAGCGTGTGTTTTTACAAAAATAATTGTATAAATGAGCACATAAAGCAATGATGTTTACCTGAGAAGGAATGCTAAAATCACCCCATATGACTACTTCATCAAAAGTAGAAACATCTTCTAAAAAAGCCATTTTTTTTATGGTACGATCAAAATAAGCTAAACGAGGAATACCTTTATATTGCTCAAAATAGGCATATCGTTTGCTCCAAAAGTCATCAGAAAAAATAGCCTCAGATATAGGCCCTTCCGTAAGTGCTTCTTTGAATAAAAGAATGTGTCCTTTGATTTCGGATTTTTTAAAAAGATCCAAAGCATTTTCATCACTAAAAATATGTAAAATATTATCCATCAATTTCTTTTTTTGCCGTTTTAAATTCCTGAGGCGTGTTTGCATTTCTAATTAAATAATCGTCAACTTCAATGATTTTAACATCCGTATTAATTAACATTTTACGGGGGCAAGAGTACCCTTGTGTTAAATATTCAAGTAATTTTATATAAGCTTTGGGTTCATAAATAGTAATCAAAGGTTCAGGAAAATCTTTGTTTTTACCTTTCACGGTGGTAGCTATTTTGGATGGATCTCTTTCTTTTAATAGCAATTCAACTAAATCATGGCTCACAAAAGGAAGATCAGTAGCAAGAACTAGCCAAGCCGAATTTGGGTCTTTTTGAAAAGCAGCGCAAATACCACCAAAAGGACCTAAATTTAAAAAAGTATCATGGATTTCATTTGTATTGTTACTAATTTCTCTGACCGAATAAAAGGTTTCTAAACTTTTACTTTCTAAGAGCTCTTTTAGGTGCTTTTTTTGAGGTTTTCCGTGGTAATTGAGTGTTGATTTATCAGTTCCCATACGAGTACTTTTTCCACCAGTTAAAATGAGCCCTTTTACAGGAGCTATTTTTTGTTGAATTAAGTGCTCAATATGATGGCTAATTAAATCCATTTGATGAATGCCGTAGCAAGGTTTGCTTTTTATATCAGGATATTTTTCCTCTAAAAAAGGAAAGTAGGTTGAGTTTTGATGTTGTTTTATTACAAATTGAATGTTTTTCAGTTGCGCTAGTCTCTTTAAAACAGAGGCTTCTTTTGCTTCATCTAAAATTAAAATTTGTTCAGTTCCTTGATAATGATTTCCGTTAATAAAAAGATAATCAAATTGAGCAAACTGCAAGCGTTGTTCAAATTTATTAACAAGCTTAGTTGTTTTTATTTGAAGGTTTCCTTGATGATGGAAGGTAAATTCTGATAAATTATTGAGGGGTATATTTTTTGCATGTGAAGCATCAAAATAAGCTAATTTATAGCTGGTTAGCCTATTAGAAATTTCATGTACCAAATCAGAAATAATATTACATTTTGCACCAAGAATGGCTATTTCATTAGCAGCAAAGTTGCCCGTATTTCTCCTAGTTAAATTTGTATGTTTTTGATGAATGCTCATTGTTTTATTCCGTTTTTTTAATAGCTGATTTTCCTCCTGTTTTTTCAATTAGCTGTACATTCTTGATAATCATTTCTTGAGAAATTGCTTTGCACATATCATAAATAGTAAGGCAGGCAATATTAGCTCCTGTTAAGGCTTCCATTTCTACACCTGTTTTTCCTTCAATGGTAACCTTACAAAAAACAGCAATATGCTCTGTATCTATAATATCAATATCAATATCAACCCCATTAATAAGCAATGGGTGACACATAGGAATCAAGTCGGATGTTTTTTTTACTCCTTGAATACCAGCAATAATAGCCGTTTGAAAAACGGCACCTTTTTTAGTAATTAGGTCATTATCGGTAAAATGAGAAATGATTTCTTTTCCTAAAAACATTGTAGCCTTTGCAAGAGCGGTTCTTTTAGTAATGTTTTTGTTGGAAACATTAACCATTTTAGGCTGGTTTTTTTTGTTTATATGTGAAAAACTCATTTAAAAAGTTTTAGTATTAATGTTTGTTTGCGGTGTGGTATTAACGATATCTAATGATAGGAAATACCGCTCCTTTTTTAAATTCATTTTTTGTTGTTTTAGGCAAAATGATAAAAGCATCACCTGTTACTAAGCTAGCTAAATCTCCAGAACCATTTCCTTTTATAGGAGTTGCCATTAGTACTCCAGAATGCATGCTTAGTTTTACTTGTAAAAAATAAGTTAAATTAGGAGTAAAAGAAACATTGTTTGTTAAAGTAGCGGTTTCCTCTACTGCCTTTACTTGTAAAGAGTTATGATACCAAGGATAAAAATAGGCTAAACAATTTACAAAAGTAGAAATAGGGTTTCCTGGAAAGGCAAAAACAAGAGTATTATTTTCTTTTGAATTAGAATTTAAGGAGCCAAACCAAAAAGGTTTACCAGGGCGTTGTGTAACTTTATGGAAAAGTTTTTCAACCCCTAATTCACTTAAAACATCAGGTAAAAAGTCAAACTTACCTTTACTTACAGCACCACTAAATAGCAATACATCATATTGCTTTAAGTATTGTCCTATTTTATTTTTTAACACCTCTTTACAATCTGCTATATGAGCTGTTTCAGTAGTAATATTTAACTGCTTTAGTAGGGCGGCTATGGTAAATACATTAGACTTTCTAATTTGATGGTTTTCTGGATTTTCTTCAACAGAAACCAGTTCGTCACCAGTAGAAATAATTAGTATTTTAGGAGTTGCTGCTATGACTACATTTGATTTGCCCACTGTAGCTAAAACACCTATTTCTGCTGCTGAAATGATACTGTTTTTAGGAATTAAAAGCGCTCCTTTTTGCTTGTCTTTTCCTTGTTGGTGTATGTTTTGAAAACAAGTTATTTCTTCTAAATGAACTTGAGCAATTCCATTAGCAATGCTAATATCTTCATAGCGGATGACGGTATTGCAATTAGCAGGAAGAACTGCGCCTGTCATTACCTCAATGCAATGCAAGTTATTTATCATTGTTAATTGTTTGCTTCCAGCGGGTTGCATCCCCTCTATCTTGAAACTACGTTGTCCGTTTTGAAAAGCATCGAAATTGATAGCAATTCCATCCATTGCTACTCTATTAAAAGGAGGAAAGTCTCTATCGGCTATAATATCCTCTTTTAAAACTTTGCCAAGTGACTCCATAAAAGGAACACTTACCGTTTCAAGATGAACGCTATTTTGTAAGACAATGCTTTTTGCTTCTTTGACGCTAATCATAATTTTTAATACTTTGTGATATCGTTTTTTAAGGCTGATTTAATTTCTTTTGCTATCCTCCAATACTACTCATGCTTTCAGAAACACTCCCTTTTTTACGGTTTATTTCTGCAATAAAACCATTTTTTGGTTTTTGTTTTACCAATGATGAAAACAGGGTTTTTAGATCATCATTACTAGCGCCATTCCTTATAAAGTCACGTAAATTAAACACCCCCTCGTCAAACAAGCAATTTTTAAAAAGTCCCGTTGAGGTAATTCTAATTCTATTACAATCATTGCAAATAGTTCTAGTAAAAGCAGGAATTATACCAATGCTACCTTTGTGGTTTTTGACTGAAAAATTATGGGAAGTGGCAGATTTTTCGGTTTCTGTTTTAGTAATATTAAAAGCGGATTTTATTTCGCTTAAAATTCGGTTGTAATTCCAAACTTCTTTAGTTTCTCGAAGTCCCTTTCCGTTAAAGGGCATTTCTTCAATAAAACGAACAGCTATATTTTTATGCTGAGTAAGTGCTACAAAATCATTGATTTCATCGGTGTTAAAACCAGATTGTACAACCGTATTTAATTTTAAATGCAGCGAACTTTTTTCAAGAGCTTCTAATGTTTGGTAAACTTCAGGGAAAACATCTCTACGTGTAATTGAGTGAAATTTTTCTTTTTGTAAACTATCAATACTTAAATTGATTGTTTTTACTTTTTTTAATTGTTCAATTTTTTCAATATGTTTAGAAATTAAAGCGCCATTTGTAGTAATGTTTATAGTATCTAATAAATCATTAAAGGATAGCATTTCTAAAAAATCAACAAAGCCTTTTCTAACAAAAGGTTCACCGCCAGTTAGGCGTACCTTCGTAACTCCTAGTTCTGTAAGTATGCGTATAATACGGTACATTTCTTTATAACTAAGAAGGTCTTTTCGTGGTACTATTTCAATTCCATGCGCAGGCATACAATATTGACAACGCAGGTTGCAGCGATCAGTTACAGCAAGCCGTGCGTAGGTTATTTGCCGCCCAAAATTATCCATCAATTTCCCCATAGTGTAAAGGTAATAATAAAGGAAGCTTTAATGCGTTAAAAGAAAGAAAAATCGTATTTTCGTTTTATGCCAACTCCGTTAGAACTTCAAATAAAAACCTTGCCTAATTCACCAGGGGTATATCAATATTACGATAAAAATGACACCATTTTGTATGTAGGAAAAGCAAAAAATTTAAAAAAAAGGGTTTCTTCTTACTTTACTAAAAATCATGAATATGGTAAAACAAAGGTACTGGTAAAAAAAATAGCTATGATTAAGCATATTGTAGTAGAAACAGAAACAGATGCTTTATTACTAGAAAATAGCTTGATAAAAAAACACCAGCCAAGGTATAATGTTATGTTGAAAGATGACAAAACCTATCCTTGGATTTGTATTAAAAAAGAACGCTTTCCTCGTGTCTTTTTAACAAGAAATATAATCAAAGATGGCTCTCAATATTTTGGGCCATATACTTCGGTACGTACAGTACGTGCTTTATTAGATTTAATTAAGGAGCTATATCCTTTAAGAACTTGTAATTATGATTTGAATGAGCGGAATATTGATAGTGGAAAATATAAGGTGTGTTTAGAATATCATTTAGGAAACTGTAAAGGACCTTGTGAATCTTATCAAACAGAAGCAGCTTATTTACAGGAAATCAGAGAAATTAGAGGAATTATAAAAGGAAATTTTAAAGAAAGCTTAGAAAAGTTTAAAGAAATGATGCTTGACTTTGCTTCTAAAATGGAGTTTGAAGAAGCTCAAAAAATAAAGGACAAGGTTGGTTTGTTGGCAAACTATCAAGCTAAGTCAACAGTAGTAAACCCTTCAATAAATAATGTTGATGTTTTTTCCGTTATCTCAGATGAAGAATATGGGTACTTGAACTTTTTTAAGATAGGGAATGGTGCTATTATCCAATCATATACTACAGAAATCAAAAAAAAATTAGCAGAAACAGATAAGGAGTTGTTGGAGCTTTTTATTATAGAAACAAGGCAACGATTTCAGTCATTATCACGTGAAATTTATGTGCCTTTTAAAGTAAATATAGGAAATGATATTAAGGTAACAGTTCCAAAACTAGGAGATAAAAAGCGGATTGTAGATTTGTCTATAAGAAATGCAAAATATTATAGGCAAGAACGATTTAAGCAAATGAAAATTGTAGATCCTGATCGTCATGTAAAAAGAATTATGACGCAGATGCAAAAAGATTTGCGTTTGCATGAAGCTCCAAGGCACATAGAATGTTTTGATAATTCAAATATACAAGGAACAAATCCAGTAGCAGCTTGTGTTGTTTTTAAAGATGGAAAGCCAAGTAAAAAAGACTATCGTCACTACAATATAAAAACGGTGGAAGGTCCTGATGATTTTGCTTCTATGGAAGAGGTTGTTTTTCGAAGGTATAAAAGATTACTAGCTGAAAACCAGCCATTGCCTCAACTTATTGTAATTGATGGAGGTAAAGGGCAGCTTTCGTCTGCGTTAAAGAGTTTAGAAATATTAGGGTTAAGAGGAAAAATAGCAATTATTGGTATTGCAAAACGATTGGAAGAAATTTATTATCCAGGAGATTCTGTACCCTTATACCTAGATAAAAAATCGGAAAGTTTAAAAATTATTCAATACCTACGAAATGAAGCACACCGATTTGGTATTACTTTCCATAGAAATAAAAGAAGTAAAAGTGCTATTCATTCAGAATTGGAGCAAATTCCTAACATAGGAAAACAAACAATCACTACTTTGTTAACAAAATTTAAATCAGCAAAACGTGTTAAGAATGCTACTTTTGAAGAGCTTATGGCTGAAATAGGCAATGCAAGAGCAACAAGTGTATATGAATACTATCATCCAAAAAAATAATATGAAAAAGTTTTTAAGTTTATTGTTATTACTCACCTCACTAGTGATATATCCTCAAAAAAAACAACCTAAAGTGGGGTTGGTTTTAAGTGGAGGTGGAGCAAAAGGGTTTGCACATGTAGGAGTTTTAAAAGAATTAGAAAAGGCAGGAGTTCAAATTGATTATATAGGAGGAACCAGCATGGGAGCAATTGTAGGTGGATTGTATGCTAGTGGGTATTCAGCAAGACAAATAGAAAAGATTGTCACGGAAACGAATTTTTACACAATTTTACAAGATAAAATACCTAGAAGAGCAAAAACTTTTTTTGATAAGGAAAATGGTGAAAAGCACGCCATATCACTTCCTATTCGTGAGAATGCTATTGGGTTACCGCAAGGAGTTTCAAAAGGGCAAAATGTATTGAACTTTTTAACAGAATTATTAGCTCCAGTAGATCATATTACCAATTTTTCTAAACTACCAATTCCTTTTTATTGTTTAGCAACAAATGCAGAAACAGGAGAAGAGGTTTTGTTAGAAAATGGCTTTTTGCCCTTAGCATTAAGAGCCAGCGGTTCTTTTCCTACCTTATTGCATCCAGTAGAAATAAATGGCGATTTATTGATTGATGGGGGGATTGCTAATAATTTCCCAGTGGATGTGATGAAAGAAAAAGGGGTTGATATTATTATTGGAGTTGATGTGCAGGGAAAGTTGGTAAATAGAAAAAAATTAACATCAGTAGTTGCTATTTTAAATCAGATAGTAAGTTATAGAATGTATGAGAATAGTGATGAAAAAAAGAGAAATGTAGATGTATATATGCATCCAAATGTGTTAGATTATACAGTGGTTTCTTTTGATAAAGGAAAAGAAATTTTGAAGGAAGGAGAGCGGGTTTCAAAACCATTGAATGTTATTTTTACTAAAATAGCAAAACTTCAAACAACAAAACGAAGCATTCAAAGGGCTAAACCGAATAATGATAAGTTTTTGGTAAATAAAATAAGCATCAAAGGAAATAAGAATTATACCAAAGATTATATTTTAGGAACATTAAAAATAAAAATGGGAGATTCTATTACTTACCAAGAGTTGTCAAAAAGGATTAATAGCTTAACGGCTACTAAAAATTTTCAAAGGATAGATTATCATTTTAAAAAATTGAATGAAGGAAAAAAGCTTACATTGAAGGTAAAAGAAAGTGATGTTCGTGCAAGATTAAGGCTTGGTTTACACTATGACTTGCTATATAGGTCAGGGGTATTACTAAATTATAATCACAAGAAAATTTTTCTGAAAAATGATGTACTTTCTTTAGATGTGGTTGTGGGAGATAATATTCGGTATAATTTAGATTATTTTGTAGATAATGGGCTTCGATGGAACTATGGTTTCAAATCGAGATACAATAGGTTTAAAACTGCTTTTGCGTTTAATGATGAAGTAGTTAATGAAATTGATGTTACTTATAGAGATTTTACAAACACATTGTATGGGCAAACTACTTTTGATAAAAAGTTTGCTTTTGGTGTAGGGGTGGAAGCTAAAAATTTGCGTGTTTTTTCTCAAACATTAAAAAATAATTTAGAGCGGTTTACTGTTTTTGACGATAGTAATTATTTAAACGGATTAGCGTATTTAAAGCTAGATACTTTTGATGACAGATACTTTCCGTCAAAAGGAGTGTATGGTAATATTGGGTTTAAATGGTTTTTATGGTCAAATAGAAATGAAAATATTAAAAACCGTATAGATGATAGTAATGCCTTTAGTCGATTTTCTCAATTAACAGGAACCGTTAGTTTTGCCACAACATTTTGGGAGAGGTTGACTTTTCAATATACATCAGAAGCTGGATTTACATTAGGTAAGGAGGCTTCGAAGGTATTTGATTATCGCCTTGGAGGATACAATAAGAATTATATTAATAATTTCATTCCTTTTTATGGATATGAAATTGGAGCTCTGAGTGAGCAGTCTTTTTTGAAATCAGAATTTCAATTTCGCTATTGTTTTTTAGAGAAGCATTACGCTTCTTTTATTGCCAATTATGCTAGAGTAGGAGAAAACGTTTTAAAGGGTGGAAATCTCTTTGAAAACACCAAATCAGGTTATGCTTTAGGGTATAGTTTAGAAACTTTTTTAGGGCCTATTGAACTAAAATACACATGGTCACCAGATACTTCTGAGAACTATTGGTTATTTAATCTTGGTTTTTGGTTTTAAGTGTGGTATGAATTCAAAAAAAAACCTGTTTATCTATTCTGATAAACAGGTTTTTTTTGATATACAAAATGCCTTACTTATTTTTTATAATAGAATTTATAATGTAAGTATGTATAAGCATCTCTAGGTAAAATTTTAATCCACTTTTTGTACTTTAAAAACCATCTTAATCGTATAGATGGTACACCTTTGGTAAGGTATGCTGCTATAAAAGGATGTACATTTAATGTAATTTTCTTATAGTCTTTTTTACTATTAAGTAATCTTTCTAGCTCAACTTCAATTTTATCTATTAAAACAATAGGAGCTTCTACCTCACCGTTTTTATTCGGGTTAGGCTCTCTTGTTTTTATTTCTAATTCAGAACGAACGCGCTGACGAGTAATTTGTACCAATCCAAATTTACTAGGAGGTAAAATTTTATGCTTTGTTCTATCAAGAGCCATTTCTTCTTTTAAATGTTGAAATAACTTTTGTCTGTTTTCAGCTGTTTTTAAGTCAATAAAATCAACTACAATGATTCCCCCCATATCTCGTAGTTGTAATTGACGTGCAATTTCAGAAGCTGCAATTAAATTAACTTCTAAAGCAGTTTCTTCTTGATTACTTGCTTTATTAGAGCGATTACCGCTATTTACATCTATGACATGCAGTGCTTCGGTATGTTCAATTACCAAATAAGCACCTTTGCTCATAGAAACTGTTTTCCCAAATGAAGTTTTAATTTGACGTTCAATTCCATATTTTTCAAAAATAGGAGTATCTGAACGATGTAGTTTTACAATATTTTCTTTTTCAGGAGAAATTTCCTGTAAATATTCCTTAATTTCTACTTTTAAAGTTTCATCATTGGTTATGATACTAGTAAAAGAATCATTCATTACATCTCTTAAAATGGAAGATGCTCTGTTTAACTCACTCAATATTTTAGTTGGAGTGTTCGTATTTGGAATGCTTTTACACATAGTTTTCCAACGGTCTAGTGAGTTTTGTAAATCTCTATCTAATTCTGCTACTTTTTTTCCTTGAGCAACAGTTCTTAGAATTACACCAAACCCTTTAGGTCTAATGCTTTTTGCTAATCTTTTTAAACGTTCTTTCTCTTTTGGGTCTTCTATTTTTTGAGAGACCGAAATTCTATTAGAAAAAGGAACTAATACTAAATACCTCCCAGCTATTGATAATTCAGAGCTAATGCGGGGGCCCTTAGTTGAAATAGGTTCTTTTACGATTTGGACTAATAAATTTTGTCCTGTTTTTAGTACATCATTAATACTTCCGTCTTTATTAATATCATTTTCAAAACGGAAATTTTTTAAAGTGAATTCTTTGTGTTTACCTGTGCTTACTTTCTTAATGAATGAATTTAAAGATTGTACTTGAGGACCTAAATCGTGATAGTGTAAAAAACCATCTTTTGGATATCCTACATTTACAAAAGCGGCATTTAAGCCAGTTAATACTTTTCCTATTTTAGCTAAAAATATATCGCCAACAGAAAATTTATTATCATTTGTTTCTTTATTCAATTCAATAAGCTTACCATCTCTTAATAAGGCAAAATCAATATCAGAAGAATTTGAACGAATAATTAATTCTGTTTTTCTCATTCTGAAATAGTTTTGTGTCTGCGCAGTTTTAATGAGCAAACGGATTAAATGATTTGTAAACAGGTATTACAAGTATATTGCTTGTGAAAGCAATATAAATACCAGTCGAAGTCTGACGACTTCTATGTCAATGAACGTTGCAAAATGCAAATAAGAAAAAGTAAGCTACTGCTTACTTTTTCTTATGTCTGTTTGCTCTTGCTCTTTTCTTACGTTTGTGTGTAGAGATTTTAGCTCTCTTTCTTTTTTTACCACTTGGCATAATACAAATGTTTTAGAAACCTAATGAAAGGTTGGTTAATACTGTTTAATTATTTTACTACTACTTTATTCTTAACACCTTCAGTAAAAACTTTTGAAGGCTTAAAAGCAGGGATATTGTGCGCAGGAATCTTGATAGTGGTATTTTTTGAAATATTTCTACCAGTTTTTTCTGCTCTAGTTTTGATAATAAAACTACCAAAACCTCTTAAATACACGTTATCTCCACTTTCTAAAGCGTCTTTTACTTCGTTCATAAATGCTTCAACTGTTGCCAAAACATCCGCTTTTTCTATTCCTGATTTATCTGAAATTCTAGATACGATATCTGCTTTCGTCATTTTAATATATTTTGTTTACTTCCTTTAAAAATTGCGGATGCAAATATATGATAATTATATCTATTCCAAAAAGTTAAAGCTCTAAAAATATCTAAATAAATTAGTGTAATATTGCGCTGCTAATTTTTTTAAATGATTTTCTCTAACGTATTAATAAACTGGTATTTACAAAACAAGCGTGATTTGCCTTGGCGTAAAACAACTAACCCTTACCATATTTGGTTGTCAGAAATTATGTTACAACAAACTAAGGTAACGCAAGGGTTACCTTATTTTATGAGCTTTACAGAGGCTTTTCCAACTGTTTTTGATTTGGCAAATGCAGCGGAGGAAACGGTATTGAAATTATGGCAAGGATTAGGGTATTACTCCCGTGCTAGGAACCTACATTTTACAGCGAAGTATATAGCAAATGAATTGGCGGGTAATTTTCCTGATAATTATAAAGAGCTTTTGAAACTGAAAGGAATAGGAGATTATACAGCGTCAGCAATAGCTTCTATTTGTTTTAATGAGCCTACCGCAGTGGTTGACGGAAATGTGTATCGAGTACTTTCTAGGTATTTTGGAATAAAGACCCCTATAAATTCATCAATAGGAATCAAGGAGTTTAAAAGGTTGGCTCAAGAATTAATCGATGTAAAAAATCCAGCTATTTATAATCAGGCAATTATGGATTTTGGAGCACTGCATTGTAAGCCACAAAATCCATTATGTGAAACTTGCCCTTTTGCTGAAGGATGTATTGCTTTGTCTAAAAAAATGATAAAAGAACTTCCGGTAAAAGAAAAAAAGATGAAGGTAAAAAAGCGTTATTTTAATTATATTGTTTTAGTGAATAATAACCATACAACGCTTTTAAAAAAAAGAGAAGGAAAAGGAATTTGGGAGGGATTATATGAGTTTCCATTGATTGAATCTTCTAAGTATATTAATGATAGTGAATTAAAGGAGACTTTGGAGTTTCAAAAGCTATTTCCAGATGAAGCAACAGTAACGCTATTCAATACTAAAAGAATTGTTCATAAGCTTTCTCATCAGCATTTACATACTCGATTTTGGATAGTAGAAACTCATAAAGTTATTCCTTCTTCTATTTTTTGGAGGGCGATAGAAGAATACCCTGTTCCTATTTTAATAGCTAATTTTTTAAAAGAGTTCCTGTTTGAAAAAAAATAGAATTTTTTGATATCTTTGGTTGGTAAAAGAATGGAATATGGCAGGTACAGTTAACAAAGTAATATTAATAGGGCATTTGGGAGATGAGGTGAAAATGCGCTATTTTGAAGGAGGAAATGCTGTTGGGCGTTTTTCTTTAGCTACTAATGAAAGTTATACGAACCGCCAAACCGGAGAAAAAGTAGTTTCAACAGAATGGCACAATCTTGTTGTTCGTAATAAATTGGCCGAAATTTGTGAAAAATACTTAACAAAAGGAGATAAGATATATTGTGAGGGACGTATTAAAACAAGGCAATGGGAACAAGATGGAATAAAGAGGTATTTGACAGAGATACATGTTGTAGATATGTCGTTTTTATCAACTAAAAAAGACCTAACAGCGGTTAAAAATCAAGCAAAAAGAACTCCATTAGAAAAAGACATTCCAAAACCACCAAAAGAAAATCAAGATTTACCTTTTTAATTTATAAAAAATAAAAAAAACATTGGATCCAGACCCCGTCAGTTTATTTTGCGCTTTTGCAACCTTTCATTGGTTGGTAACCATGAATATAATTGTATTGCTTGCGCTGTTAATCAGTTCTGCATTAATTTCAGGAACAGAAGTAGCTTTCTTTTCAATTTCACAAACAAATTTAAATCAGCTATCTGAAGAAACAAAAGGAAAAAGTGTAGTGTTGGAATTGTTAGAAAGGCCTAAAAAATTATTAGCAACGATTTTAATTACAAATAATTTTATCAATATTTTGATAGTATTATTGTTTTCTTCTTTGGGAGAACTGCTTTTTGCAGAGTTTTCTACTACAATTAAATTTTTGATAGAAGTAGTTTTAATCACTTTTTTGATTTTACTTTTTGGAGAGGTATTGCCCAAGGTATATGCTACGAGGAAGTCAGTAGAGTTTGCTAGCTTTATGTCAAAACCTATTCATTTTTTAAATAAGTTATTAACTCCACTAAGTATTCCATTAATAAGCCTGACTAACATTATAGAAAACAGGCTAGGAAATAAAAATAATAACTTATCTGTAGAAAAATTATCAGAGGCGCTGGAATTAACTTCTGATCATACTACCACTAAAGACGAGCAAAAAATACTAGAAGGAATTGTAACTTTTGGAAATACAGAAACTGTTCAAATAATGAAACCAAGAACAGATGTTTTTGCTTTATGTGATGATGAGTCTTATGAAGGTATTTTGAATAAAATCTTAAAAAATGGCTATTCTAGAAATCCTGTTTACGCTGAAAACATTGATAATATTATAGGTGTTTTATATGCAAAAGATTTATTGGCCCATTTAGATAAAAAAGACTTTCAATGGCAACAGTTGCTTCGAAAACCATTTTTTGTGCCAGAAAATAAAAAATTAGATGATTTATTGAGTGAGTTTCAAGAAAAGAAAAACCACTTAGCTATTGTAGTTGATGAATATGGAGGAACTAGCGGAATAGTAACTTTAGAAGATGTTATAGAAGAAATTGTTGGAGATATTAACGATGAATTTGATGATGATGATTTAACCTACTCTAAAATAGATAAGGATAATTATATTTTCGAAGGAAAAATAACCATAAAGGATTTTTGTCGTGTGTTGGAAGATGAAGAGGAAGAAAAATTTGAAGAAGAAAAGGGAGAAAGTGAAACACTAGCAGGTTTTATCTTAGAAATTTCAGGTAAATTTCCTAAGAAAGGAGAGAAAATAAATTTTAATCAATATACGTTTACCATAGAAGCGTTGGATAGAAAGCGTATAAAACAAGTAAAAGTAACACGAAATGCGTAGCCTTTTTATAGTGATATTAAGTTTAATATTAATTACTTCTTGTAAAAATGAAGTAATTCCAAAGCCTAAAGGGTATTTGAGTTTAAATTATCCTCAAAAAGCATATCATGAATTAACATTAGAACGACCTTACTCCTTTGAAGTACCTCAAAATACAATAATTAAAAAATTGCCTAAAGACTGGTTAAAAGTAATATACCCTAATTTAAAAGCATCTATAGACATTACCTATAGACCTGTTGATAATAATTTAAGAGAACTTTTAATAGAAGCAGAAAAACTGGTTTTTGAACATGCTATAAAAGCAGAGCAAATAGCTTCTAATGATTTTGTAAATAAAAATACTAGAGTTTTTGGTAAGATGTACGATATTACAGGAAATTCCGCATCGCAGGTTCAGTTTCATGTAACGGATAGTACTAAACATTTTTTAAAAGGATCTTTGTTTTTTTATTCTAAGCCAAATTATGATAGTGTTTTACCCGCGGTTGATTATATTAAAAAAGATATGATTCGAATGATAGAATCTTTACAATGGAAATAATATAAGCTTTAATAAACCAGGTAAGGAGCTATTAAAGCTTATATCAAAGTAAATTAAGCGGTCACTACTTTGCGAGACTGCAACCATAAATAAAATTGAAGCCCAAATAAAATAGCTCCTGATAATAAGTGTATAGCTTGTGTGCCTATAGGGAAATCCGCATAATACATTAAAATACCCGTAATTGTTTCTAAGAATATTAGAAAAACAATCCAGTTCACCAATTTATACCCTAAGTTTTGTATTTGATTAAAGTAAAACAATCCTAAGTTAACAATAATAATGGCAATAGTAAATGAGCGATGTACATAAAATTTAATACTAGGATTCATTAAACTATATTCTTTATTTTCAAAACCAAAGAGTTTTACTTGTTCGTCTATAAATTGACGGACTTGCGTTCCTAAAGCAATTTGAATTAAAGAAAAAATGGCTGCAATAATTAATAATTTATTAAATATAGGAAGGTGTTTTTGTATAGAAACTTTTTCAGAAGTAATAAATAATAACCGAAGTAAAAGTGCTATGATGATTAAACCAGCAACCATATGTATCGTAATGATAGTAGGTTTAAGGTTGGTATCTACTACTGTTTTTCCTAACCAAGCCTCAAATAATAATAAGAAAAATGAAGCAAAAGAAAGCAGTGTGATTTCTTTATCTTTTTTCCAGAATTTTACAGAAAAAATGATCAGTAGTAAAAAAGGAAAACCAGCTAGTACAGAAGAAAGTCTATTTATATATTCAGTCCAAGTATGGTATTTGTTAAACTTGGCATAGTTATGTTTGGTGTACTTTTTCCAATGCGTTTCATTAAAACTGTTTGATGATCTAAGGTCTTTTTTAGCTACAAATAAAGTTTTGTCTTTAATGATAATCATTCCCTCATTATAGGTATGGTTAGGTTGCCATGTAATTTGATTTTCAGATGTGGGAGGAATATAATACCCAAAACATTTAGGCCAATCAGGGCATCCCATTCCAGAGCCAGTCATACGAACAACAGCACCTGCTAAGAATATTAAATAAATAGAAAAGATGGTAACTTTAACTAGTAAAGAGAAGTTTTTTTTCATTAGAAGAATGAATAGATATATGATTTATAGTAAAAGAGCTTCTGGTTTTTAGAAGCTCTTTTAAAGTTAACAATTAAGCTTTTTTACCAGCGCAAGATTCTTTCTTACAATCAGCCTTACAAGCATGTTGCTTTTTTTCTTTGGAAGAGCAACAAGGTTTTTCACAATCTTTACTGCAAACTTTTTTACCAGCGCAGCACTCTTTCTTACAATCAGCCTTACAAGTATGTTGCTTTTTTTCTTTAGAAACACAACAAGTTTTTTTACAGTCCGTTTTACAAGCTTCAACAGTTTTAGTAACTTCACTAGTTTTATATTGCTCTCCTCCAGCAATACCTTCAATAAAGCCCATGATTTCTGCTTTAGAAACTTTATTAGCATCATAGGAAACGGTAGTAATACTATCATTAAAAATAACTTTGGCATTTGTTATACCTTCCTTTTTAGAAAGTTTAGATTGGATTGTTTTTGCGCATCCAATTTCACAACTCATTCCCGAAATTTTTAAAGAAAGTGATTGTACATTAGGTACTAAAACCTCTTTTGAATCCTCTTTTTTGTTCTCTTCTTTTTTAGTTTCATTTTTACATGAAATAAATAATAAAGAGGTTAGGGCAATTCCAAATATAATCTTTTGAATTCTCATTAGTGTAAGTTATAAGGTTATGATGCAAATTTATTAATAAATACGTTGGTTTTATAAGATTTACACGACTTTTGCAGATAATTTACGGTTATATATGAACAGTCAGCAAAAAAAATGGATGTACCTGCTTATACTCTCTATAGTTTGGGGAAGTTCTTTTATTTTAATAAAAAAATCGTTACAAGGAGTAACCCCAGTTCAATTAGGAGCTTTACGAATGTTAATAACAGCGTTTTTTTTATTGCTAATAGGTTTTAAAAGTATTAAAAAAATAGAGAAAAAACATTGGAAATACATAGCATACTCAGCCGCTTTAGGAACTTTTTTCCCTGTTTTCTTATTTGCTTTTGCTATTAGAGGGATTGATAGTGCCATTGTTTCTATACTTAATTCATTAACGCCATTTCATACATTTATTTTTGGAGCGTTAGTGTTTGGGTTTTCTTTTAAGAAAAAGCAGTTTATAGGAATATTACTAGGATTAGTAGGCACGTTGATTTTAATTTTTAAAGGAGCAGCGTTACACCCAGATCAAAATTATTGGTATGCCTTGTTAATTATCATAGCTTCTATAGGATATGCTTTTAATGTAAATATCATTAAGAGATACCTATATGATTTGGATGCTTTGGCTATTACCACGGGTAATTTTTTACTATTAATAATCCCAGCATTACTAGTTTTAATTTTTTCTAATTTCTTTCTAACATTCGAAATGAATCAGGAAACAGGTGAAGCACTAGGCTATATCATCATTTTATCAGTTGTTGGAACAGGAATAGCTAAAGTGTTGTTTAATAAAATGGTACATCTTTCATCTCCCATTTTTGCGGCCTCAGTAACCTATTTAATTCCAGTAGTAGCAGTTATTTGGGGAATTATAGACGGAGAAAAGTTGAGTTTATTTCAATTACTAGCAGGAGGAATTATTTTATTAGGGGTGTATTGGGTTAATAAGGTAAAGTGAAATGTGTTTTTATATTGTTGATAAGTAGTACTTTAATAAAAATAAAGAAGCTAAAAAAAAGATTGTTAAGTTCTTAAAAAGAATGTATATTTGCATCCGCTTTTCTTTTCGAAAAGTAATATAAATAAAGTATAAATACGCAAAACAAAAAGTATGTACGCAATCGTAGAGATAGCAGGGCAGCAATTTAAAGTAGCAAAAGACCAAAAAGTTTACGTTCACCGTTTACAAGAAGCAGAAGGATCAGAAGTAGTTTTTGATAATGTAATGCTTGTTGAAGATAAAGGAAATGTAACTATTGGCGCCCCAGCTATAGAAGGAGCCGCAGTAACGGCTAAGGTTTTAGGTCACTTAAAAGGTGATAAAGTAATCGTTTTCAAGAAGAAAAGAAGAAAAGGATATAAGAAGAAAAATGGGCATCGCCAATATTTGACAGAAATTCAAATAGCGTCTATTGCTGCTTCTGGTGCAAAAAAAGCTGTAACAAAAAAAGAGGCTCCTAAAGCAGAGGCTAAGGAGGCATCTAATGACTTAAGTTCTAAAACTGTTGCAGAATTAAAAGCTTTAGCTAAAGAAAGAGGTATTACAGGATACACTTCTTTAAAGAAAGTAGAATTAATTGAAGCGTTACGTAAATAATTAACTTTAAAAACTTAAAGAGATGGCTCATAAAAAAGGTGTCGGTAGTTCGAAGAATGGTAGAGAATCAGAATCGAAACGACTAGGAGTAAAGATTTTTGGAGGGCAAGCTGCAATTGCAGGAAATATTATTGTTCGTCAAAGAGGAACAACGCACAACCCAGGTGAAAACGTTTATATGGGGAAAGATCATACTTTACATGCTAAAGTAGATGGTGTGGTTGAATTTAAGAAAAAGAAGGATAATAGATCATATGTTTCTATAATTCCTTTTGAAGCTTAAGAAAAGAATAATTTTTAGTTATTTATTATAATAACAAAAGCCCAAATAATTATTATTTGGGCTTTTTTATTAAATAATTTTTTTTACAAATAAAAAACTACATCTTTCAATGTAGTTTTTTGTCCCCATAATTAGTAATCCCTAAATTATATAATTATGAATCTGAATAGTTAAAAGTACTTACCTCTTTACTATATCCGCTAAATTAAATAAGGATTGATAGCCATTAACCGCTTTTTGTATAAATGGTCGTGTTTTATGTGTAACTGGATGCGATAAAAAAAACAGTGATTAAGTAAGTATATAAGGCCACTTTTATAATAAAGATAAAAAGGTGTAAATGGCTCTAAAAAACAAAAAAAGATATTACTAGAATTATTAATCATAAAAAAAGTACTGTAAAAACAGTACTTTTTTGTTTGTTAATCATATTGAATAATCCCCCAATCGATCAATAATGATACCTTAAGTGTTCCTTAAGGACACCACAAAGATCCCTATTTTTTCTGGTTAAAAATTTCGCTTATGTATGAATGGTATATTTTATTGTATAGGTGGTATGATAAGAGTTATTGACTTCTTTTTTATAACTATATATCCAATCTTTCTTAGTACTATTTAGTGTGAGGTAAAAGCTTTTTTTAATATATATAGAATTTACTTACTATAAGTATCATCTTGTTTATTTTGTTGTTTTTCAGTAGTTTATGTTTATTTTTTTTAAAAAAAATAAAGGTTCAAATTTGCTCATTAACTTTTTGTTAACGTTTTTTTTGCTTATTTGTTAAAGAAGTAAAAAAATAAAAAATATATGTTCTTTGTTTCCCATATATGGCTATTTTCGCGGAAATTTTTATAATATGAAGTCAAAATTATTACAAGTAGCTTCATGCTTATTATTAATGGCATGTAGTAGTAACAGCAAAGAGGAAATTTTTGAAGGATCAAAATTAAATGATTACGTAGAAAAATTACCTTCAGTAGAACAAATTGCGCCATTTGAAGAAAGAAAAGTATCTAATGATACAAACAGAGGAAGATTTAGAAACGACGACTTTGATTTAGAAGAATATGAAGTAGCGGTTGGTTTTGATGAGCAATTTTTATTCAGTGCCAATGATGAAATTTTTTATCCTGGATCATTAGTTGTCGCGAGTTCTGTCATAGAAGGAGAATATGTTCCAATAACAGTGCCAAGAGCTCCTTTGAAAATATCTACATCTTTAGTGGGAGATAAAACATCAATAACGGTTGATTCGCCTAAATTATCTTCTACAAGAGATGCAATAAGTTCATTATTAAGTGATAGAAATTTTGAGGCGCCTCCTGCAAGCTTAAGATACACAACAGATGAGGTGTTTAGTAAAAATCACTTAAAAGTAGCAATAGGAGCTAGCTATGAGGGGACATCTACTAGCGTTTCAGGAAGCGCAGAGTTCAATTATGACAAAGAAACTACAAAAATGATTGTTAAAGTTATTCAAAAATATTATACTATTGATTCTGATATCCCATCAAATCCATCAGACTTTTTTGTAGAAGAGTTTAACTTTAAATCAAAATTAGGAGATAGAAAACCGCTATATGTTTCATCGGTAACTTATGGTAGAGTTTTCTTAATGAGTATTGAGTCATCTATGAATAAGATAGACTTAGAAGCTGCTTTACAAGGATCATTCTTAAAAGGTAAGATTACTGCAAAAGCTGAATTTGAATTTAGTAAAATAGCAAAAACTTCAACAATAAAAGCAACTATCTTAGGAGGTAATTCTGATTTAGCAGGAGCTGAAATAGGAGATTTATCAGCAGTAAAAGATTTTATCTCAAAAGGAGCTTCTTATAGTAAAGAAAACCCTGGGATTCCTATTGCATATAGATTAAGAGAATTAGGAACGAATGAAGTGTTTAAGAATGTAATATATTCTAAATATACAAAGAGAATTAAAAAAGATGCTGCTTTAACTAAAAGAATATCTTTTGACTTAAATTTTAACTGGGGAGGAGTAAAAAGTACTTCAGGAGCTGATATTGATCCTTATTATATTTATATTAAAAGAATGAATAGAAAAACAAGAGCGGTTAGTGAAAATCGAGTGCCTGGCTTTGGAGTATATTACTGGACAAAAACTAGATTGGAAGGTGTGGGTAAAGATGATGTAGTATATATTATTTATAGAGATTCAGATGGAAATGATAACCATGCGTTTAAATTACCTGAAACAGCAGGTTTAATAAGAAAGGGACTTAACAATGCGACGAGCAAGGACCTTTTCCCTTATGATAGTAATCCATATATTACATCAGAATTATACCACAAAACAAGTGTGTTAAAAGTAGGTATAGAATCACACAGAATTTTTTAAAACAAATAAAAAATAAAGAAGAGCGCAATTTTAATTGCGCTTTTTTTGTTGCAATAAATCAAATAGCATCCTTATGTGCATTCTTGTATTAAGGAAGCTATTTCTTTATAAGAGATTGTGTTAAAATACAATAGAAGATATATTGATATTACGTTCTTATTTTCTTTTTACATTAATAAGAGCTACATTTGGAAGAAATAAAACACAATGTTAAGAGCAGTAATAGTAGATGATGAACCAAAAGCTATACAGAGTTTATCATGGGAACTTTCTAACTTCAATAAAGACGTTAAAGTCATTGAAACGTTTACAGATGAAGAGGAAGGAATTTCTTATTTGAATAAAAATGAGGTAGATTGTCTTTTTTTAGATATAGAAATGCCAACAATGGATGGCTTTCAATTATTAGAAAGATTGACAAATAAAAATCTAGCAATTGTTATTACAACAGCCTACAATGAATATGCAATCAAAGCCTTGAAAAATGAGGCTATTGATTATTTATTAAAGCCAATTGATTCAGATGACTTAGGAGAAACGATTACTAAAATTAAGAAGTTTCATAATAAGACTGATAATTTTCAAAAGTTTGAACGAATACTTTCGAGTTTTAGCGAAAAGTTTAATCGACGTAAAATTATATTAAGTACAGATGGAAAGCTAATTTTTTTAGATGACTCAGAAATAATTTTTGTAGAATCTGATGGCAACTATTGTTCAATTTATACCACTAATGGGAAGAAAATTGTAGTGACTAAAAAATTAAAAGAAATCAATAGTTTATTGCCAGAAGAACATTTTTTTAGAATTCATAATTCTTATGTTATTAACTTGAATAAGATTAAAGAATTTTTAAGAACAGATGGATATGTCGTTTTGGAGAATAATCATAAAATTCCTGTATCTCGTCAAAGGAAATCAGAATTCCTAGAAAAATTTTAAAAGAGTATATGAAACGTTTTGTCCTTTGTTTACTCGTTTTTCTTAATTTTTATTGTTTCTCCCAAGAAGAAACAAAAGAAATTGGTTTTATTCATGAGGTTTTTTTGAAAAAACCGAAAAGCTATTTTGAATTGCTTCGCTTTTTTAAAAAATACAACCCGAAAGTGGAAGAAATCAATGTTTTTCTTGAAGAATCAAAAAAGAGAAAATATGCTGTAGGAGAAATCTTTTCCTATAATTTTTTAGGAAAACATTATAGGAAAAAATCGTTATTTGAAAAAGCACTTAGAAATTATAACCAAGCGCTACATTTAGCAAAACGAACAAAAAATGTAGAAGGAGAAATTGTAACATTAAACCAAATAGGAGTTGTTTACAGAAGACAAGATAAAATAAGGAGTGCTCTCAATTACCACCAATCGGCATTAGAATTAGCACAGCAGCGGAAAAACCCTTCTGAAGAAATGAAGAGAAGTATTAGTATTTCTCAAAATAGTATTGGAAATATATATTTAACATTAAAACAATACGAATTAGCACTTGAGCAGTTTGAAAAATCGATAAGCTT
Organism: Tenacibaculum maritimum NCIMB 2154; assembly: GCF_900119795.1. Lineage (NCBI taxonomy): Bacteria > Pseudomonadati > Bacteroidota > Flavobacteriia > Flavobacteriales > Flavobacteriaceae > Tenacibaculum > Tenacibaculum maritimum. The sequence continues at coordinate 121,183 of NZ_LT634361.1, forward strand.
ACACAGAGAAGGAAAACAAGGTAACCTAAGAAGTTTGGCTATTAACAGTGAAAACATAGGATATGCACAAGAAAAACTAGGCTATTTAGATGATGCGTTAAAAAACTATCAACTGTCTTTAAAATACAATATTCAAGGAAACTTTACAGAAGGTAAAATAAAATGTTACAATAGCATAAGTAGTATTTTGGTTTCAATGAAAGAATATGAAAAAGCATTGGAAATTATTGAGCCTGTTTTGCCTATGGCTATGGAGTTTAATGACATGTATTACTTAGCAGAAACGTATAAAAATTTAGGGTATGTTCAGCTTAATTTAAATAAAATAGAGGAAGCTAAAAAGAATTTAAAAGAAGGGATAAGGGTTGCAACAGCGTATAAAGTAAAAACAGAAATTACAGAATCGTATATTTATTTATCAGAACTCTATAATAAACAAGGTGATTATAAAACAGCTTTTCATTACTATAAAAAATCAAAAGAAGAAGAGGCGCAAACTTTTAATGAAAGAAACTTACTTTATGTAAATGATTTAATTACCAAATATGATAGTGAAGTAAAAAGCAATCAAATAAGAAATTTAGCAAGAGAAAATGAAATTACAAAGTTAAAGCTAACAAGGAATAGAAACTTTTTAATTATCATATTGGTTTCCTTGGCATTGTTAAGTGTTGTTTGGTATTCTTTTAACAGACAACGATTGCTAAAAGATGAAAAGAAGATATTAATGTTAGAACAAGAAGCTTTACAAAGTCAAATGAACCCTCATTTTATTTTTAATGCATTGAATTCTATTAAACTATATATTATTAACAATGAGCAAAAAAATGCTGTTTATTATTTGAATAAATTTTCCAAGCTTATTCGTAATATATTAGAATCATCTAAAGTAAAAGAAGTTAGTTTACATGATGAACTTAAAACAATGAGGCTGTATATGAGTATTGAAAATATACGGTTTTCTAATGAAATTACTTATGAAGAAAAAATAAATCCCAATCTAAATATAGACATCGTAAAAGTACCCCCATTAGTATTACAGCCATTTTTAGAAAATGCAATTTGGCATGGATTGTCCTCAAAAAAAGGAGAAAAAGAAGTGAAACTGTCTGTAGATAAGATATCCAATAAATTTATTGAAATTGCAATTGTAGATAATGGTATAGGACGTAATGCTGCTCAAAAAATAAAAGCCAGTAAATCACTAAAAAGAAAATCGATAGGGATAGATTTGACTAAAAAAAGACTGCAAAACTTTACAAGTGAATACAAAAATAATTATTCATTAAAATATTACGATTTAAAAAAAGATGGTTTAATAGTGGGAACTAAAGTTTGTTTAAGAATACCATTAAGCTAATAAACTATCCAAAAAATGTATGTATCACCCATAGGTAATCATGTTATGGTAAAAGAATATATAAAAGGACTTAAAAATGCATATATTAATGCTAATGAAAAGGAGCTTTGGGAGCATTTTGAAGCTATTAAACATGGTGCTAGTAAAGAAGCATTAAAAGCGCTTAAAGAGGTGTATCAAGATGTGCCAGATGAATTGATTGATTTGTTGAAATATGTAGATGGGACTTATTGGAGGAGATATAAAGATGAAGAAATTGCGTTTTATTTTTTAGGCGCTGACCTTTGTGAGTACCCATATTATTTATTATCAACTCATGAAATCATTGAGCATAAAAATGATGCGGTCAAATATTATGCTGATTATATTGAAAGAGAATATGAAGGAGTTGCCATAGATGATAAAATTATTGATAAGGCAGCTCAGTTAGATTGGCTTCATTTTTCAGATTGCATGAATAATGGTGGAACTTCTCAGCTATTTATAGATTTTAGCCCTTCAGAAAAAGGTAAAAAAGGGCAAATAGTAAGGTTTTTACACGATCCAGATGAATTTAAAGTAATAGCAGATAGCTTTGCGTCTTATTTGAAAAAACTAATGGAGCATGACTATGATTTTATTAGCGAAGGCCTTTAAAAAGGTTCAATACTGATATTTTTTGCCATTTATTCTTATCCACTCTTTTGAGTGTTATGTATTAATAAATTCCATTTTTTCGATACATAATATCTGATGTTAGTATCTATTTTTCACCTTTTTCAATAGCAATGCTCTGGTGCTTTTACTCATGTATAAAGCACAAAGTAGTTTCTGTTCTAGGGGGTGCGGACACATTCTTAAATTGAGTTTTCCTGCCTGTATAATTATCGCTTAAGCATGCCATAAATGTGATCCTACTTTCCTCCAATTCATTTTACTTCAACCGTCCGTCAATAGGCTTTTTAAATCTTTGTTCAGTTTTATGTTTATAAAACCTAAATAGCTCATTGCATCCAATAGTCTTATCGTTTTGAAGATATTTTTGGCAAAGCAAATTTACTTTTTTCCAGTACCGATAAGCAAGGTTGGTGCCTACATACATTTGTCTATAATGATTTCTAATATTTTTCATCATTTTAGCACCTGAAGTTAGATTTACAATAAGCCTTCTTATATCCTTTTCGTTCACTGAATATAATAAGATCACCACATTCCTTCGGAGTTAAAAAATTGCCAATAGCCCAGATTGATTTTGAGAGATATTTGACTTTGATAACATACAATAATTAATAAATACAAAGAGAATCACTTTTTATTAAAGTCTTATGTATATGTAATTTACAAATAGAAGTTATGTGTTTAAATCTTGTACAAGTTTTTTAAGGTGTGTTGAAAAGTTTGTACAGGAAATAGCGGAAAAATCTTGTACAAGTTTTTTAGAGGGTATTGAAAAGTTTGTACAAGAAATAGAGGAGCAATCTTGTACAAGTTTTTTGGAAGGTATTGAAAAGTTTGTACAAGAAATAGAAGAGCAATCTTGTACAAGTTTTTTAAGGTGTGTTGAAAAGTTTGTACAGGAAATAGTGGAAAAATCTTGTACAAGTTTTTTAAGATGCGTTGAAAAGTTTGTACAAGAAATAGCGGAAAAATCTTGTACAAGTTTTTTGGAAGGTATTAAAAAGTTTGTACAAAAAGAAGCTTATTATCAATAGGTTAATTTATTGAATTCTTGTAAATATGATTTTTTATTTTATAGTGATCGGTATAATATTACCACTGATTTAAAGTTTTAAGTATGTAAAACTTGCGAAAGGAATATAGTTCATCAAAAAAATGTAAATATGATAAAAGATATAAAAAAGTATTTCAATATTTCTAATCAAGGAATAGCAGCTTATATAGGAAAATCTATCAGCTTGGTCAATTCTATAATTATTGGACGCAGATATTTTAGCTTACCAGACCTAAATAAACTTTTAAAACTTTATAAAAGTTTACAAATGGAAAAGGGAATACTTGAGCTGCCTGAGGTTATTGCATTAATAGATAAAGAAAAGGAAAGCGCACTTCCTTGGGTAAAACAGCAAATTAAAGAGAAAAAACGTGCCTTGATCATTTGTAAAAATACCCTAAAAAAATTACAATTACGTAGAAAGGTATGGTTACGAGGGCTGGGGGTTTGTACTACTTTATTAAATGATCAAACATTAGATGGAGCTACTCTTAAATGGCTTAGTTTACGTAAAAAGCATTTAAGCATACGATTAAAAGAAGATACATATTTTAAAGAAATAGCATATGAGCTTCGTATTAAAAGCTTAAAAGGAGAGCTAAGCTATTTAAAAAAGATGGTAGAAAAAGAGTTTAAATAAATAGCTTGGCACCTTTTTTATTTTAGTATTAAGAAAACACTTTAATTCCTAATGAAAAAATCACTACTACAAAAACAAATCTAATTTTAGTTGAACCCAAACTGCTTTTTTCTTTTCAGTATTAAGGTTGCTAAAAGAAATGCCTAATAAACGAACGGAGTTTTTTAGCTTTTCTTTGTATAAGAGCTCTTTAACAACAGGAAAAAAAACGCTTTTATCGTCGGTAAAATTCAATAATGTTTTACTTCTTGTTTGCTGAGAAAAATCGCTATACTTTATTTTTAAAGTAATTGTTTTCCCTTTTGCTTTGCTAGTTTTCATTCTTCTATCCAGTTCCTCAGCAATTTTATTTAACTGAGCTAACATAAAAACTTCCGAAGACAAGTTTTCAGTAAAAGTACGTTCAGCAGCAATAGACTTTCTAATTCTATTCGGTTTTACTTCACTTTTATGAACTCCTCGAACAATATGATAATAATGACTTCCTGATTTGCCAAAAAGAGCAGTCAATTCCTCTAAAGACCGTTGTTTTAAATGAAGCCCATTAAAAATCCCATTGGCGTACATTTTAGCAGCAGTCACTTTTCCTACTCCATAAAATTTACGAATAGGAAGCTCCTCTAAAAAAAGAAGAACTTCTTCAGGATGTACCGTTTTTTGTCCGTTAGGTTTATTCATATCAGAAGCTACTTTAGCAATAAACTTATTAATAGAAATACCTGCCGAAGCGCGCAATTCAAGTTCCTTCCAAATACGTCGCCTAATTTCTTCAGCAATAAGACTAGCAGAATTGATGTTTTTTTTATTAATAGTAACATCCAAATATGCCTCATCCAAAGAAAGCGGTTCTACACAATCAGTATAATCATAAAAAATTTCTCTAATCTTTAGAGAGATTTCTTTATAACGAGCAAATCTAGGTTTGACAAAAATCAAATGCGGACATTTCTTTTGGGCTAATGCTGCGCTCATGGCAGATTTTACACCAAAAACCCTAGCCTCATAACTAGCAGCAGCAACAACACCTCTAATTTCATTTCCACCAACAGCTACTGGCTTCCCTCGTAAAGAAGGATTATCAAGCTGCTCAACGGAAGCATAAAAGGCATCCATGTCCACATGAATGATTTTTCTGAAAGGAGGTTGCAGTTCCATACAGTAAAAATAAGAAAGCAATAATTAAAATAGTAAATTCATTTAAAATTTTTGAGTTGAAATTACTGTATTACGGTTTTTTTAAATTAAACCTGCTTTACTTCTATAATTTTTACGGGACAAGCTTTTTTAGCTTCATTAGACGGCTCAAAAATGGTTTCATCGTGTGATTTTATAGTAAAAAAGCCCTTTTTTTCAATTGCATGTAATAACACAGACTTTCCGTCTTTTTTAGACATTTGAAATTGTGCAGGAGCAACTTCTACACAATAATTACAACCAATACATTTATTTCTTTGTAGGGTAACAACAACCATTATGCTTTGGCAAATTCAGTGTTAACAATTTTATACAACTTATCAGAAGAACGAATTCTAAAATCTAACTTCATGGTAACTTCATCACCCTTGCTAGCTTTTTTTGCAGGAGCATCATTTACAAACATTTGCGTAAGCTTCATTTCTTGTGCGCCTGTAGTAGGTCCTGTAATCAAAATAGTATCGCCAACAGCTACATCATAAGCCTCAATTTTAAACTCTCCTATTTTTGCCTTTTGGAAATAATGAACTCCTTTGCCTAAATACACCTTTTTTTGAGTAGCATGAGAACCAGGTTCCTTACTCCATTCTCCTAACTTTTGCCCCAAATAATATCCATTCCAAAAGCCTCTATTATATACTTTTTCAAGCTCCAACATCCAAGAAATAACTTTTTCCTTGTCGTAAGTACCATTTGCCAAACAATCAATGGCATCTCTATAGCACTTAATAACTTTGGCAACATACTCAGGAGCTCTCCCTCTTCCTTCAATTTTTAATACTTTAATACCCGCATCAACAACTTGGTCAAGAAAATCAATGGTACATAAATCTTTAGGAGACATGATATATTCATTATCTAACTCCATTTCAAAACCAGACTCTTGATCAATTACCGTATATTTTTTTCGGCAATTTTGTTTACAAGCCCCTCTGTTTGCTGAGGAATTATGTGAGTGCAAGCTCATATAACATTTGCCAGAAACAGCCATGCACAAAGCACCGTGCCCAAAAATTTCAATCTCAAGCAAACGACCAGAAGGCCCTTTTATCTCTTCTTTCGCTATTTGCTCAGTAATCTTTTTAACTTGACGTAAGCTCAGTTCTCTACTCAATACAACCGTATCAGCAAACATTGCATAAAACTTTACAGTTTCAATATTAGTAATGTTAATTTGGGTAGAAATATGCACTTCCATTTGGGCAGCTCTGGCCATAGTAATAACTGCTTGATCCATAGCAATAACCGCAGTAATATTAGCTTTTTTAGCGCTATTAATTAATGTTTTTACAATAGATAAATCATGGTCATACACAATGGTATTTAACGTTAAATAGGTACGTACATTTTTTTCTGAACACCGTTTTGAAATCTCTTCCAAATCGTCTAGTGTAAAATTAATAGAGGCCCTTGCTCTCATATTTAATTGCTCAACACCAAAATATACAGCATCACACCCATTATCTAAAGCAGCTTGTAACGATTCAAAGTTACCTGCTGGTGCCATCAGTTCTATCTTTTGCATTATTTCTTAAACTTTAAAGCTTCTGAACGTCCTTTTTTAAAAATCTTATTACTAGCTTGCTTTCCTTTACGAAGCTCTTTTTGCGCTTCATAAGACAAATGAATGATGTCTTGGCAATCAGTAGAGCAGGTGTTTTCTGTACGTGCTGCACACTCATCACACTGAATAAATAATAAATGACAAGCTTCATTAGCACAGTTTGTATGGTTGTCACAAGGTGTTCCGCATTGATGGCAATTAGAAATTACATCATCGCTAATTCTTTCAGCTCTTCTATGGTCAAAAACAAAATTTTTACCCAAAAATTTATTTTCAATCTCTTCTTCCTTTACCTGTCTAGTGTATTCAATAATCCCCCCTTCTAATTGAAAAACATTTTTAAAACCTTTATGTTTATAGTAAGCAGAAGCTTTTTCACAACGAATTCCTCCTGTACAGTACATTAATAAATTTTTATCTTCCTTATGCTCCTTTAAATCTTCTTCAATAATATCTAAAGAATCTCTAAAAGTATCAACATCAGGAGTAACTGCACCTTCAAAATGACCAATTTCACTTTCGTAATGATTTCGCATATCTACACAAACCGTATTAGGATTCGCTAGCATTTCATTAAATTCCTTAGCACTTAAATGAATGCCTTTATCAGTAACATCAAAAGTCTCATCATTTAAACCATCCGCAACAATTTTATTACGAACCTTAACCTTTAATTTCAAAAAAGATTTATTGTATTGCTCAACGGCAACATTTAAACGAATGTCTTTTAAAAAAGAAATGCCATCTAGTTGCTCTTTTAAAGCCAAAAAATTTTCGGCAGGAACAGAAATCTGCGCGTTAATCCCTTCATAAGAAACATAAGTTCTTCCTAAAACTTCTAAAGAGTTCCATTCCAGAAATAATTTATCTCTAAATAATGACGGATTTTCTATTTTGTGGTATTGGTAAAAAGAAATAGTAAGACGGTCTTTTCCTGCCTCATCTATCAATGCAGCGCGCTCTTGAGCGCTTAACTTATTGTACAGTTGCATGCTATACTTATTTAGTTAAACAATATTATTTGTTGATTTTTTAAAATCGATGCAAATGTACTGATTTTTTGAGTTTTAATGTTTAAAATAACACTTTTTGCAATAATTTGAATTTTTTTAAACTTTCTAATAAATTTTCTAACAAAATAGATACAACCAATTCAATTTTTTTAAACCTTTGTGGGGCATTTGTAAAAAGAGCTTAAGAAGTTATTTCAACTTTTTGTTTAGAACCGAAAATTTAGGGTTTTCTGCTCTAATCAAATCTTTTTTGAGCAACATGGCCTTAGCTACGTTGTGAGAAAAAACTACAATTAGGGTGAAACAAGACCCATTTGCAGGTATCAGAAAAAGTTGAAACCACTTTCCATAGAAAGCCTTTATAAAATAAACAAATACGCATTAAGTTTAACAGATGGAAGCCATAATCATAAAAAGGCATTCATAAATAAAAAATAAAAATGAAAGTAGCAGTAGTAGGAGCTACCGGTATGGTAGGTAAGGTAATGTTACAAGTATTAGCAGCACGTAATTTTCCTGTTACAGAATTAATACCTGTAGCATCAGAGCGTTCAATAGGTAAAAAAATAAGCTTTAACGGATCCGACTTTGCCATAGTAGGTTTGGAAGAAGCAGTTGCTATGAAGCCAGATATAGCCTTGTTTTCTGCGGGAGGAAATACTTCTTTGGAATGGGCTCCTAGGTTTGCAAAAGTAGGAACAACAGTTATTGACAACTCTTCCGCATGGAGAATGGATCCTACTAAAAAATTAATTGTACCAGAAATTAACGCAGCAGAATTAACAGAAGAAGATAAAATTATAGCAAATCCTAACTGTTCTACGATTCAAATGGTTCTGGCATTGGCGCCATTGCATAAAAAATACGATATCAAACGCTTGGTAATTTCTACATACCAATCTATTACAGGAACAGGAGTAAAAGCAGTACAGCAGTTAGCAGATGAGTTTGTAGGAAAAGAAGGAGATAAAGCATATCATTATCAAATTCATAAAAATGCGATTCCTCATTGTGATGTGTTTGAAGAAGGAGGATATACTAAAGAAGAATTAAAATTAGTTCGTGAAACTCATAAAATTTTAGGAGACCCAGGCATTGCTGTTACAGCAACAGCCGTAAGAATACCAGTAGTTGGAGGGCACTCTGAAAGTGTGAATGTAGAGTTTAAAAAGCATTTTGAGCTAGCTGATATTCCAAAAATATTAGCAGCTACAGAAGGGGTTGTAGTAATAGATAATTTAGAAAAGAACGAGTATCCAATGCCTTTTTATGCAGAGGGCAAAGATGATGTTTTTGTAGGAAGAATACGTAGAGATTTGTCTCAAGAAAATTCATTGAATTTATGGATTGTAGCTGATAACTTACGTAAAGGAGCGGCTACCAATACCATACAAATAGCAGAGTATTTAGTGGCTAATAACTTAATTAATACAACAGTTTTAGCGTAAGAGAAATCGAGTTATTTTGCACTTATTGATATTGCTGTTTTGAGTACTCTTCTTATCTTTATGCATCTTTTAAAAGAATTGAGCCCTTATGCAGCTTCAACTTAAAAAGTTTAAATAAGTTCGTTTTATAAAAAAAAGAAAATCCTGAGTTTTAAACTCAGGGTTTTTTGGTTAAAAGAATTATTTTCGCCTTCATGAATACAACTAAAATTATAGCCAATACAATTGTTTTTGTAAAAGAAACTTTAAAAGGAGCAGAGGGAGGACATGACTGGTTTCATGTAGAAAGGGTTTATAAAAATGCATTGCAAATAGCAAAACAAGAAAAAGTGGATGGTTTTGTCGTGTCACTTGGAGCATTATTACATGATATTGCAGATAGTAAGTTTTATGGAGGTGATGAAACTGTGGGGCCTCAAAAAGCACGCGCTTTTTTAATGTCAGAACAGGTAGCCGAACCAATAATCGTTCACATAGAGCAGATTATTAAAAATATTTCTTACAAAGGAGGGAATTTTAAACAAATTTTTACCTCTCCTGAACTGAAAGTCATACAAGATGCTGATAGAATAGATGCTATTGGAGCTATTGGAATTGCACGCTGTTTTAATTATGGAGGTTTTAAGAATAGAGAATTATACAATCCAGCGATTTCACCAAACTTAAATATGACTAAAGAAGAATACAAAAAGTCAAAAGCTCCAACAATAAATCATTTTTATGAAAAATTATTGTTATTAAAAGACAAAATGAATACTGAAACAGGTAAAAAAATTGCAGAAGAGCGTCATGTATTTATGGAAAAATTTTTAAAACAGTTTTATAACGAGTGGAATGGGCTTTGTTAATGATGCCTATGAAAGAGAATCGTAATACTTCCATTAGTAAAATAATTAGTAATATATAAATAATTAAATGAAAGGGATCTTTAATTTAGTAGTGTGCTTGTGGGCAATAAATTCTTGCTTTTCACAAGATAAAGTAGGTGTAGCAGTAAATAATCAGTTTAAAATAAACTATTACCTATTAGGAATAGATGCTTCTTATGAATTGGCATTAAATAAAAGTATTTTATGGGAAACAGGAGTAGGAATCGGAGCAGGAGGCTCTATAAGAGATAGGCTTTTTGTTGGAGAATCTTTTCAAATTGATTTTACATCTTTTCCCGTTTTAAGGTTAAGAAGCAGGTTAAAATATGTGTATAATAGAGCTAAAAGGTTTCAAAAAGGTAAAGATATTACTTATAACTCTGGTAATTATATAGCAATACAAGGAACTTTTTCTTCTAAAAAGGAAAATATAGCAAACGATCTTCTTTTAACAGATGTTGTTTGGGGAATTCAAAGAAGCTTGGGAGGAAAGTGGTTGTTTAATGTAAATACAGGGCTTGGGTATGCAAAAGATTTTGACACGCAACTTAGTCGATTTTACCCAACACTAGGAATTGCTTTTTCTTATATGATTTTCTAAATCGCTGTTAAGCATTCTCAAAAAACACTCACTTGTTTTCTAGTGAGTGTTTTTTGAGGACGCTATATTCTGAATAGTGGTACAAATTAGGAGAAGGAAACTATTTTCCAGAGAAATTTGCTTTTCGTTTTTCTAAAAAAGCAGTAGTCCCTTCTTTAAAATCTTCTGTACCAAAGCAGTTTCCAAAGGCGGTGATTTCTGTAAGGAAACCATTTACACCATCTTTATAGTTCGCATTTACAGCTTTTATAGCTCCGCTAATTGCAACAGGAGAATTTCTCATAATTTTACGAGCCAGTTTTTCAGTAAAAGGAAGTAATGCTTCAATACTCACTACGTGGTTTACCAAGCCAGCATCTTTAGCTTCTTCCGCAGTAATCATATGCGCAGTCATAATCATTTCCATAGCTTTACCTTTTCCTACCAATTGTGGTAGGCGCTGTGTACCTCCATATCCAGGAATAACCCCTAGAGAAACTTCCGGGAGTCCCATTTTAGCATGGTTAGAAGCTACTCTAAAATGACAAGCCATTGCCAATTCTAATCCTCCCCCAAGAGCAAAACCATTTACAGCAGCAATAACAGGTGTAGATAAATTTTCTACAAAATCAAATAACAATTCCTGTCCTTTAGCGGCAAGTTTACCTCCTTCTTCTTCAGAAAAATTCGAAAACTCAGAAATATCTGCTCCCGCAACAAAAGCTTTATCTCCGCTACCTGTAACTATAATTACTTTTACAGAGGAATCATTATTAAGGGTTGTGAAAGCATTGTGCAGTTCTTCAATAGTTACTTTATTTAACGCATTTAATTTTTTAGGACGGTTGATTGTTATTTTTCCTAAACCATCAGTAATATCAATTAAAATATTTTGAAAACCCATCTTTTTAGTGTTTATAAGTTGATAATGATGCTCAAAAAAGAGCATTTTTTTAGTTATTTTTTTGGCAATACTATGGTAAAAACAGTGCCAATTCCTTCCTTTGAACTGTAAGAAATAGTACCATCATACGCTTCAATGATATTCTTAATCATAGGCAAACCGAGTCCCATTCCACTAGATTTCGTAGTAAACTTAGGCTCAAAAATAAGATTTTTAAGTGTCTCTTTTATTCCTTTTCCGTTATCAGAAACAATAATTTTAAGATATTGCCCTTCAGAAGAAACTTTTACCTCTATTTTAGGGTGTTCTTCATTTTCAGTAGCTTGAGAAGCATTTTTAACAAGGTTGGTAACAATTCTAATGAGTTGAGTCTTGTCTAAATTAGCATATAACGTATCCGTTTCAGGAATATAATGAATGTATTTTTCATTAAAAATATCTAATGCTAATTTAATAACCTCAATAACGTTAAGTTGCTCCCGCTTTTGAGTAGGCATTTTTGCAAAATCAGAAAAAGCAGAAGCAATAGAACTCATTACGTCAATTTGCTGAATAAGAGTTTGACTATACTCTTTTAATTTTTCTTTTATGGTAGGGTCACTTGGGTCAAACCGTCTTTCAAAGCTTTGTACAGACAAACGCATTGGAGTTAATGGGTTTTTAATTTCATGAGCCACCTGCTTCGCCATTTCGCGCCAAGCTTGCTCCCGCTCACTTTTAGCCAATTTTACAGCACTATCTTCCAGTTGATCGATCATATTGTTATAGGCATCAACAAGGCTGTTAATTTCAGAACTTGCAGCTTCCAATGTGATTTTTTCATTTTGTTTATTCAAATGAGTTTGCTGCATTTTTTCTGAAATTGTTTTGATAGAGCGAGTTATATAGCTAGATAAAAAATAAGCAAGTGCAATGGCTGTTAAAAACATAAGAATATACACTAGCGCTAATCGTGACATAAACTCTTCTAATTCATGCTCTTGTTCTCTATTACTTTGGGCTATTTGAAGCTCTAAAATACCAATTCTTTTAAATCTAGGGTCGTTTATATAGGTATATGAAGATTGATAGGTAATTCCTTTTTCTGTAAAACTTTTTAATATTTTATGATTGGAGTTATTTGCTAGCTCCGTTACAATATCGCTAGTGAGTGGTTTTTCTTCAATTTGTTCAAAGGCATTAGGAATGGATGATTTTAGCAAGCGCCCATTCATATCATACATTGATATGTTTAATTTATGAACAGTTGCTATTTCGTAGATTCTATCTTGAAAAATTCGAGATAAATTTTTAGTAGTAACTGCATATGTAGTTTTTCTTTTAAGCTCTATTTCAATATCGTGTTTAGTAGCATCTTCTTTTCTACCAAAACGCTTGATATTATATTCTTTAGTTTGCTCATCATATTGATAAATAGTTATTGCAGCAATTAAAACAGAGGCTAATAACACCAATAGTATCATTGCTATAAAAATTCGGATTCGTAAAGAAATATGACTGAATTTTATCATGATAAGGCACTTATAAATATTGTTAGTTTACTTTTTCTTCCTTAGAATGTAGTAATCGCGTTAATTTGATAGATACATCAAGCAAAATGATTTTAGCATTCCCATTTCTTTCAATATGGTACATGGCATCGCTAATTTCTTTTTCAATAATGAGCATATTTCCACTATGTACAAAAGGAGCAAAATTTTTTAACTCAAACTTAGGTGTTTTAGTTTCTAAAAAAACTAGATCAGGGACCTTGTAATTTAACAACAATGCTTGTCTGAAAAACTGCAAGCAATATTGCAAGAATTGTTTTTGAGTTTCACGCCCACTCTTAGCAATAGCATCACTCCATTCAATGAGTTGTTGAATAACAGCAGCATTTCCTTTAGCCTTAAAAGCAGCTCTAATCCAAGTAATAAACCACTCTTCAAATAAAATGTCGTTAGCATTATGGTGTAATAGATGGACCGCCTTATTGTAATTTCCTGCAGCTTGATGCGCAATTTTTGTAGCTTCTGATTCCGAAACATTTTCCCTTTTCATTAAAGCAGTAACAATATCATGTTCACTTAATGAAGGAAAATGTAAAGCTTGGCATCGAGATTTTATAGTATTAATGATTTCTTGTTCATTTTCAGTAACCAACAAAAAAATTGTTTTACTAGGAGGCTCCTCAATTAATTTCAACAGTTTATTTGCAGCAGCAATATTCATTTTTTCAGCCATCCAAATAATCATCACCTTAAAACCACCTTCATAAGATTTTAATTGTAATTTTTTAACAATATCCTCGGCCTCATCAACATTTATAAGACCTTGTTTGTTTTCCACATGAATATGTTGTAACCAATTAAATAAACTACCATAAGGTTGTTCCGTTATAAAACGTCTCCAATCATCCAAAAAAAGATTGCTAACAGGGTGCTTCTTAACATTTTCATTGGTAGTAACAGGAAAAGCAAAATGTAAATCAGGGTGTTGTAATTTCTGACACTTTACATTACAAGCATCAGTCTCTTTAGAAAAATTACATAATAAAAATTGAGCATAAGCAATGGCCATTGGTAAAGCACCAGTACCTTCTTTACCTACAAATAATTGTGCATGTGGAATTCTCCCATTATTAGCAGAAGTTTGTAAATGTTTCTTGATGTGGTCTTGACCTATAATTTCGTTAAAAAGCATAGGCACAAATATACTATTTATAAAAAGAGAATAGTGAGTAATTTTGTAAATAGAAAAGGCTGTTGTAATTAACAGTTTAGAACAATTCCAATTTAGTATATTTGCAAACTAAATCCATATTTTTTTGAATACTATTGCATCCTTACATATTGGCGAAAAAGGTATAATTTCTGAAGAAAGCTTAGCAAACATTCCGTTAAAATTATTAGAAATGGGATGTTTACCTGGTGCAGAGGTCGAATTGTTACAAATAGCACCTTTGAATGATCCAATATATATATGCGTAAATGGAAGTCATTTAGCAATTAGAAAAGAAACAGCCAGTCAAATTTTGCTTACTAAAATAAAGTAAATGGAGGATAAAAAAGAAATAAGAGTATCTTTAATAGGAAACCCCAATACAGGAAAAACCTCATTGTTTAACCAACTTACAGGGTTGAATCAAAAGGTTGGGAATTATCCAGGAGTTACCGTTGATAGAAAAGAAGGAACATGCAAGCTGCCTAATAATCAAACTGCTCTAATAACAGATCTTCCAGGAACCTACAGTATCAATCCTACATCCATAGATGAAAGTATTGTCTTAAAAACGTTGGTGAATGCTGAAAAATCTAAGAAACCAGAGGTAGTAGTAGTAGTGGCGGATGTAGAAAACTTAAAAAGAAACTTATTACTTTTTACTCAAATTCAAGATTTAGAAATCCCGACAGTGCTAGCTATTAATATGGCAGACCAAATGGACCGTAAAGGAATTTCCATAGATATTGAGCTGTTAAAAAAGGAGCTAAAAACAGAAATAGTACTAATTAGTGTTCGAAATAACGTTGGAATAGAGGAGGTAAAAAAAGCGATCATTAAGAGTAGCATTCTTGAAAAAGGAGAAGCAGTATGTAGTATTAACTCAAAAATAGATCGAGCTTATTTTGAAAAATTACATGAGGTATCTTCAAAATTTTCATTATACGAACTGTGGTTAATGGTTACTCAAAATAGTTTTCCTGATAATATTTCAAAAGAGGAAAAAAATAAAATTCAAGATTTTAGAAGCGATTTGAGTAAGGTTAAAAAGTATCAGCATAAAGAAACTATTTATCGCTATCAAGTAATCAATGGAATTTTAAAAAACACCTACAAGGTAGAACGATCAAAAGGAACAGATGTTAGAGGGCAGCTTGATAGGATTTTTACTCATAAAATATTTGGATACCTTATTTTCTTTGCCATCTTATTGCTAATTTTTCAATCAATTTTTGACTGGGCATCGGCCCCAATGGATTTTATTGATGGCTTTTTTGCAACCATCGCAGAAGTTACAAAATCAAAGCTTCCTGAAGGAATGTTTACGGATTTACTTACAGAAGGAATTATTCCAGGTATTGGGGGAGTGGTTATTTTTATTCCGCAGATAGTAATTTTATTCATGTTTATAGCAATTTTGGAAGAAACAGGTTATATGAGTAGGGTTGTTTTTTTAATGGATAAAATAATGCGCCGCTTTGGAATGAGTGGAAAAAGTGTTATTCCACTAATCTCAGGAACAGCCTGCGCTATACCAGCAGTAATGGCTACCCGAACAATATCTAGTTGGAAAGAACGCTTAATCACTATTTTAGTAACTCCTTTTACAACTTGTTCAGCAAGACTGCCAGTATATGCTATTTTGATAGCATTGGTAATTCCAAATAAAAAGATATTTGGAATTGTAAATTTGCAAGGATTAACGCTTTTAGGACTGTATGGGCTAGGATTTTTAACGGCTATTATAGCTGCTTATATTTTGCATAAAACATTGAAAATAAAAAATGATTCATTTTTTATTGTAGAGATGCCTAATTATAAAATACCCTCTTTTAAAAATGTGTTTTTTGATGTTTTTGAAAAAACAAAAGCATTTGTTTTAGGAGCAGGTAAAATAATTTTAGCTATTTCAATTGTACTGTGGTTTTTAGCATCTAATGGACCTACTTCTTTTAAAAATGTGGAGAAAGAAGTACTGGCTAATGCAAGTTATAATACGTTATCTGATGCAGAGAAAGCACAGAAAATAGCTTCTGAAAAATTAGAGAAATCATATATAGGAATTATGGGGAAAACAATAGAACCCGTAGTAAAACCATTAGGATATGATTGGAAAATAGGAATAGGATTAATTACTTCATTTGCAGCGAGAGAGGTGTTTATAGGAACTTTAGCAACGATTTATAGCGTTGAAAATGATGACGAAGATACAACAACGATCAAACAAAAAATGCAATCTGAAATAAATCCAGAAACAGGAAAAAGTAGGTTTGATTTAGGAACAGGATTATCTCTTTTAGTTTTCTATGCCTTTGCAATGCAGTGTATGGCTACCTTAGCTATTGT
Source organism: Tenacibaculum maritimum NCIMB 2154 (assembly GCF_900119795.1). NCBI lineage: Bacteria > Pseudomonadati > Bacteroidota > Flavobacteriia > Flavobacteriales > Flavobacteriaceae > Tenacibaculum > Tenacibaculum maritimum. The sequence continues at coordinate 137,512 of NZ_LT634361.1, forward strand.
AAAACGGGAAACGAAAAGCTGGAAGTGGCCATTGATACAACTTTTAGGAATGGGAGGTTTGGCGTATATCTCCGCGTTTATTACATATCAAATATTTAGTTAATGCAAGAAGTTTTAGTATATGTTGTTTTATTTATAGCAATTCTTTTTTTAGTTAAAAAGTTTGTTTACAAAAGGAAAGCCGATAAAGGTTGCGGTACTGATTGTGGTTGCTCTTAAATGGTTTTCTAAGGATTTGTCTAGTATAGATAAATGGAACTTAATAAAAATTAAAAGAGCTTGAGACTCTATGTGGAAAGAACAATAAAAAACTTTAATACTATAAGTTGTTGTTTTCTATGAAGTTGCGTTGTATAGCATAAAAAAGGGCAAAAAAAAGCTTGTTATTGCATAAATAGTTTCTATATTTGCAGCCGCTAACGGGCAAATAAGCAAAGTTAGCAAAGATCATTGAGAGATTGGGTTTGTAGATGTTTAAATAAAAGTTAAAAAACGTTTGTTTCGAGAGATTTAAAAGTTTTATATTTGCGCTTGTTTAATAACGAGGAGTTGATTTTTTAGCTTTTAAAATTTAAAAAAAAACTTTTTCAAAAAAAAGTTTGTCAGTTTTAAAAAAGGTTATACATTTGCAACCGCTTTCTAAAAGAGCGTAACGTTCAAGGAAATTTGGAAGATTTTAAATAAAAAAATCAGTTAGTTCGAGTCTAACATTTCTACAAGAGATTATTTTAGTTTGCATAAAGATTAGAATAATAAGTTCATTGAAAATATTGAAATTGACAGCGTAAACAAAGAGTAGAATAACCACTTTATATAATAAAGTAATTCTTTTGAAACTTATTCATTCATAATATTAAAGATTATACAATGAAGAGTTTGATCCTGGCTCAGGATGAACGCTAGCGGCAGGCTTAACACATGCAAGTCGAGGGGTAACATTGTAGCTTGCTACAGATGACGACCGGCGCACGGGTGCGTAACGCGTATAGAATCTGCCTTCTACAGAGGGATAGCCTTTAGAAATGAAGATTAATACCTCATAACACTTTGGAATGGCATCGTTTTAAAGTTAAAGATTTATCGGTAGAAGATGACTATGCGTCCTATTAGCTAGATGGTAAGGTAACGGCTTACCATGGCAACGATAGGTAGGGGTCCTGAGAGGGAGATCCCCCACACTGGTACTGAGACACGGACCAGACTCCTACGGGAGGCAGCAGTGAGGAATATTGGGCAATGGAGGCAACTCTGACCCAGCCATGCCGCGTGCAGGAAGACTGCCCTATGGGTTGTAAACTGCTTTTATACAGGAAGAAACGTACCTACGAGTAGGTATTTGACGGTACTGTAAGAATAAGGACCGGCTAACTCCGTGCCAGCAGCCGCGGTAATACGGAGGGTCCGAGCGTTATCCGGAATCATTGGGTTTAAAGGGTCCGCAGGCGGTCGATTAAGTCAGAGGTGAAATCCCATAGCTTAACTATGGAACTGCCTTTGATACTGGTTGACTTGAGTAATACGGAAGTAGATAGAATATGTAGTGTAGCGGTGAAATGCATAGATATTACATAGAATACCGATTGCGAAGGCAGTCTACTACGTATTTACTGACGCTCATGGACGAAAGCGTGGGGAGCGAACAGGATTAGATACCCTGGTAGTCCACGCCGTAAACGATGGACACTAGTTGTTGGGAAATGTCTCAGTGACTAAGCGAAAGTGATAAGTGTCCCACCTGGGGAGTACGATCGCAAGATTGAAACTCAAAGGAATTGACGGGGGCCCGCACAAGCGGTGGAGCATGTGGTTTAATTCGATGATACGCGAGGAACCTTACCAGGGCTTAAATGTGGAATGACAGGGCTAGAGATAGCTTTTTCTTCGGACATTTCACAAGGTGCTGCATGGTTGTCGTCAGCTCGTGCCGTGAGGTGTCAGGTTAAGTCCTATAACGAGCGCAACCCCTATTGTTAGTTGCTAGCAGGTAAAGCTGAGGACTCTAGCGAGACTGCCGGTGCAAACCGCGAGGAAGGTGGGGATGACGTCAAATCATCACGGCCCTTACGTCCTGGGCTACACACGTGCTACAATGGTATGGACAATGAGCAGCCATCTGGCAACAGAGAGCGAATCTACAAACCATATCACAGTTCGGATCGGAGTCTGCAACTCGACTCCGTGAAGCTGGAATCGCTAGTAATCGGATATCAGCCATGATCCGGTGAATACGTTCCCGGGCCTTGTACACACCGCCCGTCAAGCCATGGAAGCTGGGGGTGCCTGAAGTCGGTCACCGCAAGGAGCCGCCTAGGGTAAAACTGGTAACTAGGGCTAAGTCGTAACAAGGTAGCCGTACCGGAAGGTGCGGCTGGAACACCTCCTTTCTAGAGAAAGATGGTGAGTTACAAAAGGAAGTTTTACTCTTTGCTGTTAATTTTAAAATATAGACTAAGATCTTAAAAAAAAAGAGAATGATTTAAGTGTATTTATATGCTTAAGCTGTCTAAGACAGTCTCGTAGCTCAGCTGGTTAGAGCGCTACACTGATAATGTAGAGGTCGGCAGTTCGAGTCTGCCCGAGACTACAAAATTAAGACTTAGAAAAAAAAAAGGAAATTCTGGAAGTTAGAGGATTCAACATTACAAGATTGAGGATTTTATAATCTAAATTTCATATGGGGGATTAGCTCAGCTGGCTAGAGCGCTTGCCTTGCACGCAAGAGGTCATCGGTTCGACTCCGATATTCTCCACAATCAGATGTAAATCTGAAAACGTTCATTGACATATTGGTAAAATGATATCGTAAAGAATCAAGATAGAGTGTTAATCTTAAGATTAACAAGATATTTTTATAAAAAAATAAATAAATATAAAGAGCTCGTTCTAGTGTAATCACTAGAGCAAAAGAACAATAAGCTAAATAAGGGCGTATGGCGGATGCCTAGGCTCTCAGAGACGATGAAGGACGTGATAAGCTGCGAAAAGTTGCGGGGAGAAGCACATATTTTAAGATCCGCAAATATCCGAATGGGGCAACCCGTCATGTTGAAGACATGTCACCTAGCAATAGGGGTAAACCCGGTGAACTGAAACATCTAAGTAACCGGAGGAAGAGAAAACAAAAGTGATTCCGTTAGTAGTGGCGAGCGAACGCGGATTAGCCCAAACCATTGTTGTTACGGCAATAATGGGGTTGTAGGACCACAATATTGATTATTAATTGAATTAGAATAGTTTGGAAAGACTAACCAAAGAAGGTGATAGTCCTGTATAGGTAAGATTAATAATTATAGTGGTATCCTGAGTAGTGCGGGACACGAGTAATCCTGTATGAATCTGCCGGGACCATCCGGTAAGGCTAAATACTCCTGAGAGACCGATAGTGAACTAGTACCGTGAGGGAAAGGTGAAAAGAACCCTAAGTAAGGGAGTGAAAGAGAACCTGAAACCGTACGCCTACAAGCGGTCGGAGCACATTAACTGTGTGACGGCGTGCCTTTTGCATAATGAGCCTACGAGTTACTGTTTCTAGCAAGGTTAAGTATTTCAGATACGGAGCCGAAGCGAAAGCGAGTCTGAATAGGGCGCATAGTTAGTAGTAGTAGACGCGAAACCGAGTGATCTACCCATGGGCAGGTTGAAGCTGTGGTAACACATAGTGGAGGACCGAACCAGTTGACGTTGAAAAGTCTTTGGATGACCTGTGGGTAGGGGTGAAAGGCCAATCAAACTCGGAAATAGCTCGTACTCCCCGAAATGCATTTAGGTGCAGCGTTGAATAAAAGTTTTATAGAGGTAGAGCTACTGATTGGATGCGGGGGCTTCACCGCCTACCAATTCCTGACAAACTCCGAATGCTATAAAATGTTTTTCAGCAGTGAGGGCATGGGTGCTAAGGTCCATGTCCGAGAGGGAAAGAACCCAGACCATCAGCTAAGGTCCCCAAATATATACTAAGTTGAATAAACGAGGTGGAACTGCTTAGACAGCTAGGATGTTGGCTTGGAAGCAGCCATTCATTTAAAGAGTGCGTAACAGCTCACTAGTCGAGCGGTTCTGCATGGATAATAATCGGGCATAAGTATATTACCGAAGCTATGGATTTTATATAATATATAAAGTGGTAGGGGAGCATTCTATATGCGTAGAAGCATAATTGTAAGATAGCGTGGAGCGTATAGAAAAGAAAATGTAGGCATAAGTAACGATAAAGGGGGCGAGAACCCCCCTCACCGAAAGACTAAGGTTTCCTCAGCGATGCTAATCAGCTGAGGGTTAGTCGGGACCTAAGGCGAATCCGAATGGAGTAGTCGATGGACAACAGGTTAATATTCCTGTACTTGTTATAATTGCGATGGGGTGACGGAGTGATGAAAGCACCGCGAACTGACGGAATAGTTCGTTGAAACATTTAGGTATTGGACCCATAGGAAAAACCGTGGATCTAGCTGAGATGTGAAAGTACAACAAGTCTTCGGATGCGTTGATAGTGTGCCTAAGGGCTTCCAAGAAAAACCTCTAAGCTTCAGATTATAAGAACCCGTACCGTAAACCGACACAGGTAGTTGGGATGAGAATTCTAAGGTGCTCGAGAGATTCATGGCTAAGGAACTAGGCAAAATAGACCCGTAACTTCGGGAGAAGGGTCGCCCTCAGTAATGAGGGCCGCAGTGAAAAGGTCCAGGCGACTGTTTATCAAAAACACAGGGCTTTGCTAAATTGAAAGATGATGTATAAGGCCTGACACCTGCCCGGTGCTGGAAGGTTAAGTGGAGTTGTTAGCATTTGCGAAGCAATGAAATGAAGCCCCAGTAAACGGCGGCCGTAACTATAACGGTCCTAAGGTAGCGAAATTCCTTGTCGGGTAAGTTCCGACCTGCACGAATGGTGCAACGATCTGGACACTGTCTCAGCCATGAGCTCGGTGAAATTGTAGTATCGGTGAAGATGCCGATTACCCGCAGCGGGACGAAAAGACCCCGTGAACCTTTACTATAGCTTAGTATTGTGTTTGGATAAGTAATGTGTAGGATAGGTGGGAGACAAAGAAGCGGCCTCGCTAGGGGTTGTGGAGTCATCGTTGAAATACCACCCTTTGCTTATCTAGATTCTAACTCAGCAATGAGGACAGTGCTTGGTGGGTAGTTTGACTGGGGTGGTCGCCTCCAAAAGAGTAACGGAGGCTTCTAAAGGTTCCCTCAGCACGCTTGGTAACCGTGCGAAGAGTGCAATGGCATAAGGGAGCTTGACTGAGAGACATACAGGTCGATCAGGTACGAAAGTAGAGCATAGTGATCCGGTGGTTCCGCATGGAAGGGCCATCGCTCAAAGGATAAAAGGTACTCCGGGGATAACAGGCTGATCTCCCCCAAGAGCTCACATCGACGGGGGGGTTTGGCACCTCGATGTCGGCTCGTCACATCCTGGGGCTGGAGAAGGTCCCAAGGGTTGGGCTGTTCGCCCATTAAAGTGGCACGCGAGCTGGGTTCAGAACGTCGTGAGACAGTTCGGTCTCTATCTGCTGTGGGCGTTAGAAATTTGCGTAGATCTGACTCTAGTACGAGAGGACCGAGTTGGACTGACCTCTAGTGTACCAGTTGTTCCGCCAGGAGCACTGCTGGGTAGCTACGTCGGGAAGGGATAAGCGCTGAAAGCATATAAGCGCGAAACCCACTACAAGATGAGATTTCTTTAAAGGGTCGTTGGAGATTACAACGTTGATAGGCTATAGGTGTAAAGGCAGTAATGTCATAGCCGAGTAGTACTAATAACCCATAGGCTTATGTATGGTCTTCCCCTCCATGTGAGGGGAGGATAGACTCTTTATAATGATTCGATTAGGATATTTTTTTACTAATATGTTAACTTTTACAGTTGGAATATACTGAACGATTTAAGGTGATTATAGCGATGGGGCTCACCTCTTACCATTCCGAACAGAGAAGTTAAGCCCATTAGCGCCGATGGTACTGCCACAGGTGGGAGAGTAGGTCGTTGCCTTGCTTTTAAAGCTCTTAGTTAAAAAACTAAGAGCTTTTTTTATGGAATTTATTTCCGAAAGGAATACACTAGATATAAGGGCTTTTTAAGTTTTAAATTAGCTAACCCTCCTTTGAATTATATTAAAGGCTGGTAGCCCTTTTTATAGGACTGACAAGCATATCTAAAGAAAAAGAAGGGGCTTGGAGGCTGTTTAAGGTATAATGATGAAATTACTTGTTATTCTTTATCGAGATTAAATAAAGTAGCTTAAAGGTTTTTAAAAATAGCTAGAGTGTTGATTAAAGCATAGAAATAAATCAGAGAAAATACTGATTTGATAATAATGAACTATTTTTGCACTTGTTACGTTTGTAGGATATGATAAGGAGGTTATTCGCACTTAGTTTTATTTTTTATAGTATTTTTACTCAAGGGCAAGAATTCTCTAGAAATAAAGTGGTGAAAAAGATTACGGTATTAAGAGATACTATATTATTGGCCCCTACAAGTATTTATCCTTATGATTTTAAAGTTTTTTCTTTAGATAATAAACTTATTGACCCGAAAGAATACCATGTTGATTTTGTAAAAGGGAAATTGATACTAAACAAAAAAAGGTATGGAAAAATAAAAGTCGAATATTTAGAGTATCCTGATTTTGTAACAAGGAGGTACACTTCTTTTGATAAAAAACTAATCGTTCCAAATACAAAAAGCACAGGAAAACTTTATAGCTTGACTACAAATAAAAAGAGGAAAGAAAAGAAATTATTTGAAGGGCTTCAAACCAAAGGATTTATTTTGAGGGGGATTACTAGCGGTAATAATCAGAATGCAGTTACGAATGCTTCTTTGGACTTAACATTATCAGGAAAGCTTTCTGATAATGTTTCTATACGAGGGAATATTTTTGATACTAATATTCCTCTTCAACAAAATGGATATTCTCAGAATGTAACAGATTTTGATAGAATCTTTGTAGAGTTATTCAGTGAAAATTGGAAAATTAAAGGGGGGATCTTACTCTGAGTAACAAAAATACATACTTCTTAAATTTTGACAAACAAGTGTCAGGAGTAGAAGTAGCAGCGAGTTTAAGTAATAAAACAAGAGCTTTGGCCTCGGGAGCTATTGTTAGAGGTAGATTTACTTCTTTTGAGTTTGTAGGAACTGAAGGGAATCAGGGACCTTATAAGTTGTTAGGTCCTAATAATGAATCAGCGATTATAATTGTAGGAGGTAGTGACAAAGTTTTTATAAATGGAGTAGAAATAAAGAGAGGAGAGAAAAATGATTATACAATAGATTATAATTTAGGAGAGATTAAATTTAACACTACATACCCTATTACTAATGACATGAGAGTTCGTGTTGAATTTCAGTATTCTGATAGGAGTTACACCCGCTTTGTTACCTATGATAAAATAGAGTATAAAGCAGATAAATTTTCTATGGGAGGATACTTTTACAATGAAAACGATGTAAAAAGCCAACCAATACAACAGAATTTAACGGAAACTCAAAAGCAAATTTTAGCAGATGCAGGTAACGATCTTGATAAAATGAACGCTGTAAATGCTTTTTTAGACAATTATTCGGTAGATAAAATTCAATATAAGAAAGTTTTAAACGGGGCAGTTGAAGTTTTCGAGCATGCTACAGATGATAGTGAAGCTGTATATACGGTTGCTTTTACAAATGTAGGTGTCAATAAAGGTAGTTACGCAATAGTAAAAACAACAGCTATTGGTACCATTTTTAAATATGTTGGTATTAATGAAGGAGATTACAATCCTACTACTCGCTTGGTTGCTCCAACAAAGAAGCAACTTTTTGATATAAATACAACGTATGAGTCTGATAGAACAAAAATTAATGCAGAATTGGCATATAGTGAGAATGATTTAAATTTATTTTCAACTAAAGACGATGATGAGAATAGACAGCTTGCAAGTAAAATTGATTGGAGTCAGGTTCTAATAGATAAAAAATGGAAATTGAAGAGCGATATTACCTATCAATTTATTCAACGTAATTTTAAAACAATTCAACGTTTTCAAGCTGTTGAGTTTAACAGAAATTGGAGTTTGAAAAACCCAATAGGAGATCAGCGTCAAATAGGAGCGCGACTTGTACTTCATCATAAAGAACAGCAGTCATTTATTTATGATTTTAGTCATTTGAGTTTTTCCGAAAATTTTACAGGAAATAAGCATGGAATTGCTTCCGTATTAAAATTTAAAAACACTAACTTTTCTTTAGATGGTAGCTTTCTGAAAAATAATTCTATCTTAGAAAAAGGAGCTTTTACTCGTTTAAAAACAAAATTAGAGCATAGTTTCGGTAGGCCTTGGGTAGGGGCGTTTTTTCGTTTGGAAGAAAATAGAAAGAGAGATAGAAATACTACATTATTAACTTCAAATAGTTTTAAGTATAAAATGTACGAAGGACATATTGGAGTTGGAGATACCACTAGCGTTTTTTCTAAGTTTGGGGTAGCATATAGCGTAAATGATAGCGTGAAAAATGCTATATTTAAAAGGATGCATGATCGAAAAACTTTTTATATAAATAGTCAGTTGATTAAGAATAATACAGTTAAACTAGGGATTTATGCAAATTATAGGCTTACAAAATATGCTCGTAAGGAAAAAGAGAAAGCGCTGAACTCAAGAGTAACTTATAATCACAGGCTTTTAAAGAATTTTTTATGGTTGAATAGTGTTTACGAAACTTCTTCAAATAATATAGCGCAACAGGATTATATTTATATTAAAACGGCATCAGGACAGGGGTTTTATACTTGGATAGATTATAATAATAATGGCATACAAGAGTTTAATGAATTTGAGGTAGCTCAATTCAAAGATCAAGCGAATTATTTAAGAGTAGCATTACCTAATTTAAAATATGTACCAACACAACGAGCTATGTGGAAACAATCTGTAATCATAAATCCTTTTGATTGGAGACGCAAAAAAGGAATAAAAAGACTACTTTCACATTTTTATAATCAAACGCATTTGTTGGTAGAAAATGAAAGAGAGAAATTGGGAAATAGCTTCAATTTGAACCCTTTTGATTTAGATAAAAATCAATTGTTAGGGCTGCAGTTAAATTTTAGAAATAGCTTGTATTTTAATAAGAGCCTTCAAAAGCATAGCTTTATATATACCTACGGAAATTCTCAAAGCAAGCAACAATACGGCATTGGTACGCAAGAAAATAATACCTGCATACATCAATTAGAATTTCAGCATAAATTTAACTCTTTCTGGTTGCTTGACGCGAAAGCAAGTATTTCAGAAAATAAACTGATTACAGAGAATTTAATCAACAGAAATTATTTGCTTAATATTAAGCAAATAGCTCCAGCAATTACTTTTCTATATTCAAAAGAGCACCGCTTTTCAGTTTTTTATCATTTTAAAGAAAAAGAAAATAAGCGGATTAATTTTGAAAAGTTGGCACAACAAAAAATAGGAGTGTCATATTTCTTTGTAAACAAAAAAGGGAACCAGCTCAGCATTGATGCAAATGCGTTTTTAAATAGATTTACAGGAAATGTAAACTCTCCTGTAGGATACCAAATGTTAGAAGGTTTGCAAACAGGTAAGAATTATACTTGGAATGTATTATTTAATCAAAAGTTAAATTCTTATTTGAATTTAAATCTTAGTTATTTTGGCAGAAAAAATGAAACAACAAAAGCAATTCATACAGGAGCTATTCAGTTAAAAGCGATCTTTTAATTTGAAATCGTAGCAAGTATTAATTGAAAAAAAAGGATAATCAATTTATTTTAAAAGAGTTTAGCATATTCAATAATTAGATTATTTTTGTTGCAATATATTTTGAATAAAAATTAAATGATAATTACAGCATGAAAAAAATAGTAATTTTAATTGCAATTTTAGGGAGCTCATTTGCAAAAGCACAGCAAGAGGTTAAGGCAGATTTATTTGATGCATTGGCTTATAAAACTATAGAAATTTCTTACGAATATTACATAGGAGATCAATCATCAGTAGGAGCTTCTGTGTTGTTGAATTTTGAGAAAAGAGGAGCTGGTTTTTTTGTGTATAACGAACATCAGATGATAACGCCTTATTTTCGCCACTACTTTACAGCAAGTAAAAATTGGAATTATTTTGGAGAAGTGTTTTTAGGAATCAATACAGGAGAAAAAGAAATAAAAATAGATGGAAAAGTGATTGATTATAAGGATTATACTGACGGAGCGCTAGGCGTTGCTGGAGGAACTAAATATATTTCCAATGGAGGATTTGTAATAGATATTTATGCAGGTCTTGGTAGAAATATGTTTAGTTCAAGTTCCCCCTCAGTAGTACCTAGAGTTGGAGTAAATTTGGGTTATAGATTTTAAGGAGGTTTATCATATCCTATACAAAGGGATCAGAAAATACGTTAAAAGGTAGTGATTTTAAATTGCTACCTTTTTTATTGTTAGAAAATTACTTTTTGGAGAAGAATATTTATTTTCTGATAGAGGTCGTTATGTTAGCTTTTTAATTTTTTTACGACTAATACGAGAATATATTTAATACAATGATGAATAAAATCTTATTTTTTTTATTGTTAGCGGCGAGTAATATTTACGCTCAAACGTCTAACTTTTTTGTTCACGCTCATCAAGATGATGCTGTGTACTTTTCTGGAGTAAAAATGTTTAATACTTTAAGAAACCTAGAAAAAACAACCTTTATCGTTATTTCGGCGAGTGACCAAGGAGCTCATGATGGGCCTCTTTCAGGATGGTATGACACAAAAGAATATCCTAATCCTTTTCCGTTTTATGAAGCTAGGGATAATGGACTTAAAAAGGCAATACAATATTGTGTTACAGACAAGGCTTTGCCTAAAAAGTATTCGGCAGAAACCACAACAGTAACTATTAATGGGAAAAAGGTAAGAAAGTGGGAATATGGTACTACTGTAACCGCTTATTTTTTAGATTTACCTAATGGGCAATGTTGTAATTTTGGAATGGGAGGATACCTAGCAAATTCAAATGAAAACTTAGAACAGTTACTTAAAGGGCAAATACCGTCTATTACAAATGTAACAGGTACCACAACCTATAATGGATGGAACGAAGTAATAGCAACAATTAACGGAATATTTAGAACTGAAAGAGGTAGAGAGAATAAAGTATATACTACAGATGTTGATCTTAAGGTGAATCCTGATGATCATACAGACCATTATATGTCTGGAGTATTGGCATTAGAAGCAATGAAGGATATAGATGGTTTTTCTCCTTTTTTACATGTTGATTATAACTTAACAGCTTTAACGCCTAATCTTAGTCCTATAGATATTGTATATAAATCATCTACTTTTGGAGCAATGATTAATGGTATTGCTGATAGAGGATATAATTCTAACAGACACTTTAGTTTTCTTCATTGGTTTACAGCGGAGTATATTAGACAATCTTCAGCAACTAAAGAATTATCGAATCTTGACCCACTACTTAAAGGTCCTAATAGTCCAGATGGGAATATTGCTTTTAGGAAACCTTCAAGAGCTTCTCATATAGAAAATGGACGTGCTAGCTCTCAAGCAAATGACGGGAGAAAAGACTTAAATAACTATTGGGCAGCAAGTTCTTATCCACAATCATGGCAAGTAGATTTAGGAGATTTATATGAGGTTAATAAGATAGTACTAACTACTTATTATGATGGGAAGCGTTATTATCAATATGATATAGAAGGATCTATAGATGGTGTTAATTGGAAAAAAATAGTAGATTATAGCAAGAATACTCGTATTGCTACTGAAGCAGGAGATACCTTTGATATTAGTAATGAAGAGGCTCGCTATTTAAAGGTAAATATGAAGCACAATACAGCTAATACAAGTGTTCATATCATTGAATTTGAAGCATATGGAGATGTTGTTTCAGAAGATTATGGTGATAATATAGCGTTAAATAAGCCTTCAAGGGCTTCTGATGTAGAAAATGGACGTGCTAGCTCTTTGGCAAATGACGGAAGAAAAGATTTGAATAATTATTGGGCAGCTGCTTCTTATCCAGAATGGTGGCAGGTAGATTTAGGTGGCTTGTATGATGTAAATAGGATAATTGTAACTACTTATTATGATCAGAATCGTTATTACCAGTATGATATAGAAAGCTCACTAGATGGTGTTAACTGGAAGAGCATAGTAGATTTTAGTAGGAATACAAATTTAGCCACAAGTGCAGGAAATATATTTAGCATTGGTAATGAAAGAGCACGTTATTTAAGAGTAAATATGAAGCATAATACAGCTAATACAAGTGTTCATATTATTGAATTTGAAGCATATGGTACAGAGGTTACTGTGTCAAAAAGCTTAAGAAGCGATCGCATTTTTGAAGAAAACGCTTTAAAGTTATATGCAAACCCTTCTGAAAATGGTTTTTTTGATATAGATTTATCTAGTGCCATTGGTGAAGCAGTGAATTTTGTAATAGCAGATATTAATGGAAATCAGGTAACTTATGGAAGCTTTGATGTAAACCATGGTAATATAGAAAGAATTGATTTAAGCGCTTATGAAGACGGAATGTATATTTTAAATATAAAAATAGGAGCAGGAAGGGAACTTAAAAATGAAAAGTTAATTTTAAAAAGAAAGTAACTGTAACCTCCTTTTAAATCATAAAAAAATCCTTAGCCAAAAACTAAGGATTTTTTTATGATTTAAGATTTACGAATATTTACCAATCCAAATGTTAATAGAGCAGGTAGCACCCAGCCTAAATTGTAATTTCCTAAAGGAATTAGACTTTTTATATTTTGAAGTGTACTATTTGGGGTTAATACAGATAGAAAATCAGGAAGGCTAAAAACAAAAGTTATAAAAATAACAGCTTTGAATACTTGAGCGGAATTCCATTTCTCAGGAACTAAATTTAATAAAATAAGCATAATGGTAATCGGATAAATAAGCATTAGTGTAGGAAACGCTATTTTAATAATATAGCTTACATCAAACTGCCCTATTAGAATTCCTAAAACACATCCAATAATAGCAGTGCTTATATAAGTATTTTTAGATTTAAAAACACCTTTAAAATAATCAGCAGTTCCTGTAATGATACCAACGGCAGTTGTAAAGCAAGCTAAAGCAACCAATGCACTTAAAAAAACAGTACCAATATTTCCTAGAGTTTGTTGTGTTAAACTAGATAGAATATCAGTTCGAGTGGCATTTTCTGTAAAGGTAGTATTAAACAAAGCACCATTATAAATTAGTCCAGCGTAAATAATTAAAAGTCCAGTGCCAGCAATGAGTCCCGCCTTAGCAATGAGTTCTTTTTTAAGTTCAAAAGAAGTATTTTTTTTAAAATTCATAGAAACCACTAGTACTCCACCCAGAACAATAGCGCCAATAGCGTCAAAAGTTTGGTAACCTTCTAAAACACCGTCAACAAATGGAGTTTTAAAATTAGTACGATTTATAGTTGAAGGGGAAGTGCATACACCAATGAAAATAATTCCTAATAGAATAAACATAATCAAAGGGGTTAAAAACTGCCCTAATATTTCCAAAACTTTAGAACGATTCATCACAAAGATAAAAACAAGTATAAAATAAATAGTACTAACCCACAGAGAATAATCAGTATTAGCATCTAAATAAGGTTGAACAGCCATTCCGTAAGTAACAGAAGCTGTTCTAGGAGCGGGCAAAGCAATTGAAATGATATAAACAGTTAAACAATATACCGTGCTAAAAAGGGGAGAAACCTTTTTTCCGAAGTCGTACATAGTACCCTGTAGCTTAGCATGGGCAAAAATACCAAGAATAGGAATGAATACGGCTGTGATAAAAAAGCCAATAGTAACAAGCATCCAACTATCTCCTGCATTTTTACCCAAGAAAGGAGGGAGAATTAAATTTCCAGCTCCAAAGAACATAGAAAATAATGCAAAACCGGTAATAAATATATCCTTAGTTTTACTCATGAGTTTATTTTTTTAACATTTTTTAGAAAAAGAAGAGGTGAACATTTTAAAATAAAAATATACAAAAGTGCGAAAGATACATATTTTTGCCTGATGCAAAACTTTATCATATATAAAAACATTAAAATAGCTTTTTCTAGTGAAGGGAAGGGAGGAAGTATTGTGCTATTGCATGGCTTTTTAGAGAATTCGACAATGTGGAGTAGTGTAAAAAAAGAGCTTTCTAAAAGAAATAGAGTTATTTGTATAGATCTTTTAGGCCATGGAAAAACAGATTGTTTAGGATATATACATACTATGGTAGATATGGCAAAAGGAGTAGCGGCAGTATTAAAGCATTTGAAAATAAGAAGATCGATATTAATAGGGCATTCAATGGGAGGATATGTAGGGTTAGCATTTGCTGAATGTTTTCCGGATAATGTAAAAGGATTATGTCTAGTTAACTCAACAGCTAAGGCAGATTTAGAAGCACGAAAAACAATGCGTATTCGAGCAGTTGAAGCAGCAAAAAGAGAATATACAACCTTGGTAAAATTGTCGATCACGAATCTGTTTGGAGCTGAAAATAAGAAACTTTTTAGAAGAGAAATAAAAGAAGTAGAAAAGCAAGCACTAAGTACGCCATTGCAAGGGTATATAGCGGCGCAAGAAGGAATGAGATTACGTAAAGATAGAGAAGTATTGCTTTACTTTTCTCCATATAAAAAAATGATAATCGTAGGCAAGGAAGACACAATGCTTCACCATGAAGAGCTTTTGGAGCAAACTAAAAACCCAGAAGTTGAAGTAGTAATATTACCAGGAGGTCATATGAGTCATATTGAAAATGAAGAAGGTTTAATAGCAGCGTTGAAAAAATTTATAAGAAGCTAATATAGCTTTCTATGATTTTGTAAATTGCGAGTAAATTATCACAGAATGAAAATCCACCATTTAGGGAAACAAAACTCTATTTTAAATAAATTTATAGCTGAAATACGAGATGTACAGATTCAAAAAGACTCATTGCGTTTTCGTAGAAATATAGAGCGAATAGGAGAAATTATAGGGTACGAATTAAGCAAAGAGCTTGCTTTTATAACGCAAGAAATAACAACCCCATTAGGTATAAAAAGAATCAATTTACCTAATAAAAATATAGTGTTATGTTCTATTCTTCGTGCAGGATTGCCCTTGCACCAAGGATTGTTAAATTATTTTGATGAAGCAGAAAATGCATTTATTTCAGCGTATAGAGACCATCCTAAAAATGATGCTGAATTTGAAATAGTTGTGGAATATTTTGCATCGCCATCAATGCAAGATAAGGTATTGTTACTGGCAGATCCAATGTTAGCAACAGGGCAATCTTTAGTAGCTGTTCATGAAGCAATTCAAAAGTATGGAGCTCCCAAAGAATTGCATATAGTAGCGGTAATAGGTTCTTCAGAGGGCATTGCATTTATAGAAAAAAACTTCCCAAAAAACACGCATTTATGGATTGCTGCAATTGATGATGTACTCAATGAAAAAGGGTATATTGTACCAGGATTAGGAGATGCAGGTGATTTAGCTTTTGGAACAAAACTATAAAAATAAACTAGCGGTAAAAGAGGTGGTTAAAAGTAAAGCGAGAATCGTTTCTTTTAGCCATTTTTTTTGTAACAGTTCAAATCCATTAGCTAAAATAATTGATATAGGAAAAAAAGTAAAAAGTAATTCGCCTCCATTTTTATGTTTTGAAAGTACAACAAGAAAAAGTGTTACCAATAAATTGAACATAATTAGAATCCAGTTTCCTTTAAAAGTATTGTTTACAGCTAAAGCTTTAGGGGTTTTTAATAATAATGAAGTTGCTACTAAAAAAAGAACAAGGAAGATGCCATAGGAGTATTTTATTTGAAAATAAATATCAAACTCATAAGATGTAAACCATTTGAAAAGTTGTAGAAAAGACACCATATTATCATGCCAAAAACAATATGTAAAATATAGAAAAATAGGAACAAAAAAGCCAATCATAGGAACCAATAAGGTTTGTATAGTTATTTTTTTGTGGAGGAAAATAGCAGCATAAAATAATAAGCAAAAAATCAAGGAAAAAGGTTCGATGATGAAACAGATCCCCAACCAGAAACCTCCATCAAAAAGTTTTTTTACTGTAGATTTTTCAGATTGAAGGCTATATATTTTTCTAAGAGCGAGGAATAAAGTTAGATTGATGTAAAAATTCTTATCAATCGTGATTGTATTTGGAAATAGTCCTATCAAGAGTACAAAAAATAGAAAAGCATAAGAATTATCAAAGGTTAATTCATTTTTAGAAAGAATAAAATTATAAACAGAAAACAATATTAAAAATAACACTAACGTTTTACCGAAATGTTTTAAAAAGAAGTTGATATTGTTAACATGCTGATTGTTAGTTAGTAGTGAAATAAAAAAAAGGCACAGAAAGAGTGCAAAGATCACTAAAAAATTTACAGGTTTAGATTTTCCGAAAAAATTGGCTAACATCGTTTCTTTTTATATTTTTGCACCGTAAAGATACTTAAGTTATGATAGCAGGCAATATATTTAGATTGATTGGTAGTTTATTTACTGATTATTTATTCATTCCTTTTAATTGGTTACGTTTAACTGTTAGAAATTGGTGGTCAACAAATACAGTTAATTGGATATTTTTAGTAATTCTATTGGTTTTATTTGCGTACTGGATGAAAGAAGCTGTTCGTTTTAAAAACGAAGGAACAGAGGATAGAGCTTAATTTTTAGAAGATACTTTGGGAAGCAAAAATAAACTAAAACGTTTCAAAGAAAATGAAACGTTTGCCAATGTAATTCAACCTACGAGAGAAGAGGCAGAAGGAAACTTCTTGTATAAGGGGAAATGGAGTACCTTTTTTAAAAATGATAACCCTATTGTTTTAGAGTTGGGTTGCGGTAAAGGAGAGTACACTATTGCGTTGGCAGAAAAGAATCCAAATAAGAATTTTATAGGGATTGATATTAAAGGAGCTCGTTTTTGGAGAGGTGCTAAAACAGCCATTGAAAACAAAATGGATAACGTAGCATTTATTAGAACTCAAATTGAACTCGTTAATCATATTTTTGCAGAAAATGAGGTAGATGAAATATGGATAACCTTTCCAGATCCTCAAATAAAATATAAGCGTACCAAGCACAGAATGACAAATAGTGAGTTTTTAAAGAAATACCATTATATCTTAAAGGAAGATGGTATTGTTAATTTAAAAACAGACAGTGAGTTTATGCATGGTTACACGTTAGGTTTACTTCATGGAGAAGGGCATGAAATTATACATGCAAACCATAATGTATATAAAAATGAGGGAGCTCCGAAAGAGGTAACTGAAACACAAACTTTTTACGAAAAACAATATTTAGAGAAAGGAAAGCCAATAACATACGTCAAATTTAGAGTAAAGTATTAAAAACTCTAAAAATGATTTTGTCTCATTTGGTTTTAGGATTCGTAACCTCATATATAGGTTATACTCCTCCAAGTATGTTAAATATTACTGCAAGTAAAATTTATGTAGAGAACAATAAAAGAGTAGCAAGGCAATTTATAAAAGGAGTTTCTTTTATCGTTTTGTTTCAAGTTTTTTTGGCAATAAAGCTTTCTGAACTTATAGGCAAATATCCTTCATTGATTGTCAAGATTCAAAGTCTTGGGACTGCTATTTTCCTCATACTTTCTATTGTGTTTATCTGTAAAGGGTTGGCTGTTAAAGAACCATCACAAGTAAAATCAATTAAAAACGGATTTATTTTTGGCGCTTTTTTATCCTCGATAAATATGTTTTCCATTCCCTTTTTTGCCATTCTTCATTCTTCTTTTATAATGTATGGTTGGGCAACGTCTGGAATTATTTGTACTACTATGTTTGGTTTAGGAACTGTTTTAGGAACTTTTGCAGTATTATACAGCTACCTTTTTCTAACTAAAAAAATAGGAGGTAGGTTGCTACATTATACAAAGTACTTTAACTTAGTAATTGGAATTATTACAGGAGTTGTAGCAATTTACTCTATGATTAAATTATATTCTTACTAGCTAATGGAAAAAGAAACAGATAATTTTTTTGAGCGTGTATATAAAATAGCAAGGTTGATTCCTTATGGAAGGGTAACTAGTTATGGAGCTATTGCTAAGTACTTAGGAGCAGTTCGCTCCGCAAGAATGGTAGGGTGGGCAATGAATAATTCAGGAAATCACAAAGAAGAAGTACCAGCGCACAGAGTTGTTAATCGGAAAGGATTACTTACAGGAAAGCATCATTTTGAAGGAACGAATTTAATGCAGCAATTATTAGAAAGTGAAGGTATTGAGGTTATTGATAATCAAATTCAAAACTTTGAAGAAGTGTTTTGGAACCCAAGTGAAGAGTTGTTGTAGAGAATCATAAAATACTTTAAGTTGTATGATTTTTATAGGATGAATTAACCGCTTTTATGGTCGTTGTAAATACGTTTTCCTTGTTGTTTATAAGGATTTATTAGAGCGTTAAAATTGGCAATTTAATCACTTTATTTTCTGAGGTCTAAAATGTATCTTTGTAGTCTAGAATTAATCTTAATCAAAAAATACTCCTCTTAAATATTATTGAAGTTGAACATATATTTTTAATCAATAAAAGCGCAGTTTTGAGAGGTATAAAGAATAAATAAAATTCCAATTGCGCATAATCTAATATGAAATAACGTATGAGTTTTAAGAAACAAGATATATATAAAGCATTAGAAACAATTACTGCACCAGGAGAAGGTAAGAGTTTGGTGGAAAATGAAAATATAACGAATGTAGTAGCATTTGGAGATGAGATAATTGTAGATGTAACAATTAATAACCCGACCTTACAGGCTAAAAAGAAGGTGGAGGTAGAAATTATTAAAGCAATCCATAAGCATATAAATGAGCAGCTTGAGGTAAAGGTAAATGTAAAAGTAGAGGTTGCTACTAAAGAGACTCCAAATCAAATAAGAGGGAAAGAAATCCCTAATATTCAAAATATTATAGCAATAGCTTCAGGAAAGGGAGGAGTAGGTAAATCTACTATTACTGCAAATACGGCAATTTCATTAGCTAAGATGGGGTTTAAAGTAGGAGTTTTAGATGCAGATGTTTACGGACCTTCTCAACATATTATGTTTGATGTAGAAAAAGAACGACCATTGTCTGTAAAAGTAGAAGGGCGTTCAAAAATGAAGCCTGTAGAAAATTATGGAGTTAAATTATTATCATTAGGTTTTTTTACGAATCCAGATCAAGCGGTAATTTGGCGCGGACCAATGGCTTCAAAAGCATTAAACCAATTAATCTTTGATGCTGATTGGGGGGAGCTAGATTTCTTATTGATAGATTTACCTCCAGGTACTGGAGATGTACATTTATCAATTGTTCAAGCATTACCAATAAATGGAGCGATGGTAGTAAGTACGCCCCAAAATATAGCATTAGCAGATGCTAAAAAAGGAGTAGCTATGTTTCAACAAGAAAGTATTAACGTTCCTGTATTAGGAATTGTAGAGAATATGGCATATTTTACTCCAGAAGAATTACCTGACAATAAATATTATATCTTTGGAAAGGATGGAGCAAAAAACTTAGCAGAAGATATTCACACAGAATTCTTAGGAGAAATCCCATTAGTACAAAGTATTCGTGAGGCAGGAGATGTTGGACGCCCTGTTGCTCTGCAAGAAAAGACTCCTTTAGAAACCGCTTTTGCAAACGTAACTAAAGAAATGGTTTCACAATTATTAAAAAGAAATGCAAACTTACCACCCACAGAAGTTGTACGAATAACAACAATGAGTGGTTGTAGCACAAAATAAGTAACGATTATGACGACACAAGAAATACAAAATAATGTAGAGAGAGCATTAGAAGAAATCCGTCCGTTTTTAGTAAGTGATGGTGGAGATATAACTTTATTATCTATTGAAAACAATAAAGTAAAGGTACGGTTAGAAGGAGCTTGTAGCGGGTGTTCTGTAAATCAAATGACTTTAAAAAATGGGGTAGAAGCAACAATTAAAAAATACGCTCCAGAGATAGAAGAAGTTATTAATGTAGCATAAACTATTTTGAATTAGGGTTAAAAAATTGAGCATTTTATTTAATTCGTTAAAGAGTTAGAAAAAGTCTTTATATTAAAGGAAACGAGTAAAAACATTATATTTTATCAAAATGATAAAAACAGATATATTAATCATAGGAGCAGGACCAACGGGGTTGTTTACTGTTTTTGAAGCAGGCCTATTAAAATTAAAATGCCATTTAATAGATGCATTGCCACAGCCAGGAGGGCAATGTTCAGAAATATATCCAAAGAAGCCTATTTATGATATTCCGGCATATCCAGAAATTTTAGCTGGAGATTTGACAAAAAATTTATTGGAACAAATTAAGCAATTTGAACCGGGATTTACTCTGGGAGAACGAGCTGATACTATTGAGAAGCAAGACGATGGTTCTTTTATAGTAACAACCAATAAAGGTACAAAGCATCATGCCCCAGTAGTGGCTATTGCTGGTGGGCTAGGTAGTTTTGAACCAAGAAAACCACCAATTCCAAATATTACAAGTTATGAAGATAGGGGGGTTGAGTATATGATTCGAGAACCAGAATTATATAGAAATAAAAATATCGTAATTGCTGGAGGAGGAGACTCTGCATTAGATTGGTCAATTTTCTTAACAGACGTAGCTAAATCAGTTACTTTGGTGCACCGTAGAAATGAATTTAGAGGAGCTTTAGATAGTGTAGATAGAGTTCAGGAGTTGAAAAACTTAGGAAAAATAAATTTAATAACTCCGGCAGAAGTAAAAGGAATTATAGGAGAAGAGTACGTTTCAGGAGTAGTAATTGCAGAAAAAGGTAGAGAGGAATATACGTTAGAGGTAGATCACTTTATTCCATTATTTGGATTATCTCCTAAGCTAGGCCCCATTGCAAATTGGGGGCTAGAAATAGAAAAGAACGCTATTAAGGTTAATAATGCACTTGATTATCAAACCAATGTTCCAGGGATATATGCAATAGGAGATGTAAATACTTATCCCGGTAAATTAAAATTAATTTTATGCGGTTTTCATGAGGCAACTTTAATGTGTCAAAGTGCATTTCAACGTATTTTTCCAGATAAAAAGTATGTAATGAAATATACTACAGTTGGGGGAGTAGAAGGGTTTGATGGTACGAAAAAAGAAGCACCAAAAGCGGTTGTAAAGGCAATTCAATAATATACAATGACCATACAATACTACATACAAGAGTTAGCAAAAGATAATTTAGCGATTGTAGCGTTGCCCATATTCTTTATTGCCATTGTATTGGAAGTAATTGTAGATCGTAAACATCATTTAGATTTATATTATGGTAAAGATACCTTCGTGTCGTTACTAATGATGATTTTTTCAGCTGTTATTGAATTTATTCCTAAAATAGTAGCATTTATAGCCTTTTTTTATCTGTATGAAGCTAGCCCATTAAAAGACGTTATAGGAAGGCAATGGTGGGCTTGGGTTTTATTATTTTTTGCAGATGATTTTTCTTATTATTGGTTCCATAGATTGAACCATCAAGTGAGGTTATTTTGGGCAGGTCATATTCCTCATCATTCTTCCGTAAAAATGAATTTTGGAACAGCTTTAAGACAAGGAGTTGGTGAGCGCATTCATAAGTTTTTCTTTTGGCTATGGATTCCTTTATTAGGCTTTGACCCACTAATGATTTTTACCATGATGGGAGTGAGTTTAATTTATCAATTTTGGGTACATACTGAGATGGTAGATAAACTGCCAAGATTTGTTGAGTATGTATTCAATACGCCTTCACATCACAGAGTTCACCATGCGTCTAATATTCGTTACTTGGATTGCAATCATGCGGGGGTTTTGATTATTTGGGATAGAATTTTTGGAACTTTTTCTGAAGAGTTAAAAGCACTTGATAAGCCAATATATGGGCTTACTGTAAATATAGAAACTTATAATCCCATAAAAGTGGCAACTCATGAATACCAAGCAATTATTAAAGATGTATTGCGTGCAGAGAAATGGAGCGACAAGTTAAACTATATTTTTAATGCCCCAGGGTGGAGTCATGATGGAGAAGATAAACGATCAAAAACATTGAGAACTAAATTAAAAGAAAGAGAAAATGTCGGTTGATATCAATATAAAAATAACAGATAGAGATGGAGTTACACATGATATTGTAGCTCCTACTGATATGGCAATGAATTTAATGGAGGTTGTTCGTTCATATGAATTAGCTCCCGAAGGAACTATAGGTATATGTGGAGGCATGGCAATGTGTGCCTCATGCCAATGCTACGTCATATCAGATCACCAACTTCCAGAAATGGGAGTTGATGAAGATATGATGTTGGCAGAAGCTTTTTATGTAGAAGATAATAGTCGTTTGGGTTGCCAAATACAAATAACTCCAGAAATGAATGGGTTAGAAGTACAATTAGCTCCTGAAAGTTAATATTATTAATTTAAATAAGGTATTAATTCCTTTTTCAGAGAGGCAAGCCATGTAGTTAACCTACTCTTGGTTAATTCAGGTTCGTTATCTTCATCAATTGCTAGTCCATAAAAAAGAGTTTCATTATAAAGAGCTTTAGATGCTGAGAAATCATAACCTTCGGTAGGCCACAGCCCAACTATTTTTCCTCCATTTTTTAAAACAACTTTGGCTAGTATTCCAACTCCATCAATAAAATACTCCCCATAACCATATTGATCTCCTAGTCCAAAAAAAGCGATTATCTTATTTGTAAAGTCAATCGTTTTGAACTCTTCGAAATAAAGCTCCCAGTCACTTTGTAAATCCCCATCATACCATGTAGATAAACCTATAAAAAGAATGTTGTGGTTAGTAAAGTCTTCTTTTTTAGCGTTTTGTACATCAATAACTTCAAGCTCGCATACATCCCAATAATCGACGATAGCGTGGGTGATTTCTTCCGTTATTCCTGTATCTGAACCGTATATTAAACCTATTTTTTTTGACATTTCTTTATTTGTAAACTATGTTAATTAAGCGTTAATCTCATCCTGATTTCTGTTTTGCGTCATTTTTATTTCCAATCACGTCATTTTTTAAAAACAAGGAGATATACTTTTGCAATATAACATTATTAAGATTAAATAAAAATAAATGATTCTTAAGGAAGCCCTTTCACTCAGAGAGTTATCGTTAAATAACTATTTATTTAACGATGAATCAGCTAAATTATATGAAGAATATACACTAAAAACTTTAGGATATATTCAGCAGTTCTTGTCTAAGAGAAAATTTTATCAAGGAGATAAAATTGAACAAATAAGAAATGATAGACAAAGCGCTAAACTTGATCATATAGATAGAGAACAACCTATTGATAAAGCTTTAGAAGAGTTAAATGAATTGTATATAAAAAATGCAATAGCTTTCCATAACCCTAATTATGTAGCACATTTAAATTGTCCTATCACATTACCTTCTATCGTTGCAGAAATGATTTCAACAACAATAAATACTGCTGTTGAGACTTGGGACCAAAGTACTTCAGCTACTTTTATAGAAGAAGAGGTCATTCGTTGGATTTGTAATGAATTTAAATTTACTCAAGATGCAGATGGAATATTTACAAGTGGAGGCACGCAATCAAATTTTATGGGATTATTAATGGCTCGTGATAATTATGCCTTTGAGAAATTTGGAATAAATATAAAGCAAAACGGCTGGTCTCCAGAAATTAGTAAGTTTAGAATTTTTTGTTCTGAAAAAGCACATTTTAGCATTAAAAAAAATGCAGCTTTATTAGGCATGGGATATGATGCCGTGATTCCTATAAAAGTTGATAGCAAGATGCGAATGAATGTAAATGAATTAGTACTAGCCATAGAAAAAACAAAGCAAGATGGCAATATTCCGATTGCAGTTATAGCAACTTTGGGAACCACAGACTACGGAAGTTTTGACCCAATAAAAACAATCAACAAGATAGCAAAAGAACAAAAAATGTGGTTGCATGTTGATGGTGCTTATGGAGGTTGTTATGTTTTGACAGATACACACAAAGAACTTTTTGAAGGAGTTGAAGAGGCAGATTCTATAACAATTGATTTTCATAAAACGCTATTCCAACCTGTTAGCTGTAGTGCCTTTCTAGCAAAAAATAAAAAAAACTTTCAATACGTGTCTTATTATGCGGATTACTTGAACCCTATTGAAAATAAGGATACCGAGCGTCCTAATTTAATTGAGAAATCAATTCAAACAACCCGTAGGTTCGATGCTTTAAAAGTTTGGTTAACATTAAAAACACTGGGTACTAAAACAATAGTAAGCTACTTAGAGGAGGTACATCATTTGGCAGTAAAAGTTTATGAAGCTATTCATGTTGATAGCGAATTAGAAGCAGCTCATGTTCCAGAACTAAGCACTGTTGTTTTTAGATATAAACATACTGGTATTGAGGAGGGTATTGTTCATGATGCTATTAATTTACACATTAAAAATACACTGTATAAGGCAGGAAGTGCCTCTATAGCTAGTACGAAGTTAAATGGGAATATCTATTTGAAATTTACTTTATTAAATCCTAAGAACACAATAAATAATCTCCTAAATATTTTAGAAATGATAAAATCAACAGGAGAACAATATAGCATTACAAATTAACATATCATGAAAGAAAATACAGTAGTAGATTTTATAGCCATTGGGGTGGGGCCTTTTAATCTAGGATTGGCTTGTTTAACAGCGCCGATTAAAGAAGTAACAGGAATATTTTTAGATAAACAAGAAAAATTTAATTGGCACCCAGGAATGTTGCTCGAAGATACAACTTTGCAGGTTCCATTTATGGCCGATTTAGTTACTTTAGCAGATCCTACGAGTCCGTTTAGTTTTTTAAACTACATAAAAGAGCAAGGAAGAATGTACTCTTTTTACATAAGAGAAAACTTTTTGTTACTAAGAAATGAATATAATCACTATTGTCAATGGGCAATTGAAAAACTACCTAATGTGTATTTTAACACGGAAGTTACACATATAGCTTATGAAGTAAAAGAAGAACTTTATATAGTAACTAGTGTTTGTACTAAAACGGAAAAGGTAAAAGTATATAAAGCTAAAAAAATAATATTAGGTACAGGTACACATCCATATATACCTGAGTGTTGTAAAAAATTAAAAGGAAAAGCAGTTCATTCTTCTCAATACCTAGATCATAAAAAAGAGCTACAGCAGAAAGAAGAGATCACTATTTTGGGTAGTGGACAAAGCGCTGCTGAAATATTCTTTGATTTATTACAAGATCTAGAAGAAAAAGAGTACCAATTAAATTGGATCACACGTTCTCCTCGTTTCTTTCCTCTTGAATACTCTAAGCTAACACTGGAAATGACTTCCCCAGAATATGTAGATTATTTTTATAATTTACCTGCTAAGAAAAGGGATGATTTAATAAAAAATCAAAAACATTTATATAAAGGTATCAATCAAGATTTAATAGGTGCGATTCATGATGCATTATATGCGAAAAGAGTAGTTTCTAAAGAACCTTTAAAAGTTTCATTACGTACGAATACAGAGTTGAAAGAGGCACAACTGCATAATGATGATACGATCCATTTAGAATTGCATCAAATAGAACAGGATAAATACTTTAAGGTAGCCACAAAAGGTTTGGTATTGGCTACAGGGTATCATTACGAGTTGCCTGAGTTTTTAAAAGGAATTTCAAATAGAATCCGATGGGATGATCAAAATAGGTTTGACGTTCAGAGAAATTACAGTATTGATAAGGGCAATAATGAAATTTTTGTACAAAACGCAGAGTTGCATACTCATGGCTTTGTAACGCCTGATTTAGGAATGGTTGCCTACAGAAATTCATATATCATTAAGGAGATAACAGGAGTAGAGCATTATCCAATAGAGAAAAGGATAGCTTTCCAACAATTTGAAGTAACTGAAGAAGAGGAAATCAAATTAAATGCTTTTGCATAAAATGAAGCTGAAAACATTTTTGATACTGATGACTTTGGTTGCTGTTATAAGTGATTACTTATTGCACCCATTTTATCCACAATTTTTTGAGATCCGTTTTGGCATAACTGACCCTAAAACGATAGGCTATTATTTTGCAGCAATTTGTTTTATGGTAATGATTGCTTTTCCTTTTTGGGCATATATTTCAAGAAAGATATCTGAGCTTAATATTTTAGTATATACTCAAGCAGTGGCGGGTGTTTTGGCATTGTACTGTTATTGTACTAGCTCGTATGTTAATTTTTGGATAGTGTCATTGATAATGGTAATTTTTAAAGGGAGTTACTTATTGGTGTACCCATATATTCTAAAAATAATAACGAAGAAAGAGCAACCAAGTACTATTGGTTTGTTGTCGGTTGTAGTTCATTTAGGAGGTATTTTAGGAGCTGTAATAGGAGGGGTAACTGTTGACTATATTAACCCGAGTAGCATTTTTTTAATTATGGCAGCAGGTGATTTTATTCAAATGACAATGAGTGCTTATTTATTAAAAAGTAAAAAATATGCTACCAATTTAATTCTTTCTGAAGAATCTAAAAATGTTAAAAATAATTTAATGCCTAATGGAGTTATTTTAAAGTTAGGCTTAATCACATTGATTTTATATTTCAGTGATTTTTTAATCAGACCTTTTTTTTCAATGTATTGGGAGAGTTTTTCTGAGTATAAAAGTAAATTAGTTTCAGGAATAATTTATGCCATCCCAGGTTTTGTCGCTTTAATAGCTTTATGGGTTAATAATAGAAAAAAAACGGTAGGATATCAAGGAATTATAAATGCCTTATTTATTGGTTTAATAGGACTTTCTTTACAAGGAATACCTTATGATATAACCGTTATTTTAGGAAGAATTATTTATGGTTGGGCAATTTTTCAAGGAGTGGTGAAATTTGATATCTTATTATTCGAATTGAGTACCCCAGAAGCCTATTCTGTAGATTATAGTAAAATACATTTCTTTCAAAATTTTGGAGTACTATTAGCGTCTTTAAATGTGGGTATTATTGTAGATGTCTTTGGATTACAAATGCCTTTTATCATTGGATTACTAGGTTTTTTAATAACGATATTACTATACTTTTTTGTGTTTAAATCAGTCAGAAACTTACACAAACGACTTGTTAAATATTAAAATATATGCTAGTAGAAGAAACAATTATTTTCTCAAGAAAATATACAGACTTTGGAGAAATCACTATCAGACCATTTCAAGTAGTAGAAGATAGTATTTTTTTGCAGAAATGGGTAACTAAAGACTATGCCGTCTTTTGGGGAATGGAAAATGCAACTCTTCAAGAGGTTCAAGAAGAGTACTCGAAACTTTTAGAGCCTGAAGGCTATGACGTTTTTGTAGGAATGTTTCATAACGAACCGGCCTTTGTATTAGAAAGGTATAATCCGCAAAAGGATCTTATAAATAATTTTTACGATTCTAAAGTATCTGATATAGGGATACATATTATTGTAGCACCTCCTAGAAAGGAGAAAATACCAAATTTTACTTGGTTTATGTTCCGTTCAATTATGGATTTTGTTTTTGAAAATCCAAAAATAGAACGAATATTAGTAGAACCAGATATTCGAAATAAAAAAATGTTTGCTTTATGTGAACGTATAGGCTTTCAACTATCTAAAGTGATAGAGTTACCTCATAAAACGGCGCAGTTAGCATTTTTAATAAAAACAAATTACAACGAAAAAATGAAATTTTCTTCATTTTTAAAAAGAAATACGATGAATACCTTAGATAATATTGTTTCTCCGCAACAATCAATTCAACATATACAGCCTGAAATTTGGAAAAAAGCAAATATTTTGCTGGTAAAAAAGGCATTGTGTGAATTTTCTCATGAATTATTAATAACACCTCGTGTCGTTAAAGAATTAGAAAGAGGGTATCGTTTTTATAGCATACAAGCAGATGATAAAAATATATATTATGAATTTAAAGCAAAGCCTTTAGCATTAAATCATTTGCTAATAGAAGAGAATTCCATTAAGAAATTTGTTGACGAAAAACTAGATGAGGTAGATGCTATTTACTTTATCAAAGAGTTTCAAAAAAAATTAGGCATTACTAATGAAAAAATGCCTGTCTATTTAGAAGAAATTATCAGTACACTTCATGGTAGTGTATTCAAAATATTCAAAGGGAACCCTATTGTAAAGGAATTGGCTTCTGCTGATTTTCAGACAATAGAGCAATCAATGACGGAAGGACATCCAGGATTTGTAGCCAATAATGGAAGAATTGGTTTTGATAGCAGTGATTATCGGTCATATGCACCAGAGGCAGGAAACTCTTTTTCTTTATTATGGTTAGCAGGACATAAATCAAGAACGACGTTTTCAGCAATAGAAGCATTGCCTTATGAAAAACTGATCCGTGAAGAGTTAGATGCTGTTACTATACAGGAGTTTAATAGTTTATTAGTAGAAAAGGGGTTGGACCCAGAAGAGTACTTATTCTTGCCAATTCATCCTTGGCAATGGTTCAATAAGTTGGCAACCATTTTTGCTTCAGAGATAGCAAAAGGAAACTTAGTTTGTTTAGGGTATGGAGCAGATCAGTATTTAGCACAGCAATCTATAAGAACATTATTTAATATAACTAATCGAAAAAAGTTTTATACCAAGTCGGCTTTATCTATATTGAATATGGGTTTTATGAGAGGATTACCATTATATTATTTAGGAACGGCTCCAAAGATGGCTGTTTGGCTAGAAAACTTACTATATAATGATCCCTATATCAAAAAAAATGGATTTAGGATGCTGAGTGAAATAGGATCAGTTAGTTATGTAAATCCATACTTTGAAGAATTCGGTGTTCATAATGATTACAATAAGATGTTAGCATCTTTATGGAGAGAAAGCCCTTATTCAGCAGTTAAAGAAAATGAAAAACCATTAACAATGGCTGCGCTATTGCATATAGATCATCATGGAAATGCTTTGCTACCAGAAATTATTAAAGATTCAGGTATTTCAATAGACCATTGGCTACGTAAATATTTAAACGCATATTTAAGTCCATTATTACATTGTTTTTATTACTACGATTTAGTGTTTATGCCACACGGCGAAAATATTATTATGGTGTTTGAAGATAATGCTCCAGAATATATTTTATTAAAAGATATTACAGAAGAGGCGTGTATTTTAAATAAAGAAGTTGAGTTACCAGAAGACTTAAAAAGAATGTATGCTTCAGTACCAGAGGATGTGAAATTATTGTCAATCTTCACAGATATTTTTGATGGTTTCTTTAGATTTTTGACCGCTATTTTAGAAGAGCATATGAGCTATGATGCAGAGCGTTTTTGGAAATTAGTAGCCGAAAATATTCATGCATACCAATCTCAGTTTCCTAAACTTGCTAAGAAATTTGAGCAATACGATTTGTTTGCTGCTGACTTTAAGCTTTCATGTTTGAATAGATTACAGTTGAATAATCACAAACAAATGATTGATTTAGATGACCCAGTAGCATTATTACAATTTGTTGGGAAATTAAAAAATCCTATAGAAGTTTTCAAAAAGAAAGAAATATAATATGCATGCTATAGATCAAAAAATATTTACCAGAAAGATAGCAATGCTTGGAGAAATAAGCATTCGACCTATTGAATTAAATTCAGATATAAAAACATTGCACAACTGGGTCACTCAACCTTATGCAAAATATTGGGGGATGTTAAATAAAACAGAGAAAGAGGTTTATTTAGAGTATGAAGAAATAGAAAAACAAGCATATCATAATGCTTACATGGGGGTGTTAAATGGCCAATCTATTTTTTTAATGGAGTGCTATAAGGCTTCTGAAGATATTATAGCTGAATATTATGATGCACAAGAAAACGATTACGGAATGCATGTTTTAGTAGCTCCAAGTCAAAAAAGAATTCCGCAATTTACATGGCATATATTTTCAACGATAATAACCTATTTTTTTAGCATGCCAAAAGTGAATAGAATAATTGTTGAACCAGATGTAAACAATAAAAAAATCCATGTATTGAATAAAAAAGCAGGATTTATATATGAAAAAGAAATAGAATTACCACAAAAAAAGGCAGCCTTGGCATTTTGTACAAGGGAAAATTACGAAGAAGCTTTGAAAAAGCTATAAAAATAAGTTAAAAACGATGCTAAATAATATCACTCATTTACAACCTAATATCTGGAAAATTATAAACCAATTATTAGTGAAAAAAGCAATTAGTGAATTTTCTCATGAACTCATATTAGCTCCTGAGCTTGTTCATAAGAAAAATAATTGGAGTCTGTATGAAATAACTTCAGATAATGGCGAGTCCACGTATCACTTTAAAGCTAAAAAGTTTTTATTAGATCATTGGCATATAGACGCTAAAAGTATATCTAAAATAAATAGATATTCTGAAGAAGAAAAAGTAGATGCATTGCAATTTATTGTTGAGTTTAAAAATACATTAGGAATTTCAGATACATTTTTAGGAACTTATTTAGAAGAAATAACAAGCACACTTTCTGGAGCAGCATTCAAGTATGCAAATGAAAAGTTTACAGCAATTGAATTAACGGAGAAAAACTTTCAAGAAATAGAGCATGCACTTACGGAAGGGCATCCTTGTTTTGTAGCAAACAATGGTAGAATAGGATTTAATATAGATGACTATCATAAATACTCGCCAGAAGCTAACGTTCCTTTTAAAGTTTTATGGATAGCAGGTCATAAAAAATATGCAAACTACACAGCTATACAAGGATATGAGTACGAAAAATTATTAGTAAGTGAGTTGGGAGAGGAAAGGATAAAAATGTTTAAAAAAGAGCTAACAGATAGGGGGCTTTCTTGGAAAGATTACGTATGTATGCCCGTACATCCTTGGCAATGGAAAAATAGAATAGTGCATGTTTTTGGAGCAGATATAGCGCAGCAGAATATAGTAATGCTAGGAGAAAGTGACGATGATTTCTCAGCACAACAATCTATTCGTACCTTATTTAATGTATCAGAACCTAAAAAATTATATACTAAAACAGCATTGTCAATTTTAAATATGGGGTTTGTTCGCGGACTTTCTCCATATTATATGCAAAGTACTCCTTACATAACAAAATGGATCACTGATTTGTTGGCGAAAGATAGTTATTTACAGGATAATGGCTTTACAATGTTAGGGGAAATAGCTACGGTTGGATATCGCAATCATTACTACGAAGTATTAGGAAAAACGAACCCATATAATAAAATGCTTTCCGCATTATGGAGAGAAAGCCCTTTTACCAAAATCAATTCAAATCAACGCGTTATATCAATGGCTGCTTTGTTGCATATTGATTATTCAAATAACTCATTATTAGCGTCATTAATTGAAAAATCTCCTTATGACGCAACTATTTGGGTGCAACGTTATTTAAAGGCTTATTTAGCTCCATTGCTTCACTGCTTTTATAAATACGAGTTTGTATTCATGCCGCATGGAGAAAATTTAATTTTAGTATTAGAGGAAAATACTCCAGTATATTCATTAATGAAAGATATTACAGAAGAGGTAATTGTATTCAATGATGACATGTATTTGCCAGAACACGCTGATAGATTATATACGAAAACATCTGATAAAATGAAGGTTTTGTCAATTTTTACAGATGTTTTTGATTGCTTTTTCCGATTTATGGGGCCACAATTAGAGAGCTATGCTGGTTTTTCAGAATATGCTTTTTGGGAATTGGTTTCAGAGTGTATTTATGAGTATCAGAAAGAACACCCTGAATTTAATCATCAATATGAACGATATGATTTGTTTGTTGAAGAATTTGATCGCTGTTGCTTAAACCGACTACAATTGCAAAACACAAAGCAAATGTTAGATTTAACAGCTCCTATAGAGAGTTTAAAATTAGTAGGAACTCTTAAAAATCCATTAGCTAAGTTTAAAAAGAAGGAGAAAGTTTTAGAAGCAGTAATACAAAAAGTTTAAAATGAGTTTTGAAATTATAACTAAAATCATACGTGATCGAAAAACGACATATGCATATGATTTTTCAAACAAAAAAATAGATAAAACTATTTTAGAAAGTTTGATAACTAATGCTTTATGGGCGCCTACACATAAATTAACCCAGCCATGGCGTTTCGTAGTGTTGGAAGGGAAGCACCAAGAAGATTTAGGACGTCATATGGCTGAATATTATAGAGCCTTGTATGATGAAGAGGAATTTTCGAATGAACGTTATGAAGAAACTAAAGAATATGCTAAAAATGCAACATTATTAGCATTAATATTTCAGCCTAGTAAGCGTGCCCAACTGCCTGAATGGGAAGAAATAGCGGCAATATCAAGCGCGGTGCAAAATATGTGGTTAAGCTGTACTGCTTTAAATATAGGAGGCTATTGGGATACTGCTGAAGCTACCATGAGCTATGGGAAGCAAATACAGCTAGAAGAGGGAGAAAAGTTTTTAGGAATATTTTATATGGGATATTTAAAAGAAGGAATACCCAGTCCAAACCGTAGAAGAAAACCATTATCCAAAAAATTAAGTTGGGACTTTAAAGAATAAGAAGAATGAAAGCAAATAACAGAATAAAATCAATAGATTTTGTAAGAGGAGTTAGTGTGCTATTAATGATTCCAGTACATGCCATGATCGTGTATGCTACAATGGATACATGGAAGCATACTTTATTAGGAAAAGTTGCACAAGTTTTAGAAAAAGGAACGCCTATGTTTTTGGTAGTCATGGGGCTATCATTTGTGTTTTCTAGTAGGTTAAGTATGCAGAAGATTTTTAAAAGAGGAATCAGTGTTTTATCAAAAGGGTATTTACTAAATATCTTCAGATTTGTGATTCCTATTGTGTTTTTAGGCGGTTTTCCTAAGGCTTTTATTGAAGGGAGTGGATTATTGACCTTAGGAGATCCTTATAATTTGGTGTTTTATACATTACTTGGAGATATATTACAGTTAGCAGGTTTTTCACTAATCATAATGGGAATTATAATCAAGTTCATTAAAAATAAATATGCGGCACTTATTTTAGCAATGTTAATTATTGGTTTATCAAAAGGGTTAAGTGGTTTTAGATTTGGTATTGTAGGGGTAGATTATATATGTGATTTGTTGTGGGGGAATTCTTATAATGTTTATTTTCCCGTATTTCCTTGGATGTCGTTTATTTTAATAGGATTATTTTTTGGAATGTGGTACCAAGAAAAAGGGAATGATATTCGTTTCATGTTTGATAAAATATTGCCTTTTAGTATTGGCTTTATTCTTTTAGGAGGTTTTTTATGTTACTATGATTACCAATATCATTTTGGAGATTACTACCATCTAGGCCCTGGAGGAACAATTATTTTAATGGGAATTAACTTACTTATAGTTTGGTTAGGGCATATTTTAGTAATCCGAATACCTCACAATAAAATATTCTCTATTTTTTATTATTCTAGTAAAAACGTTACTTCTTTTTATTTGATACAGTGGGTTCTAGTGTATTGGGGAGTGCTTTTATTTGGTTATTCAGAGGAAAAAAGTCAGGTAAAATTATTACTTATTATCATAGGAATTACGGTATTAACTTTTATGATTCTTTTGATAAAAGAAAAGGTAGAGCTTATGATTGGTTATAAAAAATCTAACAAGAAAGTTATCGCGTAAAGTATGAGAATGAGATGTTTATTAATAGTAGCTTTTTTATTATCAATAATAAAAAGTCATGCGCAAGAGAAGTTGGCAGGAAGTTATGGATTAGATCCTGTTGTACAAAGTTTTTTAGAAGAGATACATACTTATAAAGGGCCTCCATTGCAAGAGTTATCTTTAGATTTTGGAAGGGAAGCTATGGAATATATGCAAAAAGATACTACAATTACATATGATAAGGTTTCTTTTGAAAAGGCTGTTTTCAAAAAGAAGAAGAATGAAGTAGCCGTTGTTATTGTAAAACCTAAAGGAGCAAAAAGAAAGCTACCAGCGCTTGTTTACTTTCATGGAGGAGGTTGGGTGTTTAATAGTTTTGAAACTCATAAAAGATTAATGGCTGATATTGCTTTTAAAGCAAAGGTAGCGGTTGTTTTTGTTGAGTATTCGAGAGCTCCAGAAGCTACTTATCCGATAGCAAATGAAGAAGGTTATTTGGTAACATCTTTTATAGCTAAGCAAGGAGGAAAATATGGACTAAACCCTGATAAAATTATAGTAGCAGGAGATAGTGCAGGAGGAAACATGGCTACTGTAGTAGCCATGCTAGTCAAAGAAAGAAAAGAACTTAATCTTTTAGGACAGGTGTTATTATATCCAGTAACAGATACTAATTTAAATACAGGTTCATACGAGCGTTTTTCTAAAGGTCATTACTTATCAAGAGCAACGATGGAGTGGTTTTGGAAAGTGTATGCTCCAAATAAAGCATTACATTCTTTAGGAAAAATAGCCCCGTTAAGAGCCAGTATAGAGGAACTGAAAGGTTTGCCTGCTACATTATTGATTACTGCTGAATATGATGTTTTAAGAGATGAAGGAGAAGCATATGCAAAAAAGATGCGAGAAGCAAGAGTTCCAGTTATATCTACTAGGTATGGAGGAACCATACATGATTTTATTGTATTAAATAAATTAAGAAATACAGAGGCATCTAGGGCTGCATTGGCACAGATATGTGATTTTTTGAAAAATAATTTTTATAAAGAATAATAAAGATGGATATATTATTTATTGAATCTCTTATGAAAAAGCTAGAGCATATGAGCGTAATAGTGCTTGTATTAATGCTTATTGAATGGGGCATATTAATTGTTACGAATTTTGTAGAAAGTAAAAAAGAAGGGGTCGTAAGTATTGTGTCTTACTTAATTCAGAGCATTCCTTATTTTTTATTGTCGAAAATAATGATTGTAGGAACTATGTTTTGGCTATACGAGCACCGCATTTTTAATCTTGGATTTGAGTGGTATATATGGGTTCTTGCTTATATATTGTATGATTTTACAGTGTTTTTTATTCATTATTTAGGGCATAAAGTTCGAGTTTTATGGTGTATTCATGGAGTTCACCATACTGCGGAAGATATGAATTTAACAGTAGTTGCTAGAGGATCTATATTTGATGTTTTTTTTACTCCTTTTAATTTTATTTGGTTACCTATTTTAGGGTTTCATCCATTTATGATTTTTGTAATAGAGCCAATAGCTAGGTTATATGCAACGCTAACTCATGTAAATGAAAAGGTTTTAGGAGGAAATAAATGGTTAGAGAAAATACTAATCACCCCATCTGTTCATAGAGTTCATCATGCAAAAAACCATATTTATTTAGATAGAAATTATGGAGAAACGTTTAGTATATGGGATCGAATTTTTAAAACTTTTCAAAAAGAATTAGATAATGAAGAGATTTTATATGGAATTATGCATGATAAATTAAATAGTGAGAACATCTGGGACGTACAGTTTTTATTATGGAAAGAACTATGGGTAGATGTTAAAACAGCTCCTACATTTTCAGCAAAAATAAAATATCTTTTTAAGCCCCCAGGATGGAATCATATTGATGGAGGAAAAAGAGCAGGAGCATATCGTAGAGAAGCTTGGCTGGATAGAAATAAAACTATTACCCAATAAATAAGGATCAATTTGTTTTGAGAGAATTAGGCGAAATTATTTCTTGTTTACGAAATTCTTTTGGCGTCATTTGTGCATTCTTTTTAAAAGCAGCAGTAAAATGAGTAGGGTTTTTATAACCTACAATATCAGCTATTTCATAAATGGGTTTTTTAGTGTGTAATAATAACTGTTTTGACTTTTTCATACGTAAAGAATTAGTATAACTAAAAATTGTAGTGCCAAATATTTTTTTAAACTCGGTTTTTAACACATACTGATTTAGTAAAACTTTTCGAGAAAGTTGTTGTATGGATATCTGTTCATGGATATTTGATTGAATGATAGCCTCTACTCGGTGTATTTTTTTTAAAATGCTATCGGATTTTTTCAAGTCCTTATTCTGAAAACTTAGCCGCTCATGTAGGAGAGACAAAACTTTAGATTCTAAAAAAATACGCTTTAGTAACCCTTTTTGAGTGTTTAAAAATAATTCAGACGCAATTTCCTCCATTTTAGGAGTGAGTTGTTGTACTGATTTTTGAGAATTGTCTTTTATCTTATCATTACTTAAAAAAGAATGTAATTGGTGTTTTTGAATAAAATAATTATGCATTTCTATTTTAATTTCCTTAACAGGCTGATTTTTATAAAAAACAAAATTTCTTTTTATATCATCAATATATGAGAAGTAACCATTGTTTTCTTTGATAGAAATAAAGTCATTTGTTTCAATAGGAGAGATTTTAATTGCTTTTTCACCTTCTGTTAAAAGAGAAAACTTTAAAGAGTTGCTATTGTTTCTTTCGGTAAATGAAACCTCTTTTTTAGGATTAGCATCAATAAGGTTGATTAATAAACCATCAAAATAATAGCTAATAATGTTACCTTCTCCATAAGTACTTTCTAATTGATAAACAGATGTTTTTAAACCACAGTTATTTTTTGTGGTTTGGTGTTCTAATAGTTTCTTAAGTTGGTGTCCTTTATTAACCATTGTAGTTTTCATAGGCAAATACTAAAACAGGTAAGTCAATAACTTACCTGTTTTTTATCCATTTATATATATTGATAATTAAGAAGATACTAGCAATGGCAACTAATAATAGCATAAAGATCTCCGAAATATTTCCACTTTCATAAGCTATGGCTTCAAAAAGATGATATATATTATACAAACCGGCAATAATTGCCCATACAAATGAAGATAGCCTAAACCATTGTTTGGAAACCTCTAAGGTGAGTAGTCCAAAAAACAGGCACATTCCTTCAAATAAAATACGATAAACATGGTGTGCCATTGGAGCTGCTCCAGTTGCTCCTTCCATGATTAAAGTTTCATTGTAGTAGATATTGAATAAACCATACATATGGTGTACAATCCATCCAATAGCTAAGAAGATCCAAAGTATTACAATTTTTGTTCTCATTGGGATATAGTTTTTAGTTGGTGTTTTGGAAGTAATTACTTCCTTATTAGTATTTGTATATAATTCTTTTTTATAATTTATAGGATGCTTATTGAAGGCACTTTGTAGTTGCTTTTTAGGTGTTATTTTTAAATAAGCGAGTAATGAAGTCGAAGCAAGAATAATCCATAACATATCAATAGTTAAAATATCAAACTGTTTTGTATTGTAGGTGTTCCAAATCCAATTTCCTGAAACAATACCGCTTGATATAGGAACCAAATAGCCTAGAATAGCACCTGATAATAATGTGAGTTTATTGGTAAAATAATTATCTCTTTTAAACCTCAAGAAAATACTAGCAATTAGCCAACAACCAAAGAAACCATTATACAGAATGGTCATTTTTTGCGTGCTATACGCTTCTGGTAATAATTTTATAACTAAAAAGAATAAAGCAATTATAGGAAATAGTGATAAACATATAGCGAGGTAAACATGACCTATTTTAGCAGTATATAATCGTTGCTGCAATGTCATACTCTTCTTATTTCTGGCTTCAATCCATATTAACACCCCCGTTATAATCACAAAACAAGTAATAAAGGCAAGCACAAAATAAATAGCTTTTACCCAGATACCGCCAAAATTAGCAAAATGCAAACGACGCATTGAGTGTTGAATGTTGTTAGTATATTTGATTTGGTTGGGGGCATTAGCAGTAGTTATTCCTGTACTAAAATCATAAGAAATAGTTCCAGAACTTAAAAATTGATCGTCACTATTAAGCGCACCAACAAGTTGATATTTCATATTAGTACCCCTATAGTTTTTAATGGATACATATTCTAGATTAAAATTTTTCCAGCGAGTAGCATTTTGTATAACAAATTGATTTACGCTAGGCAATTTTCTTGTGGTTTTGGCAATCCATTCGGAAGAAGTACGATTTGGTAGCAAATCGTTCATTAATTTACTTTGGTTACCATTGTATAAGAAATTAGCAGGTATAAGTACTAGAATACTTAAACAAAAATAAGTACCTGTAAGAGCAAATATAAATTGAAAAGGCAGTCCGATAATTCCTAGGGCAGTATGAGCATCTGTCCAAACACGTTTTAGTGCTATTTTAGGATTAAATTGGTAGAAGTTAGGAATAATTTTTTTCCAATGAACAATCACACCTGTTGCTATTGCAAATAAAAAGAACAAAGAAATAATCCCAGCTAAATAGCCTCCTATATATGGAATTTGAGAAAAAAAATGGAGTCGATATAGAAATTCACCTAAACCATATTTTTCTGTATAAGTAGCAGTTTTTCCAGACTGAGTATTGATGGCTAAATACGTTAGGTATTTAGCTGTTAAAGGGATATTTGCGGTATCTTTGGCAGGATTAATTAATACATAGATATCATCTGTGCTTCGCGCTAAATTAAAGCGAATATCTCTACTGGTTAAGTGGTTTTTTTCGGATAATTTATTGAGCAAAAAGTCAAAATCAATTTGCTCTTTAGAAATACTTTTAACTTGGGATCCTTTATCCCAAACATCAATTTCATCTTTAAATAAAGCAAAAGCGCCCGTAAAAAAAATAACATACAGAGCAACGCTAATTACGATTCCACTTACCGTATGTGTGTTAAAAAAGATATTATAATTTCTTTTACTCATTATATAAATGGGTTTTGTTGATTTCCAGAATAATACAGTACATAAAAGAAAAGAGAAATTAAGATGTATAAGCCCCAAGCTTTCCAACCATTCTTAAATAAAAAAGGAACGATTAAAAGAACTGTCCAAACAATAAAGTAAGTGTAAATAGAAGTAATTAAGACTTCTTTAGGACGTGGTAACCATAAAGCCAAGCTCATATGTAATAAAGCAGTTATGATATAACCTCCTAAAATACCCGCTGATATTTTAGCAAATTGTTGCCAAGGTGATTTGTTTAAATACTTTGAATTTGCAGGCATATTAAAAAATAAATTCAGTTATTATTGAAATTAAAATGAATAGAAAAAACAATTTATAATTGATAATTTGCAATGGTTTGATAAGTACTAGAAGACTTAGAATTACCATTAAAATACTTAGTTCAAAAAGAATCCCCCCAGTAAGTCCAAAAATGGAGATATTAAAGAATAAGGCTATTGATA
Source organism: Tenacibaculum maritimum NCIMB 2154 (assembly GCF_900119795.1). Lineage (NCBI taxonomy): Bacteria > Pseudomonadati > Bacteroidota > Flavobacteriia > Flavobacteriales > Flavobacteriaceae > Tenacibaculum > Tenacibaculum maritimum. The sequence continues at coordinate 176,710 of NZ_LT634361.1, forward strand.
AACATAGTATTCCAATTAATTTTGAATATAAAGTATGGTTGTACAACCAGTTTTCTAAAGTAACGTTACTTGCTGCATTTTTTTTTGATGTGCTATAAAAGCAAAAAGCACCAAAAAAAGTAGCTGTTATAATTAAACTTGTCATTTTTATTTATGCTAACGGTAAGTCTCTAAACAACAATGTTATTTAGAGACTTACTGGAAGTTATTTTATACAGGGTTTATTATTAAGCATCTGTTTTTAACTTGAATATCCCTTTTAAACTTTTTGCATCAACTTTAGCTCCCTTTTTAGCAGAGGCACTTTCAGGATCAACAATATACACACGAGTTTCTATGGGGGTGGTTACACTAATATATACTTTGCCATTTTCTATAAAGGCAGGAGTTGTATAACGTTGTCCGTGTGGGTTAGGAATACCGGCAATATCAGTTACTGTTTTATTATAAAAATCAATTACGACCATTTTTAAGACATCGGTTTTTAAAAAAGCACCCCATTCATAAGCCCCAACCGAATCATCATTAATAATTCTAGCAATAGCTTTTCCATTGCCAATATAGCTCATCCAATAAACCTTACCTCCATTAGGAGCATTTTCAACATCAAAGAAGTAATCATTATCAAATTCTGTAGTATTATTTTTGATTTTCAAGATAGCTGATGGTTTTATTGCAGAGGTAAAACCAGCACTTAATGCTGAAGAAGAATAAGAATACAAATCTCCGTTTTCTGTTTTTACAATACCAGTATTATGTCCGTTAATACCTATTGGACTAGTTCTAGTATCATAAATAATTTTTTCAAACTCGAAGCTAGGGTATGAAAATATAGCAATATAAGCTCTTTCTGTGTCAGGAGTTTTATAAGAACCATCAGCAAGCCATTTATGATAAGAAACAAATAACTTATTTCCTCTCTGCACCATGCCAGTTACCCAAGGAATAGATCCTGGATTTTCTTTAGTTCCATCTCCCTTATCAATGTCAATATCATGCGCTATAATCCTTTCTACTTTTCCTGTTTTAGCGTCAACAATATGAAATCTTTTTTGTCCCAAACCATCATAAGATAATTCAACAGCAATCATTTTACCATCTTCTGTACTGGCGTAAGAATCCAATGTTTTGTCAAAAGTGAATTTTGATTTTTCTTGTAAAACCCCTTCTGTACTAATCTCATAACTTTTACAGGTAACGTCTTTTGAATACCCAGCAGTAAATAGGGTATTATTAGTTTGATGGAAGAAACGCCATCCTGTTTGTGGGATTCCTTTATTTTTTACGTTGATTTCTCCAGAAGTCAATGCCTCTAAAGAAGGAAGTTCTAATATATAGTCAATAGGTTCTTCTTTACCTACTGGATTTGCTTCAAAAGCAACAACATATTTCGTGCTAGATTTCTGGGGAGGTGTAACTACATTATCTTCGCTACAACTAATTAAAGTAGTTGCTAAAATTGAAAAAAAGAATATTTTTTTAAGCCAAATTGTATCCATAGTGTTATTTATTATGTTCATAATTAAAATTTGTTTTAAAACCCATATCTGAGTTTTAATTGATAAGCTCTTCCTGGTTGTTGTATTTTAAAATTATCGTATAGTTTTTGATCTGTTATATTTCTGATAGAAAAAGAAATATTGTATTTTTTTTGAGCAGTTGAATAAGTTAATGCTATGTTTTGGGAAAATTGTTCAGGAATTATTTCTCGGGTTGATAGTGCTCCTTCTACATAAGAGTTCAATGGATATTTATCAACATATCTAGCATTCCATGAGCAAGTTAATGTGTGATTATTACGAAGGAAGTGATTGAAAGTATAAGCAAACTTGATGTTACTGAAAGTTAACGGAATATTGGGGGTTTTTATGCTTTCATTTTTATCATTTAATTCAGTGATGCCTTGCTTAGTAGCGTTGAAAGAAAAGAGCCAATTTTTATAGTTGATATTTATGCTAGATTCAGCACCAATGATCTTTCCGTTTTTTTTGTTCAGGTATTTAGAGTAAATAGCTTGATTTCTTAATAGAATCAAATTTTTTACATCTCTATAAAAGCCATTTGCATTAATATTTATTCTAAGACTATTATTCCTATCATTGTTAAAGATAAAACCTATATTATAATTATTACTTAGTTCAGGAAGCAATGTTAGGTTGGGCAAAAGAAAATTACCATTTCCTAATAATTCATACCCCTCAGGAAGTCTTAGAGCCCTTTCAAAAGAAATTTTTCCTCTTAGTTTTTCATGAAAGCTATAGGTTAAAGCAAGTCCAAAACCAAGTTTATCAAAAGAATTTTTTACTGCTTGATATTTATCGGGATCTGATTCGTTTTTGAATGGATCGGAGAGAGTTCCTTCGGTGCTTAAATTAAAGTATTTAGCGAATAAAGAAGACTTTAAAGAATTGTCGAATAAGCTTACATCATACGAGATGCCTAAGATATTTTTATCTAAAATATGAGGAATGGTAAAAGGAACCCTTGCTTGTGCTATTGAATTAGCTCCTTTTCGAGTTAAATAGTTTTTGTTATAGTTTAGGTTTAGTTGTTGTTGAGCCGTTATTTTATAATTTAGATAAGAATTGACACTATGGGAATTGTCGTATAAGGTAAATAAAGATTTATAGCGGTCAACTTCTCCTCTTCTTAAGTCTAAAGGAAGTAGCAAGTCTTGGGAAACAGCAGGTTTATACCAATAATATATTTTAGAAACAGTATCTATGAGTTTAGAAGTTCTTTTAGTTAAGGAAGCATATAAGTTTATAGAAAGTTTGTCTTTTAAAATACCTTTGCTGGTATAATTGATAGAAGTTTGTTGTAAATTCTCTTTGGTTAGAACGTTTCCGTAAGGCTTTTGTGGGTCTAAAGCATGTTGTATTTCATCTCTATTCGAGGAGAAAGTAGCTCCTAATAGGAGTCTATTTATTATTTTTTTATCAAAAACGCCGACTTGAAGGCGAATCATATTTGATTGATACGCATCATGGAACCGCTCAACATCATCTATAGTTCCTAAATTATTACCAAATTCGTCATTAACATTTATATCATCAATTTTGTAATTGTTGTCGGAATAGTTGTAAAAAGAAGAAAACTTAGCAACAAAACCGTTGCTACTATCGTAATACTGCCCTAAAAAAGAAGCAATATGGGTATTAAAAGAACCAAGGCTATAAGAAACATCTAAATAGTCTGATTTTTTTTGCTTTGTAATTATATTTATAGCACCTCCAAGAGCATCAGAGCCTAAGTAAATAGGAACGACTCCTTTGTAAATTTCAACTCTTTGTATGAGGTTAGGAGGAAAGTTATTTAAGGTCATTGAATATCCTAAGTTCTCCATTGGAATATTATCAATAAAAAATTTAATCTGCTTTCCAGAAAGACCGTTCATTGAAAACTCAAATGAGGAACCTAAACCGCCATTACTTCTAACATTGATACCCGAAAGTCCTTTCAATGCAGTATTGAGGTCAACGCTTGAGCTCTTTAAACTTTTTTCACTTAAAACAGCAATGTCGTATGTTTTTTCTTTTATTATTTCTACCTTTGATTTAGCGTTAACTTGGATATCATCTAGGTTAATAGAAGCATCGATTAAATTAACGTATAGATTTTGAAATTGTTTCTTAATAGAAATCGTTTTATTATCAAAACCCATATAGCTGAATTCTAAAAATTGCGCATCTTCAGGTACTTCAAGTTTGAAGTAACCCTGTTCATTAGACAAGGTTCCTATTGTAGCGTTTTTTAAAGTAATATCAACTCCCCAAAGAGGTTTGTTTTCTGAATCTTTTACAAAGCCTGTTACTGTTTTTTGAGCAATTATTATGTTAGTAAACAAGATTAATACTATAACAAAAGTACTCTTTTTCATTGTTTATTTAGATTTAATAAAAAATACAAAACAAATATAAAGATGTTTTTTGGAGAATGAGTATTTATTTAGATTTATTTTAAATAGAAACAAAAAGTAACGCTATTTAAAAGAAACAACCCCAAGTATGTATATACTCAGGGTTGTAAAATTCAACAACAATTCAAATTAATTAACGTAAATCAAATTAAAACTTATAAGATAGTGTTCCTAAAAATGCTCTTGGTGCTTGCGCATTTACGGTAGTCCATCCTTTGTAATATACTTGATCTGTTAAATTATTTACTTTAAAACCAAGGGTAAATTTTTTAGCATCATAATATATACTAGCGTTATAAATGGTATAGCTAGGTAAGGTAAATGTTCCAGCGGTAGCGTTGTTCACTGTTAAGTGTTCTGACGCCCCGTTAAGCCCTGCTCCAATTCCTATGTTTTTCAAAAAAGAATCTTCCTGAAATTTATAGTCTGCCCAAAAATTATAAGTCATTTTAGGCCCTGCTTCTTCAGGTCTTCTTCCTTGTAATTCAGTTAATAAAACACCTTCTATAAGAGCACCAGCTTGGTTCGTTCTTTTAGCTTTCTTACTATATGCATCAGTTATTTGACTATCATTGTAAGCATAAGAAGCTCTTAAGTTTAAACCAGTGAACGGATTTGCATTCATTTCAAGTTCAACTCCTTTACTCACAATTTCTTTTAGATCTATTTGGGTAGTGGCTAGAAGTGCTTCAGGATCCGTAGTTGTTTTGTTATTTGCAATGATATGGTAATAACTAGCTCCTAAATTTAATCTATTATTAAATAAATTAGTTTTAATCCCACCTTCAAATTGTTTTGCTTTTATAGGTTCGAATATTGAAGGTTCGGTATCTCTATTGATGATAGGATCTACATTGATAAAACCTGTTTGGTAATTACCAAATAAAGATAGTTTATTTGGTATGGGTTGATATACAACACCTGCTTTTGGAGATAATGTGGTTTTTGTATAATCGTCTTTTGTAGTTGATTCTCCTCCATTTTGCTCGAAGTGATCTAAACGAAGCCCTAGATTAATGGTTAAATTTTGTGTTATATTTAGCACATCCGAGATATATGCAGCGTAAACTTTGGAGTTTGTTCTATAGTAATTAACAGGAATTTGATTAAAAATTTGATCTAAACTATTTCTGGTTGTTGCATAAGTTGCACCAGGAGTAAAAGTTGAATTGATAACAGTTCCTTGTGGAGTTAAAAAGGCATCAAAATAAGGCAAACTATTAAACCCGTTAGCTATCTGTTGTCCAGTAGCTTGAAGGATAGGAACAACGCTATCAGGTATAGCAGGGTTTACAGATTGAGGATCTGCAAAGAACCCTAATAACTGAGGAAAGTTTGAAGATTTAGTAATCGCTGGATTTCCACTTTGATTTTTTGAGAATTGCGATCTATTAACGAAATCTAAACCAGCAACAAAACGATTTCTTAGGGAACCAATTTTAAAATCACCTATAAAGTTTTGTTGTATATTGTAATTAGTTGCGTTAGCATCTCGTTTTTCAAAAATTCTTGTAAAAGCTGGATTTTGTAATAAAGAGGTAGCTTCTAGTAGCATAGGTTGAACTAATGGAGCTAAAGAAGCCAATCGAGGATCTTGAAGAATACCACCTAATTGTAACATTGCTATAGCACCTCCATCAATATTGTATTGATAATAACCATTAGCTTCGGAATAACTACTAGCAAAAACAGATTGAGAGGTCCATTTGTCAGAAATTTTATAGTCAATAATGGCTCTTGTATTGAACGTAGGACTCGTCAAATAAATATCATCAGAAGTAAAAGATTTATTAGGATCAACGTTTAATTCATGGATGTTTTTAGGAACCTTTACATTAGGAATGCCTAATGAGTTTAATCTTGCTTCTCCAAGTCTGTTAACAAATAGCATGGAAGGGTTTGTTTGTCTAGTTCTAGCATATTCAAAACCGAAAGATAAGTTTAAACGATTATGTACTCTATAAGAAACAGATGGTGCTACAAAGAATGTTTTCTTAAATCCAGCGTCTTGAAAGCTATCTTGAGTTAAGTAAGAAGTATTCAACCTAAAATAAGGTCCCCCTTTTTCAGATAAAGAAGTATTGATGTCAGCAGAAACTCTATGCGTACCAAAAGAACCAGCAGTATAAGAAACACTTCCTCCAAAACCTTCAAAAGGCTTTTTAGTAACAATGTTTATCAATCCCCCCAAAGAGGTAGAAGTACTTCCAAATAAAGTAGCGGAAGGACCTTTTACGACTTCAATTCTTTCTATATAAGAAGGATCAACTGCACTTAAGGTAAAACCAGGCATACCATCAACAAGTTGAGGTTGGGTAGCAAATCCGCGAGTAGAAAAATAGCCAGTTCCTTCACCAGGAGCTCTACCAGTGGCCTCCCATAGTTTGCTAATACCTGTAGCGTTATTTAAAGCATCATCAATATTTGTTACAACCTGTGATGCTAATAATTTCGAAGTCACAGTAGAATAAACTTGTGAGTTTTCTAAGTCTTTTAAAGGTAATTTAGATACATAAGCAGTTTTTTTACGAGAAAATTTGTTGTTTTTGGAAGTAAGAAAAACTTCACTCAAAATTTCATTTCCTTCATATAAAATAATTTCGGACAGATGCATAGGCGCGGTCACTAGAATTTCTTTTGTCTTAAAACCTATGTAAGAAAGAACTAAAGTGAATTTTCCTTTTGGAGTTTTGATGTTGAATGTACCATCAAAATCGGTTTGTACCCCCTTTTGATTTTCTTTCAATACAACGTTTACCCCCACTAATGGGTTTTTGCTATTGTCAACAACTTTCCCCCTTATAGAGCTTGTTTGAGCCATAGCTCCCATCATAACAAGCAATAAAATTGTGGTACTAAGCAATGTTTTCATTTTGTTTTATTTAGATTTAATAAATAATTATTGTGCAAAGGTATTCTTCAAAAAATCAAAAACAAATATTATTTAGATTAATTTAAAATAGTGATTAAAATTCTCTACAAAAGAAGGTTTTTAAATAGAAAAAATTTATTCGCTATATTTGTTAACTAATTTCATTAGAGAAGATATGAAGGATAGCTCTTTTGACGACTTACTTATACTATTGAAATATCTCAATAAAAGGAATCCAGAATAGATTGGTTAATGTCCGATAGTATTAGAATATGCAGTAATTTTTTAAGTGCATTATAAATTATAATCTAAAAACATTAATAATTATGTCACGTTATCACACCTTAGGAAAGATTCCAAGAAAAAGGCACACAACTTTTAAAAAAGAAGATGGAAGTCTATATCAAGAAGAGTTATTTGGTACGGCAGGCTTTGCTGGAATGTCTTCTTTGTTATATCATATTCACCCGCCTACCGTTGTTACTGAAATAAAAAATAAAGGTGCCGTTGCTCCAAAAATAGGGATAGAAAAAAATATGAAAGCCTTAAGTTTTAAAGGTTTTTCATTAGAGCCAGAAAAAGATTTTTTAAGCAGTAGAAAAACATTATTTGTAAATAATGATTTGCATATAGGGTTGGCTGCTCCTAAGGAATTTTCTAAGGATTATTTTTATAAAAATGGAGATGCTGATGAAATGTTGTTTATTCACGTAGGTAGTGGTACTTTAAGAACAAACTATGGAAATATTCCTTTTGAGTATGGAGATTACCTGATTATACCTAAGGGGGTGATTTATCAAATTGATTTTGATACTGAAGATAATCGTATTTTATATGTAGAGTCTTTTGACCCCATTTTTACCCCTAAAAGATATCGAAATAATTTTGGGCAATTATTGGAGCACTCACCATTTTGTGAGAGAGACATGAAATTGCCAAATAATTTAGAAACTCATGACGAAAAAGGAGCGTTTTTAGTGAAAATTAAGAAACAGGGAATCATGTGGGAGTATGTTTATGGAAATCACCCTTTTGATGTTGTTGGTTGGGATGGATTTCATTATCCATATGCTTTTTCAATACATGATTTTGAGCCTATAACAGGACGTATTCATATGCCTCCTCCTATTCATCAAACATGGGAGTCTTCTGGTTTTGTGGTATGTAGTTTTGTTCCTAGATTGTATGATTATCATCCAAATTCTATACCAGCTCCATATCATCATAGTAATATTGATTCTGAAGAACTATTGTACTATGTAGATGGTGATTTTATGAGTAGAAATAATATAGAAAAAGGACAAATTACATTGCACCCAGGAGGAGTTCCGCATGGTCCGCACCCAGGTGCTATAGAAAAAAGTATTGGTAAAAAAGAAACAGGAGAGTTGGCAGTAATGATTGATCCTTTTAAACCAATGTCTATTACAGAAGATGCTTTAAAATTGCAAGTAGAAGATTATCATAAATCCTGGATTTTATAGCAAAGTAATTTAATAAAAGAATAAAAATATACCTTAATAAGATCATAGTTTAGTTTTAATAATAAGCGATCTTTTTAATTTAAAAATACTACTTATAATGAGTAAGAAAGAAGTAAAATCAGTAAACTACGGTTTAGAAAAAATATTTGAAGGAGCACAAGATTTTTTGCCCCTTTTAGGAACAGACTATGTAGAGTTCTATGTAGGAAATGCTAAGCAGGCAGCGCATTTTTATAAAACAGCTTTTGGTTTTCAATCGTACGCTTATAGAGGGCTAGAAACAGGAGCAACAGATTGTGTAAGTTATGTCATAAAGCAGGATAAAATCAAGTTGGTATTAACAACGCCGTTAAATAGCAAGTCAGCGATTAATAATCATATTGTAAAGCATGGAGATGGAGTAAAGGTAGTAGCTTTATGGGTAGAAGATGCTCGTAAAGCATATGAAGAAACTACGTCTCGTGGGGCAAAGTCGTACATGGAGCCTACTGTAGAGAAAGATGAATATGGTGAAGTTGTTCGAGCGGGTATTCATACGTATGGAGAAACGGTTCATGTATTTGTTGAGAGAAAGAATTATAATGGTGTGTTTTTACCAGGATTTAAAGAATGGAAAACAACGTATAACCCACCAAGTGCAGGATTAAAATATATTGATCATATGGTTGGAAATGTTGGTTGGGGGCAAATGAATAAATGGGTGAAATGGTATGAGGATGTAATGGGGTTTGAGAATTTCTTATCATTTGATGACACGCAAATTCATACGGAATACTCTGCATTAATGAGCAAGGTAATGAGTAATGGTAATGGTCGTATAAAGTTTCCTATTAATGAGCCAGCAAAAGCAGCAAAACGCTCTCAAATTGAAGAATATTTAGATTTTTATGAAGGAGAAGGAGTACAACATATTGCAGTTGCAACAGATGATATTATTAAAACGGTAACGCACTTAAGAGATCATGGAGTAGAGTTTTTACCTCCGCCTCCGCAAACATATTATGATATGATCCCTGAGCGTTTAGGGAAGCATATGGACATGATGAAAGAAGATATTTCTAAATTGCAAGAACTATCAATTATGATTGATGCTGATGAGGAAGGTTACCTGCTGCAAATATTTACAAAGCCAGTGGAAGATAGGCCTACATTGTTCTTTGAAATTATCCAAAGAATGGGAGCTCGTGGATTTGGAGCTGGTAATTTTAAAGCATTATTTGAATCTATAGAAAGAGAACAAGAGAAAAGAGGAACTTTATAAAAAAGAGAAAGAAGTAATATAAAAAGTTAAGGGTAGGTTCGTTCTACTCTTGACTTTTTTGCATATTTTGCGGGCGAATTGTAAAAAAAATAAATCGCCATTCTTACCTAAAATAAATCTCTTTTGTTTAGTATTGAGATTCAAAAGAATGCCTTTTAAATGAAATAAAATGAATAAAGAAGAGCTTTTAAAGGCAATTGAAGAAAAATATGATAAGTTAGGGATCCCTGTAGAAACTATGCTAGAGGGTTTGTTGTGGAGTAAGCCAATTACTTATTGGGATTATATTCAAACGGATGCCCTTTTGGGCTTGCAGATACCTAGATCTACGCAACCAGATGAAATGGTATTTATTATGTATCATCAGGTAAATGAATTGCTGTTTAAAATGGTGTTGTGGGAAATAGATCAGGTCGCAAAATCTATAGAGATTACCGCAAAAAAGATTTCAAAACATTTGAAGAGAATAACGAGATACTTTGATATGCTATGCAATTCGTTTTCTGTGATGACAGATGGGATGGATGTAGATCAGTATTTGAAGTTTAGGAATGCGCTTACGCCAGCAAGTGGTTTTCAAAGTGCGCAGTATCGAAAAATTGAGTTTGCATCTACTGAGCTAATAAATTTAATAGATGCTCGTTTTAGAGATAAGATTGATAGAAATTCTTCTTTTAAAAATGCATATGATCATTTGTATTGGCAAGCCGCTGGTAAAAACTATACAACAGGTCAAAAAACAACTTTATTAGAGCTGTTTGATAAGAAATATATAGCTGATTTTATGGATTTCATGGAGGATTATAATGATTGTAATCTTTCAAAAAAGTTTAAGCAATTGTCAAAGGAAATGCAAGGAGATAAAGAGCTGGTGGAAGCAATGAGAAACTATGATTATACTGTAAATATAAAGTGGGTGATGGCACATTATAATGCAGCAAGTAAATATTTAGGAGGAGAAGATAAAGATTTAGAAGCTACAGGAGGTAGTAATTGGAGAAGGTATATGCACCCTAAATATCAAAAAAGAATTTTCTTTCCATATCTATGGAGTGAGGAAGAATTGAAAAACTGGGGAACTTTCTAAGAGATGTACAAAAAAAAAAGATGTTTAACATTAAGTTGAGCATCTTTTTTTATTTTGGAACAATAATTGCCTAATTATTTAATAAGTTTGGATATCATGAGGAAAAAAGGAATAATTATTTTTATGCTGTTTTTAGTTGTAACTACTTTTAGTCAGGAAAAAATAGTGCCATTTAAAGATGGAGAGTGGCTCCGCTTTAAAATGAGCTATAGTGGTTTCTTAAAGGCTGGAAATGCTACACTGTCATTGAAAGAAGAAGAGCTAAATGGTAAAGAAGTGTTTCATGCTAGAGGAAAAGGGTGGACTACAGGAATGATAAAATGGTTTTTTAAGGTAAATGATGATTACCAATCTTATTTTGATAAAAGGACAGGAACTCCCTATTTGTTTAAAAGAAAAATAGATGAAGGAGGATATAAAAAAAATAAGATAATTACCTTTTATGAAGATCGAAGAAAAGCATATATACAAGATTTTATAAAGAAAAAAGATACGATACTTTCAGCGATTAATGTTCAAGATATGATTTCGACTTTTTATTTTTTAAGAAAATATAATACTAAAAACCTTAAATTAAATGAAGAGATCAATGTAAATATGTTTTTTGATGAAAAAACGCATCCTTTTAAATTAAAATATTTGGGAAGTGAGGTGTTGAAAACAAAATTTGGAAAAATAAAAACTCAAAAATTTCGTCCCTTAGTACAAGCAGGAAGGGTATTTAAGGCTAAAGAAAGTGTTACGATATGGATTACCGCAGATGATAATAAAATTCCTATAAAGATGAAAGCTTCGTTGTCAGTAGGTTCTCTAAGAGCGGAATTAGATGCTTATAAAGGGTTAGCAAATCCTTTTCCTATCATATATGACTAACCTTCCCCTTAATAAGTGAGGGTGTAAAAAAGAAAAACTCAAAATAAGTATTATTATTTGTACTTTTGTCTCCCCAATAAAAAATTAAAATAGTTCTTGAAAAAATATATTCTTCCATTTCTTGTTCTTTTGCTCTTTTTTTCTTGCCAAGAAAAGAAAAAAGATATTCCGAATAAAGTCCAAACACCCAAACCCAAACCGGTTTTTGCTTATGGCTTTAATCTAAACAACTATAAGGTTATAAGAGATACTATAAAAAGTGGAGAAAGTTTTGGGGTTATTATGGATAGACACCATATAATGTATCCTAAAATAAATGAAATAGCAACAAGGATAAAAGATACTTTTGACGTTCGTAGAGTGCGAACAGGGAAAGTATATACTATTTTGGCATCTAAAGATTCCTTAGAAAAAGCTCAGGTATTTATTTATAAGCATGATAAAGTAAATGCAACCATTATTGATTTTAAAGATTCAATAATAAGCGCATATGATTTTAGAAAGCCAGTCAAGATTACTGAAAGAGAAGTTGTTGCAGAAATTAATTCTAATCTTTCTGTAACGATGGATAGCTTGGGGTTAAAGCCTAATTTAACGAATGAAGTAGCCGATATTTATGCATGGACTCTTGATTTTTATAGGCTTCAAAAAGGAGATCGATTTAAGATGATTTTTGAAGAAAAGTATATAAATGATACTACTTTTGTAGGTTATGGCAAGATAAAAGCAGCTGTTTTTAATCATAAAGGGAAAAATTTATATGCCTATAGATATATAGCCGATAGTGTCAAGAAAATAGCGGAGTACTATGACGAAGATGGAAATATGCTCAGAAGCCAGTTTTTAAAATCTCCTATAAAATTTCAGTACAGAATTTCCTCAAGGTATAACTTAAGAAGAAAAATAGCTTTGTATGGAAGAGTTCGACCACATAAAGGAACTGATTTCGCTGCAAAATATGGAACACCAATTATGACTACAGCAAATGGTACAGTCATAGAATCAGCTAGGAGAGGAGGAAATGGTAACTATGTGAAAGTTAAGCATAATGGCACCTATACCACCCAATATTTGCATATGAAGAGGAGAAAGGTAAGAAAAGGAGATTATGTAAAGCAAGGAGATATTATTGGTTGGGTTGGTATGACAGGAAATACCAGTGGTCCACATGTTTGCTATCGCTTTTGGAAAAATGGAAGGCAAGTAGATCCATTTAAAGAAAAATTACCCTCAGCAGAACCTTTAAAAGAGAATATCAAACCTATATATTTTAATTTTATTGAGCCTTTAAAAAGGCAGCTGGATGAAATAACGGCTAGTAAAGAAAAACAAATAGACTCAATCCACCAAAAAACAATAACAAATGAGCTTGCCGAATATTAATCCTACAAAAACAAAAGCATGGAGTAAGTTATTACGTCATTTTGAAGAAATTGAAGGGCTTCAAATGAAAACATTATTTGCGGAAAACAAGGAGAGAGAAAAAGAGATGTCTATTTGTTTCAATGATTTGTTTGTGGATTATTCCAAGAATAGAATCACAGAAGAGACAATTGATTTACTAATTGAGCTGGCAGAAGAAGTAGGTTTAAGCAATGCTATTGAAAGTTATTTTTCAGGAGAAAAAATTAACACAACAGAAGGTCGAGCTGTATTACATACTGCATTAAGAAGCAATTCGGAAGAAGTAATTTTAAATGGTACTAAAAATATAAAGCCAAAGATCCAAACAGCGCTAAGGAAAATAAAAAGTTTCAGTAATAAAGTGATATCAGGAAAATGGAAAGGTTATACTGATAAACCAATAACTGATATTGTAAATATAGGAGTCGGAGGCTCTCATTTGGGGCCAGATATGGTTGTTGAAGGGTTGAAATATTACAGCAATCACTTAAGAATGCATTTTGTATCGAACATTGATGGAGATCATGTTTCCGAAGTGTTGAAAAAGATAAATCCAGAAACGACGCTTTTTATTATAGTTTCTAAGACATTTACAACTCAAGAAACAATTGCAAATGCAAATACAATAAAGAGTTGGTTTTTAAAGTCAGCATCGCAATTTGATATTTCTAAACATTTTGTAGCTGTATCAGCTAACTTGGAAGCAGTAGATAATTTTGGTATAGATAAAAAAAATGTGTTTCCAATATGGAATTGGGTTGGAGGTCGTTTTTCTTTATGGTCTGCGGTTGGTTTATCTATTAGCTTGTCTATTGGATTTGATAATTTTAAAGAATTGTTAAATGGGGGAGAAGAAATGGATATACACTTTAGAAATGAAGACTTAAGAGATAATATTCCTGTAATTTTAGGATTGTTAAGTGTTTGGTATAATAATTTCTATGGTACGGAAACAGAAGCTATTTTACCATACACACAGTATTTAAGTAAGTTGCCAGTATATCTTCAACAAGCAATGATGGAGAGTAATGGTAAGAGTGTAGATAGGAATGGCAACGCTATTCATTATCAGACAGGAACTATTGTTTGGGGGAATACAGGAACTAATATGCAACATGCTTTTATGCAGTTGCTTCATCAAGGAACCAAATTAGTGCCCGCAGATTTTATAGGATATAAGGAGCCTTTATACGGGTTAGTAGAGCATCATGAAAAATTGATGGCAAACTATTACGCTCAAATGGATGCTTTGACTTATGGGAAAACAAAAGAAGAGGTTCATTTAGAACTTAAATTCTCGGGAGAAGCCGAAAAAATAAGCCAATTATTACTTTTTAAGGTTTTCAAAGGTAATAAACCAAGCAATACAATTCTATTTAGAAAGTTAACCCCTAATTCTTTAGGGAAATTAATAGCAATGTATGAGCATAAAGTTTTTGTTCAGGGTGTTGTTTGGAATATTTGCTCGTACGACCAGTTTGGCGTTGAGCTAGGTAAAGAATTGGCTAGAAAACGATTTACTAAATGTTAAATTTCAGCATTTTAAATAGTTTCTTTTTATAGTTGAAAGTTGTTTTTTGTTTTAACTTTTTGTTATTGAGTTTCTTAGGTGTTTTTTTTTAGTGATTCTAATGTTAATTTTTTATTAAAACTTAACATTAAGTTAATATTAAAACTCCGTAAAAACAGGAATTTTGCAGAGCATTTAATAACTAAAATTTAAAAATGAAAAATTTTAAAAATTTATTATTGGTAGTTCTGTTTTTTACAACAGCTATCGTTTTTGGACAAGCTAAGCTCACGGGTATTGTCGTTGATGAGATGGGTGAACCATTACCTGGGGCAAATGTTATGGAAAAAGGAACGACTAATGGTACGTCTACTGATTTTGACGGTAAATTTGTTTTAAAATCAAAATCCAATAAAGGTGCTGTTATTGTTTCTTTTGTAGGGTATAGCAACAAGCAAGTAGCATTTTCTTCATCTAAAGTAAATTTAGGCAAAATTCAGTTAGAGGCTTCTAATACATTAGATGAAATTGTAGTAACAGCAAACTCTATTGCAATTGATAGAAAAACGCCGGTAGCCGTTTCGACGATCAAAGCATCGGATATTGCATTAAAGCTAGGAACTCAAGAATTTCCTGAGGTGTTGAAATCTACTCCAGGAGTTTATGCAACTAAAGCAGGAGGAGGATATGGTGATGGTAGAATTAATTTGCGTGGATTCAATTCTGAAAATGTAGCTGTAATGATTAATGGAGTTCCTGTTAATGATATGGAAAATGGTAGAGTGTTTTGGTCTAACTGGGCAGGATTAGGGGATGTTACGTCTTCAATGCAAGTACAGAGAGGGTTAGGTGCTTCTAAGGTAGCGGTACCTTCTGTAGGAGGAACAATCAACATTATTTCTAAAACCACAGATATTGATGAAGGAGGAAATGTAGCTTTTAGCTTGGGTAATGATGGATATAAAAAGTTTGGATTTACATATTCAACAGGATTAAATGATAAAGGTCTAGCAGTAACTGTTTCTGCTGCTAAAACTGATGGAGAAGGATATGTAGATGGTACGCCATTCACAGGGTTTAACTACTTTTTAAATGTTTCTAAAGAGTTTAATGATAAGCATAAATTATCTTTGACAGCTTTTGGTTCTAAACAACGTCATGGACAGAGACAAAATAGACAGTTAATAAAAACGTATAGAGATAGTGAAAGAGGTAGAAAGTATAACTCAGATTGGGGGTATAAGCAAGGGCAGTTAACGAGTTCTGAAGATAACTTCTATCACAAACCACAAATATCTTTAAATCATAACTGGACTATTTCTGATAAAACGTTTATATCTACAGCAGCATACGCTTCGTTTGGCTCTGGTGGTGGTGGAGGTACTGGAGGAGCTAATAAATTTCAATTTGATAGTAAGGATTATAGGTTAGGTCCTTTAGGAACGATAAACTTTGATAAGATTGTTTCTGAAAATATTGCAAATGGAATAAATGGTTCAGAATCAATATTAAGAGCATCAAGGAATGATCATGAATGGTATGGGGTTTTATCTACTTTGAAAACGGATTTATCTGAAGATTTGACACTTTTAGGAGGGGTAGATTATAGATATTATAGAGGTTTCCATTTTACAGAGGTAACAGATTTATTAGGAGGTCAGTATTTTATAGATAATGCTAATGTAAATAACCCAAATAACAAAGCAAAGGTTGGAGATAAAATTTGGTATGATAATGAAGGAAGAGTAGGATGGCTAGGAGGTTTTGGTCAATTAGAGTATGCTAAAGATGCATTGTCTGCATTTTTATCATTTTCGTTGTCTAATACTTCTTATCAAAGAGTTGATTATTTCCAATATTTAGATACGGACCCTTTACAAAAATCAGGTACTTATAACTTTTTAGGTTATGGAACAAAAGGAGGGGTTAATTATAATATAGATGAAAAGCATGGTGTTTTTGTTAATTTAGGATATTTTGAAAAAGCACCGTATTTTAACACAATATTCCCTTCTCGTAATAATGTGGATGTTAACGATGAAGCTAAAAACCAGAAGATAACAAGTTATGAGTTAGGTTATACGCTTAGAGGTGAAAAATTATCAGCTAATTTTAATGTTTATAGAACACTTTGGGAAGATAGAACTGAGGTAGCCCGTTTTCAGTCGCAAGATGGTAGTTTAGCATTTGCAAATATTTTAGGGGTAGGGGCAGTTCATCAAGGAATAGAATTTGACTTTAAATACAAAGCGACTGATAATTTAACGCTTACAGGAATGGCATCTCTAGGAGATTGGAGATGGGGTAATAACGTTAAAGATGTGAAAATTTTTAATGAGTCTAATGAGTTGATTCGAACGGTTAATTTATTTATCAAAGGGTTACACGTAGGAGATGCAGCTCAAACAACAGCCGCATTGGGGCTTAATTATAAGTTAACTCCTGAAACTACATTTACTGTTGATTATAATTATTTTGCAGATTTATATGCAGAGTTTGATCCAAGTGATAGACAAAGACCTAATCTTCCAGAAGCATGGAAATTACCAGCGTATCATTTATTTGATACTGCATTGAGACATAAATTTGAATTAGGTAGTTTTAAAACAACGCTTACCGCTAGAGTAAATAATGTATTTGATGTTGAATATATATCTGATGCAAATGATAGAGAGAATTCTACGGCATCGGAAGCATTGGTATATTATGGAGCAGGAAGAACCTTTAGTGTTGGAGCAAAAATTAATTTTTAAAAACTAAAAAAATGAAAAAAATAACTTATTTATTGGCTATTTTGCTTGTTGCTTTTGCAAGCTGTACGCCTCTTGAAGATATTCATAGAGAAATAGATGCATTACCAGAAGATCCTAATATTGGTACTTTTGAATATGAATTAACAGATGAAGATTATAAGTCGTTAGATTTATCTTTTGGTAACTTTAGCTCAGAAGCAGATGCTAAAGAAGCTTTGCCTGATTTCTTAGCAGAAAAGTATGCATTATATGGAGGAGGGTCTTCTGTTAATGTAACGTTTAAATTGTATTCGCCAAAATTAAATGAAAAGAGTTTAGCAGTATATGAGGTTACTAATGCTGATTATACAGCACAAGGGTTGAGGTTTCCTAATTTCTCTAGCTTCTCTCAAATAGAAAAATTTTTAAACACGAAATATCCGAATCCTGATAATAGATTATTAGTTTCTTTAACTTATGATTATTATAATGGTAGTGTTTCAACTTTGAATAGTGGTTTTATTTATGTAGATGGAAATTGGGAAATGGCTACAGGGATTACAACGGAAGAATATTCGGCAATGGGAGAAGGGAGACCTCAGTTTTCTAGTGAAAATGAAGCTTTTTCTAAGATCCCAGTATTTATGAATGATAAATTCAAGTATGATGCGAAAGAAGCGGGTGATATTGAAGGTATCATGTATAAACTTTATGTTACAGATGAACAAGATATAGATGGAGATGGAAAAACCAATGATAAAGCTGTTTATAGTTTTGTGGCATTTTTTATATATGATGGAGTAAATTGGTCAAAATATTCAAATGTTATTAAATCTAGTGTAAAATTTGGACATGATGGTACTAAATGGGTGCCAGACAATACTATAAGATATACTTTTACAGATGCAGATTATGCTTATATAGGTACTGAATTTGCTAACGAAACAGGTTATGTTGAAGCAGCAGCTAGCGTACTTAGGTATTCAAATTTTGATAGAAGACCAAAAGGAAGTGCTTATTGGAGTGATGAAATGCTATTGAATGCTGCTGGGAAGTTATTAGATAATAATGACCCTACGGCTGTTGAAGACCAGCAGTATGTTTTGATCTTTAGTATTTATGATGGAAATAGTGGAGTTGAAGAGCTAAAACTAATTAAAAAGGCAGGTAAATGGGTTAAAAACTAATTCATTTTGATATAACTTTTAAAACCACCTCTGCTGAGGTGGTTTTTTTATGCGTAAAAATCTGTACATTTACGGTGACTAAAAACGTAACAAAAAATGATAAAAAACGTACACTCTTACTGGGCATATATTGTTGTAGCAATATTAGCTTATGCGGTAATTAATGCAATTATAGGCCTTGTTCAAAAAAAAGAATTCACTCAAAAGGATTTTAGAATAGGTTTATTTACTTTGATAGCTGCTCATATTCAATTGTTAATAGGGTTGTCATGGTACTTTATGAGTCCTTGGTATAAGTTCCTAAAGGCTAATGGAGGTGAAGTGATGAAGGATAGTACAGCTAGACTATTGGCTATAGAGCACCCTATAATGATGGTGGTTGCAATTATTTTGATAACTATAGGTTGGTCTAAGCATAAAAAACAAACATCTAATATAGCTAAGTTCAAGACTTTTGCCATTTTTTATGGATTGGCATTATTGTTAGTTTTAGCGAGAATTCCTTGGAGTCTTTGGCTTAACTAAAATGTAAAAATAGATCCCGCTTCAGTGGGATTTTTTTTACATTTGTTTTAAATAAAATTATACATGAAAATATTAAGCTACTTACTATCAGCAATTTTTGCATTTGTTTTTTTTACTTTGTTATTGATTTTTCACCCTTTACAGTGGATAGGATTGAAAGTTTTTGGCCAAAATGGACATCAAAAAGTGGTGGATGTAATGAACTGGTTCTTAATAAAATCATTGCTTATTTTAGGCGTATCTGTTCGTGTAAAAAATGAACAGGAAATACCTGAAAATAAAACAATTATTTTTATATCTAATCACCAGAGTATGTTCGATATTCCACCTATTATCTGGTATTTTAGAAAACATTTTCCAAAGTTTGTGTCTAAAAAAGAACTAGGAAGGGGTATTCCAAGTATTTCTTTTAATTTACGATATGGAGGGGCAGCTTTAATCGACCGGAAAGATGGAAAAAAGGCATTGATGGAACTCGCAGATTTTTCAAAACGTATTCATAAAAATACATGGTCTGCCGTTATATTCCCTGAAGGAACGCGTAGTAGGAATGGGAAACCTAAGCCATTCGCTGTAAATGGTTTAAAAATGATTGTAAAGTATAATCCGGAAGCAATTATAGTTCCTTTAACAATCAATAACTCATGGAAGGTGTTTAAGTATGGAAAATTCCCATTAGGCCTTTTTAGCCCAATAAAAATTCATACACATCAGCCAATAGAGGTAGGAACATTACCTTTTGAAGAGTTAGTAGAAAATGTAGAGAAAACAATTAAAAGATCTGTTTTCTAGTGTATTATATAAGCCATGATATTGCGGTTACTGAAAAAAAGAAGAACAAGAAGATGTTTTTACTAGGGTAATTTTAATTTGTAAATGGCATTCTATAAAAGAAACAAACAACAGTAAATATATGTCAATACAAAATATTCGAAAAGAAGTGATGAAAACTCTCGAGAAAAATATCGATAGTTTCGTAGATAAATTTTTGGTACCTATTGAAAAAATATGGCAACCAACAGATTTTCTTCCTAATTCACAAACAGACTCTTTTATAGATGAGGTAAAAGAAATTCAAGAAATATCTAAAGAGTTGGAAGATGATTTCTGGGTAGTATTGGTCGGAGATACGATTACAGAAGAAGCATTACCAACTTATGAATCATGGTTACTAGATTTAGAAGGAGTAACTCAGCAGCCAGATAATGGTTGGGCAAAGTGGATACGTGCATGGACTGCAGAGGAAAACCGCCATGGAGATGTTTTGAATAAGTACCTGTATTTATCTGGAAGGGTGAATATGAGAGAGGTAGAGGTTTCAACGCAGCATTTAATAGCTGATGGATTTGATATTGGAACAGCAACAGATCCTTATAAAAATTTTATATATACAAGCTTTCAAGAACTAGCTACCTATATATCTCATAATAATGTAGCTAAAATAGCGCGAAAAAAAGGGCATAAAGCATTAGCAAAAATGTCAAAGATTATAGCGGGTGACGAAATGAGGCACCATTTAGCTTATGCTGAGTTTGTAAAAGAAATATTTAAAATAGATCCTTCTGAAATGATGCTTGCCTTTCAGCATATGATGAAACATAAAATAGTAATGCCAGCAATGCACTTAAGAGAATCATTAGGGAGTAAAGGTAGTCTTTTTGAAGATTTTTCTGTAGTAGCGCAACGAATAGGAGTATATACAGGGTTTGACTATGTAGAGATTATTAAAAAACTTAATAAAGCATGGGAAATAGATAAAATATCTGAATTAACTCCAGAGGCAGAAAAAGCGCGTGATTACTTGATGAAACTCCCAGATAGGATGTATCGTATAACGGAGAGAATGGTAGTACCCGATACGAAATTTAATTTCAAATGGATGATTCCGTCTTAAAAAAAGCTGTTTAAAAAGAAGGTTTTTGCTGTTTTTTTATTGAAAACCTTTCTGAAGCACGAGTTAACATCTACAAAACCGCAGCGTAATTTAAAAACTGCGGTTTTTAGCTTGTTTGTAATTTTATTTTTGATTTTACTTTTTAGTAAAATCGGAATGGAATAGACAGCTTAATTATTGTTCGTTCATTAGTGTTTCTATTTCATCAGCTTCAATAGGGATGTTTCTCATTAAATTAAAAGGGGCGCCTTTTTCTTGAATGACAACGTCATCTTCTAAGCGAATTCCAAAGCCTTCTTCAGGAATGTATATACCTGGTTCTACAGTAAATACCATATTTGCTTGCATAGGTTCGTGTAGCAAACCATAATCGTGAGTATCTAGCCCCATATGGTGAGAAGTTCCATGCATGAAATATTTTTTATAAGCAGGCCAATTAGGATCTTCATTTTGGATATCTGCTTTATCTATCAGACCTAAGCCTAGCAATTCAGAGGTCATTAATTTGCCAACTTCTATATGGTATTGAGTCCAGTCAGTACCTGGGATTAGCATTTTAGTAGCTTCGTCTTTTACTCGGTTAACTGCATTGTAAACTTGCTTTTGCCTATCAGAAAAACGACCAGAAACAGGAATTGTGCGTGTCATATCTGATGAATAATTAGCGTACTCAGCTCCCACATCTAATAAAATTAAATCGCCTGCTTTACATTGTTGATTGTTTTCGATATAATGAAGTACGTTTGCATTATTACCAGAGGCGATGATAGGGGTATAAGCGAATTTTTTTGAACGGTTTCTTAAAAATTCATGCATAAATTCAGCTTCAATTTCAAATTCCCAAACATTAGGTTTTACAAAGTTTAAGATTCTACGAAATCCTTTTTCAGTGATATTACAGGCTTGTTGGATTAGCTCAATTTCAATTGGACTTTTAACAGAACGTAAACGCTGAAGAATAGGGTTGCTTTTTGCCACGGAATGGGCAGGGTATTTAGCTACTAACCATTTTGTAAAGCGATCTTCTCTAGTTTGTGTTTCCACATTAGCACGGTAATGTTCGTTGGTGTTGATGTAAATAGTATCTGCAAGAGCCATCATCTCAGCAAATACCTTTTCCAGATCGCTTAGCCAAAAAACGGTTTTAATACCGCTTGTTTCAAAAGCTTTTTCTTTAGTTAATTTTTCACCTTCCCAAATAGCGATATGTTCATTCGTTTCTTTTAAAAATAATACTTCTCGGTACTGTTTTTTAGGACAATCAGGAAATAAAACTAAAATACTTTCTTCTTGATCTACACCAGATAGGTAAAAAATATCCCTATGCTGCTCAAAAGGCATTGTGCTATCTGCACTGATAGGGTAAATATCATTTGAATTAAAAACTGCTAAACTATTTGCTTTCATTTTTGCAGTAAAATTCTTGCGATTTTCTATAAACAACTTGTTATTTATTGGATGGTACTTCATGTTTAATTTATAGTTTAATATGTTGAATTCGGATTGTTTTTCTTGAAATTTTTGGTGTGTTTATTGCTGTTGTTCCATTTCTTCTTGGAGCTATTACTTTTCTTTCTTTTTAGGAAAAGGTGTGTCTTCTTGCCTAGATTTTTTTGTAGGCTTGGTTGTGCTTTTAGTGGCTCTTTTAGGAGAAGAATTGCTTTTTGAGTTGTTATGTTTTTTAGCTTTGAAGCTTTTTTCTTTAGGAATCTTTTTAGTTTCTAATTCATTGATATCGAAGTTTTTTAATTTGCTTATATCTAATTTTTTACCTAGTAGTTTTTCAATATTTTTAGCATATTCTAGTTCTTCGTCAGAAACTAAAGAAATAGCCTCTCCGCTAGCGCCAGCTCTTCCTGTTCTTCCTATTCGGTGTACATAATCTTCAGCTATATTAGGTAGTTCATAATTAATAACGTGAGGTAGTAAAGGAATGTCTAAACCACGTGCTGCAATATCAGTGGCTACCAATACGCGAATGCTATTTTCTTTAAAGCCTTTCAAGGCTTTTGTTCTAGCTCCTTGACTTTTATTTCCATGTATTGCAGCAGCGGAAATATTTTTTTTAAGAAGCTTTTCTGTGAGTTTATTAGCACCATGCTTTGTTCTTGTAAAAATTAAAACTTGGTTCCAATTCCCCTCAGAGATAAGTTGTGATACCATGGCTGCTTTCTTACTTTTAGGAACTCTATAAATTTTTTGAATTACCATTTCGGCAGCGGTGTTTTCAGGAGCAGCTTCAACAAGTACAGGGGCCTTTAAAATGCTTTTTGCTAATTCTTTAATTTCTTTAGAAAAGGTAGCAGAGAATAATAGATTTTGTCGCTTTTTAGGTAAGAAATTGATGACTTTTTTTATATCTCTAATAAATCCCATGTCTAGCATTCTATCGGCTTCATCCAAAATTAAAATATCAACTCTTTTGAGTGATAGTGCCTTTTGATTATGTAAATCGATTAACCTTCCAGGGGTGGCTACTAATATATCTATCCCTCCTTTTAAAGTAGCTATTTGAGACTTAGGCTTTACGCCTCCAAATATTGCAGTAGATTTGATGTTAAGATATTTACTATAGTCTCTGACATTATCATAAATTTGAGCAGCTAATTCTCTAGTAGGTGTTAAAATTAAGGCTTTTATAGGCCTATATTTAGGGTTTTTAGTTTCAGTTATGATTTGTAATATTGGCAAAGTAAAGCCAGCAGTTTTGCCCGTTCCTGTTTGCGCGGAAGCTAATACGTCTTTTCTATCTAATATTATTGGAATTGCTTTTCCTTGTATCGGAGATGGAGTTGTATATCCTTTTTCTTTAACTGCTTTTAGTAGCTCTTCTGTTAAGCCTAATGATTTGAACGTCATATATGTTTTTTAAGAAATAAGTTAAAATTTCTATTTCTATTAAGATACAAAGGTACGGCTATTTCTACTTAAGAAACGTTTTCTAAGGGAAATTCAAAATGATGCATTAAATTAAAAAGAACAAAGAGTACGTTTTTAGCATACTCTTTGTTCTTTCATTATTTAAAATTGGATATTCCTTTTTGTAACCAGGAATAATATTCATTTGCATCTGGCATATAGCCTACGGGAGTAGTTATATTTTCTTCGTTATGATTTATTAGTACGTAAAATGGTTGTGAATTTGCTTTGTATTTGATAGCTTGGAATTCGCTCCATTTCTGTCCAATATATTTTAGTTTTTTACCAGGTCTTAATTTTGAATCTGTAATTTCATTTTCTTTTAAAGGACGTTTGTCATCTACATATAAAGAAATGAGAACTACATCGTTTTTAAGAATATTTAAAACATTGGGTTGGACCCAAACATTTTGCTCCATTTTACGGCAATTGACACATGCATGCCCTGTAAAATCAATTAATATAGGTTTTCCTACTTTTTTAGCATAGGTAATTCCTTTGTCATAATCGTTAAAAGCAATAATATCATGAGGAGGCATTAAGTGAGCTCCTTCAGGAATTTTTTCTTGATGTTTTTCTGATTTTTCATGAGTATTAGAAATGTTTACATTATTACTTAATTTAGAATACCCAACTCCATAAGGAGCTTCGCTATAGTGTTGTGGAGGAGGAAATGCACTTATTAAATTTAAAGGAGCTCCCCATAATCCTGGGATCATATATATAGTGAATGATAATGTTACGAGTCCCAAGCTTAATCTTCCTACAGAAATATGACTTAAAGGACTGTCATGTGGCAATTGAATTTTTCCAAACAGATAAAAAGAAAGTACCCCAAAAATGGCAATCCAAATAGCAATGAATACTTCTCTCTCTAGCCAATGTAATTGCAATACTAAATCAGCATTTGATAAAAATTTAAAAGCTAAAGCCAGTTCTAAAAAACCTAGTACTACTTTTACTGTATTGAGCCACCCTCCTGATTTGGGAAGAGAGTTTAGCCAGCCAGGGAAAGCCGCAAATAAAGCAAAAGGAATGGCAATTGCTAGTGAAAATCCAAGCATTCCTATCACAGGAGCAAATCCGCCTTTCGAAGCAGCTTCAACTAATAAAGTTCCAACAATAGGACCTGTACAAGAAAAAGAAACAATGGCCAAAGCGAGTGCCATAAAAAACATACCAATTAGACCACCTCGATCAGCTTGAGAATCTACTTTCGTAGCCCATGAACTAGGTAATGTAATTTCGAAAGCTCCTAAGAAAGAAATAGCAAAAATAAGTAGTAGCAAGAAGAAGATAAGATTAAACCAAACATTTGTAGATAAGGCATTTAAAGCGTCTGCTCCAAATATGGCAGTGACTACAGAGCCCAAAAGCACATAAATAGCGATAATCGATATTCCGTAAATAATAGCATTTTTAATTCCGATGGCTTTGTTTTTACTTTGCTTGGTGAAAAAACTTACAGTCATAGGAATCATAGGGAAGACACAAGGTGTTAATAATGCTGCAAATCCAGATAAGAACGCTAATAAAAAGATACTTAGGACTCCTTTATCTTTATAGGTGTTTTTTGAGGTTGTTGCTTTAGTTTCTAGTTCTTTTTTTTTTACAGGGATGCTTAAAGTAAGGTCAAAAACCAAATCTTCATAGGAAGGAGGGAGGCAACTTACATTATTGCAGGCTAAAAACTCTACCTCTCCAGTTATTTTTTGAGAGCTATCCTTTACTTTTATACGTTGTTTAAAAATGGCTTTATTTTCGAAATATTTTATTTTTTTATTAAAAACAGGATCGTGAACTACGTGTCCTTTTCCTTCGCTAGTATTACCTACTAATTCAAAAGGATTATTTTTTTTAAAAGTGAAAATAGTTCCAATAGGTAAATCTTTAGGAACATTTTGTGAGTACAAATGCCACCCTTTTTCAATAGTTGATTTGATAACTAGATTATACTCAGTTTTCGAAATTTTTTCAACTGAAGTACTCCATTTTACAGGGGTGTGAATTTGTGATACAGCAAAAAAGCTTGTCAATAAAAAGCTTAAAAAGAATAGTTTATTTTTCATCTAAAGGATTCTATTATTAATAAATAAAGTCCAAATATATTATTTTAATTGAGGATATGATGTTAACATAAAAGTTAAATAGAACAATTAGTTCTTGTTTACGACGACGCAGAGACAATACAAAAGGAAATGGCTTTTTTTAGAACAAATGTATCACTTTTGAATACCTTTGCAATTATGGGAACTATAAAAGTAAATAACATAAAACTATATGCTTATCATGGCTGTTTGGATGAAGAAGCTAAAATTGGTAGTGAATATAGAGTTGATCTTAAGGTAAACGCAAATTTACAGAAGTCATCAGAAACAGACGATTTAGCTGATACGGTAGATTATGTGCATTTGAACCATATTGTGAAAGAAGAAATGGCTATTAGATCCAAGTTGCTAGAGGAGGTAGCAGCAAGAATTTTAGTTCGAATTCTTAAAGAAATACAACTGGTAAAAAAGGTACGCATAAGCGTAGCAAAAATAAACCCACCAATAGGAGGAAATGTAGAGGAAGTAGCAATTGTTTTAAGAAAAAAACGAAAAGATTAAAAAAAGGCTTGCTAGATGTATAAAAAGTTGTAAATTTGCAGTCCTTGAATTAGGTGTCGTGGCCGAGTGGCTAGGCAGTGGTCTGCAACACCATCTACAGCGGTTCGAATCCGCTCGACACCTCAAGATTCTTTACCATATCAATAGTAAAGAAGTTTATAAAAACTAGGAAAAGAAGTTTACTTCTGTCCAAACTCCTCCTTAGCTCAGTTGGTTAGAGCATCTGACTGTTAATCAGAGGGTCCTTGGTTCGAGTCCAAGAGGGGGAGCAAAATTAAGATCGTATGAAGATTAATCTTCATACGATCTTAATTTTTTTATAGAAAACAGATTGTTTTGAGCGTTGTAAGATTGAGTTTTCTTTTTTTTTAGTTTTTCTAAAAACGAGCTGACTAAAAAAAGCAAGGTATGTAATTGGTAAAGATGGAAGTATGATAAAACCTTTTGTATTCTTTAACAAAAAATATCATTAAAATTCTGCATCTTTGTAAACTATGAGAATTTATCCAATAGAAACAGGTAATTTAAAATTAGATGGAGGCGCTATGTTTGGTGTCGTTCCTAAGTCTATTTGGCAAAAAACAAATCCGGCTGATAATAATAATATGATCGATCTGGGCATGCGTAGTATGCTTATCGAAGATGAGGATCGCTTGATCTTAGTTGATACAGGAATGGGATCAAAACAATCGGATAAGTTTTTTGGGTACTATTATTTATTTGGTAATTTCTCGCTTGACAGTTCTTTAGCAAAGTATGGCTTTCACAGAGATGATATAACAGATGTTTTTTTAACTCACTTGCATTTTGATCATTGTGGAGGAGCTATACAATGGAATAAAGAAAGAACAGGTTATGAACCTGCCTTTAAAAATGCTAAATTTTGGTCAAATGAGCGTCATTGGGATTGGGCAGTAGCTCCGAACCCTAGAGAAAAAGCTTCTTTTTTAAAAGAAAATATTTTGCCTATTGAAGAAAGTGGTCAATTGAATTTTATTCATCGAAATGCAAAAGATCAAATAGGTTTTGACGTACTTTTTATGGATGGTCATACAGAAAAACAAATGTTGCCAAAAATTAAGTACAAAGAAAAAACTATTGTTTTTATGGCAGATTTGTTACCAACAATAGGGCATATTCCACTTCCTTATGTTATGGGATATGACACTCGTCCATTATTAACAATTAAAGAAAAATCCGATTTTTTAAACGAAGCTGCAACTAACGGGTATTATTTATTTCTTGAGCATGATGCTCATAATGAATTATGCACTGTAAAACATACCGAAAAAGGAGTTCGTTTAGAGGAAAACTATAAATTTACAGATATTTTTAATTAAAATTAAATTATGAGAATTTTAAAACCAGTATTTTATACAGCAATAGCAACATTTGCTTTAGCTAGTTGTAAATCTGTTAATAAGATTGCTGTGCCAGCAGGTTCAAATACAGCAATAAACTTACCAGCTAAAAAATCTCCTTTAACGGAAGAACAAAAAAAAGGATGGCAGCATTTGGATTTAGTTACTGATACAATTCCAGGAATGAGTGTTGATAAGGCATATAAATTCTTGGAAGGGAAAAAAGGAATAGAGGTTATTGTAGGTGTAGTAGATAGTGGAACTGACTTGAAACATGAAGACTTAGTAGATGTAGCTTGGGTGAATGAAAAAGAAGTTGTTGGAAATGGAGTTGATGATGATAAAAATGGATACGTAGATGATATTAATGGATGGAATTTTCTAGGGAAATCATACAAAGAACACTTAGAATATGAACGTATCTTAATGAATCCATCTATTGCAGACGCTGAAACTCTAGCGGAAGTAAAAGCTTACCAGCAAGAAAAAGTCAATAAAGCAAAAGAAAATAAGCAACGTTTTAGTGGAATACTAGAGGGGGTAAAGGCCTCTGATAGCGCGTTGACTAAATATTTTGGAAAAGAAGATTATACTAAAGAAGAAGTTCAAGTAATTAATACTAGTGATTCAGAATTATTAAAAGCTGTAGAAACTGCTAAAGGAATATATGGTTTTGGATTTTCTTCTTTAGGAGAAGCTAAAAAGCAATTGGTTAAATTGGTTGAAGGAGCAACGAAAACAATAAAAGGAGATAATTTAAAAATAGATTATCGTATTGTTGTTGGTGATAATGCATATGATATTAAAGATAAGCCTGGTTATGGAGATGCTAACTCGGGGCACTCTGAAAAAGGAGAAGCACACGGTTCTCATGTGTCAGGTATCATTGGAGCTACTAGAAATAATGGCAAAGGAATGAATGGAGTTGCTAATAATGTGAAAATTATGGCAGTTCGTTCAGTTTCAGATGGAGATGAATATGATAAAGATGTTGCCTTAGGCTTACGTTACGCTGTTGATAATGGGGCTAAAGTAATTAATACAAGTTTTGGTAAAGCTTTTTCACCTAACAAGAACTGGGTGTATGATGCTATTAAATATGCCGCCGATAAAGATGTGTTAATTGTGAATGCAGCAGGAAATGATGGTAAAAATATTGACGTAGAAAAAACGTATCCAAATGATGCTCCTGATTTAGTAAATGAAATCTCTGATAATTTCTTAACGGTAGGAGCTATGAGTGCTAATTATAATGAAAATTTACCAGCGAGTTTTTCTAACTATGGAAAGAAAAATGTAGATGTATTTGCGCCTGGAGTTCAAATTTATTCTACAACGCCAGATGGTGAATACAAGAAATTTAGTGGAACTTCAATGGCTTCTCCATCTACGGCAGGAGTTGCTGCACTAATAAGATCTTACTATCCACAACTAAGTGCTAGTCAGGTAAAGCATATTTTGATGAATTCAGGAACCAAAATTGATTTTGAAGTAATTCAACCAGGATCAGCATCGAGGGCAAACCCTGAAGGTAAGAAGGTGCCTTTTTCTGAGTTATCAGTGTCTGGACGTGTTGTAAATGCATACAATGCTTTACGTATGGCAGATAGAATGGTGAATGGAAAGAAATAATCGTTCGATTATACAGATAATAACAAAAAGAGCATTATTAATTTGATGCTCTTTTTTAATTTAAAATAATTAATAGATATGAAGAAAATAATTTTTTTTGGCTTTCTTTTGTTTGTGATAAAGTTCTATGGGAGAGTACCTCAAAATAAGAAGTTTATAAGTAATGGATATTGGCAGCAACATGTGGATTATACAATGGATATCGATATGGATGTTGAAACATTTCGGTATCAAGGAAAACAAACGTTAATATATACCAATAACTCTCCAGATGTATTGAAAAAGGTATATTATCACTTGTACTTTAATGCATTTCAGCCGAATTCGCAAATGGACATACGCTCTAGGAATATTAAAGATCCAGATGGTAGGGTGAAGGATAGAATTAGCAAATTATTACCTTCTGAGGTAGGTTATATCAAAGTAAAATCATTAAAGCAAAATGGAATCAACGTAAGAAAAGAAGTCGTAGGTACTATTTTGGAAGTAACTTTAAATAAGCCAATAAAATCAGGAGAACAAGCAACTTTTGAGATGTTATTTGAAGCTCAAGTACCCAAGCAAATACGTCGCTCAGGTCGTAATAACTCAGAAGGAGTAGCGTTGTCAATGACGCAATGGTACCCAAAGATGGCAGAGTATGATTTCCAAGGATGGCACACTCCCCCGTATTTAGGTAGGGAGTTTCACGGGGTTTGGGGAAATTTTGATGTAACTCTTCATATAGATAAAAATTATGTAGTAGGAGGAAGTGGATATGTTCAAAACCCTCAAGAAGTTGGACATGGTTATGAAAATAAAAATGAAAAACTACGTATTCCAAGAGGAAAAAAGTTAACATGGAAATTCAAAGCTCCGAATGTACATGATTTTACTTGGGCAGCAGATCCAGAATATACTCATGATGTATTTAAAATGAATAATGGAATTGATCTTCATTTCTTGTATAAGAAAACACTGGATCGATCTTTTAAAGAAAACTGGAAGAAATTACAACCTAAAACAGCGGAGTTGATAAACTATTTTAGTAAAAATATTGGGCAATATCCATATAAACAATATTCTGTAATTCAAGGAGGAGATGGAGGAATGGAATATGCTATGTGCACGTTAATTACAGGAAAGAGAAAGTGGAGAAGTTTATTTGGAGTAACAGCGCATGAAATAGCACATACTTGGTTTCAATTTTTGTTAGCAACTAATGAGAGCTTACATCCATGGATGGATGAAGGGTTTACTACATATGTGTCTAATAAAGCGGAAAATGAAATATTGAGAGGAGGAGCAAATAACCCTCATGAAGGCTCATACAGAGGGTATCACTATGTAGTAAGAACAGGAACTGAAGAACCTTTATCTACACATGCTGATAGATATGATACGAACAGAGCTTATGGAATTGCTAGTTATTCTAAAGGAAATATTTTCTTATCTCAATTAGAATATATTATAGGGGAAGAAAATGTCAGAAAAACATTAAAGAAGTATTTTGATGATTTTGCGTTTAAGCATCCTACTCCTAATGATATTCAGCGAACGGCAGAGAAAGTTTCAGGGATACATTTAGGATGGTATTTGAATGAATGGACGCAAACTACACATACGATTGATTATGGTATAAGATCAGTAGAAGGAAATAAAATAATACTAGAAAGAATAGGTAAAATGCCAATGCCTATTGATGTGGAAGTAGTTTACAAGGATGGAACGAAAGAAATGTTTAACATTCCACTAAGGATGATGAGGGGAGAGAAACCGACATCGGCAACCATTCTTGAAGATTGGACGTTTGCTCATCCAACATATACATTTGCAACAAGAAAAGCAGTGAAATCAGTTACAATAGATCCATCTCAGTTGATGGCGGATATAGAATTAAACAATAATACTTTTTATCTGAACTAAAAGAGGTAATTAAAGTACTTTTAAAAGTGGTGAAATCCTATGTGTTTCACTGCTTTTTTTATTTGTGAAAATAGTTATTTTTGTAGTTGAATAAACGAGTCATATATTATGTCAGAAGAAAAAAAATCATTGAATTTTTTAGAGCAAATTATAGAAGAAGATTTAGCAAGCGGAATGCCAAAGGAAAAGCTACGTTTTCGTTTTCCGCCAGAGCCTAACGGATATTTACATATTGGTCATACAAAAGCGATTGGAATTAGTTTTGGTTTGGGGGAGAAATATAATGCTCCTGTAAACCTTCGTTTTGATGATACAAATCCAGCGAAAGAAGAGCAAGAGTATGTAGATGCTATTAAGAAAGATATCTCATGGTTGGGGTATCATTGGGAAAATGAATTGTATTCGTCAGATTATTTTCAGCAGTTATATGATTGGGCAATTCAATTAATAAAGGATGGAAAGGCGTATGTTGATAGCCAAACATCAGAAGAAATGGCAGCGCAAAAAGGAACACCTACAAAAGCGGGTACGAATAGTCCGTATAGAAATAGATCTGTAGAAGAAAACTTAGAGCTATTTGAAAGAATGAAAAATGGTGATTTTGAGGAAGGGGAGCATATTTTAAGGGCTAAGATAGATATGAGTTCTCCAAATATGTTACTGCGTGACCCTATAATGTATCGCATTTTATATAAAGAACACCATCGAACAGGAAATGACTGGAACATTTATCCAATGTATGATTGGACACATGGAGAAAGCGATTATTTAGAACAGGTATCTCATTCATTGTGCTCTTTAGAATTTAAGCCACATAGAGATTTATACAATTGGTTTAGAGATCACATATATGAATATGGGAAATCAACCTATCCATTAGCACCTAAGCAACGTGAATTTTCACGTTTAAATTTGAGTTATACGATTATGAGTAAGCGTAAACTCTTAAAACTAGTAGAAGAAGGTATTGTAAAAGGTTGGGATGATCCAAGAATGCCAACGATTTCAGGATTAAGACGTAGAGGATACACGCCAGCATCTATAAGAAATTTTATAGAAACAGTTGGGGTTTCTAAGAGAGAAAATGTTATTGATGTAGCTTTATTAGAGTTTAAAATTCGTGAAGACTTGAATAAAACTGCAAATAGGGTTATGGGAGTTTTAGATCCTGTGAAAGTTGTGATTACAAATTACCCAGAGGGAGAAAAAGAAATGTTAATAGCAGAAAATAATCCTGAAGATGAAAATTCAGGAACGAGAGAAGTTCCTTTTTCTAGAGAGATTTACATAGAAAAAGAAGATTTTAGAGAAGAGGCTAATAAAAAGTTTTTCCGACTGAAGCTTGGCAAGGAGGTTCGTTTAAAAAATGCCTATATTATTAAAGCGGAAAGCTGTATCAAAGATGCGCAAGGAAATGTTACCGAAATTCACTGCACTTATGATCCTTTAACTAGATCAGGAAGCGGTACTGAAGAAAGTAAGAGAAAGGTAAAAGGAACCTTACACTGGGTTTCTATAGAAGATGCAGTGCAAGCAGAGGTTAGAGTTTATGATAGATTATTTTTAGATGAAGCTCCTGATGGGCATAAAGATAAAGAGTTTATGGAATTTTTAAATCCTAGCTCCTTAAAAATAATTAATGCATTTGTTGAGCCAAGTTTACAGACAGCTGCAATAGGTGATAGGTTTCAATTTCAACGCCTAGGTTATTTTAATGTAGATGATGAGACTACAGCAGAGAAGCTGGTTTTTAATAAAACAGTTGGTTTGAGAGATAACTGGGCTAAAAAAAATTAATTACTCTACAATAAAAACTTCATTTATATTCCAATTCGCTCTTAATTTAAGAGCGGTTGGGAAATAAATTACTTTTTCTGGTTGTTCTCTTAACAAGAAGTTACCGGTATCCCAAACATTATTTTTATTAGTATCAATAATAGCTCTAATGGTGTATTCTGCTGGTTCGAGTAGTTTGAAATCGATTTTTTGAGAAGCGCTAATACTTTTTGAGTTTACGATGGCGTTTCCTTTTCCAAGCAATTGAATAAGCACTGTTTTATTCGTGTTGTTTCTAATATCTAATGTAATGCTACCATAATCTTCTATAGTTTTTGTTCTAAAATTATAAACTAAAGTATCTTTATTAGAAGTTTGATATAAGTCGGTAATAGCCTTAGGAAACAAAGTCAAACGATAATTTGTTTTTGGTGTTTCATCAAACAAGACAGCTAATTTGTTAAATTCTTTTTTGTACAATTTATAGTTTATCTTAATAGAATCTTTTTGTACAAGGTGGAATTTTGTGGAGTCTATTTTGGTGATGGGATTATTTGTTGTTAAAAATAATGTGTCATTTAGTTTTAAGTTTGCATTTACCGTTGAAGAAATCAGTAAAGAGTCTATTTTTTTCTTTCGAAGCATAACAGTAGTCTCGTCTATAGAGTTACCGTTGCTAACATTAAAATGTAAAGAATCTGCTTGAAAAGGAGTGTACCAATAATGGAGGGTATCTTTTCCTTTTTCAAACTGAGAGAAATTTTTGAAACTAGCAGGAGTTGTAGTAGTTAAGTTAAGTTTCAGGTGTTTTCTTTTTCCTGTAAACCCAAAAATAATATGGCCTTTTGAAACTTCTTTTCCTCTTTTGAAATGAAAGGGTTGTACCTCTTTAAAGAGCTTTAAAGGGTTTTTGATAACACTATCTTTAGGTAATTGAATGGTATCTTTATAAAAAGCGATCTTATCTTCTTTTGGATTAAATAAATAATTCCCACTAATTTCTTTTAAAGCGACAAGTAAATATTTTCCCTTCTTCAGGTTAGTAAGATTAAAGTTTGTCGTATCTAAGGTACTTGTAACATAATTAGGTTTTTCTTTATATATGATAGAGTCGTTATACAAAGAATCTATTTTATAGAGAAGTACGCTGGTATTTTTAGGTGCTTTTTCTTTAAAAGCATCCATAACGAATCCTTTTAAGTATAAAGAATCAATATGCTTTCCTGTTGAGAAAATATATTTAAAACTTTCTAGCTTATTGTTCTCATTATTATCTTGAACAGCGTTACCAAAGTTAAAAGTATAAGTGGTGTTAGGAGCTAAGGTATCAAGAATTTTAATAGAAATGTACTTACTAGGAGTTCCTTGAGGAGTAATTATAGGTGCATTTTTCATTGGAGGGGAAATGACCAACTGTTTTTGTAGATCTTTTAAAACTATATATTCATCAAAATAAATTTTAATGTTTTTTTTATCAAAGTTAACCGTTTTGTAAGGAGGGTTTGCAGTAACCATTATAGGAGCTTTTTCGTCTTTAGGACCACCTTCAGGACGTCCTTTTCTGGCACAATTTGTTAGGAAGTAAATAACAATAAAAAATGATAAGAATAAAAAAAGCCTTTTCACAAAAAGAGATTTACAAATTAAAAGTCAAAAGTAGTAAAACTATGCAGTATTTTTTTACAAAATCTAGTACATTTCAGTATAAGCCATAGTTGCTATGCTAATAGTGATGTTGGGCACCTTTAAAAGCTCATTGCAACAAGCTTCAATAGTAGCACCAGTAGTAATAACATCATCAATGAGTAAAATGTGCTTATTCGCTAAAACAGTAGGAGTATTTAAAGAAAAGGATGTACTCGTGTTTGAAAATCTATTAAGACGGTGTTTTAAAGTTTGGGTATGGGTCATAGATTTTTTAATAAGGAGGTTAGGATTATAGGTGATATTTAGTATCCTACTTAAAGATTCTCCAAATAGTGTTAGCTGGTTATAGCCTCTTTTTTTTAATTTTTTAGGATGAAGTGGCACAGGAATGATATAATCAATATTGTTGAATTCATTAGATTCCTTTAGCTGGTAACCAAGCCAATTACCAATAAAAGCGCCTATTTTTTGATTGTTTTTGTATTTTAACTCTTGAATTAAACGTTGCGTAATTCCTTGTTTTTGATAATAAAAGAAAGAAACAGCTTTGTTTATAGGAACTCTTCCATAGAAAGAAGTTACTATTTTATTGTTAGTATAATCGTTATAAGAAATTATAGGTAGTTTATGCCGGCATTGTATGCATAAAATCAATTCATTTTGTAACAGAGCTTTGCTACAAGTTGCACATGAGTTTGGGAAAAATAAATAGAATATGTCTTTTAAAAGTTGCATCTTTACAGCATGTTTTTTGAGTATAAAAGTACAAAAACATTATAAATCAGTATTTTGAGTAAGAAATTTAACTTTTTTAGAGAAGCAATTAAAAACTATAAAACATCAGGAACCGTTGTTCCTAGTTCGCGTTATCTCGCAGAAAAAATGTTAAAAAATGTTAATTTTGAAGAAGCCAATGTAATTGTTGAATTAGGACCTGGTAATGGAGCTATCACCAATCATATCTTGAAAAAAATTAATAAAGATGCAACCCTAATCTGTTTTGAGATTAATGACATTTTTTATGAAGAATTATTGAAAATAAAGCACAAGCAGTTGATTGTGTTAAAAGCATCTGCTGAAAATGTTGATAAAGAGTTAGAAAAACTAGGCTTTTCTGAAGCAAATCACATTATATCTAGTTTGCCCTTAACCATTATTCCTAAAGAGATTTCTAAAGAAATTTTGAAGAGAAGCAAGGAAGTGTTATCTACAAACGGACTCTTTATACAATATCAATATAGCCTGTCGTATTATAAGAAACTAAAGCGGATTTTTGGCAGCAATATTTCCTTAGATTTTGAGCCTTTAAATTTTCCTCCTGCATTTGTTTATAAATGTGCTAAAAAATAGTATTTTAGCATAAAACAGATATAAAATCTGTCTGTAAAATTCCCCTTAATAAATGACAACAGACAAAAAAAACATAGGCTTAATTGCGTTTTTACTGATGCTAATTGTAGCAATTGGGTACCTGTCCTATCAAAATGCAAAAGATTATTCTGAGTTGAAAAATGCTTTTGAACTTGAGAAGATCGAGCTTGAATTAGAGTTAGATGATGTTATTAGAGATTATGATAACGCAATATCGAGAAAAGAAAACATATCAAAGAAATTAAAAGACCAACTATATAAGATAGTACGATTAAGGGATACTATTAAAAGTTTAAAATCATATAATTATGGTTTAATTAGAAAATATAGGAGAAGAATAGCACGCCTAGAGAGTCAAAACAAAAAGTTGTTTGTTCAAGTAGATTCTTTAAATAATTTGAACAATGAGTTGTTAGCAGAAAATGTAACTGTTAAAGAAGAGCTAGGAGAAAAAGAAGAGCTGAATACAAGTTTAGTACGTAAAAATAAATTGCTTTTCAATAGGAAGAAGAACTTAGAAGAAAAAGTAGCTAAAGCAAAAATTATTAGAACTTCTCAAATTATTGCAATAGCTATGAAAGAAAGTAGCAATGGAAAACTTTCGAGTACTTCAAAATTGAATGATATAGGTTTTTTTAAAGTGAGTTTTGATTTGTTAGAAAATAAGTTTGCAGGGAAAGGATTAAAATCTATTTGTATTCAAATTTTAGATGAGAATAGAAATATAGTTTCAAGAAAGGGAATCACAGTAATAAGAAATAAATCAAAAATTATATATAGTGACCTTTTTGTGGCAGACTACAGAAATAAAGAAACTGGTTTAGTTTCCTTAATAAAAGTAGATAGAGAAAATATTCAGCGAGGAGTATATACTATTAAGGTTTTTGTTGAAGGGATCTATTCAGGAGAAACCATTGTAAAACTTCGTTAATAATGTAAATTTAATGACGCTTAACCCCCCTATAAGATGACTTATAACAAGAAAAAAAATATAACAGTTATTGTATTATCATTGCTAGTTTTGTTCTTATTGTTTTACTCTTTAAAAAAAACAAGAGATTATTCTAATCTAGATACGATATTTCAGGAAGAAAAAAATGAGTTAAAAAATGAGTTAAGCGAAATTATCAAAGATTATACAGATGTTGTTGTAAGGAAAAAGAATTTATCTAAAAGACTTAGAATAGAGCTTAAAAAAATGATAGATTTAAGAGATTCTGTGAAAAATATAAATGTTAAAAACTATAAGCTAATAGGAAAATATAGAAGGAAAATTATCACATTGGAGCGTCAGAATAGAAATTTATTTGCAAAAGTAGATTCGTTAAATGTCTTAAATGATGATTTGAAGCAGGAAAATATAGTAGTAAAGGAGGTTTTAAACCAAAAGAAATCAATTAACGAGACTCTCAAAAAAGAAAATAGGTTACTCGAAGAAAAACAACGAATATTACAAGCTAAAGTGGCTGGCGCGGGTATTTTGAAAACAGGGTCTATAAAAGTAGCAGCAGTAAAAGAAAGAAGTAGTGGAAAATTAACTATCACTTCGAAATCTAGAAGAACAGACGCTTTTAAAATTAATTTTGACCTATTAGAAAACCCGTTTTCTGAAGCAGGAAGTAAACATGTCTATATTCAAATTAAAGATGAGGATAAAAATGTTGTAGCGCCAAAAGGAAAGATGAAGCTGAAAAATGGAAGCAATGTAGTTTATAGCGATTCTATTATCGTAAATTATACAAACCATAAGTTGAGCTTATTGTCTTTAGTTTTAGTAAATAGGGATAATATAAATAAAGGTAAATATACTGTTAGTACATTTGTAGATGGTGCTTTTTCAGGAAATACAACATTGAAGCTAAAGTAACCGTAAAAAAAGCTGTTTTAAAGTGAATAATACGTAGTTATTCACTTTTTTTTTTGATTCTAGTTAAAAAGTTAAATCCTTATTTTATTTTTGCGTTATGGCAAAACAAGAAGATCAATTTAAGAAAGTGCTATCACATGCAAAAGAGTATGGATATGTATTTCAGTCAAGTGAAATTTATGATGGACTAAGTGCGGTTTATGACTATGCTCAAAATGGAGTAGAGTTGAAAAAAAATATTAGAGATTATTGGTGGAAAGCAATGGTGCAAATGCATGAAAATATTGTAGGTATAGATGCCTCTATTTTAATGCATCCTACTACTTGGAAAGCTTCAGGGCATGTTGATGCTTTTAATGATCCTTTAATAGATAATAAAGATTCTAAGAAAAGGTATAGGGCAGATGTTTTAATTGAAGATTAT
Organism: Tenacibaculum maritimum NCIMB 2154; assembly: GCF_900119795.1. NCBI lineage: Bacteria > Pseudomonadati > Bacteroidota > Flavobacteriia > Flavobacteriales > Flavobacteriaceae > Tenacibaculum > Tenacibaculum maritimum. Next base: position 214,969 of record NZ_LT634361.1, read on the forward strand.
TGTGCTAAGATTGAAGGGAAAATAGAAAAAGAGGTTAAAAAAGCAGCGAAGCGATTTGGAGATTCTTTTAATAAAGAAGAGTTTCTTACTACAAATGGGAGAGTTTTAGGATATCAAGAAAAAATAAATACAATTTTATCAAGAATGGGCAAATCTTTAGAAAATGAAGATTTAGCTGATGTAAAAGCACTGATAGAAGAATTAGAAATTGCAGATCCGCTAACAGGTTCTAAAAACTGGACAGATGTAAAACAATTTAACTTGATGTTTGGTACTAAATTAGGAGCTTCTGCGGAAGGGGCAATGGATTTGTATTTACGACCAGAAACGGCACAAGGTATTTTTGTGAATTTTGTAAATGTTCAGAAAACAGGTCGTATGAAAATACCTTTTGGAATTGCTCAAACAGGAAAAGCTTTCCGTAATGAAATTGTTGCACGTCAGTTTATATTTAGAATGCGTGAATTTGAGCAAATGGAAATGCAGTTTTTTGTAAAGCCAGGAACTCAAAAAGAATGGTATGAAAAATGGAAAGAAACTCGTTTGAAATGGCATTTGTCATTAGGAATGGGTAGTGATAATTATCGTTTTCATGATCATGAAAAATTAGCGCATTATGCTGATGCAGCAGCAGATATAGAATTTAAATTCCCTTTTGGATTTAAAGAATTGGAAGGAATTCATTCTCGTACTGATTTTGATTTAAAAGCTCATGAGCAATATTCTGGTAAGAAATTGCAATATTTTGATCATGAAGAAAATAAAAGTTATGTGCCATATGTAGTGGAAACTTCTATTGGTTTAGATAGAATGTTTTTAGCGGTGTTTTCTAAAGCTTTAGAAGAAGAGACATTGGAAAACGGTACTACTAGAACTGTTCTAAAATTACCTGCAGTATTGGCGCCTGTAAAAGCAGCGATTTTACCTTTAGTAAAAAAAGATGGTTTGCCTGAGATTGCACGTAAAATTGTAGATGATTTGAAATGGGATTTTAACGTGTCTTATGATGAAAAGGATGCCGTAGGTCGTCGTTATAGACGTCAAGACGCAAATGGAACTCCTTTTTGTATCACTGTAGATCATGATACCTTGGAAAATAATACGGTTACCATTCGTCATAGAGACTCAATGGAGCAGAAAAGGGTGAACATAGAAGAAGTAAGAGAAATTATAAAACAAGAGGTGGATATGCGTTCTTGGTTGATGAAAATGGAGAGATAACAATTTAAATACCATCAAATTTTTGATGGTATTTAAATTTTAAAACCTATTTGAAATGAAAATAATTATAAAAATTCTATTTATAATTTTTATTTTATGGATGGCTTTGGGAGGATACCTCTTGAATGTTGAGCATCCTAAAGGGCAAATTATAATGGGGTTAGGAGTTTTGTATATGGCTTTTATTTTAATGCCTATATTTATTTATTATAGATATAAAGACGGTAAATATAAGAAGTACATACTAAATGATAAGAAAATTAAGGAATGGATGAAATAAAAAAAGACTGCCAATTTTGGCAGCCTTTTTTTATAATATTGTTTCCTCTTTTCTACTTTAAAGTAGGGGAGTAATTTGTTGGGTAATCATCTGCTTTTGCTAAGCCATCTGTAGCTTCCTTAAAGTTAGAGCCATATTGGTTGTCAATAGCTTCTAGCATCTTATTGGCCATTAGTGCATATCCTCTAGCAGTTAAATGCACCCCATCTAAGCTAATTAAACCACCAAGAACGAACTCTGTAGTTAAAATATAGTTATCAAATGCGATCCCATTAGTTGCTGCTTGTTTTAACAAAGCATTGAAATCAACAAAAGCTAATTCTTTAGCTTCAGAAACGTTTTTAATCGTTTCATTATAGTTATCAGTAGCTTGTTTTACAATTTCTGCTTCCTCTTTTGTTAGCACCCATTTATCAGCTAAAGGTAACGTAATTCCTTCGGTAGAAAATTGATTAGCTAATGCTTCTGTAATAAGAGGATTTACATTCATCAGGGCTTCAGCTGCATCTTTATTAACTGTTCCAATAATACTGCTACTCGGTAATACTAATAAGTCTTCAGGAGTAGCTGGTCTAGCTTGTCCGTATTGTTGACCTAAAAGCTGAGCTACCAATGGAGCCGCTTGAGCAGGTAAGCCTAAAGATTGAATGAACCCAATAAAAGCAGTATTGTTAGGATTTCCTAAAACACTACTAATGGTAGCAGATAAGTCAGCTAAATTTTTGTCTTTAATCACAACAGGACTTGCTTTTTTAGTCGAAAACTGAACAATTCTGTTCGGTTGATTTATTGCAGGATCTGCGTAAATTTGATTCAATGCTCCATAAACGACATTCAGCGTTGGAATTTGTGATGCAAATTCCAGATTTGTAGGGTCAAGAGGAGCGTGAGGAACTGTAGTAAAATAGGGAAATGATGTTACATATGGTAAATTTGCTACAACTCCTTTTGCATTAGGAACTTGCGTTAGTGTATTTACAATTGCATTAAAGGCGGTATCAAAGGTAGTTTTAGGAGTAATAGCAGTGGGATCTATCCCTCCTGCAATAGCATAGTCGAGCAAATCATTTCCTCCAATCTCAGATAAAGAGAAAAAAGTAGGTTGTTTAGATGCTATTTCAGCAATTAATGTAGGTTGTGTCGGATTCATTCTTACAAAATACGGGTTTGCTGTTCTCGGTACTGTAGCTAGTCCAGCAGGATTGCCATATCCAGGAGCTAAGAAATGAATACTTTTTGCACCAGGAATTCCATAGTTTTTAAAATTAGGAGCATTTTCTGCAGGAACTCCCACTATTGTACTAGGTAGTTTGTTTAATAAGGTTGGTACTTTTCCATTAAAATAAAATCTAGGATTAAGGACTACTTGCCCGTTGCTAGACATTCCTCCTGTATTATCGTTCATTAGAGGTTGCGTAAAAGCTTCTCCATTCGCCATTGCGAATTTTGAAGACATAATATTAGGAAAAGAATTTTTCTGCCCTGCTTTAAATAAAGCGCCATCAGTAAAACCAGCAGAAAAAGAAGCGCCTACCGCGATGTAGTTTGAGAAGTCTGCAGAACCTGCTGTTAGAACAACTCTAGGTGGTGCAGGGGTATTATCTAAAATTGGATCTAAATCATTATTTATATCACAGGCAACCAATCCAGTAAAAAGGATTGGTAACCAACTGTATTTGAATTTCATTTTTTTCATTTTTTAGTTATTAATTGTCCAAGAAATAAAGAATTGAGAGCCTATTGCTCCAATACCAGGGGCACTGAAGTATTCTTTTCCTGTTAAGTTAGCGCCACCTAATTTGAACACTGATTTCCAAGTAGGAACTCTATAATTTATTTGCGCATCTAATACGGTTCTAGCATCTATTGTTCCTTCTAAAAAAGAAGATTCCCAATAGAAATCATTTTGCCATCTAGCACTAATGTTGAAGCCAAAATTTTTAAATAAATCGTTTTTACCAAACTGTAATTTTACTTTATGTTCAGGAGTGTTAAATCCAGCATCAAAATCAGGGTCAGTAGCCTGGTTAAAATCAAATTTAGACCATGTATAGTTAAAACCTAGATTAAAACCATTGAAAACTTTAGTACTTAACCCTAAGCCCACCCCATAGGAAGTAATGTCAGCAGCAGAGTTTGTTCTAAGAGCAACACCTTCGAAGTCACCATTTTGTAGAGCTAGTAAAGCTAATTGACCTTGGGTTATGTTAGGAATATTACTAGGAGCAGTACTACCTACAACTCCATAGAAAGGAGTAACTACGTTTTTAACAGCAATGAAATCTCTATAGTCGTTGAAGTATGCACTGAAATCAATTCCTAATTTGTTTTCAAAGATGTTAATAGCACCGCGATAACCAACTTCATAAGAAGTTACTTTTTCAGGTTTTACTAAATTGAAATTAGATTTCTGGAATGTTCCATTGTTTACAGAGCTTTCAGAGAAAGAATTGGTAAAAGCGTCTCTACCAGTATAGGTAGTCGTAGCTCCTAAACCAGATAGTGATTGACCTATAGGACTAACACTAACAGGCAAAGAAGTAAAACGGTCTAAATTTTCATCAGTAGTACCAATTAAAGTACCAGCACCTGTAGCCAAACCTATATATTGATCTTGAGTGGTAGGGTTTCTAAAGCCTGTTTGAAAAGAAGCTCTAAAGTTATGGTTTTTAGTTTCTCCACCAGCATAAGCTAAAGATATACGAGGAGATACATTTCCTTTGAAGTTTTTAGATTTGTCATAACGCCCTGAAGCTGTAAATTTTAATCTGTCTTCTGCGAATTTTTTCTGTAATTGTGTATATACACCATATTCGTCGTACTTTATTTTTCCATCGTAATCCGTAAAAATAGTTCCGAATGAGTTCAAAGCAAATTGCCTGTATGATCCTCCTACTTGAATTTCAGCCCAATCAATGTAGTCACGAAGATTTAGATTTGCATCGATATGATATAAGCTTGTTTGATCTTGGAATTTAGCTCCAGTCGCTAAGTTAGGGTCATTGATAACTTTATTGAATGCTGCTTGAAACTCTGGAGTTCCAGGAATCAAACGCCCAGTATCTGCTGCAACTCTAGCTTTTGCATGAGCTGAAGAAGTCGTAATCGTTGGATTTGAAAGAACTTCAGCAGCATAGGCTTCGATATAATCTTTAAACCAATCTTCATCAGATTTCCAAGCTCTATTAACATTTATTGCGGCAAATCGAGTATCGTAAGAATCTCCTGCATCTTCGCCAGTATAATAACCCCTTACAAAGAAATTTTTCCCTTTAAATTCTAATTTATGTTGTTCCATAAAAAAGTTAGCAATATTGTATCTGTTTTGGCCTTGGTAAATGGTATTACCTGTACCATATTTAGAGTTCCATATGATTTCTAAACGATCATTTCCCCAAGGGCGATAGTGTAAAGATCCTCCAAATTTGATGCTTTTTGCCTCATTACTCATTAAATCTACTTCATTATATCCTGTTCTGCTAACTCTCACATTTGGTATTATTCCTAGTCCAGATGCGGTTCTTATGTTGGTAGCAACTTCATCACCATAAACATTTAAACCATCAAAATCCAATGTAGAGTTTCTGTCGCCAGGAGCGTGAACGCCACCTACTCCAGTGGTATTTCTATAATCAGTTGCATGCCATTCTTCTCCTTTTAAGAAAGAGAGGGTTGCCTTTGCTGCAAACTTATTATCAAAAGCATGAGCCATACGAATGCTCGTGTCATAAAAAGGATTATCCCCAGAAGCTTGTTGACTTGTATATCCTGTTTTATAAACAAAGCTAATTCCTTGGTCATCAAAAGGGTTTTTACTAGTCATTAACATAATACCATTGAAAGCATTTGCACCATAAAGTGCAGAAGCAGCTCCTGGTAATATCTCAACAGTTTTTACATCTAATTCAGACATTCCTAATAAATTTCCTAAGGCAAAATTTAAAGCAGGAGATGAGTTATCCATTCCGTCAACTAGCTGAACAAAACGTTCATTTGCAAAAGAAGCAAATCCACGAGTGTTTACAGATTTAAAGGTTAAGCCACTTGCATTGATATCCACTCCCTTTAAATTTTCTAATCCATCATAAAAAGAAGGAGAAGCAGTATTTTTGATTGCTCTAGAATCAAAGCGTTCAATGGTTACAGGAGATTCCATTACGCGTTCTGGAGTTCTAGAAGCAGAAACAACAACTTCGTCCAAGGACGTTGCATTTTCCGTTAAACTAACTGTAACTTTTTGGTTTTTTTTGGTAATTTTAACTGTTTTTGTTTGATAACCTAGAGAAGAAATTTCAATAGAAAAAGGAGGTGTATCAGTTACTTTTAACGTAAAATTCCCATCGAAATCAGTGGAAGTACCCACAGCCTTTCTGGAAACTTTAATGTTAGCTCCTGGTAAGGGGCCTCCCATAGAAGCATCGTTTACCGTACCGGTAACCGTAGTTTGTGCAAACATAATAGCACTACCAAAGAGTGCAAATGTAGCAAGCAATAGTCTTTTTATCATAATATATAAAATTTGTTAACTAGTTGCAAAATACAATTTTTTTTTATTTGTAAAATAATTAACATTAATTTTTGTGATTTTAACATACTTAATGGTTTTTTTTTATTAAAGTAATAATCTTTGTCAATTAAATTTTCTTTGCTAAAAAAATAGAAAATGTACCTTTGCGAAAAAACTTTTCAGCGTTGGAAATTATCCATTCACTTTCTAATTATAGCGGAAACGAAGAAACCGTTGTAACCATAGGTACCTTTGATGGCGTTCATATAGGTCATCAGCAAATTATCAAACGTTTAGTCGATACGGCTAAAAAAGCGAATAAAAAATCTATTTTACTGACCTTTTTTCCGCATCCGAGGATGGTATTACAAAAAGAAGCTTCAATAGCATTAATAAATACCATTGATGAAAGGGCTTATTTTTTGCAGAAGACAGGGTTAGATTATTTAATTATTCATCCTTTTAACAAAGAGTTTTCTAGGCTAACAGCATTAGATTTTGTGAGAAACATATTAGTAAATCAGTTAAATACAACAACGTTGATTATCGGATACGATCATCATTTCGGTAAAAATAGAGAAGGAAACATAGAGCAACTTAGAGAGTATAGTTATTTGTATGATTTTGAGATAGAAGAAATTTCTGCACAAGATATTGATGATGTAGCGGTTAGTTCTACGAAAATTAGAAAAGCATTGATTTCAGGAGAATTAAAAACGGCAAATCAATATTTAGGATATTGTTTTCCAATACAAGGAAAAGTAGTGAAAGGAAGACAATTAGGAACTAAAATAGGTTTCCCAACAGCAAATATTGAAGTAAAAGAAAAGTATAAATTGATACCAAGATTAGGGGTATATACAGTCAAGTCTATCATAGACGGCGAAGAGCTTTTTGGGATGATGAATATAGGAGATAGACCTACTGTTAATGGAGAGAAACAAACTATTGAAGTTCATTATTTTAACTTTGATAAAGATTTATATGGGAAGGATATAACTGTAGAATTACTTTACTTTTTGAGGGATGAACAAAAGTTCGATTCGATAGAAGCTCTTATTGAGCAGTTGAGAATAGACGAAGCAGCTTCAAAAACCTATATAAAGGTGTTTTTAGAAGCAAAAAACTAATTGTCGAACACAAATTTCATCATTAAAATGAAAAATAATTTATTATCGGAATAATTTTATCATTAATACTTCGTTATTAAACGATATAAGTACGTTAGTAATCCCAAATATAATGTTATATAGAAATGAGTTCTGTTAATTAAAAGTTAAAGGGCTAGTTAGTTTTTATCTACATACTTTTTATATAGTAAAAGTAAGTTGTAACTCAAAAAAGTTACGCCTAGAGCTATTTATTTCTTTACAGTTTGTCCCCCGAGACGTAATAAATAATAAATAGAGCTAAAAGACGTAACTCGACCACAAAAGTAACGGTTTAAAAAAAGAGATTAATGACTTACTTGTGATTATAGAGTCAATATGTTTTTTCTATTTTGTGTTAAAACATGGGGATGCTTTTAAGGGATGAAATTTTATTAAAAAAAATAGCACTTTGCATTAAAAAACTACGATATGAACATAGAGTCACATTGAGTGATTTCTATATAGATACGGGAATTCATTTAGCAAGAATAGAGCAAGGTAAAACGAACTTAACGATTTTCACTCTCCAGAAAATATGTGATTATTTCAATATAACTTTTATAGATTTTTTTAAAATGCTGGAAGAAATTTGAGCTACTAAAAACAAATTGTTTAAGTCTTCCATATCCTGTATCTTTGCATTCTTAAAAAATAAAAATATGTTACAGGTTCCGTTTATTAGAGAGAACAAGCAAATTGTTTTAGAAGGATTAGCTAAGCGTAATTTTGCAGATTCAGAAGCAATAGTTGAAAAAGTTTTAAATACTGATGAAACACGTAGGTCAACGCAAGTTTTACTAGATGAAATATTAGCGGAATCTAATAAGCTATCTAAGGAAATTGGAAGCCTTTTTAAATCTGGTGAAGTTCAAAAAGCAAATTTGTTAAAAGAGAGAACAAGTTTATTAAAAGAGAAGGCTACTGCAACTAAAGAAATGTTGAATGAAGTTACAATAAAGCTTCAAGAATTACTATATCAAATTCCAAATATTCCTCATCCTTCTGTAAAAGCGGGAAAGAGTGAAGAAGATAACGAAGAGATTTTTAGAGAGGGAGTAATCCCTAATTTAGGAGAAAACGCTTTGCCTCATTGGGAGTTGGCAAAAAAATATGATATTATAGATTTCGATTTAGGAGCGAAAATATCAGGAGCGGGTTTCCCTGTATATAAAGGGAAAGGAGCTAGGTTGCAACGTGCGTTAATCAATTATTTTTTAGATAAAAATATAGCTGCGGGTTATAAAGAAGTTCAAGTGCCTCATTTGATTAATGAAGCATCGGGTTATGGTACCGGCCAATTGCCAGATAAGGAAGGTCAAATGTATCATATAACTGAAGATAATTTGTATTTAATTCCAACAGCGGAAGTTCCAATTACCAATATGTTTAGAGGTAATTTGCTAAAGGAAAATGAACTCCCTCTATTATGTACAGGATATACGCCTTGTTTTCGTCGTGAAGCAGGAAGTTATGGAGCACATGTAAGAGGTTTGAACAGGTTGCATCAATTTGATAAGGTTGAAATTGTACGTGTGGAGCACCCTGATAATTCATATAAAGCACTAGATGGAATGGTAACGCATATTAAAGATATTTTAAGAGAGTTAAAGCTTCCTTATCGCATTCTGAGATTATGTGGTGGAGATACAGGATTTACCTCGGCTTTAACTTTTGATTTTGAATTGTTTTCAACAGCGCAAGATCGTTGGCTAGAAATTAGTTCTGCTTCTAATTTTGAAACATTTCAAGCAAACAGGCTAAAATTGCGTTTTAAAAATAAAGAAGGAAAAAGTGAGTATGCTCATACGCTAAATGGAAGTTCTTTAGCACTACCTAGGGTTTTAGCAGGTATTTTAGAAAACTATCAGGAAGAAGGGGGAATAAGAATTCCAGAAGTCTTAGTTCCTTATTGTGGTTTTGAAATGATAGACTAGAAAGAAATTAAAAATCCGAGTTACGTAATGTAGCTCGGATTTTCGTGTTTAATTCAATCCCCTTAATTGAAAAAAAAGTATTATCTAAATTGTATTGATTAATTTGCAATAACAGCAACCATTAATCTTTTGTATCTATTCATTTCTAAAAGAGCCTCGAAATAAGCATTTATTTGACCAGCTTTCATAAATTCTATAGCGTTTTCTTTCGCGGACTCATATTGTTTCATTAAGTTTCTCATAATAATAACTTGTTAGTTGTTTTAGATATAAGTCAAAATTCATGCCAAAGAATTACAAAAAGGAATAGGAGATAGGATGATTTAATAAAACATTAACAAAAGACAATAGCTTTCTTTTAGGTATAAAATTTGTATTTTGCTAAAAGAAAGAGTATTAAACTTGTTTAACTATACTTTAAAAATGAAGAAAATACTATTCGTAACTTTTTTAATCTTTAGCAACGTTATTATTGCACAGAATGATTATCTAATAGCAGAAAACTATTACCGTCAAGGAGCATATGAAAAGGCCACACAGTTTTATTTAAAATTATACGGTAAGAATAAATATAATACTACTTACTTACGAAAGCTGATTTCTTGTTACCAAGAAACAGGTAACTTTTTACAGGCAGATAAGCTATTAAGAGAAAGAATAAAACAGCAACCTAGCCAAATTTATTTGAATATTTTTTTAGGGTATAATTATGAACGTCAGCAAAAAAATGAAAAAGCAAAGGAGTTTTATAGTAAAACGCTTCAATTACTAGAAAAAGATGCTAATTATGGAGGCGTTGTAGGGCGTGCTTTTAGAGAATATAATTTGCTGGATTATGCAATAAAAGCTTATGAAAAAGCAATGCTAAAACAACCGAAAGCAAATTTTTCATTTCAGATAGCACAAATCTATGGAGAGCAAGGTAATGTAGAAAAGATGTTTCAATCGTATATAAATATGATTGATAAAAATGCAAACTATTTAAAAAATGTAAAACGTTATATAAGCAGATATATAACTGATGATAATGAAGATCAAAATAATATTCTATTAAAAAAGACATTATTAAAAAAATCTATCAGTAATCCTAAAAATGCGTGGAATCAATTATTGAGTTGGCTGTTCATACAGCAAAAAGATTTTGGAAAAGCATTTATTCAAGAAAAAGCATTATACGCAAGAGAGGATAAATTTTTATCGAGAATGAAGAAGTTGGGCGAAATTTCCTTTGAAAATAAAGACTACGAAATAGCTCAAAAGAGTTTTGACTTCTTTATATTGAAGACAAGGTATCCACAAGAGAAAATAGATGGAATTTATCATAAGATTCAAATAGCAATTTTACAAAAAAAGTTAGGGGTCGAGGAAAAAATACAAGCTATTTTTGAAGAATATGGAAAAAATAAAACAACTTTACCTATTCAAATAGCTTATGCAGACTATTTAACTTTTCAAAAAAATCAACCTGAAAAAGCAAAACAAGTTTTAGAAGAAGCAATGTTGTTTACAACATCAAAATTTCAGGAAGCACAGTTAAAAATAAAATTAGGAGATATATTAGTTTTTACCGAGCAATTTAATAAAGCATTGCTTTATTTTACACAGGTTCAAACGAAATTAAAAGGGCATACATTGGCGCAAGAAGCTCGTTTTAAGGTGGCGCAAACATCCTATTTTAAAAATGATTTTAAATGGGCAATGGCGCAGCTGAAAGTGCTAAAGAGCTCGTCATCTCAGCTAATTGCTAATGATGCTACAGAATTATTTTTGATAATATCAGATAATCAATCTAAAGACAGTATTCCTTCAGGATTAAAAAGGTATGCGAAAGCAGATTTATTGGCTTTTCAAAATAAAAATGAAGATGCAATTATTGTTTTAAATGATGTCATTATAGCATTTAAAGGGCAGCCAATTGAAGATGAAGCGTTATTTAAGCAAGCAAAATTATTTATAGAAGAAGCAAAATTTGACAGTGCAATCGCCAATTTAGAAAATATAATACGGTTAAAAGTTGATGGTATTTTAGTAGATGATAGTTTATATGAATTGGCCGAATTGTACCGTACAAAATTAAATCAGCCTGAAAAAGCTTCAGAATATTATCAAAAGATTATTTTTGACCACCAATCAAGTATTTATTTAGTTGATGCCCGTAAAAAGTATAGGAAATTACGCGGAGAAGAAATTTAAAAATATTTAGTAAATGTATATATATAACGTAACAGTAAACGTTGAACAGGGTGTTCATGCAGAGTGGTTAACATGGATTGAATCACATATACCGGAAGTATTAAATACAGGGAAATTTATTAGTGCTAAAATGACTGAGGTTTTAGTAGAAGAGGAAATGGGAAGTAGAACTTATTCTATTCAATATACAGCAAAGAGTCGTGAGGATTTAGATGAGTATTATGAAAAACATGCAAGTGAATTGCGTTCTAATGGTGTAAAAAAGTTTGCAGATAAGGTATTGGCTTTTCGTACAGAATTAAAAATAATTAATGAGTTTTATCCAACTGCAGTAAATAATTAATATGTCTGTAAGAGCTAAGAAACATTTAGGGCAACATTTTTTAAAAGATGAGAATATTGCAAGAAAGATAGGAGACTCCTTAACAGAGAAAGGATATAATCATGTTTTAGAAATAGGTCCAGGAATGGGGGTTCTGACAAAATACTTACTAGAAAAAGAGCCAAAGGTTACTGTAATGGAATTAGATACAGAATCAGTGGTGTATTTAAGAGAAACGTTTCCTGTAGCTCATTTTAAGTTGAATACCTCTCCAGAGAAATTTACGATTATTGAAGGTGATTTTTTAAAAAAATCGCTACAAGATATTTTTAAAGGGGAACAAGTAGCTATTATAGGAAACTTTCCATACAATATTTCTAGTCAAATTGTATTTAAAGCGATAGAAAATAGAGATTATGTTCCTGAATTTTCAGGAATGTTTCAGAAAGAAGTAGCCCAAAGAATTGCAGAAAAAGAAGGCTCAAAGATATACGGAATACTTTCTGTGTTAACTCAGGCTTTTTACAATGTAGAGTATCTTTTTACAGTGCCTCCTAGTGTATTTAACCCTCCTCCAAAAGTTGATTCAGGAGTAGTTAGGCTTATTAGAAAAGAGAATTATAGCTTGCCTGTCGATGAAAGATTATTTTTCAATGTAGTAAAAACAGCATTTAACCAACGAAGAAAAATGCTTAGAAGTAGCTTAAAATCTTTTAGACTTTCGGAAACTTTGAAAGAAGACCCTATCTTTGCGAAGCGTCCCGAACAATTGTCGGTACAAAGCTTTATAGAACTGACAGATAAAATCGCAAAAAATGGCATTTAAGATTACTGAAACTCTTTTAAAAGATGTAGCATTATATATTAATACTAAAAATAATGCAGCGCTTTCTGAACGCTTCAAAGAAATGCATCATGCAGATATTGCAGAGGTGTTGAATGAATTATCGTTTGATGAAGCGTTGTATATTATACGTTTATTGGATAGTGAAACAACATCGGAGGTTTTAATGGATGTTGATGACGATGTTAGAGAGAAGGTGTTGAAACAGCTTTCAGCGAAAGAGATTGCAGAAGAGATAGATGAATTAGATACTGATGACGCTGCTGATATAATTGCAGAACTTCCTGAAAAGAGAAAGCAGGAGGTAATGCAAAGAATAGAAGATGAAGTGCATGCCAAGGAAATTGTGGAGTTGCTGAGATATGATGAGAATTCTGCAGGAGGGTTAATGGCAAAGGAATTAGTAAAGGTCAATGTAAATTGGACTATTTTGCGTTGCGTCAAAGAAATGCGAATCCAAGCAGAGGAAGTAACAAGAGTACATTCTATATATGTTGTTGATGATAGTGGAAAATTGAAAGGAAGATTATCGTTAAAAGATTTATTAATGGCATCTACTAAGGCTAAAATTGCTGATGTATATATTCCTAAAGTAGATTTTGTGAATGTGACAGATGAAGCAGAAGAAGTTGCAAATGTAATGCGTAAGTATGATCTAGAGGCAATTCCTGTCGTTGACGAACTAGGTGTTTTAGTAGGAAGAATTACTATTGATGATATTGTAGATGTAATAAAAGAAGAAGCAGAAAAAGATTATCAACTTGCAGCAGGTATTACACAAGATGTTGAAGCGAGTGATACTATTTGGCAACTTACTAGAGCTCGACTGCCTTGGCTTTTTTTGGGGCTGCTAGGAGGAATAGGCGCTTTTTTAATTATGGAAAACTTTAAAGAAACTTTTAGTGAAAATGCAGTACTATTCTTTTTTACGCCATTAATAGCAGCTATGGCAGGGAATGTAGGAGTGCAATCATCAGCAATTATTGTGCAAGGGCTGGCTAATGATGACGTAAAAGGTAGTGTAAATAATAGACTTGTTAAAGAAATGCTACTAGCAGCATTTAATGGAGTGATGCTAGCGTTATTTTTATTTGGTTTTATTTGGCTGTATGATGGAGGATTTCAAAAAGCATTTGCAATTTCAGTATCCTTAATTGTTGTAATTATTGTAGCGGGTTTAATAGGTACGTTTATTCCATTATTTTTGAATAAAAGAGGAATAGATCCTGCAATAGCTACAGGACCTTTTATTACAACAAGTAATGATATTTTTGGGATTCTAATTTACTTTTGGATAGCAAAAATGATTATTGGCTTTTAGTAGTCTGTTCTACTTTTTCAAATAGGTTATCAATTTGATCTTTAGGAATAAAGCTCTTAAGCATAATAATAGCTCCAAATACAATTAACATAATGCCCATACCTCGTTTTATTCTGTAAATAACTAACGGAGTTAATTTACTTTTTAATTGCTTTGCTAATAGTATTTTACCTAAGTCAGTAAGAGCGTAGCCGAAAATAACCACAACAAAATACCAAAAAATGGAAGTCGGATCCATATTTAATGTTGGACCAACAACAACGACAATTCCTAACCAACCTGCCAAAACACCAACATTAATAAAGTTTAAAGCAAAGCCTTTTAATAGCAACTTTAGATAGTTATTACTTTCAGGAATTTCAACTTCAGGAACTTTGAGCTCTTTTTTATTGTTCTTATCTAAGTAAGTTATTAAACCGTAAACAATAAGAATGAGTCCACCTATTAAAAATAATCTTGGATCATCTTTTATCTCCTCTAATAAGCTTCTACTACCAAAATAAGCAATAAGTATGAAAAAGATATCCCCTAAAATAACTCCGATATCAAAAGCAATAGCGGCACGTGCTCCTTTTAATATGCTGGTTTTAATGAGCATAAAAAAAACAGGTCCTATCATAAAGGACATTGCAAAACCTATAAAAAAAGCATTTTTAAAATTATATAAATCCATATTCTTAGCTAGCGATTTTTTTAAACATCATCAAAGTCAACTGTAATTTTAGAAGTGGCAGGGTGCGCTTGACAAGTTAAAATAAAGCCTTCTTCTAATTCTGCTTCTGTTAAAATAGCATTTTTACTCATTACCGCTTTTCCTTCAGTAACTTTAGCAATACAACTTGAACAAACTCCTCCTTGGCAAGAATATGGAGCATCTAACTTATTACGTAAGCTAGCAGCTAAAATATCATCGGAAGCATCCATTGTAAATGTTGTTTTTTCGTCATCTAAAAGCACGGTAATTTCTGATTTTCCATCAGAAATAGTCATGTCATTTTTGTGTTCAGTAGTGCTGCTAGAGGTAAAAAGTTCGAAATGAATAGCTTCTTTGTTAAATCCGTTTTCTTGAAGAGTATTAGAAACTACTTGGATCATTTCTTCCGGTCCGCATAGGAAAGCACTATGAAAATGAAGTTTTTTATACGTATTTTTAATAAAATGATTAATATGTCCTTGATCTATTCTACCAAATTTATTATGGGTAGTGGCTTCCTGGCTAAAAACATAATGCAGATTGAATTGGGTAGGGTATTGATGATTCAGAGCATTTAATTCTGAATAAAAAATAGTGCTTTCTACTGTTTTATTCCCGTAAATCAGAGTAAAAGTTGAAGAAGGTTCATTTTCTAATACAGCTTTTATCATTGATAAAATAGGAGTAATACCACTACCTGCAGCAAAGGCAATGTAATTTTTGTTTTTGGAAGGTTGTAAGATGAATTTACCTTCTGGACTTGAAACTTCTATAGGATCACCTACTTTTAATTTTGAGGTAGCATAGTTGGAAAAGATTCCATTAGTTATTGCTTTTATTGCAACTTTTAGTTCGTTGCTTTTTGGAGAACTACAAATAGAGTAAGCTCTACGAAGCACTTTGTTTTCTATTTCCTTTTTTATAGTAATATATTGTCCTGCAATAAAATTGTAATCTTTTTGAAGTTCACTAGGAACATCAAATACAATAGAAACCGCGTCAGCTGTTTCTTTTATCACTTCTTTAATTGTTAGTTTGTGAAATGTTGACATTGATATGAATTATGAGTTACAAAAATACGGAACTTAACTGATATCTATTGTTAGGGCTTTGGTAAAATAATACCTATAATAGTTATGCATAAATAAATTATGTATATATTTGAAATGATTTAAATTATACGAATGGCAAATCAAAAGCTATACAAAGGTTCTTTACAAACCATCATATTAAAATTATTGGCAGAGAATACTAAAATGTATGGATATGAGATTACACAGAAGGTAAAAAAAATAACAGAAGGAGAATTAAAGATAACAGAAGGAGCATTGTATCCTGCATTGCATAAGCTTGAAGAGGAGGGGCTCCTAGAAGTTGAAGTAACCAAAGTAGGGAATAGGCTTCGTAAATATTATAAATTAACAGAAAGTGGTATTGAAGAAACGGAAAATAAATTGCTGGAAATGCAAGAGTTTTTACGTATGATGGAGCGATTAATAAGTCCTAAATTCAATTTGTAAAAGAAATAATGTAAAAAGAAAGCATAATGAAACTGACAAACAATGAAATAAAAGCGTTGTACAAATTTACTCAAGAGCACTATGTAGCGTATTATGATGTTCAAGTAGAATTGGTAGATCATTTGGCAAATGATATTGAAAGAATATGGGAAGGAAGCCCAAGTTTATCCTTCGAAAAGGCAAGAGAACGAGCTTTCAAAAAGTTTGGAGTATTTGGTTTCTTGGATATAGTAGAAGAAAAACGAAAGCAAGTAGGAAAAAAATATAGGAGGATTCTTTGGAAATTTATAGAAGAATGGTTCAAATTGCCTAAAATAGTATGGACCATTATGATTTTTTTGTTTTTTTACAGTTTGACGCAATTTAAAATCAGTGCTTATGTATTTTCTTTTATCTTATTTAGTATTGGGATTATTGATATATTCTTATGTTTCAAATTAAAGCGGAACTCAAATAAAAGATTTAAAAAACAAGGAAAAAAATGGATGCTAGAAGAAATGATTTTCAATGTAGCTTCCTTTAATGGAATTTTTTTAAGTTCAAATATTGTCGGAATACACACAAAACTTGTTGAAGAAGTACCTTCGTTTAATTTTTCTATTTTGATTTCAATAATTGCTACTGTTGCGATGCTGTATTCTTACATATCACTAATTTTGATTCCGAATAAAGCAGACAAGTTGTTATTAGAAGCGTATCCAGAATATGGACTGATCTAGATTGGAGAGTAGGTTTTGGTAATGGTAAATTCATTTATTAGTTTTTTTGTTTTTACGAACTAATATCTCATAAAGGTTAAATCTATATTGTACTTTTGTAATATGCAAAATAGGTTACTTGATCGTGTTTTATATCCTTCGGATCTTCGCAAATTATCTAAAAAGGAGCTCCCACAACTAGCTAAAGAATTGAGAGCTTTTATTATAGATATAGTTGCTACCAAAGAAGGGCATTTAGGAGCTAGTTTAGGAGTAGTGGAGCTAACGATAGCGTTGCATTATGTTTTGGATACTCCTAATGATATTTTAATATGGGATGTAGGACATCAAGCTTATGGGCATAAAATCTTAACAGGAAGAAAGGATGTATTTCATACCAATCGTCAATTGGGAGGTATTTCTGGTTTTCCGAAAAGGAGCGAAAGTATTTATGACGCTTTTGGGGTAGGACACTCTTCAACATCAATTTCAGCAGCTTTAGGAATGGCAATAGCAGCTAAAATTCAAAAAGTAGAAAAGCAGCATGTCGTAGTTATTGGTGATGCTTCTATAGCAAGCGGGATGGCATTTGAAGCATTAAACCATGCAGGAGATACTAATGCTAATTTATTGGTGATTTTAAATGATAATGCAATAGGTATAGACCCTTCTGTTGGCGCATTAAAGGATTATTTGACTCGAATTAAATCAACGCGATCAGATATAGAGCAGCATAATATTTTTGAAGCATTGAATTTTGATTACTCGGGTCCAATTGATGGGCATAATTTTGAAGAACTTCTCTTAGAATTACATAGGCTTAAAACCGTTCAAGGCCCCAAATTTCTTCATATCATCACAACAAAAGGAAAAGGATTGAGACAAGCTGAAGAAGACCAAGTAAAATACCATGCTCCAGGTAAATTTGATAAGGTTTCAGGAGAGGTATTGCCTAAAGAAAAAAATCAATATGCAAAATATCAAGATGTTTTTGGTGAAACAATTGTTGAATTAGCAAGAAAGAATGAGAAAATAGTAGGAATTACTCCAGCCATGTTAACAGGAAGTTCTCTAAAATTAATGTTAGATGTGTTTCCAGAACGTACGTTTGATGTAGGAATTGCGGAGCAGCATGCAGTAACTTTAGCAGCAGGAATGGCTATTGAAAATTTGATTCCATTTTGTAATATATATTCCACTTTCTTACAAAGGTCATACGATCAAATAATTCATGATGTAGCATTACAAAATGTGCCTGTTATTTTTTGTTTGGATAGAGCTGGATTAGTAGGGGAAGATGGAGCAACACATCATGGGGTTTTTGATTTAGCATATTTAAGATGCATTCCAAACTTGATTATTTTTGCACCTAGAAACGAAATAGAACTAAGAAATATATTATATACTGCACAACTTGGTCTCAATCATCCTATAGCAATCAGATACCCTAGAGGAAGAGGTAAAATAAAAGATTGGAAGCGTCCTTTTAAAAAGGTAGAAATTGGTAAAGGAGAGCTTCTAAAAGAAGGAAATAAAATAGCAATACTATCAGTGGGAAGTATAGCAGAAAATGTGTTTAAGGCTATAAAATCATTAACAAGAGATAGCCACATAGCTCATTATGATATGCGTTTTATAAAACCGTTGGATACTACTTTACTTAAAGAAATTTTTAGCAGATTTACTAGCATCATTACTATTGAAGATGGAACGATAACTGGAGGTTTTGGAAGTGCAATATTAGAGGCGGCGGCAGAAAATAATTTTAAAGGGAAAATAAAAACTCTTGGAATTCCCGATAAGTTCATACATCATGGTACCACAGAAGCGTTGCACCGCATTTGTAAAATTGATAGCAACGCTATTAAGCTAGTGATAGAAAGTATTGAATAAATAAAAATTTTTTGCGAATAAAATGTAACTTTGTTCATTGTAAAACACGGTTTGTTATTTGGAATTGCCGAAATAGAAAATCTTTTTCTTTTAAGTTAATTTCAACTTGTAACATATCACATAATTTTAACCCCTTCTAAAATAGCTTTTACAGAAAATGAATAATCGACATACATAATACTTCTATTTAGAATAATCATACTACACAAAAGTCGGTTTTAGATTTTGAATATAACAAACTAAGACTATAGAGAAAAGGAGGGGATCCTATTCCTTTAGATTTTATTGTCCAAAATTACATGCTTTCACATCTAAATTGGATCTTTAGTTCTAAAGTAAAAATGTAAACAATTACTTTAACACTATGAATAAACTATTATTTATCACATCGCTTACTACGACCTTACTGTCCTGTAGTAAAGAAGAACATTATGATCCAATTTCTAAAATTGATGCGAAGCTAGAATCGTTATTATCTGAAAGATCCGGAGGCTTAGGGAAATACTACTATGTTTTACCTAAGAGCAATGAATATTCAAAAATACCTCAAGACCCTAGAAACCCTATTACAAAAGCAAAAGTTAATTTAGGTAAAATGCTCTTTCATGAAACAGGTTTAGGTCAAAAACCAAAAAAAGAGGAAGGTAGAGGCACGTATTCTTGCGCTAGTTGCCATCATGCTAAAGGAGGGTTTCAAGCTACTTTAAGGCAAGGTATTGGAGATGGAGGAATAGGGTTTGGGCTTACAGGAGAATCAAGAACTAAAAGTGCTAATTATACTAATGAATTGGTAGATGTACAGCCAATAAAATCGCCCTCTGCTTTGAATGGAGCCTATCAAAAGGTTACGCTTTGGAATGGCCAATTTGGTGCTACAGGTATGAATGCTAATACGCAAAGTCAGTGGATAGATGGAACACCTAAAGAAACAAATAAGCTAGGATATGAAGGATTGGAAACTCAAGCTATCGCAGGATTAAAAGTTCATAGATTTCTAGTAAACAAACCTTTAATGGATGCATTGGGCTATACACCTTTTTTTGATAAAGCTTTTCCTGATATAGAGGAGAGTAAAAGATATAGTTTTGAGATAGCAGGTTTAGCAATAGCTGCTTATGAAAGAACAATTTTAGCAAATGAAGCGCCGTTTCAAAAATGGTTAAGAGGAGATGTAAATAGTATGTCTGAGAAAGAGAAAAAAGGAGCTGTTTTATTTTTTGAAAAAGCAAAGTGTTATGAATGTCATAACGGTTCAGCGTTAAATTCTATGAGCTTTATGGCGCTTGGTATGAAAGACTTAATGGGAGTGGGTATTTTGGGAAAACCAGTAGATGAAGCAACGAAGAAGGGTAGAGGAGGTTTTACAAAAAATGCAGAAGATGATTATAAATTCAAAGTACCTCAGCTATATAGCATTGTATATAATGGTTTTTATGGGCATGGTTCTTCGTTTAGTTCAGTGAAAGAGGTTATTGAATATAAGAATAAAGCGGTAAAAGAGAATATAGAAGTTCCTGATAATAAATTAGATGCAAGATTTAAGCCACTTAATTTATCAGAAGAAGAAATAGATTTGTTAACGTTATTTATTGAAAAGAGTTTGAACGATAGTGATCTGGATCGTTATGTTCCAGAAAGAGTTTTATCAAATAACTGTATTCCTAATAATGATGTAAAATCGCAACAGGAAATTTGTAATTAAAAAATAAAAAAATAGCACTTAACTAAAGTGCTATTTTTTTGTTTTATATTTTCGTATAAATTTTTTAATAAAAAGTCCCCTTAATTTATTCAACATTGAATGTAATAGGAAGCGTATAACCAACTCTTACGGCCTTACCTTTTTGCTTTCCAGGAATCATTGGAGGAATTAATTTAGCAACTCTAATTGCTTCCGCCTTTAATTTAGGGTGAGGAGCTCTGGCAACGATATCTTCAACATTTCCTGTTTTTCCTATTTTGAATTGAAGATAAATTCTTTTTTTACCAGGGGGTAAAATAGATACACATTGTTCTTCTTCTTTTTTAGTTTTCTCATTATAAACCATCTCTTTTTTTAAGCAATTGGCTATAGCAACGTCAAAATGTTTTCGAATATGTCTTGTCATCCCTAGATTTAAGCATCGTTTTTTTTCTTTATTGTTTAGAAGTGAGTCACATCCATAGAAGGTAGGAGCTTCATCAATAATTGAAAAAGGTACATCTTTTATAGGCTCATTAGTTTGAGCTTGCGCGAATGATAAAATGAATGAAGTAAATAATAATAATAGCTTTTTCATAGAATATAAATTGATTTGTTTAATGAAAAAGGTGAATCTAGAGAGATTCACCTTTATGATATATGTAAAATTATATTAATTGTTCAGAGCTTCTGCACCGCCAACAATTTCTAAGATCTCATTAGTAATTGCAGCTTGACGAGCTTTGTTATAAGTTAATAGCAGCTCATCACGTAATTCGGTAGCATTATCAGTTGCTTTATGCATTGCAGTCATACGTGCACCATGCTCAGAAGCAAAACTATCTCTAATGGCTTTATAAAGCTGTGTTTTTAGAGATTTAGGTATTAAAGCAAGTACAATTTCTTCTTTAGAAGGGTCAAAAATATAATCTAAGTTAGTGTTCTTATCACTTTGTACAGGTTCAATAGGCAAGAATTGTTCTACTTGAGGTATTTGAGTAGCAGCATTCTTAAATTGGTTATAAACAACCTCTATTTTATCATAGCTTCCGTCAACATACAAATTCATTAGCTTTTCTGCTATTTCAGAAACATTTTCGAAAGTTAAGTCGTCAAAAATATCGTTTTTATTTTCAATGACATTATATTGCTTTGATAAAATATCATTTCCTTTTTTACCAATAGTAAGAAGATCTACAGAAACATTAGAATAATTATTTTCGATAGTTTTAATAGTCTCCTTTATGATGGATGAGTTAAAACCACCACACAATCCTCTATTAGAAGTTACCACAACTATTAGTACTTTGCTTACTTCTCTTGTTGTTGAATATGCGCTACTAGCATCGCTATCTAATGTAGCACTTAAACTTTGTAATAACTCTGTAAGCTTAGACGAATAAGGGCGCATTGCTGTAATTGCATCTTGGGCTTTTTTCAACTTTGCAGCAGATACCATTTTCATGGCTGATGTAATTTGCATTGTTGATTTTATAGAAGTAATTCTGTTACGTATCTCTTTTAAGTTTGCCATACAAATTGTGTTTAGCATTGAGTATTGAGTATTGAGAACTTACCGCTCAATACTCAATACTAAAAATCTTTTATTAAGCTGAAAATTTAGCTGAAATTTCTTTAGCAGCAGCAGTTAAGGTATTGGTAGCCTCGTCAGTTAATTTACCTGCTTTTAAAGTGTCTAAAGTATCTCTATGCTTTGCATTTAAATACTCTAAATAATCTCTTTCGAACTCTTTTACTTTATTTACAGGAACATCTTTTAACAAGTTTTTAGATCCTGCGTAAATAATAGCGATTTGATCTTCTACCGTATAAGGATCATTTTGAGCTTGCTTCAATATTTCAACATTACGTTGACCTTTTGAAATTACGTTCATTGTAGCGGCATCTAAATCAGAACCAAATTTAGCAAAAGCTTCTAATTCACGGAATTGAGCTTGATCTAATTTTAAAGTACCAGATACTTTTTTCATCGATTTAATTTGTGCATTACCCCCAACACGAGATACAGAAATACCTACGTTAATTGCCGGGCGAACACCTGAGTTAAATAAATCTGATTCTAAGAAAATTTGTCCATCAGTAATTGAAATTACGTTTGTTGGAATATATGCCGAAACGTCTCCTGCTTGGGTTTCAATAATAGGCAATGCCGTTAAAGAACCTCCTCCTTTTACCTTATTCTTTAAAGAGCTAGGTAAATCGTTCATTTCTTTAGCGATAGCATCATCATTAATCACTTTTGCAGCACGTTCTAATAACCTTGAGTGTAAGTAAAATACATCTCCAGGATATGCCTCACGTCCTGGTGGTCTTCTTAATAATAAAGATACCTCACGATAAGCTACCGCTTGCTTTGATAAGTCATCATAAATAATTAATGCTGGTCTTCCTGTATCACGGAAGTACTCTCCAATAGCAGCCCCTGCAAATGGTGCATATACTTGCATTGGTGCAGGATCAGATGCATTTGCAGCAACGATAGTTGTATAAGCCAAGGCTCCTTTTTCTTCTAGTGTGTTAGCAATAGCCGCAACTGTAGAAGCCTTTTGACCGATAGCTACATAGATACAATAAACAGGCTGTCCTGCATCATAAAATTCTTTTTGATTTAAGATAGTAT
This sequence comes from Tenacibaculum maritimum NCIMB 2154, assembly GCF_900119795.1. Taxonomy (NCBI): domain Bacteria; kingdom Pseudomonadati; phylum Bacteroidota; class Flavobacteriia; order Flavobacteriales; family Flavobacteriaceae; genus Tenacibaculum; species Tenacibaculum maritimum. The sequence goes on from NZ_LT634361.1 coordinate 237,869, forward strand.
CAATAGCAACAGTTGATTTACCTGTTTGACGGTCACCAATGATTAGCTCACGTTGACCACGACCTACAGGAATCATTGCATCAATAGATTTGATACCAGTTTGCATTGGCTCTGTTACAGGCTCTCTATAAATAACTCCAGGAGCTTTACGCTCTAGAGGCATTTCAAAAGTTTCTCCTTCAATAGGACCTTTACCATCAATAGGTTGCCCAAGAGTATTTACTACACGTCCTACAATTCCTTCTCCAGCTTTTAAAGAAGCAATACGCTCAGTACGTTTTACTGTAGATCCTTCTCTTACTGATGTTGAAGCTCCTAATAGTACAACACCCGCATTATCTTCTTCTAAGTTTAATACGATTCCCTCTAATCCGTTTTCGAACTCTACTAACTCTCCATATTGTACATTAGATAAACCATAAACACGAGCAATACCATCACCTACTTGTAATACTGTACCTACTTCGTTTAATGTAGCTTTTGCTTCGAAATTTGTTAATTGTTCCTTTAAAATTGCTGATACTTCAGCTGGTTTAATTGCTGCCATCTTTTCTAATTTGATGTATAATTAAATTTTTGGAATGTAATGACTGTTGTCAAATTCTCTTCTCAATTCATTAAAATGGTTAGATATACTTGCATCGTATTGCACGTCTCCAACACGTAATATAAACCCTCCTAAAATAGATGGGTTTACAATATTTTCTATACTAGCGCTATTTCCTGTAAGAGTTACAATTTTAGCGTGTATTTTTTCTTCTAATTCTTTAGTTAAAGGTACTGCTGTAGTAACTTTAGCTACCTGTATATTTTTATGATAATCGTAAATAACACCGTATTGCTTAGCAATAGACGCTAACATAACCATACGTTTGTTGTCTTCTAACAATCCAAACAAACCTTTAACTACATTATTTACTTTATCTCCGAAAAGAGCGTTTAAAACTCTTTTTTTATCGGCTGCTTTTATTACAGGGCTTTTTAGCATTGCATCTAAATCAGCGTTTTCAGAGATAGTACTTACAATTAAGTTAAAATTGTCATTTACTTCAGTTGCTACTCCTGAATCTTTAGCTAAATTTAAGATAGCTTTTGCATAACGTAATGCTGGTCTTGCTCCTTTCATAAAATGATTAGTTTAAAGTAACCTCTTCTAACATACCTTCAACCAATTTTGCTTGTTCAGTTGGTGAAGCTAATTCTTTTTTCACTATTGTTTCCGCAATTCCTATAGATAAATCAGCTACTTGCTTCTTTAAATGAGCCATTGCAGCTTGTTGCTCTTGTTGGATAGCTGTTTTTGCACTTTCAATCATTTTTGAAGCTTCAACACCCGCTTCTTCTTTAGCATCAGAAATCATCTTTTCTTTAATTTCTCTAGCTTCTTTCATCATGGCATCTCTTTCAGCGCGTGCTTCTTTTAATAAACGATCATTATCAGCTTGCAAATTTTGCATTTCTTTTTTTGCATTTTCTGCTTGATCTAATGCATTTTGAATTCCTTCTTCTCTCTCTGTTAAAGCTGCCATGATTGGTTTCCAAGCAAATTTAATCATTAAGAAGATTAAGATTAACAAAATAACTGCTTGCATGATAAACAGTCCCGGTGAAAAATCGTCTAATAAATTCATTTCTTTATTTATATAAAATTTTAATTCTTTTGTTTAATTTTTGAAATACATCCTGCAACCAACCGTTGCAGGAATATGTATTTCTCTTTGTTTTCTATGGAGATTATTTCCCTAAGATTAAAGCACCAAATGCTAATCCTTCTAATAATGCTCCGATAATGATCATCGCTGTTTGGATTTTACCAGCAGCCTCAGGTTGACGAGCAATTCCTTCCATTGCTTTTCCTCCAATTTGACCTAATCCGATTCCTCCTCCGATTACGATTAATCCTGCTCCAATTAAATTGTACATACTAGTGTTGATTTATATTAAATTAAACAAATTCTTAGTTACTAAATTAATGATGGTCATGTTCTTCAACAGCCATTCCGATAAATAACGATGATAACATCGTAAAAATAAATGCTTGTAAAAACGCTACTAAAATCTCAATAACAGAAATAAATAACGCTAATGCTAATGAAATACCTGTTGAACCAACAGCTCCAAACTGTGATTTTAGAGTAATCATCAAAGCGATTAAGCTCATTACTACAAAGTGCCCCGCAGTCATATTTGCAAACAAACGAATGAGTAATGAAAACGGTTTGGTAAGCATTCCTAATACTTCGATTGGAGCTAAAATAATTTTCATAGGAACAGGTACTCCTGGCATCCAGAAAATATGCTTCCAGTAATCTTTATTTCCACTAAACTGAACGATAAAGAAGGTAAATAATGCCAAACATACTGTAACTGCAATTTGACCTGTTACATTAAAACCTATGGGCGTTAAACCTAGTAAGTTTAATATCCAGATAAAGAAAAATACAGTTAATAAAAAGCCCATGAATTTTCTGTAGTGCTTTTCTCCAATATTGGGCCTAGCTATTTCATCTCTCACATACAAAACTAAAGGTTCTAATACGCGTCCAAAACCTGTAGGAATTGCTCCTTTTTTATAACTTTTAGCTAAAGAGCCAAACCCTAACAATATTAAGATCCCCGCTAATAACATACCAAATACACTTTTAGTGATAGAAAAGTCTAATACCTTATGCGCATTTGTGGCATGATGAGTTTCGTCAAAGCTAACTTCAGAAGCACCATCATTTAGCTCGTATATTTTACTATGAATTTTAGTCAGTTTAACACCTCCCTTTTCTACAATCACATGACCATTGTCATTATGATGAAAAGCAGAAGACATAAAAGTCCTTAAGCCCTTGCTCGTCCAAACGATAACGGGTAAAGGAAAGCCAACATGCTTGCGCTTGCCTTCGTTACTTGTGTAAGAAAACAAAGCAAAGTCGTGAGAATCTGCTAAGTGATGCTTGATGTAGTTGTTAATGTCTTTTGGTGTATTAATTTGTCCTCCTTTTTCAGAAGAATTGCCTCCGCCAGCGAATGCTGTAAATGAAGTAAATACTATTGCTAATAATGCTAAAAACTTGATAGATTTTTTTGCTATCGCCATACCTTTTATAAATATAGAATTTATGCTCTCTGAATTTCCGTGCAAAGGTACACAATAAATTAAAACTACAAACGGTTTTTTAACTTAGTTTTTAAAGTAGCTAAATAGAAGCTTAAAACAAAGGAAGTAAAATAAAACTATTTGTTATTCAATAGCTTTGATACGCCAATGGCTTCGATGATTAGAAAAAGGAACAGCGGAATGACCAAGGAAAATCGTTCTATTTTAGTTAAAGAGTCGTTGGCAAAGACAGATGCTTTGAACAAGAGAACAAAGAAACCGATTTTTAAAAAAATGGAAGCTAAGTAAGCATAGCCTGCTTGGTTGGGTAGTTTTTCGGAAATTAAAACAACGATGCTGTAAATGAGTACTGCTGAAAATGCATGAAAAACATATAAGCTTAATAAAGAGAAAGATAGGAGGTTGTTGTTAGAAGTTACCATATACTCATGAGAAAAATAGCTAATAACAAAAAACAATACAATTGTTATTAGAAAACGAAATATGTTCTTAATCATTTTCTTGAGAAATTTTAGTAACCTGCCTTATCACAGAAAACATAGCGGCAAAAACCGCTATTAGTGTGCAAATTTTAGTGTATAGTTGATTTTCGTTTGGATATTTGTTGTCTAGCCATTCGCCCAATAAACTTCCTGCGTAAATAGTAATTCCTATTTGGAAGGCTATTCCTGTAAATCGTATGTATTTACTAAGCGGTTTTCTCTTGGAGTTTTCGCTCATCCTTTTTTAGTTCTTTGATGCCTCCTTTCATACTACATGTAGCATTGAACGTTGCACCCGGTTCTACAGAAAGTTTACTGATAACTACATCTCCTGTAATATTAGCATTTGATTTGATGCTAAGGGTATTGGAAACTATTAATTCTCCAGAGAATTTTCCTTCAATATCGGCATTTGCACACTCTACTTTTCCTTTGATATAACCATCATTTCCTATGATTACTCTACCGTCTGTTTTAATGGTTCCTTCTAAAGTTCCATCTAGTCTAAAATCACCTTCAGAAATGATATCTCCGATAATTTTAGTGTTTTTTCCTATAATATTTCTTTCTACGATTTTTTTGTCACCTGGTTTTTTAGTTTCTTTACTAAACATTTTATTAGGATTTGGGAGTTATTTTTTGTTTAAACGTTCAATAATTTCTTGTGCTTTTTTACCCTCTTCTGTGTTAGCGTAACTTAAAGCAACAAAGTTCAAAGCCTTTTTATAGGTCTCCTTATCTTTATATTTACCTATAGAGAGTGCTTTTAACAGAGCTAATTTAGGAATTAAATTTGAGTTATTACTAGTTGTTGATAAATTCTCTATGCCATTAACAACTTCTTCGAATTTATTTTCTTTGTATAGGTAATATAATTCTTTGTATTTTTTAGTTATTTCTGTAGCATCCTTTTGATTTCCAGTGACTTTTTTGTTAGGAAATTGTATGATTTGAGCGAATGTTGTTTCGGGATATTTTTTTAGAATAATATTCCTAGCAGCATCTGCTTTTTCGGTGAGCCCTTTTTCTAAATATATTTGGTATAAATGATAAGTAATAGGAAGCTCTAAATTCTTATCAGTGCTAATATCATTTAGTTTTTCTAAATTTTGAATAGCTAATTCTGCATTTTTGAACTGTTCTTTGTATATTAATCCTAATTGATATAAAGCGTCATTTCTTTCTGAAATCAGATTGTTAATTTCTTTTTGATCTTTAGGTATTTTTTCTAAATATGTTGAGACGTCGTACTTTTTCTGGTTTTCATTGGTCGCGTCAATTTGTTCTCGATCACTATTAATTGTAGCTTTTTCAGACCAACGCCAGTTGTCTTCTAGAGGGCGGTTTCCCCAGGTCTTTTTAAACTCCACAGAACCAAAAGCTTTTGTTTGTGAGCTGTAAAAATACCATTTTCCAGCATTGTTGTTACTTATGGAACTCGCTCCTCCAAATGCATTTCCAAAGTTTTGAGAATTTAGGAGTTGCTGTTGTCGTTCTTTATCAGCTAATTTTAATTTTTCAATATAAGATTCAAAATAACGAATTCGTTCGTCTTCGGATAAAGATACTATTTGAAGAATACTATCATTGTTTTTAACGATATCTTCATATTTTTTCAGGGTAGTTAATCCTCGGTTTTTTCGTGCAATTCTTCGAATACGTTTTTCATTAAGGAATTCTTTAGGTGTTACTTTTAAAACACTGTCATAATAAGCACCTGCCTTTAAGTAAGCTCCTTTATCAAAAGAAATGTTCCCTAGTTTTTCATAAGCAAATGTTTTTTGGTAATCGTTATTGTTTTTAGCAGCAAGTGATTTTTGATAATACTTGATAGCCCTGCTCATGCTGTCTCTATTTTCTTCCAAAGTAGCAATTTGATAATATAACTCATGAAGAAACTTTCTATTATCTATATTTTGTATAAGTCCTTCAAGTCGCCTTATTAAGGGGGTAGAAGAAGTTTTTTGATCGAAATTTTTAACGAGTTCAATATTCGCATGAATACGATATTTACGAGGGGCTTTTTTGAAGTCCGCTAATTTTTTAAAAACCATTCTGGAAGAATCTTTTCGGTCTAATTGGCTATAAATTTGACCTAGTACAAACAAATTCCTAGCTGCTTGTTCTTTGTTTTTTCTAGTTCTAGTGGCTTTGGTTAAGTGTTTTATAACTTTCTGAATGGTATCTGTTTTTTCATAGGCCATTGCCATTGCTGTATGTGCTTCTTCTTTTATAGCATCAGGAAGCTCTTTTTCATTTTTATCAACATGAATTAAAAGCTTTAATGATTCAATGGCGAGCTTTTCATTGTCTAACCTAATATTTGTTTTAGCTCTCCATATTTTAGTTTGGTTGATAAGATTGGCATTTGGGTAATTTGAAATAATATAATTAAAGGCTTCAATAGCAGGAATAAAACGTTGTGTGTAGTAACGTGATTTACCTAATAAAAAATAAGCATCGTCTATTTGACGGTTTTTTTCATAGCCATTGATGTTCATGGAGTGTTTTTGAACAGCTTTGACGGCTTTTTCTTCGGCCTTTTCAAAAGGAGTAGGTGCTTTATTTTCGTTATCATCGTCATCATCGGCATTGAAAACAGGCGCTGCGATTTCCTTTTCGTTAAAGGTAATAGGTTCAATTTGTAAACGTTTCCAATAATTATCTTGGTGCTTATCATTGACTTCTTTTAACCCTTGTAAATATGCTTGTTCTCCATTGAACAGCACATTGTATTTGGTAGTTAGAGCATGAAAGTTTCGATTGATAAAAGTGTCTTTTCTTGTGCCACATGAATAAACAACAACAAAGAGAAGTGCTAAAACAAATATTTTAAGTAGTTTTTTCATAAAAAATACGTTTTTACATTACAAACAACAAGCATAAATACCAGTTATTGTATGTAAAAGCGTAAAAATAAGAATAATTCATGAAAGTTTAGTGTTTATACAACTTACCATTTGAAATAACCAAAGCAAAAAAGAGTATTAATTTTAAGTTAGCTTTAAAAGGTAACTGGAGATATTGTTATTATGTAGTACCCTTGAAGTGGAAAGGCAGAAAAGTAGAATTTAGAGAATCTCTTTACGGAAAATAAAAAAAAGCGCCTAAAACTTTTTGTTTTAGACGCTTTTTTTTATGTAACAAATTTATATTATTTGATATGCATAGATTTAGCGATAGCTTCTAATTCAAATAAAAATTCCCTTTTATTAATCGATGGTGCATACGTAAACCCTTCAAAAATAATTAGACGATTGTTTTTTTTATCAATTACAGTATAATTTAAAAAAGGACCGGCCATAAAATCATTTTTAACCTCCCATTTACCTCTTGTTTCATAAGCCTTTTTGTTATCAATCATAGTGTCATAGGTAAAAGGAGTATATGCTTGTTCAGTAATCATATACATCCCTTCTTTGCTTCCAGGAATATGTTTTTCTCCGATACTATCTCTAGTAGCCGTAATGGCATCGGCTATTTTTTTTCCATTCTTAAGAGGAACTGAATATACAAGTATATTGTTACTTCCATCACCTCTTGCAATACCACTTTTTAAATGTTGACGTAGCCATAAAAAATTGCCAGTATCGTCAACTTTATTGTATCTATCAGGAATATCTAATGTGATGTTTAAGTTTTGCAATGTTTTAAAAGAAGTGTCATCTAACCGTTCTTTCTTAAATATATTTTGAATGAATTTGATATCTTCATCTTTAAAAATTTTAATGATTTCTTTCCCTCTATTTCTAATTAGGTTAATAAGACCTTCGTTATCCTTTGCTGTTACATACACCAATATTTGAGGAGCTGCATACTGATTTTTTTTAATTATAATTCCTTCTTGTTCTCCTTTTTGAACGAATAGGATTGCCTTTCCGTTTCGTATAAATTTTATAAAACCTGATGGATCTATTTGACTAACGGATAGTAATGTTTCTGGTTGAGGAAGTCCAACCTGATGCTCACCAAATACAGTTCTTATTTCATCACCTATTTTTCCTAGCCATTCGTTCCCTTTTATGACTACCATGATTTTATTGGTGTTTCCAGTAGATGTTGGTAATATTAATTCACCTTTACCTTGTTTACAGGATGTTAATAAGAAAGGTATTGCAATAATAAATAATAATAGTCTTTTCATGTTTTAACCTTTAAATATTTTAAGTTTTGTACCTGGCTTTAATTTTTTAACACTCCAAATATTGTTCCATTTTTTGATTTGCTCAACAGAAACTTCGGGGTATTTCCTTGAAATAATCCAAAGGGAGTCTCCTTCTTTGATGGTGTATAACTCATAACTACCTTTAGGAAGTGTAGTTTTTTTACGTTTGGAATCCAATTTAACAGTACTTAATTTTTTAGAATGAATACTTAATCGTTGTCCTATTTTTAATCGGTTGCTACGTAAATTGTTCCATCGTTTGATATCTTTAACTCTTACTCCGAATTTAAGAGCTATTTTCCCTAAGAAATCACCGCTTCGTACTCGGTAGCGTACCGCCTTGTCCATTTCAAAAAACTTAGGCAAAGGTTTTTCTCTGTTAGCATCATCTGCATCGGCTAAGGCGTATAACTCTTCTTCTTTATTTAAGAAGTCTATCATGTTTTTCCTAGGAAGCCTTACTGCATAATTTTTTCCTTTAACATGAGGAATGATATTTAATTTATATTCAGGATTCAAAAAAGCCAATAAATCTTCATCCAATTTTATTTTTTCTACAATTTGATCAAAAGAAACAGTTCTTTTAATATGAATAGTATCTGTTTGAAAATTAAATATTTGAGGAGGGTCAGGATATATGTTGTGTTCAGAAGCATATTGGAAAATGTACATTGTAGCGTAGAAAGCAGGAACATAGCCTGCCGTTTCTGTTGGTAAAAAAGGACGAATATTCCAGTAGTTTTTGTAACCGCCTGAACGCTTTATAGCTTTTAAGACATTCCCAGGGCCTGAGTTATAAGCTGCTAAAGCTAAATTCCAATCTCCAAAAGTTTTGTATAGTTGGCTTAAGTATTTGCAAGCGGCTATAGTCGATTTTATAGGATCTTGCCTTTCATCAATGTAAGAGTTAACATTCAAGTCAAATTGCTTTCCAGTATTGTACATAAACTGCCATAGTCCAGTTGCTCCAGCTCTTGATCTAGCTTTAGGGTTTAAGGTAGATTCAACAATTGCTAAATACTTCATCTCTAAGGGAATGTTGTATTGATCTAGGTGCTTTTCAAACATAGGGAAATAATACTGTGCATTTCCCATTAAAGCAGGGTAGTATTTGCTTCTATATTTTAAATAATTATGAATTACTTTTTCTAAAGCAGGATTATAGTTTAAGTTAAACGGAGTCGTTTTATTTAATTTATGAAGTCTTTTTTTTAGTAATTCACTAGATAATAAAGGCTTCATTTCTCCAATAATATCTTTATCGTTAATGACATATTGGATGCTGTCATATAAGGTAGATTCAAATTTTGCATCCACTAATAAGCTATCAATTAACTTAATGTCGTCATCTGAAAAGGGAGTTTGGGAAGCTGTTTTTTTAGCATTGAGAATAGTGCCTTCAGGAATAGAATCATTTTGAGAAAAAATTCCAGAAGAAAATAAGAGTAGTAGTATATATAGTTTGTTCATTTATAAATCGAGTTCAACGGCTATTGGACAATGATCTGAGTGTTTGGCTTCAGGTAAAATATAAGCTCTTGTAATTTTATCTTCTAAAGATTGAGCAACCATAGCGTAGTCTAAACGCCAACCTTTGTTGTTTGCTCTAGAATTAGCTCTATAGCTCCACCAAGAATATTGTTGAATATCTTTATTTAGATATCGGAAGCTATCTATAAAGCCATTGTTGATGAAATTACCAATCCATTCGCGTTCTTCTGGTAAAAAACCAGAAACTCCTTTCATTTTTGGATTGTGAATATCTATAGCTTCATGACAAATATTATAATCTCCGCAGATTACTAAATTCGGAATGTCATTTTTTAGCTCATTAATATATTCTTGAAATTGATCCATATAGCTAAATTTAAAATCGAGTCTTTCGGAATTAGTTCCAGAAGGAAGATATAAACTCATGATAGAAACATCATCAAAATCAACACGAAGATTTCTTCCTTCAAAATCCATAGCTTCTATTCCTGTACCGTATTCAACATGATTAGGCTTTTCTTTACAAAAAATGGCTACTGACGAATATCCTTTTTTTTGCGCAGAAAACCAATATTGATAAGGATATCCTGCATTTTCAAATTCAGTTAAATCTAGTTGCTCTTTATGAGCTTTGGTTTCTTGGATGCAAATTACATCAGGGCTAGCTGATTGCAGCCAGTTTATAAACCCTTTTTTTAAAGCAGCTCTAATGCCATTTACGTTATACGATATTATTTTCACAAGTTTACTGTTTTTGTAAGAAAAATCCTTTAAATAAGATCCCCAAAATGGTAGGAATCTTATTAAATTTTTGTTGATTTATGACTAGTTTATAGGTGCATTTCAGGAATTTCTCCATTGATGATCAAGGTTCCTTCCGTAGCATTTTGTATTTCCTGAATAGTAACACCGGGAGCTCTTTCTAGCAAGTGAAATGCATTGTCTTTTACTTCTAGAACAGCTAGGTTGGTAACAACTTTAGTAACACACCCTACACCTGTTAGCGGTAAAGAGCATCTTTTTAGTATTTTTGATTCTCCTCGTTTATTTGTATGCATCATTGCAACAATGATGTTTTCGGCAGAAGCAACTAAATCCATAGCTCCCCCCATGCCTTTTACCATTTTTCCAGGAATTTTCCAATTCGCAATATCACCATTTTCAGCAACTTCCATTGCTCCTAAAATAGTTAAATCAACATGTTTTCCACGGATCATAGAAAAGCTTGTAGCAGAATCAAAGAAACTAGCGCCAGGCATTGTGGTAATAGTTTGTTTTCCTGCATTGATGATATCAGCATCTTCGTCTCCTTCGAAAGGAAAAGGCCCCATTCCTAATACTCCGTTTTCACTTTGGAACTCTACTTCAATATCATTACGGACATAATTAGCAACTAGCGTTGGAATACCAATTCCTAGATTTACATAATAGCCGTCTTGAACTTCTTTAGCGATTCGCTTTGCGATTCCTACTTTGTCTAACATTTTTAATTTGAGAATTTTATGATTTGAAAAAACAAAAGCTATTTACTGAATGAAGAGGCTTTTAATGTTTTAGGTTCAAATCTGTTAGTATTTTTTATTTGAATAACACTACACTAGTATTTATTATTATGCATAAGAGTAGCTCCATTCTGATTTTCTAGTTTTTAAAACTGAAATATTTTTTTGATAGCTTTTCAATAGGAAAAATCACCTATTTTAAGCGTTATTATTTGAAAAATTAAGAGCACTTAAAAGATGTTTCTCAAGCACTCGAAGTGAATCAAGAAAACTAATTTCGTTGACGGACAGTACGTTGCTCTATTCTTTTTTCGTATTGATCTCCTTGAAAAATTCGTTGCACAAAAATTCCTGGTATATGAATATGGTTTGGGTCTAATTCTCCGACAGGAACAAGCTCTTCAACTTCTGCAACAGTTATAGTAGCCGCTCCGCACATATTAGGATTGAAGTTTCTAGCGGTTCCTTTAAAAATTAAATTTCCTGCGGTATCTCCTTTCCAAGCTTTTACAAAGGCAAAATCTGCTTTAAAAGCAGGTTCTAAAACATACATTTTTCCATCAAATTCACGTGTTTCTTTTCCTTCGGCCACCTCTGTACCGTAGCCAGCAGGGGTATAAAAAGCAGGAAAGCCAGCTTGCGCTGCTCTACATTTCTCTGCTAAAGTTCCTTGAGGGGTTAGTTCAACTTCTAGTTCTCCAGATAACATTTGGCGTTCAAATTCATCATTTTCACCTACATAAGAAGAAATCATTTTTTTTATTTGTTTCCCTTGTAGCAATAAACCTAGTCCAAAATCATCTACTCCTGCATTATTAGAAATACAGGTAAGGTTTTTAATATTTAATTTTACCAACTCGGCAATAGCATTTTCTGGAATGCCACATAAACCGAAGCCTCCAAGCATTAAGGTCATTCCGTCCTTTACACCAGCAGTTGCTTCTTGTACATTGTTTACTTTTTTATGAATCATTATTTAGCTGTGTTTATGTTTTTAATGAGTTAAAAATCGATTTCTTCATTCTGTTTATTTTCTTCCCCTGTTTTACCATCTCCTTCTGAAGGTTCTTCCCCAGAGCAATCTATATTGATAGAGAGGTTGGAAGGTTTTTCAAAATCATCTTTGCTAATATTTAGAGATTTATCTGCGTAACATTTTTGCATAAATAAAGCCCATGAAGGTAACGACATGGTAGCTCCTTGGCCTTTAGAAATACCAGCAAAGTGGGTAGCTCTTTCTTCTCCACCTGTCCAGACTCCGGTAGCTAGGTTAGGGACAATTCCCATAAACCAACCATCTGATTGGTTTTGAGTAGTTCCTGTTTTTCCTGCAATAGGATTGGTAAATTTATAAGGGAAGCCAGTTACGACTTTAGGCAAGGTAGTCCAGTTTGTTCTTAGTCTTTGCCCTGAACCGGAGAGGGTGACTCCTTTTAGTAGGTTTAATACAACATAAGCAGATTGTTCACTCAGTACTTCTTGTGTTTCGGGAACAAATTGTGCAAGTATGGTTCTATTCTTATCTTCAATACGAGTAATCATCATGGGGCTTACACGTAAACCTTTATTTGCAAAAGTAGCGTAAGCACTTACCATTTCTAGGAGTTTTAATTCTACTGCTCCTAATGCAATAGAAGGATTTGCTTGTATTTCACTTTGAATTCCTGAGGCTTTTGCCAAGCGAGCTACATTTTCTGGAGCAACTTTATCTATAAGTCTAGCCGTAATTACGTTTACAGATTGTGCCAAAGCATCTCTTAGAGAAAGTTCTCCACCGTATTTTTGACTAGAGTTTTTAGGAGTCCAATCTTCTGGTATGCCATATTTCCCTTTTGGAATTGTATAAAGTGTATTAGGAAATTTATCGCAAGGAGATAAATTTAATTGATTAATAGCAGTAGCATACACAAAAGGTTTGAATGTAGATCCTACTTGACGTTTTTGTTGGTCAACGGCATCATATTTGAAGTGCTTATTATTAATACCGCCAACCCATGCTTTTATGTGTCCTGTTTGTGGCTCAATAGCAACCAGCCCAGAGCGTAAAAAGTACTTGTAATATTTGATGGAATCGTTGGGAGACATTACTGTATCTTTATCTCCTTTCCAAGAAAATACACGCATTTCAGTTTTTTTATTGAATATCGCATTGATTTCTTTTTCTGATTTACCAGCGGCTTTCAATCTTTTGTATCGCTCAGAATTCTTTTTTGCTCTATTCAAAATACCGTTAATTTGTTTTTTTTCTAAATCATAAAAAGGAGCTGTTTTATTATTTTTTTGCTCTTTGAAAAAATGTTGTTGTAGATTTGCCATATGTTCTTTTACAGCCTCTTCGGCATATTGTTGCATACGAGAATCTATAGTTACATACACCTTTAATCCATCTTTATAGATGTTGTATTGTTTACCATTTGCTTTAGGATTTTCTTTAGCCCATTTTTTTAAGAAATCACGTAGATGTTCTCTAAAGTAAGTAGCATTTCCATCACTATGGCTCTCAGGTGTGAAGTTTATTTTCAAAGGAAGTTTTTGAAGAGAATCTTTTTCTTTTTCAGAAATAAGTCCATTTTTTTCCATTTGAGAGAAAACAACATTCCTACGTTGTAAAGATTTCTTTTTTGAGCGTTCTCTATATGGGTTGTATTGGCGAGGATTTTTTAGCATTGCTACTAAAATAGCAGATTCTTGCAGGTCTAAATCTTTAGGTTCTTTACCAAAATAAATACGTGCGGCAGATCGAATACCGGTAGCGTTAAACAAAAAGCCTTGTGTATTTAGGTACATTGAAATGATTTCAGGTTTTGTGTATTGACGCTCTAGTTTGATGGCTATTACCCATTCTTTTATTTTTTGAGTTAATTTCTTAAAAATATTTGCGTTTTCTCTTTTGTGAAAAAGGTTTTTAGCTAACTGCTGGGTGATAGTACTAGCGCCTCCTTTTCTTCCAAAATTAACTACAGCTCTAGCAGTGCCTCTAAAATCTATTCCTGAATGCTCATAAAATCGCTCATCTTCGGTAGCTACTAAGGCATCTACCAAGTTTTTAGAGAGATCCTTATACTGTATAGGGGTTCTATTGGCTTTTATATAATATTTTCCTAATGTTTTTCCGTCTGAAGAAATGACTTCGGTAGCCAAATCACTTTTGGGGTTTTCTAATTCTTCAAAAGAAGGTAATGGACCAAAAGCTCCCCAAGAAGCAAGTAAGAACATTAAGGTTATTGAAGATAATCCACCTAAAATTATTAGCCAAAACCATTTGACATATTTTGTAAAATTTGTTGTTGTTTCTTTTGTCATGTGATATTAATTTTTTTCGATTCGAAAGCCTACATCTGTAATTCCTTCTAGTTCAATAACACCGTTAATAGCTCCATTTTTTCGCATGGATTGATAAATGTCTATGGTGTAGTTTCCTAATTTTGGAAATACGATATTTTCTTTATAAAAAAGTTTGTTTTCTTTAATGTCTGAGAATCCTTGCCCTAAAAAACGCCCTGTAGGATCTGTCATTTCATATTCCAAAGTATCCGTTATTTTTTGTCCGTCAGGAAAAGTCATTTTAGTAATTAAAAATAGATTACTAAAAGAGTATTCATTATTGTTTCTTATATTGATAAACAAATTTTTAGGGGTAAGCGTATCCGATGCTGAAAAACTAAAGGAAATAGGACTGTTTTTTTTCCATTTTTCTTCAGGAATAGGACTGTAAGAGTCATATATTCTTTTAGAATCGCATGAACTAAAAGAATATATAAAAAGAATTAATAAAATAACATATGATTTATCCATTGCTTCTTTGATCTTTATTTTCTCTTGGTTTATGACTAGATTTTTTTCTAGGCTTTGTTTTTGGCAAGGTATTTTTACCTTCTACTTTTTTTTCTTGACTTTGCTTTGCTGGTCGTTGTTTTTGTGGAATATTTTGTCCGGTTTTTCTTCCCTGCTTTGCTGAAGGTTGTTGTTTTTTATTTCCAGTTTTTTTTTCTTGTTGTTGTTTTACTGGTCGTTGCTTCTGCTGGCTGCTATTTGCTCCAGTTTTTTTCTCTTGTTTTTGTTTTGGAGTTATCTGTTGTTTTTTTTGCGTTCCTTTTTTCTCTTGATTTACAACGGATCTTTTGTTTTTTTGTTGATTAGGATTCGTTGCTATTTTTTTCTCTTGTTTTTGTTTTGTGTTTACTGATTGTTTTTTTTCTATATTCTCTGAACGCTTTTTAGGCCTTGCATTTCTTTTAGAGTTTCCTTTCGAACTATCATTAGGTGCGTCAGATACTTTTTTTATGGAAGTAGTTTTTTCCTTAGGAGCTTTACGATGATTAGCTGCTGTGTTTTTTACATTCCCTTTTTTATTTCTTTTATTTCTACGAGATTTTTTAGGAGTATCAAAACGAGTTAAACTATCTTGGCCAACAACATTTTCGAAGTCTTCTTTTACTTCCTCTACAATCTCAGCTTCATAATCTTCTAACGGAGAAGAAACTTCTTTATTTTTATTTAATTCAATAATTTCATGAACTTGATCTAAAGAAAGCTTGAACCATTTTGAACGTTCTTCTTTATAAGTGTACCAAAGTAATTTTTTAAAGATGTCCATTTTTACGAAGGCGGCATCTCCTTTTTCTGTTTTTAGTAGTACATCTTGTTTAGGAAATGCTTTTAAAGCATCTAAGTAAGTATCTAGCTCAAAGTTTAAACAGCATTTTAATTTTCCACATTGCCCTGCAAGTTTCAGAGGATTCAATGATAGTTGTTGGTAACGAGCAGCGGCAGTATTTACCTTTCTAAAGTCCGTAAGCCAAGTAGAGCAACAGAGTTCTCTACCGCAAGAGCCAACTCCACCTAAACGAGCAGCCTCTTGACGCATTCCTACTTGTTTCATTTCAACACGAATAGAAAAGGTACTTGCTAAGTCTCTAATTAATTGACGAAAATCTACTCGGTCATCAGCAGTATAATAAAAGGTAGCTTTGTTTCCATCACCTTGATATTCTACATCGGATAATTTCATTTTTAAACCTAAGCGGCTAATGATTTCTCTTCCTTTTCTTTGTGTTTCTAATTCCTTTTCACGGGCATTTTGCCAGATGTCAATATCTTTTTGAGAGGCTTTTCGATATATTTTTTTGACATCATCGCTATCTTCTGAAACCTTTCTTTTTTTCATCTGAACCTTTACCAATTCTCCACTTAAAGAAATAATTCCAATATCATGCCCAGAGGTACACTCTACAGCAATGATATCTCCCATAGAAAGCGTTAGATTTTCAGTGTTTTTAAAGAAATGTTTGCGTCCATTTTTAAATCGGACTTCATAAATATTGAAAGGAGCTTCACCTGTTGGCAAAGTCATATTTGATAACCAATCAAAAACAGCTAGTTTATTTCCACTTCCACATGTTCCACTAGCGCAATTTCCATTGCTTTTGCATCCGTTTGGGATACCGTTTTTGTTGGTTGAGCAACTGCTACAACTCATATAAATATATATTTTTAAGTAGTTTTTTAAACCTGTATAAAGTTCCAGTATCAAAAAAATACTTTTTGTTTATTGATTTTTAGTTAGATAGAGTTTGTGTTCTCTTCTTACTTTAATCAGTAAATATACATATTCTATTGTAAATTGAAAATTAGAGTTGTGTAAATAGGCTTGATACCTGTAATCGAGTAGCCTCTTTGTATAGTAAGAGACTATGTTTTTAAAAAATTAATACAGGCTAAAAGCGCTTTTTCTAAATCTGTTGGAAGTTTTTCGAGTGTCCACGGGTGTGAAGCGCCAAAAACATGATTTCCTCCTTCAATAATTATGAATTGGCTATTAGGATTCCAAAGATGTTGTTTTTGGGCTTCTTCTATAGTAACCGTAAGGTCATTGCTTCCATGAATTATTAGATGTGGAATTTTTAAACTACTGATAGCGCGTTGTATCGTAAGTCGAGACTCATTATGTATAAAATTTTTGTAGAATTGATAAAAATGAGGCATTTTTTGATGGGTGCGTCCATTTTTTACATAAAAAACATTTTCAGCTTTCCATTGAAGCAGTTTCTCTCCTTTCGGAAAACGAGATTTGTAATCCGATACTCCCGCTAGCGTGATAAGTTTTCGTACTCGTTTGTCTTCTGCTGCCTTGATAGCAGTAATTCCGCCTCCTCTGCTGTGTCCTATTAATGAAATGTCCATCGTATTTTTTTCTTTGGAATAGTCGTTTTCAGAGCTGATCCAATCTATTACCGTTTTTAAATCATTGAGCTCTTTGGTATAATTGTTTTCACCAAAGCTGTTTAAGTCAGGGAAATCCATGGGGTGTTCAATAGTACCCCCATTATGAGAGAAATTAAATTTAATAAAAAAGAAGCCCGCATTTGCAAAATAGCTAGCCATCAAATCCCAAGCCCCCCAATCTTTAAAACCTTTATAACCGTGGCAAAAAATAATTATAGGTTTTTGGGTATTGTTTTTTTTAAAGAATAGATCCAATAAGATAGGTTTGTGGTGCTGACTTTGTAACACGTTGTTTTTACTTATTTGCATAAGGTGTTATTTGAGTTTCTAAAAATTCAAGGAAAGATAGTTTTTAATAAGCTCTTTTACAAAAAAACAAGGCCATCGCTACTGCAATGACCTTGTTTCAGATTGTTATAAGTTAAGTTGTTATACAACTCCTTGGTCTAGCATTGCGTCAGCAACTTTTACGAAACCAGCAACGTTTGCACCTTTTACATAATCTACAAAACCATCTTTTTGAGTACCATATTCAACACAAGATGCATGAATATCATTCATGATTTGATGTAATTTAGCATCAACTTCTTCTCTTGTCCAGTTATATCGCAATGAATTTTGACTCATTTCTAATCCTGATGTAGCAACTCCACCAGCATTAGATGCTTTTCCAGGGGCAAATAATATTTTAGCATTCTGAAACACTTCAATTGCTTCTGGTGTAGAAGGCATATTAGCTCCTTCTGCAACACAAATACATCCATTGGCTACCAGGGTTTTAGCTTCTTCTCCATTTAATTCATTTTGCGTAGCACAAGGTAAAGCAACGTCACATTTTACGCTCCAAGGTCTTTCCTCTTTAAAGAATTTAGCATTTGGGTATTTTTCTACATACTCATGGATTCTTCCGCGACGTACATTTTTGATTTCCATGACGTATGCTAATTTTTCAGCGTCAATACCATCTTGATCATAAATATATCCAGAAGAATCAGATAAGGTTACTACCTTTGCTCCTAATTCAGTTGCTTTTTCGGTAGCATATTGTGCTACGTTACCTGATCCAGAAATAGCTACTATTTTGCCCTCAAAAGAATCCCCTTTTGTTTTTAGCATATTTTCAGCGAAATAAACGTCACCGTATCCTGTAGCTTCTGGTCTAATTAAAGAACCACCCCAAGAAGCTCCTTTTCCAGTCAATACTCCTGTAAACTCATTGCGTAATTTTTTATATTGACCAAACATAAAACCAATTTCTCTTCCTCCAACACCAATATCTCCAGCAGGAACGTCTGTATTAGCTCCAATATGACGGAATAATTCAGACATGAAAGCTTGACAAAAAGCCATTACTTCTCTATCAGATTTTCCTTTAGGATTAAAATCAGAACCACCTTTACCACCTCCCATAGGAAGAGTAGTTAATGAGTTTTTGAACACTTGTTCAAATCCTAAAAACTTTAAAATAGATAAGTTTACTGATGGATGAAAACGCAATCCTCCTTTGTACGGTCCAATAGCAGAGTTAAATTCAACTCTGTATCCTCTGTTTACTTGAGTTTCTCCTTTATCATCAACCCAAGCAACTCTAAACATTAAAGTTCTCTCAGGTTCCACCATTCTTTCTAACAATTTCTTTCCTTGATATTTAGGATTGCTTTCAATAAATGGAATTACAGTTTCAGCTACTTCATGCACAGCTTGTAAAAACTCTGGTTCATTAGAATTACGTTCTTTAACGTAATCCATAAAGGTATTTATTTTAGATTCCATAATCTGGTTGTTGTATTATTACGATTTTGATAAATTTATCTCGCAAAGATACTTAGTTTTACAATTCAAAGATTTCAAAAAAAGATTTTTTTTGTTATTTTTAACAAATAGCTCAATCGTTTTCGTAAACCTTTAAAACTTATCTGCTGTTTTCGCAAAAAAACGTAAATTTGCAACCTAATTTTTTGATAAAAGACAATGTTAGATAAGGTAAAAGAATTGATTGGCGATGTAAAAGCGTTTAAAGCAACTTCTAAAGAAGAGGTTGAGGCTTTTAGAATAAAGTATTTAGGAAGCAAAGGTTTATTAAGAGGTTTATTTGCCGAATTTAGAAATGTAGATGCAGCGCTTAAAAAAGACTTTGGTCAAGCTTTGAATAATCTAAGAAATGTAGCAGAGCATAAGGTTGCGGAGTTAAATGAAACATTAGAAAGTTCTGTGGAAGAGAAAAGCTTTTATGGAGATTTAACGCGTCCTTCTGAACCTATTGAGTTGGGTTCGCGCCATCCTATTTCACTTGTTAGAAATCAAATTATAGAGGTATTCAACCGTATTGGTTTTACAGTATCAGAAGGCCCAGAAATAGAAGATGATTGGCATAATTTTACTGCTTTAAATTTACCAGAGTATCATCCAGCTCGTGATATGCAGGATACTTTTTTTATTGATAAAAATCCAGATACTTTACTAAGAACGCATACTTCATCAGTACAAGTGCGCTATATGGAAAATAATGAACCTCCAATTCGTACGATTTCTCCAGGACGTGTATTTCGTAATGAAGATATTTCAGCCAGAGCTCATTGTATTTTTCATCAAGTAGAGGGCTTGTATATTGATACAGATGTTTCTTTTGCTGATTTAAAACAAACGTTATTGTACTTTACAAAAGAAATGTTTGGTAAGTCAAAGATACGTTTGCGTCCGTCTTATTTTCCTTTTACAGAACCAAGTGCAGAGGTAGATATTTATTGGGGGCTAGAAACAGAAACGGATTACAGAATTACAAAAGGAACAGGTTGGCTAGAGATTATGGGATGTGGAATGGTGGACCCTAATGTATTAAAAAATGCGAATATAGATCCAACAAAGTATTCAGGGTATGCCTTTGGAATGGGAATTGAGCGCATTGCCATGTTGTTATACCAAATACCTGATATCAGAATGTTTTATGAAAATGATAAGCGTTTCTTAGAGCAGTTTAAATCGGTAATTTAAAGAAATCAGAGAAGCTCGCTGAAATAAAAATTTAGTATATATGAAAAAAGATATCCACATACCAGAGGTTACTGATGTTGAAGTAGCTGTTGTTTATGAATATAATGATATCTATAAGACGGACGATTGGAATGTATATATAATCAATAAGAAAAACGTTGATTTAGAGATGGTGGTAATCGTTACTCAAGGATTTAACGATACAAAAATAACTTCTTTGATGCGTAAAAAAATAACTGTTTTACCTGCGAATTCATTTGCGAAGGTAGAGTTTATACAGCCAGAGTTATTTGCATTGAATAACCGTTTCCAAGTTTCTTTCTTTGAAGGAAATACATTATATGATAAAACATTTCTTTTTGAAAAAGGCACGATAAAAGAAGGAGCATTACGAATGATTAAGGAGTTGAATAAAAAAGGAATT
Source organism: Tenacibaculum maritimum NCIMB 2154 (assembly GCF_900119795.1). Lineage (NCBI taxonomy): Bacteria > Pseudomonadati > Bacteroidota > Flavobacteriia > Flavobacteriales > Flavobacteriaceae > Tenacibaculum > Tenacibaculum maritimum. The sequence goes on from NZ_LT634361.1 coordinate 258,258, forward strand.
CTAGCAAAATAAGGCTTATTATAGAATTTAAAAATGGCAATATTTATTTATTAAATAAGTGTTGCCATTTTTTTATGGAGCTTTTTAGTAACTTCGCCCAATTAAATAATACGTATGTTTTTAACTGTTCAAAAGTTCATTGCCGAGTTTTCTTCTTGGATTTGGGGAATCCCTCTGTTATTTTTGCTAATAGGAGGAGGGTTGTATCTTTTTGTGTATTCAGGATTAGTACCTTTTCGATATTTTGGGCATGCTGTTGCCGTTTTGAGAGGGAAATATGATAAGCATGATGCCCCTGGAGATTTATCACATTATGAGGCATTGTCGTCAGCAATTGCAGCAACAGTAGGAATGGGAAATATAAGTGGGGTTGCTATTGCAATAGCAACTGGAGGACCTGGTGCTATTTTTTGGATGTGGATAAGTGCTTTTGTAGGAATGGCAACTAAATTTTTTACTTGTAGTTTAGCAGTAATGTATAGAGGAAAGGATGAAGAAGGAAATGTAAAAGGAGGTCCCATGTATGTGATTACAGAGGGGTTAGGGAAAAAATGGAAACCTCTAGCATTATTTTTTGCAAGTGCAGGATTGATTGGAACTTTGCCTGCATTTCAGGCAAATCAATTAACGCAAACGCTAATAGATGTTTTTAAAGTAAATGAGGCTAATGAGTTTATAGCAAAATTATTGCTAGGGATTGTGATAGCTATTATTGTATCTATGGTCATCTTTGGGGGGATTAAAAGAATAGGGAAAGTTGCAGGTAAATTAGTGCCAATTATGGTGGTTATATATTTACTAACAGTAATCACTATTTTAGTGTTAAGAATAAGTGAGGTTCCAGCTATTTTTACCCTAATTTTTACGAGTGCTTTTACAGGTAAATCAGTTGTAGGAGGAGCGCTAGGAACTTTAATAATAACAGGAGTAAAACGCGCTGCTTTTTCTAATGAAGCTGGATTGGGTACTGCACCAATGATGCATGGTACTGCCAAAACAAAAGAGCCTATTAGAGAAGGATTAGTAGCTATGTTAGGGCCAGCGATTGATACATTGCTAGTATGTACGTTAACTGCCTTGGCTATTTTAGCTTCAGGAGTATGGAAAGGTTTTAAAGGGAATGGCATTTCGATGACCTTGGCCGCTTTTGACTCAGTATTACCCTATCATTCAGGCAGTATCATATTAACTATTTGCGTATTAATTTTTGCCTTTTCAACATTGTTTACCTATTCATTTTATGGATATAGTTGTTTAAGTTATCTGACTACTATAAAAGTAGGAAAGTACTATAATTACATTTATGTTGGTACAGTTATTATAGCATCTATTATAAAGTTAGATTTTGTGATAAATCTAATAGATAGTGCCTACGCGCTTATGGCAATTCCTACGGTGATTTCTACATTGATTTTAGCGCCAAAAGTAAAAAAGGCAGCAACTATCTATTTTCAAAAATTAAAATCTGGAGCTTTCTAGTAAGCTAGCTCCTTTTTCCTAGCGAAAATTGATTGTATAATGTAATGTAGTTCTGTGTAAAAAGATGAATAGGAGGTTATATTATGAAGTCTTGGATGTTATTTTTTGCTTTGCTTCATTTCTAAACTCTTCAGCAAGTTTACCACCATCTATATGGTTCCATCCAGGAGGTTTGATTAAATAGTTTATTTTATCTTTAAATGTAGGTGCTGTTTTTATATCATACCATAATTCTTTCCATAAAACAGTTTGTATTTGCCACAAGTTTTTACCATCTATTTTATCATCCATCATTCCATACAAGGGCTTTTCTTCTTTTATTTCCGTTTGGAATGTACCAAATAAGTGATCCCATATAGAAAAGGTTTCCCCATAGTTTCTGTCTAAATACACATGGTTCTTTGAATGATGAACTCTATGAACAGAAGGGGTTACAAATATATTTTCTATCCAACTGTTTTTAGAAGAAATAAAATGTTCATTAATATGTTCAAAAAGTCCGTATATTTTAGCAATCCCATCAATTATGAGTACCATGAAGGGGTCAAATCCTAGTAAAGGAAGCCAAATAGTATTGTGTGGAGTCAGTAGAAAACCGAAAAAAGAACCTCTAACAGCAACAGTCATTTTCATTTCCTCTGCGGTATGGTGCACGCCGTGTATGCACCAGAAAAAGCGGACTCTATGTCCTAAATAATGAATGATGTAGAAAAGAAGGTCATACAAAACATAGCAGAGTACCCAAACATACCAAGAAGTTCCTAAGTCAAATAAGCGATAATTGTATAACCATAGCATAATTCCAAAGAAAAACACATCAAGAATGAAGTAGGGGAGTAATTCGACGAAGTAAGATAGTAAGTTTACAAAACCACTTTTATTGCTGTTAATTTTATTATTAATAACTAAAATAACCCATTCTAAAACTACTGAAAAAAGAAAGATAAAAGCTAGTTTACTTTCTAGTTGTTCGAATAATAATTGTATTCCCATTTTGTTTAAAAATAATACACAAAGATATCTATTTTTAGCTATTAATGATTCGTGTTTAAGGTTGTTTTTTAATTAGCTAAAATGTTGTTTTTTATGGAAATAAAGGTGTTTTAAGACGTTTGTTGTCGTTTGAGTGATAAGAAGCATTTTTATTTGTTGAATAAGTAAATTTTTAATTTTTTCAGAGAGAAAAAAATAAAGAACTTATTTTTTAATTTTAAAAAATGTAGCTTCTTGAATTAGGGTTGGTTGCTTTATGAATAATGGTATTTTTTATAAGATTCTTTAAATCGTTTTAGACTGTTTATTTTTTACCTTCAACAATAATAACAATTTCCCCTTTTGGAGGCTTATGGGTATAATGAGTTAAAACCTCATGAACAGTTCCTCTGATGGTTTCTTCAAACATTTTGGTCAATTCTCTAGATACAGAAACAAGTCTATTTTCTCCAAAGTATTCCGCGAAATGCCCTAAGGTTTTGACAAGTTTATGAGGAGATTCATAGAAAATCATAGTTCTAGTTTCATCAGCAAGTAATAATAAACGAGTTTGTCTTCCTTTTTTAACAGGTAGGAAACCTTCAAAGACAAATTTATCATTTGGGAGTCCGGAGTTTACTAACGCAGGAACAAAGGCGGTAGCACCAGGTAAGCATTCAATAGGGATGCCATTTTGTACACAAGCTCTACTCAGTAAAAAGCCAGGATCAGAAATAGCAGGTGTGCCTGCATCTGAAATCATTGCACAAGACTCCCCATTTTTTAATCTATTTAAAATACCGTCAACAGACTTATGTTCATTATGCATATGATGACTATGCATTTGTGTGGTAATTTCAAAATGTTTTAAGAGTTTTCCACTAGTACGGGTGTCTTCAGCCAAAATAAAGTCAACATCCTTTAAAATACGAATTGCTCTAAAGGTAATATCTTCTAAGTTTCCAATTGGTGTAGGAACTAAATATAATTTGCTCATGTTAAATAGATGGGTAAGTTGTTACAGTAATATCAGAAATTACATCGCCTGTATGCTTAGTTGTTAAGGGCTCAAATAGTAAGATATGAACTTCCTCTTTGGCAATAGGTTTGTGTTCTACTCCTTTAGGAACGATATAAAACTCTCCTTCATTTAGAGTAATTGTTTTGTCTCTAAATTCAATATCTAAAGAACCTTTTATGACCATAAATAGCTCATCTTCATTGTCATGTTTATGAAAAACAAAGGCGCCTTTTATTTTAGCTAGTAGTATTTGTTGCCCATTTAATTCCCCTATTTTTTTAGGAGACCAATGGTCTGAAAATAAGCTAAATTTATCTTTTATATTAATTACACTCATGCTACAAAAATACAAAGATTTTTAAGGATTATTCCTGATTGATAAAAACTAGTTATTTTGTTGAAAATGTTTAATTTTGCACCTCATTTAAAGAAGCAACATGTATAGAAGTCATTCTTGTGGCGAATTAAGAGCGTCGCATATTAATACCGAAGTAACCTTAGCAGGATGGGTACAAAAATCACGTGATAAAGGATTTATGATTTGGGTAGATTTACGTGATCGTTATGGAATTACGCAATTAATTTTTGATGAAGAACGTACCTCTAAAGATTTAATAGAGAAGGCGAAAACATTAGGGCGTGAATTTGTAATTCAAGTTACAGGAACTGTTATTGAGCGTCAGTCTAAAAACTCAAATATGGAAACTGGAGATGTTGAGGTATTGGTATCTGGGTTAGAAATTTTAAATGAAGCAAAATTGCCACCGTTTACTATTGAAGATCATACGGATGGAGGTGAAGATATACGAATGAAGTATCGTTATTTAGATATTCGTCGCAATCCAGTTAAAGATAGCTTGATCTTCCGTCATAAAGTTTCAATGGAGGTTAGAAAATACCTGTCAGATAAAGGTTTTATTGATGTAGAAACTCCTTATTTAATTAAATCAACTCCAGAGGGGGCACGTGATTTCGTAGTTCCTTCTAGAATGAACTCGGGTGAGTTTTATGCCTTGCCTCAATCGCCTCAAACTTTTAAACAGTTGTTAATGGTTGGAGGAATGGACAAGTATTTCCAAATTGTAAAATGCTTTAGAGATGAAGATTTACGAGCAGACCGTCAGCCAGAGTTTACGCAAATAGATTGTGAAATGGCATTTGTTGAGCAAGAAGATATTTTAGAAATATTTGAGGGTATGACACGTCACTTATTGAAAGAAATCAATGGAGTAGAGGTTGAAAAATTTCCAAGAATTTCATTTGATGATGCCATGCGTTTGTATGGAAACGATAAGCCAGACATCAGGTTTGGAATGGAATTCGGAGAATTGAATGAGGTAACTCAACATAAAGACTTTAAGGTGTTTAATGAAGCTGAGTTAGTGGTAGGAATTGCCGTGCCAGGAGGAGCTTCATATACACGAAAAGAGATTGATAAATTAATTGATTGGGTGCGCCGCCCTCAGGTAGGAGCTTTAGGAATGGTGTATGTTAAATGCAATGAAGACGGTTCGTTTAAATCATCGGTTGATAAGTTTTACAACCAAGAAGATTTAGCCAAATGGGCAGAGAAAACAGGAGCAAAAGCTGGCGATTTAATTTGTGTTTTGTCAGGAAAAACGTCTAAAGTAAGGGCGCAATTGAGTGCTTTGCGTATGGAATTAGCTGAGCGTTTAGGGTTGAGAGATCCTAAGGTGTTTGCGCCACTATGGGTAGTTGATTTTCCATTGTTAGAATTAGATGAAGAAACGGGGCATTACCATGCAATGCATCATCCATTTACGTCTCCAAAACCAGGGCAATTAGAGTTATTAGATACCAATCCAGGAGCAGTAAAAGCAAATGCATATGATTTGGTACTTAATGGAAATGAAATAGGAGGAGGTTCTATTCGTATCCATGATAAGGGAGTACAAGCAACCATGTTTAAGCATTTAGGGTTTACGGAAGAAGAAGCAAAAGCTCAATTTGGATTTTTAATGGATGCTTTTGAATATGGAGCGCCACCACATGGAGGATTGGCTTTTGGTCTGGATCGATTAGTGGCTATTTTAGGAGGTCAAGAAACTATCCGTGATTTTATTGCTTTTCCTAAAAACAATTCAGGACGTGATGTAATGATTGACGCTCCTGCTGCGATAGATAATGAGCAACTGAAAGAATTGAGCATTCAATTAGATGTACAAAAGTAAAAAGAACTTTTATACCAATAGTTTCTCTTAAGAGAAGCATAAAGTATGATAAATCGCTTCAATACCATAAAAATCCCGATCTAGTAAGGTTGGGATTTTTTAATTAAATTTGATTAGATGCCACGATCTAAAAATATATTTCGCAGAATTTTAATTTGGAGATACAAGTATGTGTCTGAACGACAGTTTGTATATGTACTTAGTATCTTAGTTGGATTTTTAGCAGGTTTAGGAACATTGGTATTAAAGAATATGACGTTCTTTTTTCATGATATTCTCGAAGGAAACTTAATTAAAGGGTTTCACAATCCTTTGTATTTTATTTTTCCTATCATAGGTTTATTTTTAGTGTATTCTATTAAGAGGTTCCTCCTTAAAAAAGATATTGGTCATGGAATTTCAACAACGTTATATGCGATATCAAAACGAAGCGGAATTATAGAGAAATATAAAATATATGCTTCTTTAATAACAGCGCCAATTACTGTAGGTTTTGGAGGATCGGCAGGATTACAAGGTCCTGCTGTAAGTACAGGAGCTGCATTAGGATCAACAATAGCGCAATTATTTCATATGAATACAAAAACACGTATGTTACTGATAGGTTGTGCTACTGCAGGAGCTATGTCATCAATGTTTAAAGCTCCTGTAGCTGCAATCGTTTTTGCTGTTGAAATTTTTAGTTTAGATTTAGCGTTTGCTTCTTTAGTACCCTTGCTGCTAGCTTCTGTGTCAGCAGTAATAACCTCTTATTTTTTCTTAGGACACGATGTATTACTGGGTTTTAAGTTACAAGATGTTTTTGAAATTAAAGACATAGCCTTTTATATTTTATTAGGGATAGGAACGGGAGTGGCTTCTGTATATTTTTCAAAGACTTATTTTGCAATCAATAGTCTTTTTGATCAGTTTGAAAAACCTTTTCAAAAATTAGTTATAGGAGCTATTACAATAGGTGTGTTACTATATTTAATACCTTCTTTGTATGGGGAGGGATATGGAGTTATTAATAGTTTACTAAAAGGAGATGCGATTGGGGCTTTAAAGAAAATTCCATACGATTTTGATTTTACTAATGCATGGGTTGTTATTGTTTTCTTATTAATTATAATTCTTTTTAAAGGGATTGCTATGACCGTAACTTTTGCTGCTGGAGGAGTAGGAGGTATTTTTATACCAACCTTGGTTATGGGGAGTGCTTTGGGGAGTGTATTTGCAAAAGTTATTAATGAGTTTGGTTTTTCAATATCAGAATCTAATTTCACCTTGATAGGAATGACTGGGTTAATGGCAGGAGTTTTACATGCTCCATTAACAGCCATCTTTTTGATAGCAGAAATTACAGGAGGTTATGATTTGTTTGTGCCTTTAATGTTAGTAGCAGCTATATCTTATGCGTTTACCAAGTATTTTGTATCTAATTCTATATATACTGTTGAATTAGCGAAAAAAGGAGCGCTAATTACTCATAATAAGGATAAGAATGTACTAATGATGATGGAGTTAGATCAGGTTATAGAAACGAATTTTAAGCAAGTTACTCCTGAAATGACACTTGGAGAATTATTAAGAAACGCAGTAGCAGTGTCTTCTCGGAATATTTTTCCTGTATTAGACGAAACGCAGCAATTTTTAGGGATTGTATTATTGGATGATATTCGCCCGATGATGTTTGACCAAGATTTGTATGATAAAACGAATGTAGCAGATGTTATGAGAAGTGCTCCTGGGATTATCTTTCATGATGATGCTGCTGAAAAGGTCATGGAAAAGTTTAAAGAGAGTGGAGCTTGGAACCTTCCTGTGGTTGAAAAAGGAAAATATATTGGTTTTATCTCAAAGTCAAAATTATTAACGGTTTACAGAAATAAATTGATAGAAGTTACTGTTTAACGAATGTGTAGAGCCATTTGATCAGGGAAATCAGTAAAGGCACCATCTATATTGGCTTTGTAAACCAAGGTTTTTACCATTTCCTCAAAGGAAGTAAACTCGTCTAATTGATCGGCTCTAAGCGTATAGGGGTGGACTTGTAAGCCGAGTTTATGAGCATCTTTGACAAGAGAAGTTATTTTCCATTCTCCATGTGCCTTTTTATCGAGAATATATTTGTACCAAGGTCCAATAGCATCGGCATAAGTTGCAAAAGATGAAAGCTGATGGAGTTCTTCAGGAAATTCAATTAATTGTACTAAAAATAGCTCAGCGCGTAAATCTTCTCTTATTCGTTTTAATTCTTTCGCATCGAAGCATTGTAACATGCATTTATTTTGCTTGGATGTATAACCATAATCCGCTAAAATTTGTACTACAATTTTAGAAATATCTTTGCCTTCTTTTTGATGGAAAAGCGGGTTTTTAATTTCAGGATAAATACCAATATTTTTACCAGTACTCTTATTCAATCCTTGGATCAACTCTATTTCTTGTTGGAAAGTGTGAAGTCTAAAGCTGCTTTTTCCCGTAGGAAACCTTTTTTGATACACCTGTATTCCTGTTTTAGGATGGAAACGTTCTGTAACTTCTAATTCTTGTATTTCTTTAAAGGTAAAATCAATTACATAGAAGCGTCCATCGTTGCGTTTTTTATTAGGGAATTTTGATGACACATTGGTTACATCATCTAAATAAATGTCATGAATAACAATAGGGATATCATCTTTACTAAGTACTAAATCTTGTTCAATAAAGTCAGGTTGCATTGCATATGCCATGGCTTTCGATTCCATAGTATGCTCAGGTAAATAGCCAGAAGCTCCTCTATGGGCAATTATTATGGTATTTTTCATTACTTTTTGTTTTGATGTAGTAGCCATATTTATGAGAATTACAGAAAATGAAGAGAATAGAAAGTCTTTTCATTATTACAAATAGACCTGAATGGTTAACGAAATTACTGTAAAAAATGTTAGTATAATAACTAGTGGAATGATGAATTTTAACCATTTGTCGTAGCCTATTTTTACGATGGCTAATGAAGCTAATATCAATCCTGTAGGGTTGATAAAAGCAAATAGCCCCATACCATATTGATATGCATTTACAATAATTTCTCTCCCAATACCTACCGTATCAGCTAGAGGAGACATGATAGGCATTGTTAAAACTGCCATTCCAGAAGAGCTAGGAATAAAGAAAGATAAGCCCGAGTAAATAAATAATAAGACATTTGTAAATATGCCTTTGGGCATTTCACTAGTAAAGTCGTTTGCATATTGTAAGATCGTATCACTAATGAATCCTTGTTCCATTAATATAGATACCCCTCTGGCAATTCCTATAATAAAGGCAACACTTAGCAAATCACTTGCTCCTTGGATGAAAACAGCTACAAATTTATCTTCTTTTATTTTACCAAGTACGCCAATTAAAATAGCACCTACTAAAAAGACTACCGTCATTTCTTCAAACCACCAATTTAAGCGAGAAACTCCATAAATCATAATGACGAAACATAATGAAAAAACAATTAAAATTAGTCGCAATCGATTTGTTAGCTGATGTGCATTAGATGTAGCGTTTCCAAAAAGGTTTTCAATGCTTTCCTTTTCTTTAAATATAATAGACTTTGTAGGATCTTTTTGTACTTTATTAGCATATCTTAAGATATAAAAAATGCAGATAGCTAGTCCTAATAAAAGCATGATAAGTCTTCCTGTAAATCCTGTAGTCCAGTTTATTCCAGCTGCATCAGAGGCAATAATAACGCTAAAAGGGTTTACTGTAGAGCACATGGTTCCAATAGAAGAGCCAATATATACACAGGCTAGTGCAACGATAGCGTCGTATTTAGCTGCTAAAAAAATAGGAATTAATATTGGATAGAAAGCAATTGTTTCCTCAGCTAATCCAAAAGTAGTTCCTCCAATAGCTATTAAGGTAGTTACAACGATAATTAACCAATATTCTTTTCCTTTTAAGGTATTTGCTAGCCAAGAGATGCCTGCATCAAAAGCTCCCGTAAAGTTCATAATTCCAATGACTCCTCCTAAAATTAAAACAAATAAAATAATATCTGAAGATTGTATGATTCCTTTTATAGGTGATTTAAAAAAAGCTAAGAGTCCTTGTGGCCTTGGTGCTAGCCGTGTATAGGTTTTAGGGATGCTAATAGGTTTTCCTATATCACCATCAGTAAACTTGTTTAAAGGGATTTTGATTCCTAAGTTTTCTAGTGTTTCTTGATTTGCTGGTAACTCCTTAGTTTCATTTAGATGCGTGTAGATAAAAGAGTTGTCCTTCTTTTGATATTGTAAGGTGTCAAATTTACCAGCTGGAATAAACCAAGTAAGTAGTGCAACAAAACCAGCTATTAAGAGTAAAATAGTATGGGGGGTTGGAAATTTTAGTTTTTTCAAAATGAACAAAATTTAGTTTTCGGTTAAAAATAGAAAAAAGCATTTACTGTACGTAAATGCTTTTAAGTTTATTTGTTGCATCCGTTGTTTTAATAAGCCCTTTTATTATTACCTTCATAAAAATTAATAAAAGCTTCATTGACAACTCGATGTCCTCCATGTGTAGGATAGTTTCCTGTGAAATACCAGTCTCCTAAACTATTAGGGCAGGCTTTATGCAATCCATCTACAGGTTGGAAAATAACTTCTACATCCGCTTTTATTTCTGATGTTTTTAGCATTTCAGCAATCTTAGTAGCAATTTGTTCATTAGTAAAAGGAGCATAAATATCTTTTACATAGTTAATGATATTTTTATCTTCGGTTCCTTGTTGTGCTTTGCTTTTTTGATATACTTGGTCAACTATATCGTATTGGTTTGTTTCTTTTAATAGTGCTAAAGCAGCTTTAAAAGCAATAAAATCTCCGATTTTCGCCATATCAATACCGTAGCAATCAGGATATCTTATTTGGGGAGCAGAAGAAACTACTACTATTTTTTTAGGTTGTAATCTATCTAATATTTTAATGATACTCTTTTTTAGAGTTGTTCCACGTACAATACTATCATCAATAATAACCAAATTATCTGTTGGTTTTACTACTCCATAAGTTATATCATATACGTGTGCTACTAGGTCATCTCTACTACTGTCATCAGCAATAAAAGTTCTAAGTTTGGCATCTTTAATCGCAATTTTTTCAAAGCGCGGTCTCTTGGATAATATTTCGGTAACCTTTTCTTTAGAAAGCTGACCATTTCCAGCAATAATAGCTGCTGTTTTTTGCTTATTTAATATATCTTCCGCAGCTTCCATCATTCCATAAAAAGAAGTTTCAGCAGTGTTAGGAATATATGTGAAAACACTGTTTTCTATATCACTATCAATGGATTCTAAAACTTTAGGGAAAACATATTTTCCTAAGTTTTTTCGTTCTTCATAAATAGAAGCATCACTTCCTCTAGAAAAATAGATACGTTCAAAAGAACAAGCTTTGTGCTCTTTTTGCGCTAGAATAGGTTGAATAGAAGTATTTCCATTTTTCTTAATGATAAGTGCACTTCCTCTATCTAGTTCCTTTACTTCTTCAATACGAACATTAAAAACGGTTTGAATCACAGGTCTTTCAGAAGCTACAACTACTACTTCTTCATCTTCATAAAAAAAAGTAGGTCGGATTCCTGAAGGATCTCTCATAACAAAAGCATCTCCATGACCTAGTAAACCAGCCATAGCATAGCCCCCATCCCAATTTTTTGAAGAACGTTTTAAAATACGTTGTATATCTAAGTGTTCTTCAATAAAAGGAGAAGCGTCTTTTTTATTATAACCAGCATCTTTAGCTTTTAGGTACAAGTCTGATACTTCATCTTCCAGAAAGTGCCCAATATTTTCCATAACAGTTACAGTGTCTGTAAACTCTTTAGGATGTTGTCCTAGCTCAATTAAATCATTTAAGAGCTGTTTTGAATTGGTCATATTAAAGTTTCCAGCAACAATTAAATTTTGATGCTTCCAATTGCTTTGGCGAAGAAAAGGGTGCACACTTTCAATGCTGTTTTTTCCAAAAGTTCCATAACGAACGTGTCCTAAAAAGAGATTCCCAATGTATGGCATGTTTTCTTCTTGCCAAGAAACATCCTCTTTTTTATCGGGATTTTTTTCCAGAACGCCATTTAACCTTTTATTAATTTGTCCAAAAATATCTTGAATAGGCTGCGTTTTATTAGAGCGGATTCTACTGATATAGCGAGTCCCTGGATTTACATTAAACTTTACACTTGCCAAACCAGCACCATCCTGACCTCGGTTATGCTGTTTTTCCATTAATAAATACATTTTATTGATTCCATAGAAGGCAGAACCGTATTTATCTTTGTAAAACTGCAACGGTTTTTTTAATCGAACCATTGCAATTCCGCATTCGTGTTTAATAGCGTCACTCATTGTTAATTATTTAGTGGTGTTGTGTGGTTTTGGTTATATAAAAAAATCCGCAGCAAAAAGCGCGGATTTTTATTTATGAAATTTTTATATCGAACTGTGTCAGATCTTTAAAAGATTGTAGGCGGATTTGGACCTCATCTTTTGTAAGTTCTTCCATTCGTTGTGTTCCGAATTTTTCAACACAGAAAGAAGCCAGATTGGATCCGAAAATAATAGCACTTTTCATATTTTCAAAAGAGATGTCTCCAGTTTTTGCTAAATAGCCGCAAAAACCACCTGCAAAAGTATCACCAGCTCCTGTAGGATCAAATACTTCAGCTAAAGGCAATGCAGGGGCATAAAACATATTTCCTTCATTAAATAGTAATGCTCCGTGTTCCCCTTTTTTAATTACTACATATTTAGGTCCCATTTCATGGATTTTTTTTGCAGCATTAACTAAAGAGTATTCACCACTTAATTGGCGAGCTTCTTCGTCATTAATAGTGATAACATCTACACGTTTCAATACTTCGTGTAAATCATTTAAAGCAATATCCATCCAAAAATTCATAGTATCTAGTACTACTAATTTTGGCTGTTTATCCATTTGGTCTAAAACAGCAGCTTGCGTTAAAGGATGTAAGTTCCCCAGCATTACAATTTCAGCATCTTTGAAACTTGAAGGAACTATTGGTTGGAAATGTTCTAAAACATTTAGCTCTGTAACCAAAGTATCACGAGAGTTCATGTCATTATGATATTTACCGCTCCAAAAGAAAGTTTTTCCTTCTTTAACGATTTCAACTCCTGTAGTATCAATTCCTTTTTTGTTCATCATGTCTAAATATGATTGAGGGAAATCTCCACCAACTACAGAAACAACTCCTGTTTGTACTCCAAATTGAGAGGCTGCCAATCCGACAAAAGTTCCTGATCCTCCTAAAATTTTATCTGTTTTACCAAACGGCGTTTCAATAGCATCAAAAGCTACTGTACCAACTGCTAATAATTTACTCATTTCTTATTTTTTATCGTAATTTTACACTTTTTATATAAAAAGCGGTCTGTTAGACTTTGCAAAAATAGTTTTAAAAAATGACTATCAAAGAAATACAAGAAGAAATTATAGACGAGTTTTCTATGTTTGAAGACTGGATGGAACGTTATGAATACATTATTGATTTAGGTAAATCTTTGCCCATGATAAATGAAGATTATAAATTAGATGAGAACCTAATTAAAGGATGTCAATCTAAAGTATGGTTGTATTCAGAGCTAAAGAATGATGTTGTAGCATTTACCGCAGATAGTGATGCTATTTTAACGAAAGGAATCGCTGCGTTATTATTACGAGTGTTTTCTAATCAAAAACCACAAGATATCTTAAATGCAGATACCAGTTTCATTGATGAAATAGGTTTGAAAGAACATTTAAGCCCTACTAGAGCTAATGGGCTTGTTTCTATGGTAAAACAAATTAAAATGTATGCAGTAGCTCAGCAAAGCAAATTAGCAAATTAAAGAGGTCAAAAAATGACAGAGAATCAATTAGAAGAGTTGGGAGATAAAATAGTACGTGTTTTAAAAACTATTTATGATCCAGAAATTCCAGTAGATATTTATGAGTTAGGATTAATTTACGATGTTTTTGTATCTGAAGAAAATGATGCAAAAATTTTGATGACGTTAACTTCTCCTAATTGTCCGGTAGCAGAAAGTTTACCTGTAGAGATTGAAGAAAAGGTAAAAACATTGAAAGAAATTAATAATTGCGAGGTTGAAATTACTTTTGATCCAACATGGACGCAGGAGATGATGAGTGAAGAGGCAAAGTTAGAATTAGGAATGCTTTAATTAGCATTTATGGTATTTCCTTTATGATATAACTGATATGAAAATGCTTTCAGTATTTTAAATAATAAGCTTATTTAATCTTTTTGAGTAGTTAGAGAATTATTGTTTTGAGTCTTCTTTTTATTATTCTAAAAACCTTTGAATAAGTTTTGTGTTTAGAGTATATTCGCTATTCAAATTTTTAAAATGAAAACGATGAAAAAAAAAATATTAGGATTATTTTCTTTACTAATAATCTCATGCTCTTCTAATGAAGAAGCTGCTGTAGTTACTCCTAAATTAGTAGTTAAAACGACAAGTATTGAATTAAATAAAGAATCAAATGGCACTTATACGGAGGAGGCTGATTATATATACAACGATAATTATGAGTTAACGAGTTTGGTTACCGTTGTTGTAGGGAGAGACGGCGAACAAGATAAAAATCGGGTAGATTTTCAATATACCGATGGAAAGGTTACCGGAATAACGCAGAAAGAGAAAGAAAATGTACTTAGGAGTTATTCTATTTTTGAATATACAGCTGAGAAACTCACGAAAATAACTAAATATAATAGCTCTAATATTGTTATAGGAATAAAAGAATTTACTTACAATGTAAATAGTAAGGTGGAAAAAATGACCACAACTTCTTATTTTAACAATAGTGAGAATGTGGATGTGGAAAAGTACGAATATCTAGCAGATAATAAAGTTAAAATTATTACTACCGATGGATATGCTATTGTTACGTTGGATAATAAAAAAAACCACTTAGCTAGTATAGCTGCTTTTAATTATTTATTAAAAACTGAATATAAGGCACTTAATAACGAGGTGGCTAGAGAAAGCTATGATAAAGATGGAACTTTGAAGAGAGAAGAAAAGTACATAAATAAATATGATACAGCTGATTTTATCATTGAGCAAGTAGAGGAATCAGAAGATTATAAATATACTTTGAAACACGTTTATAATAGATAAACATTTTATTTCTATAAAAGTCAAAAGATGGAAGATGAAATAGTAAATAAGGTAGCAAAAAGTAAATTAGTAACAATAGATCTTGAAGATTTTTACCCTTTAGGAGATCGTGTTATTTTTGATATAAGCAAATGGCTGCACGAAGGATTAATTCTTAAGGAAAAAGAATTTAGAGAAGCAGTTGAAAATTGCGATTGGTCGCAGTATAAAGACTGCTATGTTGCGTTGATTTGTGCTACCGATGCTATTATTCCTTCTTGGGCATATTTATTATTGGCAACAAAGCTATCAGTATTTGCAAAAAAAACAGTAGTGGGCGATTTAACATTACTGGAAACAATTGTTTATCAGGAAATAATAGCCACAGTAGAAATAGAAGAGTTTAGGAATAAGCCAGTGATTATTAAAGGATGTTCAAATAAGCCAATTCCTGCATCTGCCTATACTTTATTGATAGAAAAAATACAGCCTGTAGTAAGAAGCATTATGTTTGGAGAAGCTTGTTCTACAGTTCCTTTGTATAAAAATAAATAAAAAACTTTTCTTTAAGGTTGTTTTAATGATTTCTTTTATTAAAAGTAAAAGTGACTTCGATAGTAGCATAGTGTCTTAAGAAAAAAGTGTACTTTTGTGCGCGAAAAAATTAAACATAAAAAATGAGAAAATTATTTACAGTTTTAGTCTTAGGATTAGCATTTACAATGAATGCACAAGACAAAAAAGAAACCCCAAAAGATGGTTGGAAAAGAAGTGGTAATATTACCTTACTAGGAAACCAATCTGCATTTTCTAACTGGGTTGCAGGAGGAAATAATTCCGTGGCTGCTACATTAGGTTTGAATTATGATTTTAACTTATTAAAAGGAGATTGGAGTTGGGATAATAAAATTATTGCTCAGTATGGTTTAAGCCATACACAAGGAACAGGAAGAAGAAAGACTGATGATTTATTTGAATTTAATTCTCTGGTAGGTAAGAAAGCAGAAGGATATTGGTCATATTCATTCTTTTTAAATTTACGTTCTCAATTTACAAATGGTTATGATTATACTGGTGGGGTAGAAGGTCCAAAAACGTCATCATTCTTTTCACCAGGTTATTTAACTTTTGGACCAGGTTTATTGTGGAAAAAATCCGATAACTTTAAAATTAATCTAGCACCAGCAACTTCGAAAATGACATTTGTTTCTAATGAGTTTGCAGGAGCTTACGGAACAGATCCAGGAGAAACGTTTTTATATCAGTTAGGTTTTTATGGTTCATTATATTATAAAACTGATATTATGGAAAATATTTCTTTGGAAAACATAGTAAGTGTTTTTTCTAATTACTTAGAGAAGCCTCAAAATGTAGATATAACACATCAATTAAATCTTGTCATGAAAATTAATAAATACTTATCTACAAACTTGAGTTTACATACAATCATTGACGATGATGCATCTAGTAGAGTACAATTTAAAGAAGTATTTGGATTAGGAGCTAGCTACCGCTTCTAATAAAAAAAAATAAAATTAGATAAGCCTTAAACAGAAATGTTTGAGGTTTTTTTTATATATTTTGACCAAAAACAATATTGAATGACACTTTTAATTATTTACGCAGCAATATCAATTTTCTTTTCGTTTCTATGCTCTATTTTGGAAGCAGTTTTATTAAGTGTTACTCCCACTTTTATCAGTGTAAAGAAAAAAGAAACAAAAACGTATGCAACGGACTTGGAGGAGTTAAAAAAGGATGTAGATAAGCCTTTAATAGCTATATTAACGTTAAATACATTAGCACACACAGTAGGAGCTATATTAGTAGGAACAGAGGCTAAAAAGGTGTTTAATGATGATGGATATGGTGTTTTTATAGTGTCCGCAGTTATGACCATTTTAATTTTGGTGGCCTCTGAGATCATCCCGAAAACAATAGGAGCTACGTATTGGAAGCAATTAGCTAATTTTACAACAAAGGCATTAAAATTGATGATTTTTCCTTTAAGATGGACAGGCGTTTTGTGGTTGTTGCAGTTAACGACAAAATTAATAGGAGGGAAAGGAGCTCATGGTAATAGTGTGTTAAGTAGAGAAGATTTTACAGCAATGACAGAAATTGCTCATGAGGAAGGGGTTTTTAAAGAATCAGAAAGTAAGGTGATTAAGAACTTGTTAAGCTTTAAAGAGATTCAAGTAAAAGATATTATGACTCCTAGAACTGTTTTAAAGGTGGCAGATGAAAAGCAAACAATTCAATCTTTCTTTGATGAGCATTCTACCTTTCGCTTTTCTAGAATCCCTATTTTTTCTAAAAATCCTGATACTATTTCTGGTTATTTTTTAAAGGATAAATTATTAGAGGCAATTATAGAAGGAAATGGAGAAAAGCCATTAGAATTTATCAAAAGAGAAATAATGGTTACAAAGAGGGATTTACCTATTCCAGAACTATTTGAGAAGCTAATAGAGAAAAGAGAACATTTGGCTTTGGTTGTGGATGAATATGGTTCGGTAAGTGGTTTGGTAACACAAGAAGATGTGATTGAAACGTTGCTAGGTTTAGAAATTATGGATGAAAGTGATAAAGTGGCAGATTTGCAGCAATTGGCTAGGAAAAGCTGGGAGAAGAGAGCGAAGCTATTAGGAATTATAGATAAGAATAAAGAGCAATAGTTTAAATGAATAACAATACCATTTATGGTATTAACGATGACTATTAAAATAAATACCTGGTAGAAGATGATTCTATCAGGTATTTTTTATAAACGAGGTTTTTAGCTTACTGCTTTAAAGTTATACAAGGAGGTAGGCTCTCTTTTCTGTTTATAGTAAGGTAGTGTTGTTAATTATTTATTATCCATGAAATATAGTACAAACTACCAATTTTTCCTGAGCCAGGAACTATGATATATTCTTTTCCTAGAAGGTTAGTACCTCCAATTTTAAAAATTGATTTCAGTACAGGAACGTTGTAGTTTAACTGAGCATCAATAATAGTTCTTTCTTCTATTATTCCGTTTGCGAAAGAAGAATTCCATTGGTATTCACTATTCCATCTAGCGCTCAAATTAAAGCCTAAATTTTTGAATAGATTGCTGCTTCCTAATTGAGCCTTTAAGGAGTGTTTAGGAGCGTTAAAACTAGGTTCAAATTGCCCATAGTCTAAATCTTCTAGTGTATAATCTATAAAATTATAATTTAAGCCGAAGTCAAATAATTTAAAAAATTTAGTATGCATACCCAATCCAAATCCGTAAGAAGTAACTTTCGACTTACTATTGGTTGATAAGATAAAACTATTGGTATTGCCCTCTGCAAAAGCTTCAGCAGCATCAGCATCTAAAGATCCGTCAGCACTTATTTTTCCGTATTTAGGAACGGTCAAGCGCTCAAAGAAAATAAAATTATCATGATTGCTATAAAAACCGTTGATATCTAAATCTAAATTATTGGTTTTATTTAATCCAATAATACTTCTGTATCCAACTTCAAAAGTTTTTACGTTTTCAGGTTGCACATTTTCATATGCTGATTTTACATAATTACCATCTGCCTCAGGGCCATATACAGAATCGAAAATGAAAGAATTATTTAAGATGTCTTCTTTAGTCAATATAGCGGTAGCCGGTCTATTTAATCTTTGATAGTCATAAATATAAACTGTTTGTTTAATTCTATTTAGGTTGTCAATAGAGCCTCCCACAATAAAATCTCCAGAAGGAGAATCTAATGATAGGTATTGCTCTTGAATGGTAGGATTTCTAAATCCTGTTTGATAAGAAGCTCTTAAAATGTGATTTTTTTCATCTCCTAAAGCGTAATTTAAAGAAAATTTAGGAGAGAAATTACCATTAAAATACTCAGATTTATCGTAGCGTAGAGAAGCTGTTATTTTTAAACGTTCACTAAGTAATTTCTTTTGAATTTGCCCATAAATACCATACTCATTGATTTGAATTTTTTCATCTTTATCATTGAAAATTGTTCCTCTTGATTTTGGGTTATATTGCCTGAAAGACCCTCCAATTTGTAAATCGGCCCAATCATTCATTAAATGACTGAAATTATAATTACCATCTGAGTGTATATAAGAACTCTTGTCCCAAACTCTTGACCCTCCCTCATTGGTCATTGTGTTAGTAATTTCTTTTAAGGTATTACGAAATTCTTCTGTACCTGGTTGAAGTCTAAAGTAATCGGCATATATACGAGCTTCTTTGTATTTATTAGGGTTGTTCTTTTCTAAATCCAATGCATAAGAATAATCCTCAATCCAAGAATTAAAAGAGCTTGCTCTTTCGTTAAGTAATATTCCTGTTCTTGCTATATCATAAGAATCTCCAGCATCATTTTTTGTATAGTAACCCCTAATATAAAAGTGATCTCCTTTTGCTTCTAGTTTTGATTGAGTAACATAGTAATTACGTTGAGAATATCTACTATTACCTAAAAAAAGATTATCACCTGTAGATAGTCTTGAGGTTAAAATAAACTCCAAAGACTCATCTTGAAAAGGTCTGTAATGTAAAGAACCAGAAAATTTTAAATTTTTAGATCTATAATCTCTTAAAAGGTCTTTTTCTTCATATCCTGTTCTGGTAACAGAATTAGGGTCGTAATGAGCATATCTAGTATATTCTAATGCATAAGAGTATTCATCTCCATAGGTATTGACTCCATTATAATCAGTACGGGTATCTCTGCTACCTTCTATAATATTTCCCGTATTTAAGTCAATATTATCTTTTTGATTGGCATGCCATTCTTCAGCTTTAAAATAAGAAAAATTTACTTTAGCAGCAAAGTATCCTCCAAAATTATAAGCCATCCTAATAGAAGTGTCGTAAAAAGGATCATTACCAGCTACACTTTGTGAGGTAGCTCCTCCTTTTAATAATACGCTAATTCCGGGGTAATCAAAAGGATTTTTTGTATTCATTAACAAAATACCGTTGTAGGCATTAGCACCATATAGGGCAGAGGATGCACCCGGTAATATTTCTACGCTTTGTACATCAAGTTCTGATATACCACCTATATTTCCAGCGGAAAAATTTAAGGCAGGAGCAGCTGTATCCATTCCGTCAACTAGTTGCACAAATCTTGAGTTATTAAAGGTGGAGAATCCTCTTGTATTTACAGATTTATACCCATAACTTCCATCTCTTACTTGTATTCCTTTTAAGTTGGTTAAGCCATCGTAAAAGGAATTAGAAGTGTTTTTTCTAATATCACTAAGTCCGAATCGTTCGATGGTTACAGGAGATTCTATGATTCTTTCAGGGATTCTAGAAGCGGATATGATGACTTGATCTAGTAGGATGTTTTCTTTAAGGACTACATTAATTTTTTGAGTAAAGGAATTGATAATTACTGTTTCCGTTTTGTAACCAAAAGAAGAAATAGTTATTGTTTGAGGTAATTCTTTTCCTATGATAATAGAAAATTTTCCTTCGTTATTAGAGGAGGTATATCTTTTGTTACTATTTGTAATTTTAGCTCCATAAAAAGGTTCGAGATATTCATCGAAAATTAATCCATTAATTTTTACTTGCGCATAGCTGGATAGCATACACATTGTAAAAACAATCATTGCTAACTGTTTTTTTAACATTTTCTAAGTTTTAATTATGTTTGTTTGGGGTGATTGAAAATTATTCTTCTAGTGAAAAATTGATAGGAAATCCGTATTTAACAGATACAGGTTTTCCTTCTTTTCGTGCAGGCTTGAAATGAGGAAGTTCTGTAACTACTCTTTTAGCCTCATTATTTAAGATTTCTCCGTTTTCAGGTCCTAAAGTTTTAATATTTTTAATATATCCATCTTTGTCAATGATAAACCGAACCCAAACTTCTCCTTGAATAGAGTTTCTTACGGCTTCGCTAGGATATCTGAAGTGTTTTTGAATATGCTTGATCATTTCCTCGTTAAAGCAATCCATTCTTTCTTGTTTCTTTACATCGATACAAGATTTAAAGAGGGGTATATTATCTACTTGGTTGAACCTTGAAGCTTTTCTTACTTCTTCTTTAGATAATCTATTTTTAATATCTTCAATATCATGTTTTACTACAACGGTATTTCTCTTCGTAGCAATATGATTAGTTTTTATCGTATTTGTATTTGAAGCTAAATTTTTAGATATTTTTGTCGCATTAGGAGTATGAATACTCGAAACAGTTTTTTTCTTTAAAGTTCTTCGTTTTAAAAAACGTTTTCTAGCGGAAACATTAACAGTAATTTGCCTAGATTTTTTGTCCTTTTTATCTTTAGAGGATTTGATACTACATTTAGTAATACTAATACTATTTAGGTCTAAAGATTGTTCTTCCGGTGAATTACAAACTTCTTGAGAGTTTACACTTATATTAAAAATGAAAGCAGCAAATAAGATTGAGTATTTCATAGATTTTAGGGGAATCTGATATTATGTATTTAACAAAGGGTTAAAAATTAAGTTCACAAAAATAGGCTTATTATTTTAACATAAAAGAGTTTGTAAATAAAAAAAGAATATTTTTTATTTATGGTGAAATATTTTATATCAATTATAGGCAATAAAAAAGCTGGATAGAATCCCTACCCAGCTTTTTTTATCGTATTAAAACTTATTTAATCGTTAATAGTCCAAGAAAGGTAATAAATAGAACCTATTAATGCAGAACCAGGAGCTACTACATATTCCTTTCCAAAGAGGTTAGTGCCTCCTAACTTGAATCTTGACTTGATAGAAGGAACCCTATAGTTAACCTGAGCATCTAAAACAGTTCTTGCGTCAACAAAACCATCTAAGGAACCCGATTGCCATAAGAATTTATTTTGCCAGCGGATATCCACTCCAACTCCGAAATTTTTAAACAGATTTGCATTACCAAAATGAACGTTAACTTTATGCTCAGGGGTATTAAACCCTGGCTTAAATTCAGTATCTGTACTCTGATCGAAAGTAAAGCGATTCCAAGTATAATTTACTCCTACATCAAGTTTCTTGAAAAATTTGGTTTTTAAGCCTAATCCCATACCGTAAGAAGAAACTTTAGCAGCTGAATTAGTTTTAATTAAGAAAGGAGTTATATCTCCATTATCCCAAGCTCTTGTTAGCGCAGCATCAGGATTTCCGTTGTTGTCAAATTGTCCGTAATGACCTACCCACGCCACTTTTTCTGCTAAGAAATTTTTGTAATTGTTGTAATACCCATTAAGATCAATTTCTAAGATATTAGCGTTAGTAATATTGAACACACCACGATATCCTGCTTCGAATGAAGTTACTCCTTCAGGTTTAACCAAATTATACCCTGCTTTTTTAGGAGTACTATTTTTTACGGATAAATCTGAAAAAGAATTATTGATAGCATCTTCACCTGTTATAGTAGCTTGAGTACCATCATTATTGTTAACCTCAATAACATACCTGTTTAAGTTATCATTTGCTGTTCCTAAAACGTGGATTGCTCCGGTAAAAAATCCGATATATTGATCTTGCGTGGTAGGGTTACGGAAACCTGTTTGGTAAGAAGCTCTTAATACATGATCTTTATTTTCTCCTAATCCATAACTTAAAGAAAGCCTTGGAGAAAAGTTTCCATCAAAGTTTTTAGACTTATCAAAACGTACAGAACCTGTAAACTTTAAGCGATCATCTAAAAATTTCTTTTGTAATTGACTATACAATCCAAATTCATCAAAAGAAATCTTTGACGTTTTATCAGTATAAATACTTCCTCTAGAGTTCAATTTGAATCGGCGATAACTACCACCAACTTGGATTTCTCCCCATTTAATAACGTCTCGTAAATTATAATTCGCATCTGTATGAATAAAGGCAGTTTTATCAAATACTCTAACCCCAGAATTGGCTTCAGATGTTATTTTATCTAAAGCAGTGTTAAAGGCATCTGTTCCAGGAATTAGCCTACCTGTATCAGCTTTCTTTCTAGCAATCAAATGCGCTTCAGCAGCATTGTTCCCTGTAAATGAACTAGCATATGATTGAATATATTCAGTGTACCATATTGGATTGGATTTCCAAACATTATTCAAGTTAACGGCAGCAAATCGAGTATCGAAAGAATCTCCAGAACTTCCTTGAGAATAATAGCTTCTTACAAAGAAATTGTTCCCTGTAAATTCTAGTTTATGTTGTTCTAAGAAAAAACCTCTTAGAGAAAATCTATTAACCCCTTGATAGGTATTGTTGTTTCCTCTATTGAAACGAGAGGTCCATGTAATCTCAAATTTTTTATTTCCCCAAGGGCGATAATATAGAGAGGCATCTGCTTTTAAGTTGTTGCTATTGTAGCTAATCAAATCCCCTTCACGATACCCTGTTCTACTTACTCGTACCCCTTTAAAAATAGGAGCTAAAGCCTGTACATTCGGATCACTACTCGATAAAACGAGCGTTTCTAAGTTTTGAGAAACTTCATCACCATAAACATTAACTCCATCATAATTAGGATCAGAGCCTAGATCATTAATCCTTCTATATCCAGGAATGATACTACCACCAACTCCATTTGTATTTGCCTCATCATTAGCATACCAGTCTGTTCCTTTGAAGTAGGCGAAATTTCCTTTAATAGCCAGTTTTTTACTAAAAACATGAGCCATACGAACCCCTACGTTATAAAAAGGATTGGTTCCTGCAGCATTTTGGCTTGTGGTTCCTGATTTAAAAAAAGTACTGATACCTCTATATTCAAAAGGGCTTTTACTTTTTGATAATAAAATACCATTAAAGGCGTTTGCCCCATATAAAGCAGAAGCAGCACCCGGAAGAATCTCAACACTTTCAACATCTAATTCAGGTGCACGAGCAAAATCAACGGGAAAGTTGAATACAGGAGCCGAAATATCAATACCGTCTGTTAACTGTATAAATCGGATGTTTCCAAATGTAGAAAACCCACGTGTATTGATTGATTTAAGTCCGATACTATTTTCATTCATATCAACACCCTTCAAGTTTGCTAAACCGTCGTAAAAAGATAAAGATGTATTTTTAGAAATATCACTTAAACCTAATCTCTCAATAGTTACAGGAGACTCTATAATTCGTTCAGGAGCTCTTGAAGCAGAAATAACAACCTCATCTAAGGCTAAATTTTCTTTAAGAATAATATTTAATTCCTGATCGAAACTAATTACTTCTATCCTTTCTGTTTTATAGCCAATGGCAGTTACTGTAAGAATGAAAGGAAGTTCTTCCTTTTCTTCTAGAGAAAAACTTCCGTCAGCATTGGAAACTGCACGTTGATTATTTGTTCTAATTGTGGCACTAGGAAAAGGTTCTAGATATTCATCATAAACTCTTCCGCTAATAGATTGTGAGTATGACACAATATTGTATAGCAGAAAAAGAACAAAAGATAATTTTCTGATCATAATTTGGTTTGTATTTATTTTAAATTGAAATAAAAAAGGAGAGAGGAATAAAAAATTATTCCTCTAATGAGAATGAAATAGGGAATCCGTATTTGACAGAAACGTATTCTCCATTTTTCTTTGCTGGGATAAATTGAGGAAGTTCAGATACTACTCTTTTCGCCTCATTATTTAAGATGCTGGCATTTTTAGGGCCCAAAGCTTTTATATTCTTAATAGTTCCATTTTTATCAATAACGAAACGTACCCAAACATCTCCCTGTATTCTTTCTCTTACAGCATCGCTAGGGTATCTGAAATGCTTTTGAATATGCTTGATCATTTCAGTATTGAAACAATCCATTCTTTCGCTTTTTTTAGATCCTTCACAATTTGAAAAAAGAGGAATGTTATCTACTGTACTAAACTTAGAAGCTTTTTTAAGTTCTTCGATAGATAAGTTTGATGTTATCTTTTCTATATCTTTCTTTAAAAGAAGTGGTTTTTCTATACTACTTGCACTGTTATTGATATTAGGACTTTTAACAGAAGAAGCGTTTAGGGCACTTAAAGTACCTGCAATGTGCTTTTTCTTAGCTTTCCTTTTCTTTAAGTACCTACTGCGAGCAGCTGATACTTTAACAGTAATTTGTCTTGTTTTCTTATTCTTTGAATCTTTTATAGTACATTTAGTAATGCTGTTCATGTCAAAAGAATCTTCTTCTGGAGATTCACAAACCTCTTGTGAAACTAAATTAAGGCTAGAAAAACAAGCTAGCATTAATAGGGGCAATAATTTTTTCATAATTACGGGGTATGATTAACATTTTGACTATTTAGTCGTAACTAAAACTAAAAATTGACAGAATAAATACTCCAAAAAATTAAAATATTCACTATGCCAAATAAGATTTAACTCTTAGGGGATAGTTATTAGTAAGAGCAAATGTATAACTTTTAAAGGTTATTTTAAAGAAATTAATGCATAAAAAAAGGTTGGAAGACTGATTGTGTAGATTTAATCTAAATTAAAATCCATAGGAAAAGTATAATTTACACTCACATTCTTTCCTTGGTGCTTGCCAGGAATAAGCCTAGGTAGCTTTGAAATAACACGCTTGATTTCCTTTTTTAGAAAAACTCCATTCTCAGATCCTGTGGTAAGGATGTTCGTGACATAGCCATTTTCATTAACAGTGAATGAAACTAAAATAGTGCCTTTACCTCCCAGTGTTGAGTTTTCTTGAGGGTATTTAAAGTGCTCAGTTAAATGGTCAGACATTTTTCTATTAAAGCAGTCTTTCTCATTTTCTTCATAGGTGTTTTGGCAAGAGCTGAATAAAGGTGTTTTCTCAATTGAAGTAAAAGAAATAGCCTCTTCATTTTCCTTTTTCGAAATTTCGTAGGCAATGTGCTTTATATTATTTTTTAGACTTGCTTCAAAAGTAGCCGCAAGTTCTTTGTGTTCCAAAGGATTTAGGTTATTGGTGTATTTTCTTTCTTTCGGTGTTTTTTCAACATTTCGTTTTTTTAAATATCGCACTTTTTGACTAATAAAACCTGAAGCATTCTCAGGAGCCTTAGATTTCTCTGCGGAACATTTAGAAATTGTATTAACATCTTTCTGTGAAGAATTAGGAGATTCGCAAATCTCTTGAGCTATTAATACATGGAAGACAAATACTAGAATAAATGATAAAAGTCTTTTTTTCATGATATGTTACTTATAGGGGGGTATAACATTACTTAACGAACAATGACGCTAATTCTAGTATAAAAGTACGGATATTTTATGAGTAAATAAAGAAAAAAGATAAAAAAATATCAGTATTTACAAATCTTCTTGATATTCATAGTATAGGAAATCATTGTAAGGGAAGCGCTGAATATGAATCTTTTTCACCTCCTCATAGGTTTTTTCTCTAAATGATTCTAAGTTGCTTTTAATCAGGGCAGAAATAAAAATATTTTCTTTTTCTAAATCATTCATCCAAGTTTTTTTCCAGTCTTCAAGTGTATAATGAGCTTTTGTTTTTTCGGTAATTAAATCGTCTTTATCTATAGTTTGGTGAGTATAAGCATCAATTTTATTGAAAACCATTACAGTTGGTTTATCAATACTCCCAATTTCATCTAAAATGGTGTTTACAGAAGCTATGTGATCTTCGAAATTAGGATGCGAAATATCAACAACGTGCAATAATAAATCAGCTTCACGGACCTCATCTAAAGTAGATTTAAAAGATTCTACTAACTGAGTAGGGAGTTTTCTTATAAAACCTACGGTATCAGTCATTAGAAAAGGAATATTTTTAATGACTACTTTTCTAACCGTAGTGTCAAGTGTAGCAAAAAGTTTGTTTTCTGCAAAAACGTCACTTTTACTGATAAGATTCATTAAGGTAGATTTTCCCACATTGGTATAGCCAACTAATGCTACACGTACCATTTTTCCACGATTTTTACGTTGAATAGCCATTTGCTTGTCAATAGTAGCCAACTTCTTTTTTAAAAGAGTGATTTTTTCTCTAATGATACGGCGATCCGTCTCTATTTCTGTTTCACCAGGTCCACGCATACCTATTCCTCCTTTTTGTTTGTCGAGGTGAGTCCAAAGGCGCGTTAATCGAGGTAATAGATATTGGCATTGAGCTAACTCAACTTGGGTTTTAGCGGAGCTAGTTTGCGCTCTTTGAGCAAAAATATCAAGAATTAAGTTCGTTCTATCAAGAATTTTGCAGTCTAATATCTTTTCAATATTTCTCAATTGAGCAGGAGATAGTTCATCGTCAAAGATAGCTGTACCGATATTGTGAGTTTCTATATAAGCTTTGACTTCATCTAGCTTTCCTGTCCCTAGAAATGTTTTAGGATTAGGTTTATCTAATTTTTGAACAAAGCGCTTTACAACTTTTCCTCCAGCAGTTAATGTTAAAAACTCTAGCTCATCTAAATATTCTTCAGATTGAGTCTCATCTTGTAATTGCGTAATGAGCCCTATTAAAACGGCCTTTTCTGATGTTATTTTACGTTCATCTATCATAGAAAACAAAAGTACAAAGAATTAGATTGATTAAAAACTAAAAAATAAAGCTTAGTTGATTTTTTAATCTTTGGTTTTTTTAGTTTAGATTGGGTTGTTTTGAAGGGTTGAAAACTAGGTTTTATTTTTGTGTTTTTCAAATTCAAATTAAAAATGATGCTTTCAAAAAATAAGGAAAATATACATACTGTCGCTTTTTATAATGTAGAGAATTTATTTGATATAAGTAATGATTTATCTAAAATGGATGATGATTTTACAATAAAAGGTAGAAGAAGATGGAGTGTTAAACGGTATAAGAAAAAAGTAAAAAATATAAGTACAGTTCTTGCTAAAATAGGTATAGAGAAGTCGTTATATCCTCCTTCTTTAGTAGGGTTGGTAGAGATAGAAAACAAAGGGGTTCTTTTGGATATGATTCACCATCCTAAATTAAGAGAGTGTTTTTATAATTTTGTGCATTATGATTCTCCTGATGAAAGAGGTATTGATGTGGCCTTGCTGTATGATAAACGCTTTTTTGAGTTGTTAGCGTCGAAAAAAATACCTTTAATCCTTAGAGATAGTTCAGGAGGTAGAGATTATACGAGAGATATTTTATTGGTAAAAGGAAAGCTAAAGGGAGAATTAGTTTATATTTTAGTCAATCACTGGCCTTCTAGAGCGGTAGGTAAGGAGAATGGGAGTAAGAGAATGGAAGCGTCTAAATTACTAAATACGGTTGTTTCTAATATTAGGGAAGAGGATATGGATGCAAAAATTATAATAATGGGAGATTTTAACGATAATCCTACTGACGATAGTATCAAGCGTATAGTTCAAAATAATTTTTATAATCCAATGGAGGATTTACATCAGAAAGGAAAAGGGAGATTAACATATAAGGGGAATTGGCATTTATTTGATCAGATTATTATTTCAAAGAGTTTGTTAGAAAAAAATGAATCTTTTTGTTTTAAAGGAGTTGACGTCTTTAATAAAAAATGGTTGTGGGTTTTTGAAGGAAAGTTAAAAGGGAGCCCTTTTAGAACCTATGCAGGAGCTCGTTATAAAGGAGGTTTTTTAGATCATTTTCCTGTATGTGCTTATTTTGAATGCAAATAAATGGCTGAAAGTAAAATAAAAAAGCTGAAACTTATTGTAGTAGGTTTCAGCTTTTTTATAATATGAAGAAATTAAATTATTCTACCGTAACAGATTTGGCCAAGTTTCTTGGTTGATCTACATTTTTATCTAGCATGACAGCTATGTGATATGATAGCAACTGGAAAGGGATTGTTGTTAATAATGGAGTAAAAGCTTCCTCTGTTTCTGGGATTTCTATTACGTGATCGGCTATTTCTCTTACAGTAACATCTCCTTCTGTAACAATAGCTACAATTTTACCACTTCTTGATTTTATTTCTTGAATATTACTCACTACTTTTTCATAGTGCCCTTTATTAGTAGCAATCACAAAAACAGGCATGTTCTCATCAATTAAAGCAATTGGTCCATGTTTCATTTCCGCAGCAGGATATCCTTCTGCATGAATGTACGATATCTCCTTTAATTTTAAAGCCCCCTCAAGAGCTACAGGAAAATTAAAACCTCTTCCTAAGTATAAGCAATTAGGAGCATCCTTGTAAATTGAAGCAATGTGTTTTACATGAGCATCGATTTCTAATAGCTTCTCTATCTGATTAGGAATCAACTGCATTGTTTGTAAATATTTATTTACAGCAGAGTTAGACATTGTTCCTTTTGCTTTAGCTAGTTTTAAAGCAATTAATGATAATACTGTAATTTGTGTTGTAAAAGCTTTAGTAGAAGCGACACCAATTTCGGGTCCAGCATGTGTATAGGCACCTGCATGAGTTTCTCTAGCAATAGATGACCCAACAACATTACAAACTCCAAAAACAAAAGCTCCTTTAGATTTTGCTAGCTTAATAGCAGCCAATGTATCTGCTGTTTCTCCAGATTGAGAGATAGCAATTACCACATCCTTTTCTGTAATAATTGGATTTCTATATCTGAATTCAGAGGCATACTCAACTTCAACAGGAATACGAGCCATATCTTCAAAAAGATATTCTCCTACTAAACCAGCATGCCAAGAAGTTCCGCAAGCTACGATTACGATTCTATCAGCATTTAAAAATTTAGATAGATGATCATCAATACCGGCCATACGAATGATTCCTTCGTCAGGAAGCATTCTACCTCTATATGTATCTATGATAGCTTTTGGTTGTTCATGAATTTCTTTTAGCATAAAATGCTCATAGCCCCCTTTTTCTATTTGATCTAGGCTCATTTGAAGTTCTTGGATATTAGCTTCGACCAATCGGTCGTCCATAATTTTACGAACTTTAATTCCCTTGCCTAATTTTATAATAGCTAATTCTTCGTCTTCTAAATAAACAGCATCTTTGGTGTATTCTATAAAAGGCGAAGCATCAGAAGCAACAAAAAACTCTTTGTTATCTTTTCCAACACCAATAGCAATAGGACTTCCTAATCTAGCTACTACTATTTCGTTTGGTTTTGTTTGGTCAAAAACTGCAATTGCATAAGCTCCTATTACTTGTGTAAGGGCTAATTGAACAGCTTTTCCTAGTTTGCAATTTTCTTGCCTTTTTACCTCTTCTATTAAGTTTACTAAAACTTCGGTATCTGTATCGCTTTTGAAGGTATATCCTCTAGATATCAGTTCTTTCTTTAATGTATCATAATTTTCTATAATCCCATTATGTACAATAGCTAGTTCTCCTGACTGAGAATAATGAGGATGTGAATTAACATCATTTGGTACTCCGTGAGTAGCCCATCGGGTGTGGCCTATGCCAATATTCCCTCTTTTTCTTTTTTCATCCTTGTTTGTAATAACTTCAAGGTGAGAAACTTTTCCTTTAGTCTTAGAGAGGTGCATTTTTTCTCCGTCATACATCATGATGCCGGCACTATCGTAACCTCTATACTCTAATCTTTTTAACCCATTGATAACAATAGGGTACGCTTCTCTATGGCCTATGTAACCTGTAATTCCACACATAACAAAAAGTTTGTTTTATTTTTTAACTGTATACGTTATTTTTAATTTCGCTTTCCTAGCTCCATTTACAGTAGAATTATCCTGTAAAGGAACTGATCTTGCATTCCAATTATAACTTCTCACAATAGTATCCCTAGTTCTAGGAATGTCTGTTGTATTAAAAACTCTTAAACCTAATTCAGGTAGATAATTAGATGTTCCATCTAATAAATCAGATACATAATCTGTAATTCTAAACCTGTATCTATCAGGTTTCTGTGAACTTAGCTCTAGCGTACCTCCAAAACTATTTGGCCCTTCATTAAGGAGGTCTGAAATTTGACTAGGGGTGGAAACAAGTTCTCCAGCATCATTACGAGTAACACCATTTTTATAAAGGAATAACCTTTTAGGTGTTTTTAATGTATCTAAACTAGAGTTTTGAGAAATATAAAAAGTTAATGAAGCATCATTTACTAATAAACTTTGCTTACGTAATTCTTCTATTTTATCAGCAACACCATTGTTATCTAGGTCATCTCCAAATAACTTGATATTGGCCATGGAACCAGACGTTCCATGTAATATAAACGTATTTGCTATATTGGTACTTGCTGCTGTTGTTTTGTATAAACTATTTTTTATTCCAGAAAAAACAAACGAGTCCTTTTTAGAAATAGTATCTATAATGGTACCTCCTTTTAAAATAGTATTTGTATAAATAATATCTATAGAAGGGCTTAAGGCTGCTTTAGAAAAATCAAGAGGAACCATAGCGCCGCTTGCACCGCTAGCCTCAATGATTACTCCTCTAAAATAATTGTTTAAAGCCTCTTGAGAAGCAAAATCATCAGATGTGTACTTGTCAAGAAATGCTGTTTTAAATCTGTTTTTATCAAGCCTAATCGTTTTGAATGGGTTTGCTTTAATACTACCATTTACAATCTTTATAGAATCTTTGAATTCTCTTCCATCACTTAAGTGTCTGTTGAAATAATACACAGTATCTCCTGCAGCATTTGCAAAGCTA
Organism: Tenacibaculum maritimum NCIMB 2154; assembly: GCF_900119795.1. NCBI lineage: Bacteria > Pseudomonadati > Bacteroidota > Flavobacteriia > Flavobacteriales > Flavobacteriaceae > Tenacibaculum > Tenacibaculum maritimum. The sequence continues at coordinate 289,507 of NZ_LT634361.1, forward strand.
AAGTCGGTATCCATATTTGCATTTAAAAGAGCACCTATTTTTTCATAAGATTCATTTGATTGAAATGAATTGTTCTTTGAAGGATTACTAGGGTCCAATCTATTTAAAAATGTATTGGATTGATAAACCTCTACCGTAAAATTATCATTAGCATTTCCTAAAAGAGAGTCTATTCTAAAGATAGATTTTCCAGAAGAAGTTTTCCCTTTACTAGTAACTTGTAAAGGAATTTTAAGAACTACATCGTCAATTATAGTAACTACAGTAGTGTCTGCTAAATAAGTTTTATCCACTACTTTTAATTGACTAGGAAGTGCTAATTGAGAAATTATTGAAGCCTCTGTTTTTACATTATTACTTTTTCCTTTTTGGTAGATGCCGAATAAATATGCTCCTAAGTTTCCCAAAGCAATATTATCTGCTCTAACAGATTCAATATTCTTCGGCGTGATTTCCACATCTAATACAAGTTCTCTAGTATCAAATATATTGTTGTCTATAATAGTTGTACCAATGTCTTGAAAGTCTTTGTCACAAGAAACCGTTAACCCTAGGCATAATAGGATTAAACAACATAAATAAGCATTTTTTTTTATCATTACTTTGGAATAATCTTTTTAATTTTCTAAAACGTTGTTTGCGTAAAAATCTAAATAAGCTTCTGTTAAAACCTCTTCTGATTGGTATGCTAAGAAAGGAACTCCTGTAGTTTCAATAAAATCACTTAGCTCTTGAGAGATGTTTTCACTCCCTTTGATTACAGCGTCAGAATTTTCAATGGCACTCTTTAGTATATTTGTGTGGCTAGGTACTTTAATCGTAGCGATTTTTTGATCACTCAATTTATCAAAACTAACTTTATTTGCTAATTCCTCATTTAAAGTTCCTCCGAAATCGTTGTTATATAGTGAAGTTACTATTTTACTTTGAGAGAATAGCGGTTCTTCCTTATAAAATTCTTTTAAATAAAGAGGCAATAAAGAAGCCATCCAACCGTGAACATGAATGATGTCTGGAGCCCAGTTCAATTTTTTTACAGTTTCAACAACTCCTTTTGCAAAGAAAATAGCGCGTTCATCATTGTCTTGAAAAAGAGTATCATCTTCATCCGTGTACATTGCTTTACGTTTGAAGTATTCATCATTATCAATAAAATAAACTTGCATTCTTTCTTTTGGAATAGAAGCAACTTTGATGATTAAAGGCATATCCATATCGTTAATGATTAGGTTCATACCGGATAATCGGATTACCTCGTGTAATTGATGCCTACGTTCGTTTATGACCCCAAAACGAGGCATGAAAATTCGTGTTTGAACTCCTTTAGAATGGGCATTTCTAGCAACGTTAAAAGCTGTTGAAGCTAATTCTGTTTCTGGTAAGTAAGGAACTACTTCCGATGAAACATATAATATTCTCTTGTCCTTCATTAAATCAAACTCTTTTGATATAGAGTGCGAAAGTACGAATTTTTATGCTAATATCGTGTTAAAATGCTAAGTTTGCATTTATATGATATTTATATTGAATGGAAATATTTAAAAAGAAGGCAGCTTTAAAAGCTTATTTATCAGCTTTAAAATTAAGAAACAAATCTGTAGGATTTGTGCCAACGATGGGGGCATTGCATGAAGGGCACTTGTCATTGATTAAAAGGTCAAAAGATCAAAATGAAGTAACGGTTGTTAGTATTTTTGTGAACCCGACGCAATTTGATAATCAAGATGATTTAGAAAAATACCCTAAGCCTTTAGAGAATGATCTTGGATTATTGAAAAAAGTAGCATGTGATGTGCTATTTGTACCTTCTGTAGAGGAAATATATGCGAAGAATGTTGCTTCTGAAAGTTTTGATTTCGATGGGCTAGAGCATCAAATGGAGGGGCAATTTAGAAAAGGGCATTTTGATGGGGTTGGAACCATTGTAAAAACTCTTTTTGAAATTGTGATGCCAAATAATGCTTATTTTGGAAAAAAAGATTTTCAACAATTACAGATTGTGAAAAAAATGGTTAAAAAGTACCAACTCCCTGTAAAAATAAAAGGGTGCGATATTTTTAGAGAAGAAGATGGATTGGCTATGAGCTCTCGAAATGCTAGATTAACAGCAGCGGATAGAAAGGCAGCTCCTTTTATTTATAAAATACTTAAAAAAGCAAAGAAAAAATTCCCGGATAAAAGCGTTAAAAAAATTACAAGATGGGTAAAAAAGCAATTTGAGAAACACCCATTGTTAGTGTTGGAGTACTTTGTGATTGCAGAAGAAGCTACTTTGGAAACTGCTGAGAAAATAAATTCAAAGAAAAAATATCGGGCTTTTATTGCTACTTTTGCTGGAGATATTCGTTTGATTGACAATATTCGCTTAAAAACAAAAAAGAAAAAATAGTTAAATTTAAAAACAGTATTTTTGCCCTTATGTTAGTTCAAGTAGTAAAATCTAAAATCCACCGAGTAAAAGTTACGGGTGCTGATTTAAATTATATAGGAAGTATTACCATTGATGAAGATTTAATGGACGCTGCAGGTATTATTGAAGGAGAACGAGTTCAAATTGTAAATAATAATAATGGAGAACGATTGGAAACTTATGCTATTCCAGGTCCGAGAGGAAGTGGAGAAATAACCTTAAATGGAGCTGCTTCTCGTAGAGTGGCAAAAGGTGATGTTCTTATTCTAATTGTATATGCTTTTATGGAATTAGAAGAGGCTAAAAATTTTAAACCTCAATTAGTTTTTCCTAACGAATTAGATAATACACTTACATAAAATTGGATCTTAAAAAGATATTAAAGATAACATTACCTCTCGCTTTGGGAGGTTTTTTAGTATGGTATATGTTTACCAAAATTCCGCCTAAAGATTTGTTTGAATATTTTAAGAAAGCGAATTATTGGTGGATTTCTCTAGGACTTTGCTTTGGGGTTTTAAGTCATTTGTCAAGAGCATATCGATGGAAATACCTACTAGAACCTATGGGGTACAAGCCGTGGTTTGTAAATTCAACACTTGCCGTTTTAATAGGATATTTAGTAAATTTGCTATTACCTCGTGCAGGAGAAATATCACGTGCAGCGGTAATGACTAGTTATGAAAATATTCCTTTTGAAAAAGGGTTTGGTACTGTGGTAGCAGAGCGAATGGCTGATTTATTAATGATGTTGATTATTATTATACTTACTCTTTTTGTACAATTTGATTTTATTTACGAGCTATTAGTGAAAAATGTAAATCCAATAAAAATAATCTTTATTCTTGTAGGGCTTTTTTTAGGTTTTGTTATTTTTTCTAAGTACGTGAAAAAAGCAAAATCAGGAATAGGCTTGAAAGTTAAAACCTTTATTTTAAGTCTTTCTGAGGGAGTTACGAGTATTTTCAAAATGAAAAACAAAGGAGCTTTTATTTTTCATACAGTATTTATATGGTTAATGTATATTGCTATGTTTTGGGCAACAGTTCCTGCTATTAAAGGTCTGGAAGTGCCTTTCGGAGCTGTTTTAGTAGGGTTTATTGCAGGCGGTTTTAGTATTGCAGCAACAAATGGAGGGCTTGGTTTGTATCCTGTAGCAGTCGCGGGGGCTTTTACATTGTTCGGAATTTTAGAAAAACCAGCATTGGCTTTTGGAAGCGTAATGTGGGCAGCGCAAACACTAATGATTCTAATTTTTGGAGCATTATCTTTTTTAGCATTGCCTCTTTTAAATAAAAACAAATTCAAATCATAGTTTACTAATAAATAAGGATACTTTATTATATTTATACGCATTAATTGTTGTGCCAAATGAAGAATCCGGAGTTAGAGCTTGCTTTAAAATTTATAGAAAAAACAGATAGGAATATTTTTTTAACAGGAAAAGCAGGTACTGGTAAGACTACTTTTTTGCAAAAGGTTAAAAAAGAAACATTAAAAAGAATGATTGTTGTTGCTCCTACTGGAGTTGCCGCTATTAACGCAAAAGGTACTACTATTCATTCCTTTTTTCAAATGCCATTTGGACCTATTTTACCGAATAGTATTAGTAATAATACAACTGTTCAGCGGAAATTTACTAGAAAAAAGATAGATATTATTAGGTCGCTAGACCTAGTAGTGATTGATGAAATTAGTATGGTTCGTGCTGATATATTAGATGGTATTGACCAAGTTTTAAGGAGGTATAAGGATAAGTCTAGAGTTTTTGGAGGAGTACAAATGTTAATGATTGGTGATTTACAACAGCTATCGCCTGTGGTAAAACCCAATGAGTGGAATTTGTTAAGAGATTACTATGAAACTGTTTATTTTTTCAGTAGTAAGGCTTTTAAAATGTCTAATGTAGTGAGTATTGAATTGAAGCACATTTATAGGCAAGATAATGAAGCATTCATAGCTATTCTAAATGAAGTAAGGAGTGATCGGTTAAGTGATACTTCTAGGAAGATACTAAATGAGCGATACAATCCTGATTTCGTGCCTAGGGAATCTGATGGCTATATTACTCTTACAACTCATAATGGTAGGGCAGATAATATTAATAAAATAGCACTCAATAAATTAAAAGGGAAATTACACACTTTTAAAGCTGAAGTTTCAGGAGTTTTTCAAGAACATTCTTACCCAACAGCAGCTTCTTTAGTTTTAGCAAAAGGAGCTCAGGTGATGTTTATTAAAAATGATAGCTCCCCTGAAAAGAGATTTTTTAACGGAAAAATAGGAAGGATTACATATGTAGATAAAGATGAAATTATTGTAAAATGTAGTGGAGATAGTTACGAAATAACTATTGAAAAGGAAACATGGGAGAATGTAAATTATGCAATTGATGAAGAAACAAAGGACATTACAGAAAATGTTTTAGGGTCTTTTACACAAATGCCTTTGCGTTTAGCTTGGGCAATTACCATTCATAAAAGTCAAGGGTTAACTTTTGAAAAGGCGATTATTGATGCAGAGGCTTCTTTTGCACACGGACAAACGTATGTAGCGTTGAGTCGATGTAAAACCTTGGAAGGGATTGTTTTGAAAACACCTATTGATAACAAGAGCATTATTACAGATGGTACCGTTGTAAGTTTTACGCAAAATGTATCTGAAAACCCGCCAAATAAATTAGTGTTGGATGCATCAGAAAAGAGATATCACCTTAATTTAATGGATGAAATTTTTAATTTTCATCCGTTTTTAGCACCACTAAACAGGTTGATCTCTATTTATAATGGGCATAAGTCAAGTTTTAAAGGAACGATAATAGCTCCTTTAGAGTTAATTAAGGAAAAAGGGGTCGTACCCTTGATAAAAGTAAGCCATAGTTTTAAAAAGGAATTGATTCGATTAAGTGAAGGGATAATAAATCTAGAGAATGATTCTACGATTCAAGATCGGTTTAAAAGCGCAGTAACTTATTTTCAGGAAGAGTTTTCGAATTATATTGTAAACCCTGTAACATCCATTACTTTTTTTGTAGAAAATAAATCTGTAAAACAAGATTTTGAAAAGCAATTAGCGGCTTTAGATCAGATTATTCTTGTTAAGAAATATTGTTTGAATGCCTTAAAGAATGGCTTTAGTGCAAAGGATTATTTAAAAGTAAGAGCTAAGGCATCTTTTGAAATTCCTGCTAAAAAACTGAGAAAGACCCCCCTAAAAGAGGCCGATTTAATAGAAGGTTTAAAAGCAATTAGAGAGGAGTTTTCTGACGCAGAGAACGTACATCCATTTCAAATCTTCACACAAGAATCTCTTTTTCAGATGGTGGACAGGCAGCCCACTAATATACAGGAGTTAAAGGCGATAAAAGGAATGGGGAAAATTAGAATCCGAAAATATGGATCGGCAATACTACAGGTAATCCTTAATTACTGTGAAAATGAACAACAACTTCAAGCGGGTTATTTAAGAAGTGAATTTCAGTTTGGTGAAGGAAAAATAGATTCAAAACAGGTTTCTTTAAACTATTTGAGAGAAGGGTTGTCCATAGATCAGATAGCAGAAAAAAGAGGCTTGGCAAAAGGAACGATAGAAGAACATTTGGTCTTTTTTATTGCTTCTGAAGAAATTACCATTTTAGAGGTAATGTCAGAAAAAAGGTATAAAAGATTAAAAAAAGCAATAGAAAAAGTAACATTTGAAAATCTTTCGGATTTAAAAAGGAAAACGGCAAAGTCATTTTCTTATGGAGAATTAAAAATGATGATTGCTGCATTGAAACTTTAAAGTAAAGAAAACAAATGTTGTTAGAATACCTGTATCTTTACAATTTAATTTTGTAAAATGGCTAAAACTAAAACAACCTTTTTTTGTCAAAATTGTGGAACCCAGCACGCAAAATGGGTGGGGCAATGTGGTTCTTGTAAAGAATGGAATACTATTGTAGAAGAAGTTATTCAAAAAGAAGAAAAAAGGAACTGGAAGCAAGCAACAACAGCAAAAAAAAATAATACGAAACCGTTATTAGTTAATGAAATTCAACTAAATCCAGAAGAAAGAATTTCAACAAACAATAATGAGTTAGATACCGTTTTAGGAGGAGGTTTGGTAAAAGGATCTGTAACACTTTTAGGAGGTGAACCAGGTATTGGTAAGTCAACTTTACTGTTACAGGTAGCATTGCAAATTAGTCAAAAAGTTTTATACGTTTCAGGAGAAGAAAGCCAATCGCAAATAAAAATGCGAGCAGAAAGGTTAGAAGAAGCAAGTAATTCCAATTGTTTAATTTTAACAGAGACGAATACGCAGCAAATTTTTAAAAATATAGAAGAGGTAGTTCCAGATGTATTGGTAATAGACTCTATTCAAACATTACATACCAATATCATAGAAGCTTCTCCGGGAAGTATTTCTCAAATTCGTGAAACCTCAGCAGAACTAATAAAATTTGCAAAAGAAACAGCAACGCCAGTATTGTTAATAGGGCACATTAATAAGGAAGGTCATATTGCTGGTCCAAAAATATTGGAGCATATGGTAGATGTTGTTTTGCAGTTTGAAGGAGACAGGAATCATACATATCGAATTTTGCGCTCGCAAAAAAATAGATTTGGATCTACTGCTGAGTTAGGTATTTACGAAATGTTATCTAATGGGCTTAGAGAAATTTCCAATCCATCAGAAATACTAATTTCTAAAAAAGATGCAGATTTAAGTGGTACGGCAATTGCTTCTACACTGGAAGGAGTTCGACCGTTGATGATAGAAATTCAGGCATTGGTAAGCACTGCGGTATATGGAACCCCACAAAGATCAACAACAGGGTACAATTTAAAGAGGCTTCACATGATTTTAGCAGTTTTAGAAAAACGAGCAGGGTTCAAGTTAGGAGCAAAAGATGTCTTTTTAAATATTACAGGGGGGATTCATGTAGATGATCCCGCGATTGATCTTGCTGTTGTTGCTGCAATTTTATCTTCAAATCAAGACCTAGCTATAAGTCCAGACGTATGCTTTGCAGCCGAAGTGGGATTGGCTGGAGAAATAAGGCCCGTGTCCAAAATAGATCAACGAATTTTAGAGGCTGAAAAACTTGGTTATAAAACTTTTGTAGCTTCTAAGTACAATAAGATTACTTCAAAAGATCATACAATAAAGTTACTATTGGTAGGAAAGATAGAGGAGGCTTTTGCTACATTATTTGCTTAGCTTAATATGAAAAAGTATTTGCTGGGCTAGTTAATATTGAGCTGCTCGATTCTGTAAAAATACGCTTGATCTATTGTTTGGCTATTTTATTAGAAGGAACCAAGCATTTTTTATTTTTCCATTTTCCTTTTAATGAATCAGGAGAAATAATTGCTCCTTTGCAGTTTAAATAATTTCCTTTTTTATCTTTTTTTACAATTTTCATCTCGCCTTTAAGAATTTTATTTATAACAAGGTAAATTAAGCTATTTTTAGAGATATGGTCTCTCTTGGTAACTAGGTTTAATCCGATATTATTGTTGTAAAGATCCATTTCAGAAGAAACTAAGTCTGGAACAATACCGTCTTCTAATTTCTTTTTTTTATAAGTTTGGTAATTTTCTCTCTCATGAGCTTTTCCAAGAGAACAAGCGGCAGCTTTTCCAATACTTTGATGTAATCTTGCCATCCAGAAAGCGTGTCGGAAAGCATCTACTTGCCCACCAGAAGCATCTCCGTCAAGAACCGTTGTTTTTTTAATAGAATCAGCAATCTTACGAGCATCTTTAGAAATCTCAAAAGCAAGCTTGGCTTTAAAAGGATGAAATAATACCCATGTTTTTTTAGGTCCAGATAAGTTTTTAAACTGTTTCCAGTTTGATTGAGCCACAATATGATTGATGAGTACAAAAAAGAATAAAAAGGATGTTTTTTTCATAAGGAAATGGATTTAATTTAGAAATTAGATCTATTGTTTTTCTGTTAGAAAATATTTTTTTTACGACCAATATTACTTTATATCATACGAGATTTTGTGTATAATTTGCTCACTGTTAAAAAATGAAGTCGTAATAAGAACGTATATTTATTTTTACCTAAAATAACAATGGATCTTAAAGATAATTATTTTTGATTATTTATACGAAATTCTAGAATAGAAAATCTAATCTTAAAACATTAACTAAAATGGCTATCCAAAACATTACAACACATACCTATAAAGAGGTGTTTTCTTTAAATAAAGTTTATTTTGAAAAAGCGTGTCAAGCCTTAGAGTCTAGGCAAATTGATACTAGTACCTGTGCTATTTTTTGGATAAAGGAAGGAAAAGGGAATTATAATATAGATTTTAAAAGTTATTCCTTTAGTGGAAGTGTATTATTCTTTTTGTCGCCAGGTCAAATATTCTCAGTAGATTCAGAAAAAATAAAAGAAGCATATCAATTAACCTTTGCTAAAGATTTTTACTGTATCCAAACACATGATCCTGAAATAGCTTGCGATGGGGTCTTATTTAATAATATATATGAAACCCCTTTTGTAAAGCCTTGTGAAAAAGATGCTTTCAAACTAAATTTTATTTTAGAAAGCCTAATAGAAGAGTTTGCTAATAATGATACAGCTCAATATGATATGTTGCAATCATACTTAAAACAATTTATTATTCATTCAGTACGTATAAAAAAAGATACTCATAAAGTAATAGAGGATGCTGAAACAAAACTGTTCAAAGATTTTAGTGTATTAGTAGAGCACAATTTTAATAAGTTACATAGTGTTACAGAATATGCAAATAGACTAGGGATTTCTCCAAAATCATTAACAAAACATTTTCAAAAGTTAGGAAAACACACTCCTAGTGATTTTATCAAAAATAGAATTGTAACAGAAGCAAAACGGCAATTACTATATTCTACAAGCTCGGTAAAGCAGATTGCTTTTGATTTAGGATTTAATGATCCCGCTTATTTTTCTCGTTTTTTTACCAAAGCAACGTCAAAATCCCCTGTTCAATTTCGAAAAGAGTCCAAAAAATAAATTTGTCCAAAGCTTAAGAACTTTTGTCCATTTTTTGAAGCTATTACCTGTCGCATCTTTGTATCAGAATTAAAAACAAAGAATTATGGAGATGGCAGAAGAGAATCAATGTCCTAATTGTTGGGGATATCAAGAGTATGACCAACAGTGTTCAAAGAAAGCATTTTAAAAAATAGATAAATTATTAATCGCCTATTGCAAATTAATAAAGCAAAGGCAAAACAAACATTATTATGAGTACAAGAATTGCAACATTAAACCCAGAAACAACAACAGGAAAAGCTAAAGAATTATTTGATGGAGTTGAAAAAAAGTTAGGATTTATTCCTAATCTGATTAAAGTATTTGGAAACTCGCCAGCAACGCTTCAAAGCTATTTAAGTTTAGGAGAATTAACTGGAGTGGGGAATTTTTCAGGTAAATTTAGAGAACAATTAGCTTTAGCAATCGCGGAAGAAAACGCTTGTAACTATTGTTTGTCAGCGCATACAGCGATAGGGAAAATGAACGGATTGACAGAAGAGGAAACTAAAGAAAACAGAAAAGGATTAGCCTCAAATCCTAAAACGCAAGCAGGATTACAGTTTGCGCAAAGTGTAACAAAAAACAGAGGGAAAGTCTCTACAGAAGAAATAAAAGCAGTAAAAGCAGCAGGATATACAGACGAAGATATTTTAGAAATAGTATTAAATGTTGTTTCTAATACATTAACAAATTATGTAAATCATATTGCAGAAACAGTAATTGATTTCCCAGTAGTAGAAGCAGGAAAATAATTATCAACCATAAATAACCATATAATACAAAAGAAATGAAAAAATTTATAGCACTTTTAGTAATCGCATTGGGATTCTCATTGAATACTCAAGCTCAAGAAATAAAAACAGTTTCGTTACAGCAAACAAAAGGAGAATTTACGCAAAAAGCATTAACCTTATCAGAAGGAACGTATGTTTTTGAAATCGCAAACGTAGGAGTAGATCATGATTTAGGATTTGTATTAGCGCCAAAGGGGAAAACAACTCAAAAAGATCATATCAAAAATGCTTATGTAACCTCTTTAGTCAAAACAGATAGTAAGTCAAAAACTAAAGAAGTAACCTTGAAAAAAGGAGAATATGTGTATTTTTGTCCATTGAATCCTACTCCTCAATATACGTTGACTGTTCAGTAAATGAACTTCTAAGAACTTCGAGTAGTTTAAGTAGATTTAAAATCAGCAAAAAAGCCCGCTTATGTGGGCTTTTTTGCTGATTTTAAATAAGGTAGGTGTTAGATTGCTTGGAATTGGAAAATAGTATAAAAGTAACTGAAATTCTTGTTTTTTAGAATTTATGTCAATATTTCAAGAATCTAGTTGGCTAGAGAAAGATGAAGGAAGAATACTCTTAGTGGGGTTTATGTATCTAGATTTAATCAGAGTTTTACTAAATTATAGACCTGATAAATAGTAGCTTCTATTAATTTTTTGTTATAACTGATGTCTTAAAATAAATAATCAAATAGATATTACTATTTTTACGAAAGTTATTAAAAATATACTTGTGACAAACCAAGCAAAGAAGAAAGGTAAACTACGCCAAAAACTTACAGATAAATATAGGCTAGTAGTACTAAATGAAGACACATTTCAAGAAAGATTTTCACTAAAATTATCTCGATTAAACGTATTTGTTTTTGGGGGATTGTTTTCTGTTTTATTGATTATATTAACGATTTTCTTGATAGCATTTACTTCGCTAAAAGAATATATTCCGGGATATTCATCAATAGCTTTAAAGAAAAAAGCAACAAGATTGTATTATGAGGCTGATTCACTTAAAAATAGATTGATCGTCTTAGAAAAATATACAGCAGCAATTCGTCCAGTGTTAACAGGAGCGATAAAAGGAGAAGAAATAGACTCCGTAGAGAATATTTCAAAAAAAATAATTATTGATGAGTCTCAGTTAAACGCAACGAAAGCGGACTCTTTGTTCAGGGAAAAAATAGAAAGTAAAGATCGCTTTCCTCTTTCTGAAGGAGGGAATAGCAAGGCAAAATTGGTGTTTTTTGCTCCGGTAGCAGGAGTTATTACTCAAAATTTTGATCCTAAAGATAAGCATTTTGCTATTGATATTGTAGCTAAAACAGGTACTGCTGTAAAGGCAATAGCGGATGGAACTGTAGTGTTTTCAGGATGGATGGCTGATACAGGTTATGTGCTAGCAATTCAGCACGCTAATGAATATATATCGGTATATAAACACAACGGTAGTTTGCTAAAAGAACAGGGTGATTTTGTTAAATCAGGAGAAGTTATTGCAAGCGTAGGATCAACAGGAGAACTAACTACAGGACCCCACTTGCATTTTGAATTATGGAACAATGGTTATCCTGTAAATCCATTAAATTATATAGATTTTCAATAAATGAGTATTAAATCGAAATTAGCGATTCCTTTTGCTAGGCAAGTTAAAAAACAAGTGTATAAATGGGCATATAGTCCTCATAAAACACAAGAGAAAGTTTTTCAATACTTAATAAGCAAAGCAAAAAAGACAGCTTTTGGAAAGGATCATAATTTTAGTAAGATAAAAACATATGAAGATTTTAAAAAATATGTTCCTATTCATGATTATGAAGGCTTGCGGTCTTATGTAGATCGGGTTGTTCAAGGAGAAAAAGATGTGCTATGGAAAGGGAAGCCACTATATTTTGCAAAAACATCTGGAACAACTTCTGGAGCAAAATACATTCCAATTAGTAAAGAATCAATGCCTACGCATATTAAATCTGCGCGGAATGCATTGTTGTTTTATATAGCGGAAACGAATAATGCTAGTTTCGTAAATGGCAAGATGATTTTTTTGCAAGGAAGTCCTATTTTAGAAGATAAAAATGGAGTGAAATTGGGGCGTTTGAGTGGCATTGCAGCCCACTATGTTCCTAATTATTTATTAAAGAATAGATTACCTAGTTGGAAAACCAATTGCATTGAAGATTGGGACACTAAGGTAAACGCGATTGTAGAAGAAACAATCCATGAAAATATGTCGGTAATCAGCGGTATTCCATCTTGGGTACAGATGTATTTTGAAAAATTAATTGAAAGGACAGGTAAAACAGTTTCAGAACTATTTCCTAATTTTAATTTCTTTATTTACGGAGGCGTTAATTTTGAGCCGTATAAGAATAAATTTGAAACACTAATTGGTAAAAAGATTGATTATATAGAATTGTACCCTGCTTCAGAAGGGTTTATTGCTTATCAAGATTCTCAGAAGGAGAAGGGAATGTTATTGCAGTTAAATTCTGGAATATTTTATGAGTTTATCCCAGCGACAGAGTTTTTCGAAGAAAACCCAACGAGAATATCGTTAAAAGAGGTTGTACTAGGAGTTAATTATGTGATTATATTGAATACATCTGCGGGTTTGTGGGGGTATAATATTGGTGATACTGTTGAATTTACAACATTGAACCCGTATAGGATTAAGGTGACAGGTAGAATAAAACATTTTATTTCTGCTTTTGGTGAACATGTAATAGGTAAGGAGGTAGAAAAAGCACTAAATGATGCTATTAAGGGAACCGAAATTACGGTCAGTGAATTTACAGTTGCACCGCAGGTAAATCCAGAGAAAGGATTGCCTTACCATGAGTGGTTTATTGAGTTTGAGAATGATCCAGAAAATTTGGAAGAATTAGCAGTTAAGATAGATATGTCTATGCAGGAACAAAATGTGTATTATTTTGATTTGATAGAAGGAAAAGTTTTACGTTCGTTAATTATTAGAAAGGTGAAAAAAGGAGGCTTTCACGAATATATGAAATCTATAGGGAAGTTTGGAGGGCAAAATAAAATTCCACAATTGTCAGATAACCGTAAAATAGCAGAAGTGCTGCAAAACTTTTTATTAATATAAATAATATCCTGAATTTTTAAAAAAAAGATATAAAAAAGAAGCCTTGTTAAGGGGCTTCTTTTTTTTCGATAGGCTTCTTTTTCTTCTTTGATTTTTCAGCTTCGAGCGTAAAAACTTTTTGGATCATTTTATCGTCTAATTGATTGACTCGATACAGTCCTTCATCACTAAATAACTCCGAAGCAACTAACGTTTTAAGATGTTTTTTTAACTGTCTCTTTAGCTTAGGAGAAAGCACTGTAGCTCCTAGTTTTGAAACGAATAGGGTAGAAACACTATTATCATGATCAAAATTTTGTATAAAGTCTTCAATAGATAGCTTTGAAAGTTCTTTTCTATTACGATCTACATAATCGAATGTAAATTCATTAATAGGGCGGAAATAAATATTTTGAATATAATTTGTAGTATCGATAGGAATAAATACATCAGGAACAATTCCGCCTCCTCCATACACTATTTTTCCCTTAGGAGTAGTGAACTTTAAGCTATCTATGATCTTAATACTATCTTTATGAAACAATTCGCCATTTTCATATCGTTCTTGAATATCGTTACTGTACTCAATAGTATTAGCAAACCCTTTTATATTTAAATTGTTTTTGGATTTGTATTGCTTTTGAATGGAACGACCAGTAGGGGTATAATACCTAGCAGTAGTTAACCTAACAGCAGATCCATCACCTAGCTCCATTTCCTCTTGAACCAGTCCTTTACCAAAAGAACGTCGGCCAATAATAGTTCCCTTATCATTATCTTGAAGTGCTCCAGCAACGATCTCTGAAGCGGAAGCAGAATTTTGATCAATCAAAACATATAGTCCCCCGTTTTCGAAGTCGCCTTTTTCGGTAGCAAAAGATTTATGAATACGACCTTTGTTGTTTTTAGTAAAGACGATAAGTTTACCATCTTCTAAAAATTCATCAACAATTTGATTTGCAATATCAATAAATCCCCCCCCGTTTCCTCTTAAATCTAAAACTAAGTCAGTCATTCCCTTATTTAAAAGAGAATTTAAAGCATTTTTAAACTCTTTATAAGTATTTCTAGCAAAGCGATCTAACTTAATATAACCAATAGAATCATTAAGCATATAAGCAACGTCAACACTTTTAATATTCACTTTACCTCTTTGTATTTCAACTTCAAATAAACTGTCTATTGTTTTTCTATAAATTTGAAGTGTTATGTTAGTATTAGGATTCCCTTTTAAAACATTAAGAATTTGATTGCTACGTAATCCTTTTCCGTATAAAGTATCTTTGTTTGCGAGCAAAATTCTATCTCCAGCTTTGATACCCGCTTTAATACTGGGGCCGTTTTTTATAGGATGAATAACCATAATAGAATCTTGATTCATTCGAAATTGAACACCTATTCCAACAAAATTTCCTTGCATATTTTCAGTAACAGCTTGTAAATTTTCCTTAGGAATATATACTGAATGAGGATCAAGCTTTTCTAACATGTTAGTAATAGCATCATCAAGCAAGCTATCCGTATTTATTGTATCAACATAATCGTGTTGTATGTAATCTATTAAGCGCTTTATTTTGATTTCTTTTGAAGACTTTGGACTGAAGGCTAAGTTATTTCCTTGCCCTAAGTTCAAAAGATATCCAATTAAAATACCTATAACAATTGCGATAGATAAGTATATGGGTAAATTGTTTTTATTCATTGGGTAAGTGAATCAGTTCTACACCTGCTTTTTGTAAAAAGTCAAGGCCAGAAGTATCTTTGTATTTATCAGCATAAACAACAGTTTTTATGCCAGATTGATGAATAAGTTTGCTACATTCTTTGCAAGGTGACAGGGTAATGTATAAAGTAGCTCCTTTACAAGATTGTGTAGATGAAGCTACCTTTAAGATGGCATTTGCTTCTGCATGTAAAACATACCATTTTGTATAACCATCCTCGTCTTCGCAAAAATTCTCAAATCCAGAAGGAGTTCCATTAAAGCCATCTGAAATGATCATTCTGTTTTTTACAATTAAGGCACCAACCTGTTTGCGATCGCAATGTGATAATTTAGCCCATTCATGAGCCATTCTTAAATAAGCTTTGGCAAATTTTATTTTTTTTTCATCCATTATAAATGCTAATATACAGTGTTTTATAATAAAAAGTCGTTAAATGTTTACCAAAAGATGCGATCTACCATCATTTGAGCTGCAAAACCAACAACGATAGATGATGCAACTAAAATCCAATCTCTTCGACTAACGGTAAAAACAGATTGGAAGACCGCTCCAATCAATAAAATTAGTAGTACGATAATAATTTGAGCAGCCTCAACACCTAGGGCAAACTCAAGCAAAGGGAAGAATTTATCGTTATTTTTGCCAATCATTATTTTAAAATAATTAGAAAAACCAAGCCCATGGATCAATCCAAAAAAAAGAGCAAAGAATAAGTTTTGATTCTCTTTACCTTGTGAAGCTTTTTTAGCAGTAAGTATATTCATAAGTCCAGTAACAAAAATGGTAAAAGGAATTAGAAATTCAACTAATGGAGCATTAATATTCAAAATGCCATAAGCAGATAGAGCTAAGGTAATAGAATGACCAATGGTAAATAATGTGATTAACCATAAGACTTTCGGCCATTGTTTGAAGATGTAAACACAAGCTAAAACAATTAAAAATAAGATATGATCATAGGCTTTAATGTCCAATACGTGAAATAAGCCCATTTTGAAGTAAAGAATAAATTCGTTCATTAATTATAATTAGAAATTAAATTTTTATTTGTCTATCAATTTGTTGATCTAAAGAGATAAAAGTTTCTGTTCTTGAAACTCCTTTTATATTTTGAATGTCTTTATTTAATAAATGCATCAAGTCTTCGTTATTTTTACACATTATTTTTATGAAAATGGCATAATTACCAGTGGTATAATGACTTTCTACGACTTCTGGAATTTCTTTTAAACGTTTTATAGCAGAAGAGTATAAGCTAGAAGAATCTAAAAAAACACCCACAAAAGCAGTCGTAGTATAGCCTAAAGCTTTTGGGTTAAGTGTCATTTTGAAGCCATCAATTAAGTCTGATTCTTCAAGCTTCTTTAATCGTTGGTGAATTGCAGCGCCAGAAATACCTACTTCTCGTGCAATGCTTAAAATTGGCGTACGAGCATCTTTTACTAATTTTTTAATAATAATTTTGTCAATACCGTCAATTTTTAGTTTTTTTTGCATTTCGATAAAAATTAAGATATAAAAATATGAAAAAATCCGCTCAAAGGAGCGGATTTTCATTCTTTATTATAAAGATCTCAAATTTCGTTTTTTAGCAAAATTCATTATACGCTTGTGCTAAATTTTGAGCAATTGCTTGTGCAGAGCGCCCCTCAATATGGTGGCGTTCTAGCATATGAACTAAATTACCGTCTTTAAATAACGCAATTGCTGGTGATGAAGGAGGGAAAGGGACCATATACTCTCTAGCTTTAGCCGTAGACTCTTTTTCAACCCCAGCAAAAACTGTAGTCAGATTTGTTGGGGATTTATCTGCACCTAATGAAGCAATCGCACCGGGTCTTGCGGTTCCAGCCGCACAGCCGCAGACAGAATTTACCATGACTAAAGTCGTTCCTTCTTTTGCTAAAGCTTTGTCAACATCTTCAGCAGTATATAAAGCTTCAAAACCTGCGTTAATTAATTCATCTCGCATTGGTTTTACTAATTCTTCTGGATACATGTTTTCTGTTTTTAAAATGCAAATATACTCATAAAAATTAGCAATAAAAACTTAATCATTTCCCGAAGCTTTAATTATAGTATATTTGAAAATTCTTTAAAATATAAATTAATATGGGAAGTTTTACAAAGTGGTTAGGTGCAGGATTGGGATTTACACTTGGAGGCCCAATAGGAGCAATAGTAGGTTATGCAATAGGTAGTTTTGTAAATGGACTTACTTTAGAAGATTTTGAAAAAGAGAAAGAAGAATATAGATCTAATTCAAGAGGAAGGCAAGTTGTAGATACGGAGTCTGGTGATTTTGAAATAAGTTTATTAGTATTAGCTTCTGTAGTTATAAAGGCAGATGGCGAGATAGATAAGACAGAACTAGATTATGTTCGTTTGTATTTTGTAAAGATGTATGGTAAAGAGCGTGCGAACAAAGCATTTAGGTTATTTAATGGAATTATTAAAAAACAAGTTTCAACCCGTCAAGTTTGTTTGCAAATAAGACAGCATATGCCACATTCTTCGCGCTTGCAGTTGATTCATTTTTTATTTGGCATAGCAAAGTCAGATGGAATGGTTTCTGAATCAGAGGTGGAGGAGATACGTAAAATATCAAATTACTTATATGTTAATAAATATGATTTTGAATCGATAAAAGCAATGTTTTACGATGCTTCTGGTAATGCATATAAAATTCTGGAAATAACAAAGGCGGCAACTAATGACGAGGTGAAAAGAGCGTATAGGAAAATGGCAAAGAAATACCACCCAGATAAAGTACAAAGTTTAGGAAAAGAGCATTTAGAAGGAGCTAAAGAGAAATTTCAGAAAATACAATCTGCCTACGATGCTATCAAAAAAGAAAGAGGGATATTTTAAGTTAAATTTAACATTTTTGGTTATTATTCTTTCAAGAAAGTTTAAAAATACTATATTTGTTACAACAGCGGGTTTTTAAGAATAGTTGAATAAGCTTGCTGTAAATGAAGAAAGAAAAAGGTTTTTGTTTAGAAATTAAAGACCTTTTTCTTTTTTTAATTATAGATAGTTAACCATAAAATAATAATCCTCTTCAATGAAAATTAATAATTCTTTTTTAGTTCTAAGGAATAGTAACTTTTTTTCAAAGAAGACTGTAATCTCCCATAAGAATGAAACAAAAATACTTTATTGACAAGATCTTCAGAATTACAAAAACCATTTTGTGATTCAAAAAAAATAATTCCCTATTTCTAATAGATTGGTATAACGAGATACTAATCGCTGTTGAGTTTGTAAACTTTTTGAAAAGTTTACAGTGTACTCCTAAGTAAAATTTAATAATGTATTCATATAAACTATTGTAAAAATGATGAAAATAATCTCTCAGTTATTTTATAGTTTGCAAAAGATAAGTTTAGTCTTATTTTTTGTAGCTAGTGCAACATTTTCTCA
This sequence comes from Tenacibaculum maritimum NCIMB 2154, assembly GCF_900119795.1. Lineage (NCBI taxonomy): Bacteria > Pseudomonadati > Bacteroidota > Flavobacteriia > Flavobacteriales > Flavobacteriaceae > Tenacibaculum > Tenacibaculum maritimum. The sequence goes on from NZ_LT634361.1 coordinate 307,959, forward strand.
AAACCAAGCGCTAGAAATGGTGGCTGGGGATGGGAACCCGACGGCTTCGTCTCCCCCCGCAACTACGGTTACGGTTAGATTAAGAAATAATACGGATAACCCTACAGGGAATACTTTTGCAACGTATGCTCCTCAGCTAGATGTTACATATACGTTGGTAAATCAACAGTATTCACACGGTTTTTTAATACCAGTAACAGGAGCGGTAGGATTAGGATATCCTAATGACCCTATAATGCCGCTGATGAATCTTTTTGGAGGAGCTACCAGTGATAGCTTTACATCTTCTGGGACAGCTGTAGGAACAGGTATCGATGTGTCTCAGAATAGAGCGATTCAGCTATCTGCAATGGCACAGCCTTTAACAAATGCAGGAGTACCTGTAAATTCTAGAGCACATATGGCAGATTTAGTTATCAGTTTTAGTAGGGCAGTAAAAAACCCCTTATTACAAATATCTGCTTTAGGAGGGAACGCTGGTTCTTCAAAGTTTACAGTTGAATTTGATCTACTTTCTTCTAATGTGCCTGCATTAAGTTTTTCAAAAGTATCAGGGACACCGCAGTTAGCGGTAAACTCGAATCAGATTAATAATGCTGAGGCAACTCCAACAACAACGAATTGTAGAGGTACAGTATTATTACAAGGAGAAGGAATTACAACACTAACATTAAGAATATATTTAAGGGGAACTGTTGGGGCTACAGGTACGGATTGGCATAGTGGTAGTGTCAATGCTACGGATGGGTTTATGATAGGGATTACAACTGGAGAATCTGATTTGTCAATAGTGAAAACGGTAAATGATACGACTCCTAATTTTGGTGATAATGTTACTTTTACATCAACAGCTTCGAATATAGGATTGAGTAATGCAACAAATGTTTCAGTAAATGAAGTGTTGCCTTCTGGTTATGATTTTGTAAGTGCTACTGCTAGTACGGGTACTTATAATAATGCGACAGGTATTTGGAACGTGGGTAACCTTAGTAGAGGAGCTAATGAAACGTTACAAATTTTAGCAAAAGTAAAAAATACAGGAACTTATACAAGTACAGCTGCTATTTCTGGTGATGAAAATGATCCAAACAGTATTAATAACTCAACTTCAGCATTAACAACACCAGTAGATAAATGTACTGATGGAGCTATAGTAGGAACAGCAACACCGAATGATCCAGATGGAGACGGAATTAATAATGTGTGTGATTTAGATGATGATAATGATGGGATTTTAGATGTGAATGAGGATTTGAATTGTACGGGTACTGCACCGATAATAGAAAATATAATTAATGAAAATTTCGAAACAGGAACGGCGGGACAAGCTATTCCCAAAGGAAATCTTTCGGGAGTTCCAGGAATTAATGATTTGGTGGAGGCATATAATGCTCACCCATCTAACATAGGAACAACCAATGTTGGAGCTTATGCTTCTATTGCAGGTTTTGATGGAAGCCAAACGATAGCGGTAGATGCTAATGGAGGTGGTATTGTAGATCAAGATCAGATGTCGTCGTTTATTGTTTTAGAAGGAGTCGATTTATTATCTGGACAGAGTTTTACAGTAGAAGCTGATTTTTCAATGGGGCAACAACCTGGGAAAAGTTTATCTGGAGCAGATCCAAATCCAAGTAATGAGTATGGTATCGCTATAGGAGCTCCAGGGCAAGATCCTATATGGAACGATGATATTCCGGGAGCAGTAGATGGTGTTTTTATTTATGGGTTTGGTACTCCACTAATAAGAGAACCTAATTCATCCCTTTCTAATTTTAGTGCGCCACCTAGAGTAGATGGATGGTTCAGACAGTTTACGACATATTATGTAAAAGATAATGGTAGTGGAACATTACATTTATATGCGGATAATCAAGGTTATAAGTATAGTGTTTTGGGAATCCCAGAAAGTACATTTACAGCAACGGAAATTGATTTTGGAGCGGCGAGCAATTATCCGTGGTTAAATAACGCGTCTATAAGTGTTTGTACAGATGAGTATGTAGATAATATACTTGTGCAAGTTAATCATTGTGATACTGATGGAGATGGAATTCCTAATTATTTAGATTTAGATTCGGATAACGATGGTTGTAATGATGTGGTGGAGTCAGGTGGTGTGGATGCGAATAATGATGGTGTTTTAGATGGAGATGGTTTTAATTCTTCTGGTCAAGTAACTACAGGAGGAGTTGTTTTAGGATCTAGCTATAATGGAATAACTGGAGAAGAAATAATGGCTACTCAAGTATTGGTAGATCCTACAGCGTTAGTAGATCAAACCATAGAAAGTGGTAATCCAGCTACATTTACAATAACTTCGGCTTCAGCAACTAGCACGACTGTTTTTACGGGTACGGCTCCATCAACGGTGCCTAATTATGCAGATGCATCTGCTACGGATGTTTCAGGCGCTATTGTATATCAATGGCAGGAAGATGGCGTTGATTTATCAAATACAGGAGTGTATTCAGGAGTCAACACAACTACATTAACAATAAGTAGTGTAGCTGGGTTAGACGGGAAAGTATATAATTTAGTGATAACACATCCTGAGAATGCTTGTATAAATATACAAAATAATGCAATCTTAACAGTTACTCTTTCAATAGATGCAGTAGATGATAATTTTACAGGAAGTCCAGTTACAGCAGGAGATAATACTGCAAGTGTAGTGGGTAATGATACGTTGGATGGCAGTGGAGTAGTGATAGGAACAGGAGCTGGCGAGGTAAGTTTGAGTGGAGTTACGGTTCCAGCAGGCTTGACGCTAAATGGAGATGGAACAGTGAGTGTTGCTACTGGTACTGCTTCTGGTAGCTATACTGTAGAGTATGAGATTTGTGAGAATGGAGCGACTCCAGTAAATTGTGATCGAGCTACGGCAACTATAGTAGTAGCAAATCCAATAGATGCAGTAGATGATGATTTTACAGGAAGTCCAGTTACAGCAGGAGATAATACCGCAAGTGTAGTGGATAATGATACGTTGGATGGCAGTGGAGTAGTGATAGGAACAGGAGCCGGCGAGGTAAGTTTGAGTGGAGTTACGGTTCCAGCAGGCTTGACGCTAAATGGAGATGGGACAGTTAGTGTGGCTACTGGTACACCTTCTGGTAGTTATGCAGTGGTGTATGAGATTTGTGAGAATGGAGCGACTCCGGCGAATTGTGATCGAGCTACGGCAACTATAGTGGTATCGAATCCAATAGATGCAGTAGATGATGATTTTACAGGAAGTCCAGTTACAGCAGGAGATAATACGTCTAGTGTAGTTGGTAATGATACGTTGGATGGCAGTGGAGTAGTGATAGGAACAGGAGTTGGCGAGGTAAGTTTAAGTGGAGTTACGGTTCCAGCAGGCTTGACGCTAAACGGAGATGGAACAGTGAGTGTGGCTACTGGTACTGCTTCTGGTAGTTATGCAGTGGTGTATGAGATTTGTGAGAATGGAGCGACTCCAGTAAATTGCGATCGAGCTACGGCAACTATAGTGGTATCGAATCCAATAGATGCAGTAGATGATGATTTTACAGGAAGTCCAGTTACAGCAGGAGATAATACGTCTAGTGTAGTTGGTAATGATACGTTGGATGGCAGTGGAGTAGTGATAGGAACAGGAGCTGGCGAGGTAAGTTTGAGTGGAGTTACAGTTCCAGCAGGCTTGACGCTAAATGGAGATGGGACAGTGAGTGTGGCTACTGGTACTGCTTCTGGTAGTTATGCAGTGGTGTATGAGATTTGTGAGAATGGAGCGACTCCAGTAAATTGTGATCGAGCTACGGCAACTATAGTAGTAGCAAATCTAATAGATGCAGTAGATGATAATTTTACAGGAAGTCCAGTTACAGCAGGAGATAATACGTCTAGTGTAGTTGGTAATGATACGTTGGATGGCAGTGGAGTAGTGATAGGAACAGGAGCTGGCGAGGTAAGTTTGAGTGGAGTTACGGTTCCAGCAGGCTTGACGCTAAATGGAGATGGAACAGTGAGTGTTGCTACTGGTACTGCTTCTGGTAGCTATACTGTAGAGTATGAGATTTGTGAGAATGGAGCGACTCCAGTAAATTGTGATCGAGCTACGACAACTATAGTAGTAGCAAATCCAATAGATGCAGTAGATGATGATTTTACAGGAAGTCCAGTTACAGCAGGAGATAATACGTCTAGTGTATTGGATAATGATACGTTGGACGGCAGTGGAGTAGTGATAGGAACAGGAGCCGGCGAGGTAAGTTTGAGTGGAGTTACGGTTCCAGCAGGCTTGACGCTAAATGGAGATGGAACAGTGAGTGTTGCTACTGGTACACCTTCTGGTAGTTATGCAGTGGTGTATGAGATTTGTGAGAATGGAGCGACTCCGGCGAATTGTGATCGAGCTACGGCAACTATAGTGGTATCGAATCCAATAGATGCATTAGATGATGATTTTACAGGAAGTCCAGTTACAGCAGGAGATAATACGTCTAGTGTAGTTGGTAATGATACGTTGGATGGCAGTGGAGTAGTGATAGGAACAGGAGTTGGCGAGGTAAGTTTAAGTGGAGTTACAGTTCCAGCAGGCTTGACGCTAAATGGAGATGGGACAGTTAGTGTGGCTACTGGTACTGCTTCTGGTAGTTATGCAGTGGTGTATGAGATTTGTGAGAATGGAGCGACTCCGGCGAATTGTGATCGAGCTACGGCAACTATAGTAGTAGCAAATCCAATAGATGCATTAGATGATGATTTTACAGGAAGTCCAGTTACAGCAGGAGATAATACGTCTAGTGTAGTTGGTAATGATACGTTGGATGGCAGTGGAGTAGTGATAGGAACAGGAGTTGGCGAGGTAAGTTTAAGTGGAGTTACGGTTCCAGCAGGCTTGACGCTAAACGGAGATGGAACAGTTAGTGTGGCTACTGGTACACCTTCTGGTAGTTATGCAGTGGTGTATGAGATTTGTGAGAATGGAGCGACTCCGGCGAATTGTGATCGAGCTACGGCAACTATAGTGGTATCGAATCCAATAGATGCAGTAGATGATGATTTTACAGGAAGTCCAGTTACAGCAGGAGATAATACTGCAAGTGTAGTGGGTAATGATACGTTGGATGGCAGTGGAGTAGTGATAGGAACAGGAGCCGGCGAGATAAGTTTGAGTGGAGTTACAGTTCCAGCAGGCTTGACGCTAAACGGAGATGGAACAGTTAGTGTGGCTACTGGTACACCTTCTGGTAGTTATGCAGTGGTGTATGAGATTTGTGAGAATGGAGCGACTCCAGTAAATTGTGATCGAGCTACGACAACTATAGTGGTATCGAATCCAATAGATGCAGTAGATGATGATTTTACAGGAAGTCCAGTTACGGCAGGAGATAATACGTCTAGTGTAGTTGGTAATGATACGTTGGATGGCAGTGGAGTAGTGATAGGAACAGGAGCCGGCGAGGTAAGTTTGAGTGGAGTTACAGTTCCAGCAGGCTTGACGCTAAACGGAGATGGAACAGTTAGTGTGGCTACTGGTATACCTTCTGGTAGTTATGCAGTGGTGTATGAGATTTGTGAGAATGGAGCGACTCCAGTAAATTGTGATCGAGCTACGACAACTATAGTGGTATCGAATCCAATAGATGCAGTAGATGATGATTTTACAGGAAGTCCAGTTACGGCAGGAGATAATACGTCTAGTGTAGTTGGTAATGATACGTTGGATGGCAGTGGAGTAGTGATAGGAACAGGAGCCGGCGAGGTAAGTTTGAGTGGAGTTACAGTTCCAGCAGGCTTGACGCTAAACGGAGATGGAACAGTTAGTGTGGCTACTGGTACACCTTCTGGTAGTTATGCAGTGGTGTATGAGATTTGTGAGAATGGAGCGACTCCAGTAAATTGCGATCGAGCTACGGCAACTATAGTGGTATCGAATCCAATAGATGCAGTAGATGATGATTTTACAGGAAGTCCAGTTACAGCAGGAGATAATACGTCTAGTGTAGTTGGTAATGATACGTTGGATGGCAGTGGAGTAGTGATAGGAACAGGAGCCGGCGAGGTAAGTTTGAGTGGAGTTACAGTTCCAGCAGGCTTGACGCTAAACGGAGATGGAACAGTTAGTGTGGCTACTGGTACACCTTCTGGTAGTTATGCAGTGGTGTATGAGATTTGTGAGAATGGAGCGACTCCAGTAAATTGTGATCGAGCTACGGCAACTATAGTGGTATCGAATCCAATAGATGCATTAGATGATGATTTTACAGGAAGTCCAGTTACAGCAGGAGATAATACGTCTAGTGTAGTTGGTAATGATACGTTGGATGGCAGTGGAGTAGTGATAGGAACAGGAGTTGGCGAGGTAAGTTTAAGTGGAGTTACGGTTCCAGCAGGCTTGACGCTAAACGGAGATGGAACAGTTAGTGTGGCTACTGGTACACCTTCTGGTAGTTATGCAGTGGTGTATGAGATTTGTGAGAATGGAGCGACTCCAGTAAATTGTGATCGAGCTACGGCAACTATAGTGGTATCGAATCCAATAGATGCAGTAGATGATGATTTTACAGGAAGTCCAGTTACGGCAGGAGATAATACGTCTAGTGTAGTTGGTAATGATACGTTGGATGGCAGTGGAGTAGTGATAGGAACAGGAGCCGGCGAGGTAAGTTTGAGTGGAGTTACAGTTCCAGCAGGCTTGACGCTAAACGGAGATGGAACAGTTAGTGTGGCTACTGGTACACCTTCTGGTAGTTATGCAGTGGTGTATGAGATTTGTGAGAATGGAGCGACTCCAGTAAATTGCGATCGAGCTACGGCAACTATAGTGGTATCGAATCCAATAGATGCAGTAGATGATGATTTTACAGGAAGTCCAGTTACAGCAGGAGATAATACGTCTAGTGTAGTTGGTAATGATACGTTGGATGGCAGTGGAGTAGTGATAGGAACAGGAGCCGGCGAGGTAAGTTTGAGTGGAGTTACAGTTCCAGCAGGCTTGACGCTAAACGGAGATGGGACAGTTAGTGTGGCTACTGGTACACCTTCTGGTAGTTATGCAGTGGTGTATGAGATTTGTGAGAATGGAGCGACTCCAGTAAATTGTGATCGAGCTACGGCAACTATAGTGGTATCGAATCCAATAGATGCAGTAGATGATGATTTTACAGGAAGTCCAGTTACAGCAGGAGATAATACGTCTAGTGTAGTTGGTAATGATACGTTGGATGGCAGTGGAGTAGTGATAGGAACAGGAGCCGGCGAGGTAAGTTTGAGTGGAGTTACAGTTCCAGCAGGCTTGACGCTAAACGGAGATGGAACAGTTAGTGTTGCTACTGGTACACCTTCTGGTAGTTATGCAGTGGTGTATGAGATTTGTGAGAATGGAGCGACTCCAGTAAATTGTGATCGAGCTACGGCAACTATAGTGGTATCGAATCCAATAGATGCAGTAGATGATGATTTTACAGGAAGCCCAGTTACGGCAGGAGATAATACGTCCAGTGTAGTTGGTAATGATACGTTGGATGGCAGTGGAGTAGTGATAGGAACAGGAGCCGGCGAGGTAAGTTTAAGTGGAGTTACAGTTCCAGCAGGCTTGACGCTAAATGGAGATGGAACGGTAACAATTGACGCAAATACTCCTGCGGGTAATTATACTATAGAGTATGATATTTGTGAGAATGGAGCGACTCCAGTAAATTGTGATCGAGCTACGGCAATCATTGTAGTGGTACCACCTGTAATAGAAGCAGTGGCGGATACAGTAGCAGGTGTTGATGGATTAGCGGGAGGAACGACACCAGCGTTGACGGGTAATGATACATTAAATGGAGTGCCAGTAAATATTGGGACAGGTCCTGGAGATGTTGAGTTAACGCCAGATAATGTTCCAGCAGGATTGACTTTAAATGCAGACGGAACAGTAACGGTAGCACCAGGTACTCCTGCGGGTAGTTATGATGTAGAATACACGATTTGTGAGGTAACGAATCCGATGAATTGTAGCAGTGTAATTTCAGTAGTAAATGTATTAGGAGCGCCAATTGTAGCAAATAACGATACGGATGCATCTGGATTGGATACAGTCAATGGATTTACAGGAGGCATCGCAGGAGATGTAACAGAGAACGATACGTTAAATGGTGTTTTGGTAGATGACAATGATATTTTAATAACAGTATTAAATGAGGGAGGACTGACAGGAGTTAGTATAGATGGTTCAGGAAATTTAATAGTACCTTCAGGTACTCCTTCGGGAAGCTATACAGTTACGTATCAGATATGTGAGGTTTTAAACCCAGGGAATTGTGATACGGCAACGGCTTTGGTTGTTGTAGAACCAGATACAGATGGCGATGGGGTTGTAGATTCAGTAGATTTAGATGATGATAATGATGGGATTTTAGATGTTATAGAGGAGAACGGTACCCCAGGATTGGATACAGATAACGATGGTATTCCAGATACCTTAGATTTAGATAGTGATGGGGATGGTATTTTGGATATAGTGGAGAGTGGTCAAGATGCAGGGAGTTTAGATACAGATGGAGATGGCGTTTTAGATAGTACAACAGATTTAGATGGCGATGGAATTGTGGATACTGCAGATGCAGATGATACGAATCCTTCGGGAGGAGGAAAGGTAAATCCAGTAGATACAGATAATGATGGTTCACCAGATTTTCAGGATATCGATGACGATGGCGATGGAGTGAATACGATTGATGAGAATCCAGATCCAAATACAGATGGTAGTGTTACAGATGCACAGGATACGGATAATGATGGTATTCCAGATTATTTAGATACGGATGATGATGGTGATGGAGTGAATACGATTGATGAGAATCCAGATCCAAATACAGATAGTATTATAACAGATGCACAGGATACGGATAATGATGGAGTTCCAGATTATTTAGATACGGATGATGATGGCGATGGAGTGAATACGATTGATGAGAATCCAGATCCAAATACAGATGGTAGTATTACAGATGCGCAAGATACGGATAATGATGGTATTCCAGATTATTTAGATATGGATGAAACCGTTACTATCTATAATGAATTTACGCCTAATGGAGATGGTGATAATGATACTTTTTATATTGAATTTATAGAGCGTTACCCGAATAATAATTTAGAGATTTATAATAGATGGGGTAATTTGGTTTATAGTAAGAAAGGATATGATAATACATTTAAAGGAGTTTCGAATGGACGCTTAAATATAGATGAGAATTCTAAATTACCAGTAGGGACGTATTTTTATGTACTGGATTTAGGGGAATCAGGGAAAGAACCTTTAAAAGGATGGTTATACATTAATAGGTAGTATAAATTCACAGGAAACATGAGATTAACACAAATACAAAGCAATATGAATATTTTACTACAACGCAATATTTTATTACTAGGAATATTCTTGCTATCATTTACGATATATGGTCAGCAAGACCCTCAGTACACACAGTATATGTATAATACGATGAGTGTAAACCCTGCGTATTCTGGATCGCGGGGGCATACAACAATTACAGGTTTGGCACGTACACAATGGGTAGGATTTACAGGAGCCCCAGAAACACAAACACTAAGTTACGATACTCCACTAGGTTATAGTGGAGTAGGCTTAGGAGTTAATTTGGTAAATGATAAGATTGGTCCCGTAAATGAAACGTCATTAGATGTGAATACTTCTTACACCTTGCGTACTAGTGATGAAGGGAACTTTGCCTTTGGACTAAAACTAGGAGCTCGTTTGCTTAATATTGATTGGAGCAAAGGGAGGTACCGAGATGCAACGGATAAATTATTGAATGAAAATATCAATAATAAGTTTTTACCTACGGTAGGAGCGGGGTTGTATTATTATACCCCAAAATGGTATGCAGGTATTTCTGTTCCAAATTTTTTACGAACGGATCATTATGACAATGATTTAGAATCTGTAGCAGCAGAGCGTATGCATTATTTTTTAATAGCAGGATATGTTTTTGAATTAAACGATCGTATAAAGTTTAAACCTGCGGTTTTAACAAAAGTAGTATCCGGAGCACCTTTATCTTTAGATGTTTCAGCGAACTTTTTATTCCATGATCGATTCAATGCGGGTATTTCTTGGCGTTGGGATGATTCGATCAGTGGTATTTTAGGATTTCAAGTAACGGAGGGTCTTCATATAGGATATGCTTATGATTTGACAACGAGTAATTTGCAGAATTACAATTCAGGAACTCATGAGATTATGTTACGCTATGAGATCTTTAAGGAGGTAAGTGTACTATCACCAAGATTTTTTTAACTCAAATAAGGAACAATTATGAAACACTATATATTAATATTCGTTGCCTTATTGGTAACCACGTTTAGTTTTGGTCAGCGAAAATATGCTGCGGACCGGTATTTTAAAGAATACTCTTATAAAAAAGCCTCAGAATTATATAAGAAGTTATATGAAGGAGGAGATCGATCACAATTAGTTTTGGAACGTTTAGGAGATTGCCATTACCTTAATTCAGAAACGAATGAAGCATCACATTGGTATGGAGAGTTATTAAGCAAGTATGCGTCCAGTGTATCTCCGGAGTATTTGTTTAAATATGCTCAAAGTTTAAAGAGTAATGGGGAGCAATCTTTATCAGATAGTTGGATGTTAAAGTTTAATGCATTACAAAAGGAAGATAGTCGTGGAGGAGAGCTATTGAGTAATAAAGATTATTTTTCAGCTTATACCAATAAGCCAGAGACTTATTTGAATGTGCATAATTTATCAAGTAATACGAAGTACTCTGACTTTGGAGGTTTTATTCAAGGAAATAAGCTTTATTATGCATCTTCTAAGGCGGTTGGAGGCAATCCGAAGTTGTATAAATGGAATAAACAACCTTATTTGAACCTATATGAATCGTCGATGAAGCTGGATGAATTAATGGGTGATTCGAGTGATATTCTAGAGGTTGAAGAAACGGTTTCAATAAAATCACCAATAGCAACGGGATACCATGAATCAAATGCGATCTTAACCAAAGATGGTCGCACAATGTATTTTACGCGAAATAACTATGATGGAAAGCGTTTGCATAAAGATAAAAAACGAACGTCTCGTTTAAAGATTTATAAATCGGTATTAAAAGAGGGAGTTTGGAGTACTCCGGAGGAACTTCCTTTTAATAATGCGTCTTATTCCGTAGGGCATCCAGCATTAAGTGTAGATGAACAAACGTTGTATTTTGTATCAGACATGCCTGGAGGATTAGGATCTTCAGATATTTATAAAGTATCTATAGAAGCATCAGGAGGATATGGGAAACCAGAAAATTTAGGAAGACCAGTTAATACAGAAGGTAGAGAGATGTTTCCATTTATAGGATCAGACCAAACGTTGTATTTTTCGTCAGATGGGCATTTGGGCTTAGGGTTATTGGATGTATTTGAGAGCAAGAAAGAAAATGGAGTTTATACAAAACCGGAGAATTTAGGAAGTCCAATTAATAGTAATCGGGATGATTTTTCATTTGTATTGAACCAAGGTTTAGATAAAGGATTCTTTTCCTCTAACCGTGATGGAGGAAAGGGAGATGATGATATTTATAGTTTTTTAATTTATGAATGTGTTCAAGGAATTTCTGGAGAGGTAAGAGACTTACGAACAGGAGTAGTTTTAGCAGAAGCAATGGTGAAGCTCATTGATGAATCAGGGTCGATCATAGCGAGTCAGCAAACCGATTCGAATGGAGTATATACTTTTGAACAGGTTTCGTGTAAATCGAATTATGTAGTTGTAGCAGAGCAGTCAGATTATAAATCAGCACAAGAGGCAGTGGCTACTAGTGGTAAACGATCGGGAATACAAGAAGTAGATTTAGGATTAGTTCCATTAATAGTGGAGGATCAAATAGTAATTAAACCTATTTATTTTGATTTTGACAAGTGGGATATTCGAGAGGATGCGGAGTATGAGTTAGAGCATATTGTATCAGTAATGAATAACCACCCGAATATGGTGATAAGGATAGAATCGCATACAGATAGTCGAGGGTCTAAGGGGTATAACCGAAGACTGTCAGATAAGAGAGCTAAATCAACCCGAGATTATTTAATTTCACGAGGTATTGAGGGTTCAAGAATAGCGAGTGCAATAGGATATGGCGAAGATCAATTATTAAATCATTGTGATGACGCACATAGAAATAAGTGTAGTGAAGAAGAACATCAACTAAATCGAAGATCTTATTTTTATATAGTTAAGAAATAGTGATTATAGTTGTTTGTTTGAGAAGCAAGTAAATAAAAAGTGCCTTAGAATTTTAGTGATTCTAAGGCTTTTTTTTTTGGAATAGTTTTTAGAGTACTAGCCTGACTGATATGTTAAAAAAATAAGTATATAGGCAAGAAGGTTTTAGTACATAGTCTAGAGGCGGGGTATTTGATAAAGAAAGAGAATATTCAGTTATGATTTTTAGCTTGATGGATGGATAGAAATGAAAAAAGTAACAAGCCAAGCTACAAGTTGATTGAAAGAATAATAAGAGACAGCCATAAACGTATTTTAAATATAATATTTTTCACTTATCTAAAAACTTTAGAAGAATCTCGTTATTCTTGTTTTTTACTTATTACTTACATTTTTTAAGAGAAAATGTTAAAAATGGGTTCATATTAGTTCTTTTTACCTGAAAATTGTAAAAATACTTGTACTTTAGCAAAATACAATATCAATCTTTTAAATCTTATTTACATTATTTATTCCCCAAAATAAATGTAAGAAATGAAAAGAATAGTAATAATATTGCTCTTTTTTATAAATATTATTAATATAAAAATATACTCTCAGACAGGGCCTGGGGGAGTGGGAGCTAATGATGGAACTTCTAATCTTAAGGTATGGCTACGAGCAGATGATATTAATGGAGATGGAAACCTTTCTAATAACCCTGTCGTAGGAACAAAAATAAGTGTTTGGAATGATTATAGTGGAAATGCTAACCATTATACCAATGCTAGTACAGTGGAGTCTCCAACACATACGCTTGGTGTTTTTAATGCCATAAATTTTGATGCTGCTGCGGCTTCTGTACAATTTTTAAATGCAAATGTAGGAGGAACTTATATAGATGCAAGTACTTTTTTTGCACTAAATCCTGCAAATATTGGACCAAGTAATTCCTTGTTTGATAATGGAAGCTATTCACTTCGGTCTAGGCAATGGAGTAATACTAATAGGATAGGATATACCAGATATGGAGCGGCGGATTATACCTCAACATTAGCACCTTCATTTGGTAATAATGCTATCATTTCTTATCATAAACAAGCAACAGCAACAAATATGGAGTTGTACTTAAATAATAATACAAGTACAATTAATGTGGGAATTACTGGGGCAGGAATCCCTTATGATAGAATAGGAAGAAACTCGCCCGGAGCTGATAGAGCGAGTGGTGATTTCTACGAAGTAATATTATACAATAGTAGCTTGTCTATGGCTGAGCGACTTATTGTAGAAAACTACTTAAGTGCCAAATATGGTAGTATTCTTATCGTAGATAATATTTATAATGAAGATGAGGATGGTGATTTTGATCATAAAGTAGCAGGAATTGGTCAGGCATTGGATGGAACAAATCATATAGATTCACAAGGAACAGGAATTGTGAGAATAAATACTCCTAATGATTTACAAAATAATGAGTTTTTATTATGGGGAGAAGATGTTGAAAATTCAGATTATAGTTTTTCTATAGTTGCACCTGTAAATAAGAGGCATAGGATACATACAAAATGGCGTGTTAGCGAAAGAGGTGATGTAGGTACTGTTACTTTTTCTGTGAAAGCGAGCGATATCAATCTTGCAGGAGTTCCGGCAGGAGTGTTAAAGCTAGTACGTAGCACGGTATCTGATTTTAGCACTGTAGCTCAAGAGTATAATTTAGCTTTATCAGGAGGAGTATATTCTGCAACAGTATCCTTTAATGATAATGATTTTTTTACTATTGAAATGGTACCTACAGTAGATTTAAGCTTGGTAAAAAAGGTTACAAATGCGCTTCCAAAGGTAGGGGATACTATTATTTATACATTGACACTAAAAAATAGTGGCCCTCAAGAGGCTACTGGTGTAAAAATAAGAGACCAGCTTCCTGTTGGGCTGCAATATAATGCAGGAGCTTCTACAATCTCCTCAGGAACATATGATGCAGTCTCAGGTGAATGGGATTTATCAGGGGTTTCTATTGGTACTGGACAAACGGTAACGATACAAATAGCTGCAGTTATAAACTCTCCAGGTGTTATTACCAATACTACTGAAGTTATAAGTGTTGATCAAGAAGATATTGACGCTATCCCTAATAATGGGAATTAATACTGTTTGGTTGGTGGTTATTTAAAATCACCTTAAAGAAATGCATTTGTTGGATTTTTTATCTCATATAAGATAAATACTATCAATTTTACCCGATTCCATAATTCAAAATATCAGGTCTTTAGATCAAAATCGCTTCAAATTAACTTTTTTAGAAGTGTTTTTTATATAGCAAAACTTCACAATTACAAGAAAATACGTAATTTCGCAAATCAAATTATAGAACGACAATTTAAAAGTATGAAATTTACTGAATATAAAGGACTTGACTTACCAAATATAGCGGAAGAAATTTTGAACTATTGGGAAGAAAATAACATCTTTGAAAAAAGTATAACTTCACGTGAAGGTAATGAACCGTTTGTGTTTTTTGAAGGTCCGCCTTCTGCAAACGGTTTGCCAGGGATTCATCATGTAATGGCACGTGCTATTAAAGATATTTTTTGTCGTTATAAAACTCAGAAAGGATTTCAAGTAAAAAGAAAAGCAGGTTGGGACACCCATGGGCTTCCTGTTGAACTTGGCGTTGAAAAAGAATTAGGTATCACTAAAGAAGATATTGGTACAAAAATTTCGGTTGAAGAGTATAATATAGCTTGTAAAAAAGCAGTAATGCGTTATACTGATATCTGGAATGAGATGACTCGTAAAGCTGGATATTGGGTAGATATGGAGGATCCGTATATTACCTATAAACCAAAGTATATGGAAAGTGTATGGTGGTTATTAAAGCAAATTTATGATAAAAACTTATTGTATAAAGGATATACAATTCAGCCTTACTCTCCGAAAGCAGGTACCGGATTAAGTTCGCACGAATTGAACCAACCAGGAACATACCAAGATGTAACCGATACTACTATTGTTGCTCAATTCAAAGCAAAGGAAGAAACGCTTCCAGTATTTTTACAAAATGAAGGAACCATTTATTTTTTAGCATGGACAACAACTCCTTGGACCTTATCATCTAATACAGCCTTAACAGTTGGAAATAAAATTGACTATGTATTGGTGGAAACGTATAACCAATATACATTTAAACCAATGAATGTTGTTTTGGCAAAAAACTTAGTAGGGAAGCAATTTACAGGAAAATATAAAGAAGTTGTTGAAAAAGGAGAATTATTGACTTATAGCGAAGGAGATAAGAAGATCCCATTTTATATAGTAAAGGAATTTAAAGGAGCAGATTTAGTGGGTATTTGTTATGAACAGTTATTAGATTATGCACTTCCGTATGAGAATGCTGAAAATGCATTTAGAGTTATTTCGGGAGACTTTGTTACTACAGAAGATGGTACAGGAATTGTGCATACAGCTCCTACTTTTGGAGCAGATGATGCTATGGTGGCAAAACAAGCTGTTCCAGAAGTACCTCCAATGTTAGTATTAGACGCTCATGGAAACCCAGTTCCTTTGGTGGATTTACAAGGTAAGTTCCGACCAGAAATGGGAGAGTTTGGAGGAAAGTATGTGAAAAATGAGTATTATGCAGAAGGAGAGGCACCTGAAAAATCAGTAGATGTAGAAATTGCGATTAAGTTAAAAACAGAAAATAAAGCATTTAAGGTTGAAAAATACGTACACAGTTATCCTAATTGCTGGCGTACAGATAAACCAATATTATATTACCCATTAGATTCTTGGTTTATTAAGGTAACAGATGTCAAAGAGAAGATGTTTGATCTTAATGAAACTATTAATTGGAAACCTAAGTCAACAGGAGAAGGACGCTTTGGAAATTGGTTAAAAAATGCCAACGATTGGAACTTATCTCGTTCTCGTTTTTGGGGAATTCCATTGCCAATATGGAGAACGGAAGATGGAACGGAGCAAATTTGTATAGGATCAGTTGAAGAGCTAAAAGCAGCAATGGCAAAATCAATTGAGGCAGGCATGATGACAGAAGATATTTTTGCAAACTTTGAAGTAGGTAATATGTCTGAAGAAAATTATGAAACGATTGATCTGCATAAGAATGTGGTTGACAAAATAATATTGGTTTCAGCATCAGGAAAACCAATGAAAAGAGAAAGTGATCTAATTGATGTTTGGTTTGATTCAGGATCTATGCCATATGCACAGTGGCATTATCCGTTTGAAAATAAAGAATTAATTGATAACAATGAAAGTTATCCAGCGAATTTTATCGCGGAAGGTGTAGATCAAACTCGTGGTTGGTTTTATACATTACACGCAATAGGGACCATGGTGTTCGATTCAGTAGCATATAAAAATGTAGTATCTAATGGATTGGTATTAGATAAGAATGGACAAAAAATGTCTAAGCGTTTGGGTAATGCAGTGGATCCATTTGAAACATTAGCTACTTACGGGCCAGATGCCACCAGATGGTATATGATTTCAAATGCTAATCCTTGGGATAATTTAAAATTTGATGTTAGTGGAATAGAAGAAGTAAAGCGTAAATTCTTTGGAACATTATATAATACGTATTCGTTTTTTAGTTTATATGCTAATATTGATGAGTTTTCGTACGAAGAAGCTGCAATTCCTTTACATCAAAGGCCGGAAATAGATCGTTGGATTTTATCAGAATTACATACCCTTATAAGAAAGGTAGATGAAGCTTATAATGATTATGAACCAACAAAAGCTACGAGAGCAATCAACACTTTTGTGCTAGATCATTTAAGTAACTGGTATGTGCGTTTGTGTAGAAGACGTTTTTGGAAGGGAGAATATGCACAAGATAAAATATCAGCTTACCAAACATTATATACTTGTATGTTAACAATAGCAAAGTTAGCTGCTCCAGTAGCACCATTTTTTATGGATAGATTGTATAAAGATTTGACAGAATTTGCAGGGAGTGAGAGTTTAGAAAGTGTTCATTTAGCTGAGTTTCCAAAATACGATGAAGCATTTATTGATAAGTCATTAGAAAGGAAGATGGAAAATGCCCAAACAATATCTTCTTTAGTATTGTCATTAAGAGCCAAGGAAAAAATAAAGGTGCGCCAACCATTGCAAAAAATTATGATTCCTGTATTAGATGCAACTCAAAAAGAGGAGATACTAGCGGTATCAGAATTGATAAAATCAGAGGTAAATGTAAAAGAAATCGAATTACTTGATGATGCTTCAGGTATTTTAGTGAAACAAATTAAACCAAATTTTAAAGCGTTAGGGCCTAAGTTTGGAAAAGATATGAGATTGGTTTCTAGTAAGATACAGGGTTTTTCGCAAGCAGATATTGTTGAAATAGAAAAGGAAGGTGAAATTTCCTTAGAAATTAACGAAAAAATCATTACATTGGAACTCGCTGATGTTGAAATCTCATCAAAAGATATTGAAGGATGGTTAGTGGCAAATTCAGAAGGTTTAACTGTAGCACTAGATGTTACGATCACTGATGATTTACGAAAAGAAGGTATTGCTAGAGAGTTAGTAAATCGTATTCAAAATGCACGTAAAGAATCAGGTTTTGAGGTAACAGACAAGATTAAGTTATCACTTTTAAAATATCAAGACTTACAAGAATCAGTATCCGTGAACGAAACATATATCATGAGCGAGACATTAACAAAAGAATTGGTTTTTGTTGATGAGTTGAAAAATGGTACAGAAATTGAATTTGATACCATTAAAAGTAGAATGTTAATCCAAAAAATTTAAGATTATGGGAGACACAACAGCAAGGTATTCTGATGAGGATTTACAAGAGTTCAAGGAAATCATCTTACAAAAGATAGCAAGTGCAGAGGAAGATTTGAGTTTGCTAGAGAGTTCGTATAAGAATGACAGCAATAATGGTACAGATGATACATCTCCAACATTTAAGTCCTTTGATGAAGGAACAGATACAATGGCAAAGGAGGCAAACGTGCAATTAGCCATTCGTCAAGAAAAATTTATTAGAGATTTAAAAAATGCATTAATTCGTATAGAAAATAAAACATATGGAATTTGCAGAGTTACTGGTAAGTTAATACAAAAAGAACGATTGAAATTAGTGCCTCATGCTACTTTAAGCATTGAGGCTAAAAGAAAACAATAATAGCAAGAAAAGCTTCCATCTTTTGGAAGCTTTTTTATTTTTATGAAAAAAATAAGAATTTTTATCATTAGCCTTTTCATAATAACTAGTGGCTTTTCTCAGCAGAGTATAGTCAAGCGTTTTACGAGTATTTCTAAAGATATTGAGATTTCAGTAGTAGGCTTGGATGATATTACTATTGTAAATTCAGATACCACAGTTATTGAAGTAGCTTTATTTAATCAAAAACTGCATTCGAATTATGTTCGAATTGGAAACGAGGAGAATGTGTTAAAAATTCAATTTGAATTGCCTTTTGAACCTTCTGAAGAAGGTGTTTTTAGGAAGTTTATAACAAAAAGGTTACACAAAGCTTATGGGATAGTGAAACTTCCTAAAAACAGAGATGTTATTCTTTATGGGGAGGATTTGGATGTGATTTCAGAGAGCTATAATGGAAATTTAACGATTTTTATAGCTAAAGGAGAGCTGCGATTGAATACAGTTAAGGGTACTGTTAAGGCAACTCTTTATCAAGGAAATGTTTTAGGAGATGTTAATAATACTAATATTAAGATTACAACTAACAAAGGAAGCATTAATGTGAATGAAGAAATGAAAACTTCGCCGTATAAACTTGACGTAAAAAAATCAAATAAAATATTTAAGGTAAAGAGTATTCAAGGAAATATTCAAATTAACGTAAAATAAATAGAAAATGGCGTAACAAATCTCCTTTCGTAGAGTCTAATTCAACAGAAAATCAAAATAAAATTTAGAATGAATAAAAATGTATTCGCTATTGCGGTAGCAGGAATATTATTGGTAGGATGTAAATCAACTAAAAAGTTAAATCCGAATGATATAGCCACAAAAAAACCAATAGCAGCTACATTAAATCTGACGGAAGTAGCAGATGATAAGGTTCCTGTAACAATTGATCCAGGTTATTTTACAAGTCAAAAAGTAATTTATAGACTACCAAGGGTAGTACAAGGAACTTACTCAGTTAGTGATTTTGGTAAGTATGTAGATGACTTTAAAGCTTTTGATTATAAAGGGAAAGAGTTACCTATAAAGAAAATAGATACAAATACTTGGGAAATTAACAATGCAGTTAATTTAGATAAAGTTC
Source organism: Tenacibaculum maritimum NCIMB 2154 (assembly GCF_900119795.1). NCBI lineage: Bacteria > Pseudomonadati > Bacteroidota > Flavobacteriia > Flavobacteriales > Flavobacteriaceae > Tenacibaculum > Tenacibaculum maritimum. Next base: position 327,432 of record NZ_LT634361.1, read on the forward strand.
AGTATTGGGTAAATGATACTTTTGATATGGAAGTAACAGGAGGAATAGGCGGAGATGTTCCTTTCTCTCCATCAGGAACGAATATTGAAGAAACAAACTATGTGTTAAATTTACACGGATTTATTGGTTATTTTGATTCTTTAAAGAATAGTCAATATACCCTAGACGTAATCGCACCAGCTACTGTAAAAAGAACCTCTGCTTTACAAGAGATAGCGGCTACAAAAAGTAAAGATGGGAAAGTAATAACGTCAAGTTATTTTGCTCCTAGGTACTTTGATATTACAGATAATCCGATGTTTTATGGAGAGCTAGATGTAGCGGAATTCAGCGTAGGAGATATTAAAATTGTATTGAGTGTGTATTCTCCAAATAAAAAGCATAATGCTAAACAAATAAAAGCAGTTATGGAAAAAATGATGCAAGCTCAAAAAACATATTTAGGAGATATCAATAGCACTGCTCGCTATGATATTTATTTGTATTTAGCAGATCAAAAAGAAACAGCACCTAAAGGTTTTGGGGCTTTAGAGCACCATACTTCTACTGTAGTAGTATTACCAGAGGCAATGCCAGATAAAATGTTAGCTAAAAGTATGATTGATGTGGTTTCTCATGAGTTTTTTCATATTGTAACGCCATTAAATGTACATTCGGAAGATGTACACTATTTTGATTATAATAAGCCTACCTTTTCTAAGCATTTATGGATGTACGAAGGAATTACAGAATATTTTGCTACCTTATTTCAAATTCATCAAGATTTAGTAAAAGAAGAAGAGTTTTATAATAAAATTATGGGGAAAATTAAAGCATCATTATCTATGGATGATACTATGAGTTTTACCAAAATGAGTGAAAATGTTTTAGAAAACCCGTATGCACCTCAGTACTATAATGTATATCAAAAAGGAGCTTTGATAGGAATGTGTATTGATATTTTATTAAGAGAAGAGAGTAATGGAAATAGAGGTGTATTATCTTTAATGAAAGAATTATCGAATAAATATGGCAAAAATAAACCGTTTCATGACGATGCTCTTATTGAAGAAATAACAGCGATGACCTATCCTTCGATAGGAACATTCTTAAAAACTCATGTAGTAGGAACAACGCCTATTGATTATGGAAAATTTTTTGCTAAGGTTGGGTTGAAATATACAACATCAATGGTAAAAACAAATTACCTTCAAGATGATGGGGTTTTCTTAGTAGATAGAGATAAAGAAACAGGAGCCATTAAATTTACAGGAGGAGTACATAACAATAGCTTTTGGGAAGATAATGGTGCAAAAGAAGGAGATGTGATTAAAGAAATTGATGGAGAAGTATTAACGCCAGAAAATGTAAATGAGGTATTAGGTAAAGTTTTTACTTGGAAACCAGGTCGAGAAGTAGAAGTCAAGTTAGACAGAAAAGGAAAAGAAATAGTTATAAAAACAGTACTAACGGTAACTTACGCAAAGAAAACTAATTTAACAGAAGATCCAGTTGCTAGCCAAAAGCAAAAGGATTTGCGTAAAGTGTGGATGAAAGGGTAATAGGTGTTTTTAATTGAATTTTTTAAATTCAAATTATAAGTAAAATATTACAAAAAAATGATTTAAGAAGCCAATAGCATTACTCTTTGTTATTGGCTTTTTGAATAAATTAGGGTGAAAAAAGATTGATAAAGCTTCTGAATAAAGCCCTTTTTATCTAAAGAATATTATTATTTTTGACAGATAATTAAAATAATATATGTCTAAAAAAAACATCGCTATTCTTACGGTTGTTTTAGCAATCTTAATAGATCAAATTAGTAAAATATATATAAAAACAAATTTTATATTAGGAGAAGAAGTAACTGTGCTTTCTGACTGGTTTAAGATTCATTTTACTGAAAATAATGGTATGGCTTGGGGGTTTGAACTTGGAGGAAAAGCGGGGAAACTCTTTTTAACATTGTTTCGTTTAGTAGCGGTGTCAGGTATTGTATATTGGTTATGGCAAACTATTCAGAAAAAAACTCATAACGGAGTTATTATTGCTATTTCATTGATCTTAGCAGGAGCCGTTGGAAATATTATTGATTCGGTTTTCTATGGTGTGTTTTTTGAAAGTTCAGCACATAAAGTTGCAGGCTTTCTTTTAGAACCCGATTATAGTAAACTTTTTTATGGGAAGGTGGTAGATATGCTGTATTTTCCAATATACGAAGGAGAAAGTTTTACTTTTTTTAATGCTATTTTTAATGGTGCGGATTCGTGGATTACTATTGGAGTAGCGCTTCTATTCATATTTAATAAACAGGCATTTCCGAAAGAAGAAGTGTAGGCGTTTTTTCTATATCTTTCATGAAAATTAGTTAAGATGCAAATTGTAAAATATACGGCGGTATTCATTCTTGGTTTTTTAGTAGCTAAGTTTTGGTATGACAAAAGAGATACTGATTATCAGAAAGAGGAGATAAAGGTTATGCTTAACGGTATAAAGAGTATGAGTAAATTGGTAGTGGCTGAAGGAACCTTTTCAGAAGTACTAAATTATTCTGATAGCAAGAAGTATCTTTATGATTTTTTGTCGTTTGATAAGAAAGCAATTGTAACCGTAGAAGCCAAGGTAGAGGTAGGTTATGATCTATCTAAATTAGATGTTCAAATAGATTCTATAGGCAGAAAAATAGTTATCAATAAGATTCCTTCAGAAGAAATTATAGTGGTTCCAAATGTTAGATATTTTGATTTACAGCAGAGTCAATTCAATTCATTTACAAAAGAGGAATTAAATAAAATCAATCAAAATAGCATAGCCCGTATAAAAGAAACGGCAAAAGTTTCAATGTTGCAAGCTGATGCTAAAATTCGATTATTTGAAGAATTGTCTAAAATCTATCGACTTTCCTCAGTATTTAACTGGGAGGTAGTAGATCATACAGATAGTAATTTACTACATGAATTCTTGATAAAAGATTAGTGAGGGAGTTTATTGCTCAAAAGACCATAGATAAAAGCACCTAAGGTAGCTCCTATTAAAACAACTAAAATAGCAATAGTACCATGCCCTACTAAAACAAATATAGGACCTGGACAAGCACCAGCTAAAGCCCATCCTAATCCAAAAATAGTTCCTCCGAATAAGGTTCTTATAATTCCCTTTTTCTTTTCTTTCACCATTATTTGCTCTCCTATATAGTTTTTAATAACTCCTTTTTTAAAAAGTAGCATAAGAATAGCCGAAACCACAACGGCAGAGCCAATAATTCCATACATATGAAAGGATTGGAATTTAAACATTTCGTATATTCTATACCAAGAAACTACTTGCGATTTGCTTAATATAATTCCGAATAAAATACCAATAAATAAGAATTTTATATTTTTCATTTTATGTTATTTGTTATAAAGAGAAAGATTGCAGTAAAATAAATTAAAAAATGAGAGGAATAAAGAACCAAGTCATTAACAACCCTCCTATAAAAAAGCCCATAGTAGCAATAAGAGAAGGAAGCTGAAAACTACTTAATCCTGTTATGGCGTGCCCCGAAGTGCAGCCACCTGCATACCTAGCTCCGAATCCAATTAAAAACCCAGCTCCTATTAAGATAAGAAACCCTTTAAAAGAAAATAAAACCTCTTTTCCGAAGATTTCTGAAGGTAGATAAGAGTTGCCTGCATTAGAAAACCCCAGCTCAGAGAGTTCTTTTACAGTTTGAGGGCTTAGTGCAATTTCCTTAGTGGGCATTAAAAAATTGAATGAAATAAACCCGCCGATTACTATTCCAGTAGCAAATATTAAGCTCCAACCCCTAGCTTTCCAGTCTGTTTTAAAATAATCAGATATTTTTCCAGCACCACCAATGGTACAAAAGGTTTCTAAATTGGTAGAAACTCCGAAGCTTCTTCCGAAATAAAATAGTAAAAATAATACGCTTGCTATCATTGGTCCAGTAATGTACCAAGCCCATGGTTGAGTGATAAAGTCCATTTTAATATTGTGTCATTAGTTTAGAAATATAAGCCATGATTGAATTGGTAGCACCAACATTGTCTTGAATATATTTTTTATTAATCTTCCCCATGTCTGTTCTAAGAGAAGTATTTTGTTTTAATGTAGCAAAAGTACTAGAAAAATCTTCTTTGTTTGTAACAATTGTTGCACCCTTTAACTCCAATAAGTCAATTGCTTCCTGAAATTTTTTGTATTTTATTCCGCCAAAGGTAATTGGAATACCGTAGGTAGCAGGTTCTAAGATATTGTGTAATCCCGTAGCTAAACCACCACCTACATAAGCCGTATCAGCATATGAGTAAATTTTAGTTAGTAATCCAATAGTATTTATGATTAGCACTTGATAATTAGCAATATTTTTACCTTCTTTTTCAGAAAACACAACAGTAGGTTTATTAATTGATTTTTTTAAATTTAAAATATCTTTTGGATTGATATTATGTGGGGCAATGATGAATTTTTCATCGGAGGAAGCGTTATTGTTAATATAATTTACCAATAATTCTTCGTCTTCTTTCCAAGTACTTCCTGCAACAATAGTATAGGTATTGTTCTTAAAAGAATTTACAAATTTAAGTTCGTTTTGTTGTTGTAAAATCTCGAAAACTCTATCAAATCGAGTATCGCCACTTACAGAGACATTATTAAAGTTAATTTCTTCTAAAAGTTTCTTAGAAGTATTATTTTGAACGAAGAAATGTTGAAAAGCTTTGAGAGACTTTCTCATAAAGGCGCCATACCACTTAAAGAAAATTTGATTTTTCCTGAAGATTCCAGAAACTAAAAGCGTTGTTGTTTGGGTGTTATACAATTCATTTAATAAGTTAGGCCAAAATTCATATTTAATAATGATAGCAATTTTAGGATTAACTTTTCGAATAAATTTTTTCATATTCTTTGGAGTATCTATAGGAAGATAGCATACAACATCCGCCAATTTATAGTCTTTGCTAACCTCATATCCAGAAGGAGAAAAAAAGGTTACTAAAATCTTGTATTCAGGAAAATACATTTTTATTTGCTCTATGATAGGTCGTCCTTGTTCAAATTCTCCAAGAGAAGCAGCGTGAAGCCAGATAACTTTGTCTTTTTTTTTGAATACAGCTAGTTTTTCAAAGCTTTCTTTTCTACCATTAACAAAAAGCGCTAATTTTTTATTGAATATTGCTAAGAAGTTGATAAGCATTGAAGCAAGATATAGTAAAGGAGTATAAAATAAATTCATAGCCGCTAATTTATGGAAATAAAAAAAGACCATTTATAAATTATAATTTAAAACGGTCTTTTTTACGAAACTCAAATTAAAGAGAAGAAATGATTACTTTCTCTTTTTATCGACCTCTTTTAATAAAAGAGAGCATTTTGCTATATATCCAAAATCAGAAGCTTTACTATTTTTGGCATCTTTTAGACACTTTTCAGCGCTTAGTTTAGCTATCTTATATTTTTTTAGTTTATAGGCTAATTCACCTTTATAATAGGTGTACCAGAAAGCTTGAGGTCTCAAAGCCTCTGCTTTACTGAACCATTTGAAAGCAGTGGTAAGGTCTTTGTTTTTTTCATAATAATATTGTGCAGCATCAAAATAAGTTTGAGGAGCTGCTACTTTTTTGGAGTTGATAATTTCTGCATCAATTTGTTGTTGAATGATGGCATCAGAATCTACTTTTACAGGGATTACTACTTTGGTGTTTTCCCAAACTATGACAAAATCAGCGCCGTCAACAGTATAGTTTTCAAAATAAATATTTAAAGTTTCAGAGGTGTCGGTAGTGGTTTTTGAAGGCGTTGAAAATCTGATAAAGTCATTTTCCTGTTGGTAACCAGCATCCCCCCATAAGTTACTTTTTTTATGAAAAATAATAGTCCACTCAGTCTTATTAGGAATGGTATATAATCCGTAGGTTCCTGCTGGGATTAAGTGATTAGCAAAAGAAGCTTCTTTGTCTAAAGTAATCTTAGTTGCTGCATTAGCTCCTGTTCTCCATACTTTTCCGTAAGGGATTAAGGAACCAAAGATAATTCTACCTTTTTTACTAGGTTGACTATAAGATAAGTTAATATTAGCAAGCCCAACTTGTTGTTGGATTGTTGTTTTAGGACTTAAGCTGGGTTTGTTAATTTGAGCCGTTAAACTAAGAGAGGCTACTAAATAAATGAAGATACTAAAGTAAATTTTCATGAGTTTGTTTTTTAATCGTAAGCATTAGACGATTTTATTTTATGAAAATTACAAAAGAAATTGGAATACTATGTATTGATTAGGATTGGTGTAAAAAGGAGATTGTGAAATACGAAAAAGCTTCTTTTTTCTAAGAAAAAAGAAGCTTTTTATAGTGTAGATTCTTACTTATTTCATTTCAAAATCTTCCATGAATTTTGTTGTATAGTTTCCAGCAACATAATCAGGATGATCCATAAGTTGTCTGTGAAAAGGGATGGTAGTTTTGATTCCTTCAATAATAAATTCATCCAAAGCGCGCTTCATTTTATTAATAGCTTCTTCACGTGTCTGTGCAGTTACAATTAATTTAGCAATCATTGAATCATAGTTAGGAGGAATCATATATCCTGCATAAACATGAGTGTCTATACGAACCCCATGGCCTCCTGGAGAATGGAATGTGGTTATTTTACCTGGCGCGGGTCTGAAATTATTATAAGGATCTTCTGCATTAATCCTACATTCTATAGAATGCAATTGCGGATAATAGTTTTTCCCTGAAATTGGTACACCAGCAGCTACTAATATTTGTTCTCTAATTAAATCGTAATCTACTACTTCTTCGGTAATAGGGTGTTCTACCTGAATACGAGTATTCATTTCCATAAAGTAGAAGTTACGATGCTTGTCTACTAAGAACTCTACAGTACCAGCTCCTTCGTATTTGATATATTCAGCTGCTTTTACAGCTGCTTTACCCATTGCATCTCTCAATTCATCGGTCATGAAAGGAGAAGGAGTTTCTTCTGTTAATTTTTGATGGCGGCGTTGTACAGAGCAATCTCTTTCAGATAAATGGCAAGCTTTACCAAAAGAATCTCCAACAACTTGGATTTCTATATGGCGAGGCTCTTCAATTAACTTTTCTAAATACATACCATCATTACCAAAGGCAGCTTTTGCTTCTTGACGAGCAGAATCCCATGCATCTTGTAAATCTTCCGGATTCCAAACAGCTCGCATTCCTTTACCACCACCACCAGCAGTAGCTTTTAACATTACAGGATATCCTGCTTCAGTAGCAAGTTGTTTGCACTCTTCAAAGTCTTTTATAATCCCTTCAGAACCAGGAATACAAGGAACTCCTGCAGCAATCATAGTTGCTTTAGCAGAAGCTTTGTCTCCCATTTTATCAATCATTTCACCAGTAGCGCCAATGAATTTGATATCATGCTCAGCACATAGATTAGAAAATTTAGCATTTTCAGCTAAGAAGCCATATCCAGGATGAATAGCATCTGCATTTGTAATTTCTGCAGCAGCTATAATGTTAGACATTTTTAGGTAAGAAAGATTACTTGGGGCAGGGCCAATACAAACTGCTTCATCAGCAAACTTTACATGTAAACTTTCTGCGTCAGCAGTAGAGTAAACAGCAACAGTTTTAATGCCCATTTCTCTACAGGTTCTAATAACACGTAATGCTATTTCTCCTCTATTGGCAATTAATATTTTTTTAAACATAATTTTTAAGTTTATGAGTCTATGAGTTTAGTTACGAATTCATTTTAGCTCTTATATAGAGTGTTAAAATGCTATACTTTTTAAACTGAATAAACTAAATGTTATGAAGGATCAACTAAAAATAAAGGTTGGTCGAATTCTACAGGAGAAGAATCATCAACTAAAACTTTAACGATTTTACCAGAAACTTCTGATTCTATTTCATTAAATAACTTCATTGCTTCGATGATACATACAGTATCGCCTGTTTTTATTTCAGAACCTACTTCTACAAAGTTAGGTTTGTCTGGAGAAGGTTTTCTGTAAAAAGTACCGATAATAGGAGACTTTACAGTAATATATTTAGAGTCATCTTCTGTATTATTTGCAGCAGGGGGATTCGTTATAGGTTGCGCAACAGGAACAGGGGCAGGAGCAGCTATTTGAGGAACAGCGGCTATTGGAGCAGCTGTTTGTACTATGGTAGTTTCTGTTTTTTCAGAACCTGTTTTAATAGTAATCTTAACATCTTCCATCTCTAGCTTTACTTCACTAGCACCAGATTTAGCTACAAACTTTATAAGATTTTGAATTTCTTTTATATCCATGTTGTTTGAATTTTTGGTTGTTGATTTTATGAATTATATGCCCATTTTAAATAGATAGCTCCCCATGTGAAGCCTCCTCCGAAAGCGGCAAAAATTAAATTATCTCCTTTTTTAAGTTCTTTTTCATAATCGTTTAATAATAAAGGTAATGTTGCAGAAGTGGTGTTACCATATTTATGAATATTCATCATTACTTTATCGTCTTCCAAGCCAACTCTATTGGCAGTAGCTTCAATAATTCTTTTATTAGCTTGATGAGGTACTAACCAATTAATATCATCTTTTGTTAAGTTGTTTCTGGTGAGCATTCTTTCCGCAACGTCAGCCATATTTGAAACAGCAAATTTAAAAACAGTTCTACCTTCTTGATGAACGAAGTTCTGTTTGTTTTTTAATGTTACTTCAGTAGTAGGAAGTATTGATCCTCCTGCATCAATTTTTAAGTATTCACGTCCGTTACCATCACTTCTTAAATACTCATCTTGAAACCCTAATCCTTCTTCGTTAGGCTCAAATAGAGCAGCGCCAGCACCATCTCCAAAGATAATACAAGTAGCCCTGTCAGTATAATCAATAATTGACGACATTTTATCAGCTCCAATTAAAAGAACCTTTTTATAACGACCAGATTCAATATAGCTAGTTGCTACTGACATTCCGTATAAAAAACTAGAACAAGCAGCTTGCAAATCATATGCAAAAGCATTAGTAGCGCCTATTTTTGTAGCAGTATATACAGCCGTTGAAGCAACTGGCATATCAGGTGTAGTTGTAGCTACGATAATCATATCAATATCCTTCGGGTCAACGCCCGATTTTTGTAGTAAATCTTCCGCAGCTTTGATAGCCATAAAAGAGCTACCCAAGCCTTCACCTTTTAAGATTCTTCTTTCTTTAATACCAGTTCTTGTAGTGATCCACTCATCATTGGTATCTACCATACTCTCTAACTCTTTGTTAGTTAGTACGTATTCTGGAACGTATTTTCCTACTGCTGTGATCGCTGCAGTTGTTTTAATCATAGTTGTTGTTTGTTGTAAAACGAGCGTCCAAAGTAATGAAAATTATTTTACTTTTTAATGAAAAAAACGTCAAAAACATTTGTTTTTGACGTAGAAACACAAAAAAACCCTCAATTCGAGGGTTTTTTTGTGCTTTAAAAGAAATCAATTAAGCTTCTGCAACAGCAGATTCTAATACTACTTGACCTCTGTAATATAGTTTACCTTCGTGCCAATGAGCTCTGTGGTACAAATGAGCTTCTCCAGTTGTTGGATCTGTAGCTATTTGAGGAACAGAGGCTTTGTAATGAGTTCTCCTTTTATCTCTTCTAGTTTTAGATATTTTTCTCTTTGGATGTGCCATTTTATGTCTTTTTTTCTGTTAGTAAATCCTTTAATTTATCCCATCTAGGGTCTGTTGACTCTTCTTCAACAGTTTTCTCTTCTTTAATCTCTAATTCTCGTAGTTTTTTTAAAGCTTCTGAATCCATAGTTCCATCTAGTACTTTAGGATGCACTCTTTTTGAAGGAACAGCAAGGACGATCATTTCATAAACATATTGGGCTATATTTAGCTGGTATGCTTCGTGAGGTAATATTAATATTTCCTCATTGTCGTCGTTAAATTCTGCTCCAAACTTTACAATTAAAGGTAAAGTTGCTTTGATTTCCTGATCAAATGACTCATTAGTAATGTCACAAGGAACATTTACGGTTCCATTTGCTTCAAAATTAAGTTCGAAAAAGGTGCTCTTTTTTAAAAAATTAAGAACTACTTTTACATTTGTATCAATAAAATCATCAAATTGAAAAGCTTCAAAGAACTTTTTGCCAATTTGATATTCAAACAAATGACTTCCTTCTTTTAATCCTACAAAAGGAATGTTGAATTGCTTTAAGTCTTTCATCTACAATATCAATTTGAGCGTGCAAAGATATAAAAAAATGTTTTTATATCCTGTTTTATATAAAAAAAATACATTATTTCGTTGTTAATGCGTTTTTTACTAGGTTTTTGTATTCTTCTCTATGCTTAAATATTCGTAATGAGGTAAATAAAGCTTCTTTAAAAGAATCAGGGTTCGCAAGTCCTTTACCTGAAATATCGAAACCTGTTCCGTGGTCAGGAGAAGTCCTGATTTTTTCTAAACCAGCAGTGAAATTAACACCATTACCAAAAGATAGCGCTTTAAATGGAGCCAAACCTTGATCGTGATACATTGCTAAAACACCATCAAACTCTTGGTAAGTTTTAGATCCAAAAAAACCATCGGCAGCATAAGGTCCGAAAACGAGTTTCCCTGTTTTTCTAATTTTAGCTATGGTTGGTCGAATAATTGCATCATCTTCTTTACCTATAACTCCATGATCTCCGCAGTGTGGATTCAATCCTAACACTGCGATTTTAGGTTTATGGATGCCAAAATCTTGTTGTAAAGATTGGTACATTATATTTACCTTTTCTTCAATAATTTCAGAAGTAATATTTTGAGCTACTTCTGAAATAGGAATATGACCGGTAATTAAACCTATTCGCAAGGTTTCGGTAAGGAGAATCATTAAGCTTTTGCCTCCTAGCTCTTTTTCAAGAAATTCTGTATGACCTGGAAAATTAAAAGAGTCAGATTGTATGTTTTCTTTGTTGATAGGAGCTGTTAGAAGGGTGTCGATTTCTCCTTTTTTTAATGATTCTGTGGCTGCGGATAATGATTTTAAAGCAGCTTTACCTGATTGTTGAGTAGGAGTTCCAATATGAACAGGTACTTCGTCTTTCCAAACAGAAAATAAATTCACCTTTCCGTGAGATATCTCGGATAGAGAAGAAGCATTATGGATGCTTATGTTGGAGCGTAAAGTTTTCTTATGATATGAAATCATTTTTGGAGAGCCAAATAAAACTGGGGTACAAAAATCTAACATTCTTTTGTCTTCGAATGTTTTTAAAATAACTTCTATACCAATTCCATTCGTATCTCCAATTGAGATTCCTACAATAATTTTATCAGATTTATCCATGTTTACTTTCGTAATGTTGTATTTTTGAGAGCTACAAAAGTAACCAAAATTTACTGAAAAATGTTTACAGGAATTATTGAAACGCTAGGTGTTGTCACCAAAACAGAGATAGAAGCAGGGAATATCCATTTAACGCTTCAGAGTAATTTTACAAATGAGTTAAAAATAGATCAAAGTGTTGCTCATAATGGGGTTTGCCTTACAGTTATAGATATTAAGGGAGATGAGTACACGGTAACAGCAATTAAGGAAACGTTAGATAAAACCAATATAGGAGGTTTGCTTATTGGTGATGAAGTAAATTTAGAAAGGGCAATGAAATTAGGAGATAGGTTAGATGGTCATATTGTTCAAGGACATGTAGATGAAACAGGTAGTTGTATTGCTGTGAAGAATGAGAATGGAAGTACTATTTATTCATTTGCTTATAACTCAATGAATAATAATGTTACTATAGAAAAAGGATCTATAACAATAAATGGAGTAAGTTTGACTGTTGTGGATTCTAAAGTTAACGAATTTAGCGTGGCTATTATTCCTTATACTTTGGCACATACCACTTTTAAAAATATAAAGAAAGGAGATGAAGTTAATCTTGAATTTGATGTTATTGGTAAATACGTATCAAGATTAACTCAAATAAAAGAAGGGTAAATTTATTTAAAGCGTGTTGCTGTGTTTTGTAGTTTAAATAACTTATTTTTGTAGCAACATGAATCGTATAAAGAAAAATATCAAGCATTTAAGAAAGTTGAAGAGGCTGACGCAAGATCAGTTGGCAAATGAACTAAAAGTAACTCGTTCTAAAATAGGGTCTTATGAAGAGGGGCGTTCTGAACCCTCCATTGAGATGTTAATGTTGTTTTCTGATTATTTCAACTTACCTATAGATGTACTGATTAAAAAAGATCTAACTTACGCTACTGATTTTTCGTTTATAGATATTACAGACCAACGTATTTTATTTCCTATAACGATAAAAGAAGAAGAGGATGATTTTATAGAAGTTGTTCCTGTGGCCGCATCGGCTGGTTATTTATTGGGATATGATGATCCTGAGTATATAGAGCAACTGGATAGGATTAAATTGCCTTTTTTGCCAATAGGTAAACATAGAGCCTTTCCTATAAAAGGGGATTCTATGCTTCCTTTAAAAGATGGTGCCTATGTGGTTGCTAAATTTGTAGAAGATTTTAACGAAGTTTCTAATGGAACGACCTATGTGGTTGTAACGAGGAATGATGGAATGACTTATAAAAGAGTGTATAATGATATTGAAAAAGAAGGGGGATTTCTGCTGTCTCCTGATAACCCAAACCACCAATCTTATTTTGTTCCAGTCACGGAGATTTTGGAAATGTGGGAGTTTACATGTGCTATTAATACGCAAGAGTATGATGAAAAAGAGCTGAAAATAAGTAGTATTGCAATGATGTTGAATGGGTTAGGAGTAGAATTAAGAGAGTTAAAGAAAATAGTGTAGCGTTTATTTTAATATGAATTAATGGATTAAGAACTAAAACAAAAAAACCTTAACAAATATTTGTTAAGGTTTTTAGTACAGAAGGCGGGACTTGAACCCGCACGAGCATTACGGCTCATTGGATTTTAAGTCCAACGTGTCTACCAATTCCACCACTTCTGCGTATGTTTTTTCTGACTACTTTAAAATTAAGCCTCACCAATAAAAGTGAGGCTTAGTACTGAAGGCGGGACTTGAACCCGCACGAGCATTACGGCTCATTGGATTTTAAGTCCAACGTGTCTACCAATTCCACCACTTCAGCATAATCTTTTTTAAAGGATTAGAGCGAAAGACGGGATTTGAACCCGCGACCCCCACCTTGGCAAGGTGATGCTCTACCCCTGAGCTACTTTCGCGTAGTCAAAACTATTTTAATGAACTTGCATCGTTGTGAATGCGGGTGCAAATATAACACCTTTTTTTTAATTGCAAAGAAAAATTTCAATTTTTTATAAGTATTTCAATAAGTGCTAAAAAATATGGTAGTTCGCTAATAAAAAAATATCTTTGCAAAAATTTTTTTAATACTAAATGAATTCTGTTTCAGCTATCGATACTAAAATAAGCATAAAGGCATTGTTTTCCGATTTTAAACAACTTACGAAAGTTGGTTTATCGGCAAGCGTTGTGTTTACTTCAATAACAGGATATTTGTTAGGGGTAAACCAAATTAGTATCACAACGATACTCCTATTAGGAGTAGGGGGGTACTTAATGGTAGGGGCATCTAATGCCTTTAACCAAGTTATAGAAAAAGATACAGATGCCTTGATGCAACGTACTAAGAATAGGCCTATTCCAAGCGGCAGGATGAAAATAAATACAGCGTTAACGATTGCGGTATTATTTACCATTATCGGTATTACAATACTCTATACAATTAATGCGAAATGTGCTTTATTTGGAGCAATCTCTATCTTTCTATATACGAGCGCCTATACTCCTTTAAAAGGAATTACTCCTTTAGCGGTATTTGTGGGGGCAATTCCTGGGGCAATTCCATTTATGCTAGGTTGGGTTGCTGCTACAAATCAATTTGGTGTTGAAGCAGGTTTCTTATTTATGATTCAGTTTTTTTGGCAATTCCCGCATTTTTGGTCTATAGGTTGGTTACAATATGAAGAATATCATAAAGCAGGTTTGCATATGTTACCCATGGATAAAAAAGATAAAGGAGCAGTTACTCAGATTATTTTTTACACCTTGGTGATGATGTTGATTTCTATCGCGCCAGTGTTAAGAGTAACAGGTGTTTTCTATATTTATCCTATAACTGCAGTTGTTATCTTGTTATTAGGAACTCTAATGTTGTACTATGGGATAAAGCTATACAAGTCAGAATCAAATACAGATGCACGAAAATTAATGTTGGCAAGTGTTTTTTACATTACAATAGTGCCAATAATATATGTAGTAGATAAATTTTTACATTAATAATGAACGATCAAAGTTTACAGGCTGAATTAAAAGCAGCAAGGCGAAAATCAGCGAAACCAATGTTATGGATTTCTATGATTAGTATGGTCATGTTTTTTGCAGGGCTAACAAGTGCATATGTAATAAGTATGAATAGGGAAGACTGGGTGAGTTTTGATTTGCCTCAGGCTTTTTATATAAGTACTGTTTTAATTATCTTAAGCAGTGGAACACTGTTGGTATCACAGTTCTCTTTGAAAAAAGAAAAGATTAAAAACTCTTTAGTGTTTTTAACATTGACATTGGTGTTAGGAATAGGGTTTATATGGTATCAATATGTAGGATTTAATGAGCTAAAAGAAGCAGGACTTTATTTTACCGGACCAGAAAGTACGGTGTCAACATCTTTTATTATAGGTATTACATTTATGCATATATTGCATTTAATAGCGGGGGTAATCGTGTTATTAGTGCTAATTTATAATCATTTTAAAAATAAGTATTCATCTACTGATATGCTTGGTTTTGAGCTAGGTGCGATCTTCTGGCATTTCGTAGATGTTTTATGGATTTATCTATTTTTCTTTTTCTATTTTATTAGATGATGAAAAATGCGTAATTTTGACAAATATTTTAACAAAAATTAACTAATAGATATTTATGGAAGCAAATATTGCTGTAAATTCTGACAACAAAGAGACCTGGGGCGGAGGTGGTGCAAAACCATTTGGAGCTAGTTATGGTAAAATGATGATGTGGTTTTTTATCCTGTCTGATGCATTGACATTTTCAGGTTTTTTAGCTGCATATGGTTTAACTCGTTTTAAATTTATTGATTCTTGGCCTATTGCTGATGAAGTGTTTACTCACTTTCCGTTTTTACACGGAGTACATTTACCAATGTATTATGTAGCATTAATGACATTTATTCTGATTTTTTCTTCAGTAACAATGGTTTTAGCAGTAGATGCTGGACACCAAATGAACAGGAAAAAGGTTACTTGGTATATGTTTGCTACCGTATTAGGAGGTTTAATTTTCTTAGGTTCTCAAGCGTGGGAATGGAAAAACTTCATTAATGGATCTTATGGAGCTGTAAAAACAACGGATAATAAAATTTTACAGTTTGTAAAGGATGGGCATCAAGTAGCATTAAAAGATTTTGTGGTAGGAGGAAAAAGAGAAGAAGTATATCATACGAGGAAGAATGGATTATGGTTTGAGCAAGGAGCTCCGTTAACTGAATACGCCCTTTCTGAAGTGGTGGAATCATTTAATAAACATCCTGAATTAAGAGTTAGGATTCAGAAAATTAATCCAGAAACAAAACAAAAAATAATACTTTCAAGAGAGGAAAGTATAAAAGCATTAGCAAAAGCTAATGGTGTTGTAGAAGGAGCCAATCTTATAGAAAACGAATATGGTAATTCATTGTTTGGAGATTTCTTTTTCTTTATTACAGGTTTCCACGGATTCCACGTTTTTTCTGGGGTAGTATTAAATATTATAATCTTTTTCAATGTGATTTTAGGAACTTATGAGAGAAGAGGTCATTATGAAATGGTTGAAAAAGTAGGATTGTACTGGCACTTTGTAGATTTAGTATGGGTATTCGTATTTACTTTCTTCTATTTAGTGTAAATTAAAAATATATAAAAAGATGGGAGCACATTCACACGGTTCAAATGCAAAAAGGATATGGATAGTATTTGGTATATTATCTTTAATAACAATAGTAGAAGTTTGGTTGGGTATTGTTAAGCCTAAATCGTTAGTATTTACTGATTTTTTAAGCATGCACTTATTAAATTGGATTTTTATTATTTTAACGCTAGCGAAAGCATATGGTATTGCATGGGCATTTATGCACTTAGAAGGAGAAAAAAAATGGTTTAGAAGATCCATTGTTTGGACAGCTGTTTTCTTAATTAGCTATTTAGTAACGCTATTACTAATTGAAGGAGATTATTTATACGAAACATTATCACCATTGGTGAAATGGTAATAAAATAAAATGATAAAGGTGGTTTTAACCACCTTTTTTTTGCTTATATAAAATAATTTAAAATGAATAAAGCCCAAAAATTTATAATCTTATTTGTACTATTTATAGTACCATTGTTGTTTTATATCTTTCTATCAGCGGGGATTAATAATTTTGCAAAGTTACCAGTAGTAACTGAAAATGTTATTGATATTTCTGAAATTGACAAAGGATATCGTTTTAAAAAGAATATTTCTATAGTATTGTTTTTAGGGAAAGATATTAATAGAATAAAAGGAAGTGTTTTCAATTTAAACCAAAAAATATACAAGCCATTTTATGGATTTAAAGATTTTCAAGTTATAGCAATTGCTCCAAAAGGAAATAATAAAGGTGTAGAAAAGCTTCAAAAGGAAATAGGAGCTTTTACAAATATGGTGAAGTGGCGTTTTGTTTATGGAGAAGAAGAGGAAATAAAAGCACTGTATAAAAGTTTTAATACCAATCAAAACTTAGATGAAGATTTGTATAGTTCGAAAGCTTTTCTTATGGATAAAGAAGGCAAATTAAGAGGTAGAACTGATGATAAAGATACTGCTAACGGTAAGTTGTATGGTTATAATATGCAATCTGTAGGAGAGTTAAATGATAAAATGAAAGATGATGTAAAGGTTGTATTGGCAGAATACCGTTTGGCGTTGAAAAAAAATAATGCAGATAGAGAAATTTAAAAAAGAAACTATTAAGTATTACAAGTAGGTAACTACGGAAACTTTTCTGAATAAAAAAATGAACAAAAAATATTCATACGTTGGAATTTCTTTTATAATTCTACTTTTTGGGATATATGTAGTCCCTAAAGTAGTGGCTAGGTTTAAAAAACCTCAGCTAGCTACTTTTAATAAGGTGCCATCATTTGAGTTTATAAACCAAGATGGAAAAAAAATAACAAATAACAATTTTAAAGGGAAAGTATATGTGGTCGAGTTTTTCTTTTCTACTTGTACAACAATTTGTCCTTTAATGACAACCAAAATGGTTGAACTTCAAGACGAATTTTTTGGAAACCCTAATTTCGGAATAGCTTCTTTTTCAATAACTCCAGAAAGAGATACGCCTTATGTATTAAAAGAATATGCTAAAAGGAACAAGATACTCGCTAAAAATTGGCATCTGTTAACAACAGAGGGAGCTGATGATATTGTATATAATTTGGCAAATAAAGGATTTAAATTGTATGCAGGAAAAGATGATAGAAGTACCGATGGCTTTGAACACTCGGGCTTGTTTGCATTAGTAGATAAAGAAGGCTACATTCGTTCAAGGTATGATGAGTTTGGAAACCCAATAATGTATTATAGGGCTTTAGAAGAGAATGAATTTTCAGATCAAATAAAAGAATTAAAAGAGGATATTAAACTGTTATTAAATGAGTAAAATAGCACAAGAAAAAAAATACAATAGGATTATTACTGCCCTATCTATTGTAATACCATTAGCAGTGGCAGCATTGTTTGGAATAAAATTACCTAATGTGGCACCTTTACATTTTTTGCCACCGATTTATGCAACTATAAACGGTATAACTGCTGTTATTTTAGTTTGGGCAGTAGTATCAATAAAAAAAGGAAATAGATTATTACATGAACGTTTAATAAAATTAGCAATGCTTTGCTCAATACTTTTCTTGTTGATGTATATAGGCTATCATATGACCTCTGATTCAACTAAATTTGGAGGAGAGGGAGTTGTAAAATACATATATTATTTCATTTTGGTAACGCACATTATATTGTCAATAGCAGTGATTCCTTTTGTATTGTTAACTTATGTAAGAGCGCAATTAGGTAAGTTTGAAGCCCATAAGAAAATAGCAAAAATAACATTTCCTCTTTGGTTGTACGTAGCGGTTACAGGTGTTGTTGTTTATGTAATGATTTCACCTTATTACGGATAAGGTATAAAAAAGAATACAATGAAAAAAGCGACAATTATAACAGTAGTATTCTGTTTGATAGGAAAAATTAGTATTGCTCAATGTGCAATGTGTAAAGCTGTTGTCGAAAATGGAGATGAAACAATGGCAGAAGGAGTAAATAATGGAATTACATACTTAATGATATTTCCCTATTTACTAATTGGCGTGCTGTTTTATTTTTTATATAGACATAGAAAAAAGACAAAAAGTTTTAACTAAGGTAAATATTCTGTAACATATTTTAAAAGCGATCGTCATATAGGCGAAACAAAAGAAGCGATACGTTCTTTTTAAGAATACATCGCTTCTTTTATGAAAATAAGTGAAATACTTTACAGGAATTATAAAAATCATACGTGTTGAAAACAAAAGTTGCATTATTTGTAGTGATTTTAATATCATTTACTTCTTTCTCTCAAAAAAAATGGACACTTAAAGACTGTGTAAACCATGCATTAGAGAATAATATTACGATAAAACAAAACAAGTTAAATGTTCAATTAGCGGAAAGAGATGTTGAAATAGCGAAAGGAAACTTTTTACCAAACTTAAATGGTTCTTCAGGAGCAAACTTAGGGTTTGGATCTATAATTCACCCAGTAACAAATAGTAGGGTTTCGCAGAACACTTTTGGAAATTCTTATAGCTTGGGTACGGGAGTAACTATATTTAATGGATTTAGAAATTTAAATACATTAAAAAGTGCTAGGCTTGGTGTTGAAGGGAATAAGTTAGATTTAGCGAAGATAGAGAATGATATTTCTTTGAATGTAGTTAATTTCTATTTAAATGTATTATTTGCAAAAGAAAATTTAAATGTGGCAAGAATTCAAGCTGAGATTAGCCAGAATCAAATAGAAAGAGCTAAAGCAAGATTTGAGGCAGGAGTTATTCCTAAAAGTGATTTACTAAATGTACAGTCAACAGCGGCAACTGATGTGCAAAATGTTGTGAATCAAGAAAACACATTAAATTTAGCACTTTTGAATTTAAGGCAGGCTTTGCAGGTTTCTTCTGATACTTTTGATGTTTTGCCTATTGATGTGGAAGCTCCCTCTGCGGCACTTTTATATGAGAATGCAGGTATTGTGTATAATAATGCGCTGACTAATAGACCTGAAATAGAAAGAGCTAAATTAAATATTGAAGATGCAGATTTGAGGATAAAAATAGCAAAAGGAGCTTATTTACCATCTCTTACAGCATCTGCTAATGCACAAACGAATTTTGCACATAGTTTTGATTTATTGCCAGGCCAGCGAGGGAATAATTATCTATTTAAACAATTGAATGATAATCTAGGTTATGGAGTGGGGATTTCTTTAAATGTACCTTTGTTCAACCGCTTTCAAACTAAAAATAACGTAGCAAAATCAATCATAAATAAAAAAGTGAGTGAGTTTCAGTTAGAAAATCAAAAATTACAGTTGCAACAGCAAATAGAAAAATCATATTTGGACGCAAAAGCAGCTGCAAAAACTTATGAAACTGCACAAGTGTCTCTAGATGCTCAGAAGGAAGCTTTTAAGAACGCTCAAGAAAGTTACAACTATGGCTCTATGACTCAATTTGATTTTGATCAAGTTCGTAACCGTTTGGTAAATGCAGAAGGTGCTATGATTAGAGCTAAATATGATTATGTATTTAAAACGAAGGTGTTGAAGTTTTACTACGGGGAGTCCATTTTAGATTAAATTGGACTTTTTGGAGAGAAAAAGAAATTCGTATGGTAATTTTACCTATACGAATTTCTTTTTTTAAAACTATATTTGCAGCTAAAATTAGAGAATTTGGCAATAATACTGAACATAGAAACAGCTACAAAAAAT
The DNA here is from genome assembly GCF_900119795.1 of Tenacibaculum maritimum NCIMB 2154. Taxonomy (NCBI): domain Bacteria; kingdom Pseudomonadati; phylum Bacteroidota; class Flavobacteriia; order Flavobacteriales; family Flavobacteriaceae; genus Tenacibaculum; species Tenacibaculum maritimum. Next base: position 347,446 of record NZ_LT634361.1, read on the forward strand.
TGCTCTGTAAGCATCGCTGAAAATGGAGAGATTTTAGCTTTGAAAGAGCTAAATAATGGTAATTATTCACATGCAGAAGTATTGCATTCGTTTATTTTAGAGGTTTTAAGTGAATCAAATGTAACCACAAAAGATATTGATGCGGTGGCAGTTAGTAAAGGTCCTGGATCTTATACAGGGTTGCGTATAGGGGTTTCCGCAGCGAAAGGATTGTGCTTCGCATTTGACAAGCCATTAATAGCAATAGATACATTGGCCTCTTTGAGCCATTCCGTAAGTATCAAGGAAGGGGTTATTGTACCTATGTTGGATGCTCGTAGAATGGAAGTGTACGATGCGGTATTTAATAAAGAGCATGAATTAATACGAGAGATCAAAGCAGAAATTATCGATGCTAGTTCATTTCAAGAGTATTTATTAAAAGGAGAGGTATGTTTTTTAGGAGATGGAGCCGCTAAATGTAAGGAAGTGATAAAACATAAAAATGCTATTTTTATTGAAGGGAAATATCCTTCTTCTAGAGAGATGGCTAAATTAAGTTATTGCAAGTACAAAAAAAACGACATTGAAAATGTCGCTTATTTTGAACCTTTTTATTTAAAAGATTTTATAGCTGTGCCTCAAAAGAAGCGCTAATTACCCTTTTTTTTGAATTTCAACAGAGTGTGGATATGGTATTTCTATGCCAGCCTTATCTAGTGCTATTTTAGCATTTTCTAGTGATTCAAAATATACATCCCAATACTCAGCAGGAGTTGCCCAAGGTCTTACTGCAAAGTTTACAGAGCTGTCAGCTAATTCAGAAACATTAACAGAAGGAGCAGGATCTTTTAATACCTTTGGGTTGGATGTTAAAGCGCTTAAAAGAACTTCTTTGGCTTGTTTAATATCAGTATCGTAAGAAACACCAATAGTTAAATCGACACGTAGTTTTCCTTCAGCGGTGTAATTAATGATGTTCCCATTAGAAAGAGTTCCATTAGGAATAATTGCTAGTTTATTGCCAGGAGTATTTAAATGAGTAGTAAAAATTTGTATTTCTTTTACGACCCCCGTAACTCCTTGAGTTTCTATCAGATCTCCTATTTTGAATGGTTTGAAGATCATGATCAATGCGCCACCTGCAAAATTAGATAAAGATCCTTGTAAAGCTAAACCTATAGCCAAACCAGCAGCTCCGATGATAGCAGCGAAGGAGGTAGTGGCAACTCCTAATTTAGCAATGACAGTAACGAATAATAAAGCTTTTAAAGCCCAACTGGTTAAATCTCCTAAAAACTTTTGGAGAGTGATGTCCACACCTCTCTTTTGCATGATTTTTTGAGAAGCTTTGACAATAAATTTAATAGCAAATAAACCTACTATTAAAATAGCTAGTGCAGTTAGTACTTTGGGAGTGTACTCTACTAATAAGTCTTGAACATTGATCCAATATTTTTCCATGTTTAAAAATTTAAAAAAAATTAATATTTAATTATGTGAGTTAGTAGTAGTTTTTAGTTTAGGGCAACAAAAATACTAAACCTAATTGTGCGAGAATAGATTAGGTAAAGAAAAATTTAAAAAAAAAATAAGGATATCTTTTCGTGAATTTACTCCATCTATAATCTTTAATAGTAGCTATGTAGATTGCAGGGAGTCTAAGTCAGGGTTATTTTATTTCGAAAGTGATTTTAAGATTAACCCTAAATTCGGTGATCTCGTCATTATGAACCACTGCACTTTGTGATTGGACAAACACTGATTTGATGTTTTTTACTGATTTAGAAGTCTCTTTTACAGCTTTTCTTGTAGCGTCTTCCCAGCTTTTATTTGAATTAGCTAAGACTTCTATAACTTTTATTATGGCCATGTTAACTTTTGTAAGATTATTAAAGATTAGTAAAAGTACGAAATAATTTATGACTAGTTATTTTTGTATAATGTTAAATTAATGTTATTTAAATGTTTTTTTATGGTAAATAAATATAGTATATTTGTAAATATACCGTTAATTAAAGTGTTGTACTATGAATAAAATTTTGATATTAGCATGTATGTTGTCTGTTGCGTCAATGCAAGCAGGAGATAAGAAACCGACTTATGAGAAAGTTGGGGGTTTAATAAAAGTAACATATTACTATAGCAATGGGAATGTGAAAGAACAAGGTTTTTTTAAAGACAAGAAGTTAACAGGAACTTGGGAGTGTTTTGATGAGTCAGGAGCTAAAACTGTGATAGCGTATTATGAAGAGGGAAAAAAAGTAGGGAAATGGTTATTGTGGAAAGGCAGCTTATTGAGGGAGATTAATTATGAGAATTACGTTATTGCAAATGTTCAAACATGGAAAGAAGATACTAAGATAGCTATTAAATAACTAAGGTTTTGTAGGAATAGCCAAGAAATTATCAGCTAAAGTTTGAGAGTATCGTAGCAATAAGCGTTTAAATATGGTAATTTCAAAATTATAAAAGTCTTTAGTGTTATTTTCTGCCAAAATCAGCAGGGATTTCCCCCCAAGCTTTTGTTTCCCATTTTAAGATTGGGTTTTTAACATTGTTTTCTTGTAGCCATTTTTCAGCGCGTTTGATCAATTCTAGTATTTTCTTGTTAGAGTTGTCAAACTTTATATTGGTCCTACATTGCTTTTTTCGAACCCATCCCATAGCAATCTTGGAGTCTGAGTAAATAGGAAGCATTTCCATTTTTTTTTGTTTTAAAATAGCAATTCCATGTACTAGGGCTAAGAATTCCCCTATATTATTTGTTCCGTTTTTAAAAGGTCCCATTCTAAAAATCTCTTGTTTGCTCAGTGTTAGAACACCTCTGTATTCCATTGCACCAGGGTTTCCTGAGCATGCGGCATCAACAGAAATACTCTCTAGAATAGGAGAACCGTATTGGGCTTTTTCCTTAGCAGATAGAGTGGGGTTTTTAGTATTTTTACCTCTGTAATCATTATATGTTTTGGTAAAAGCTAATTCCGCTTTTTTTTTATCAGTAAACGATTTATATTGAGCACCTTGATAGCCGTCTATTTGCTTTTTGCAATTGCTCCAAGAAGTGTAAATTCCTTTTTTATGGCCTTGCCAAACAACGTAATACTTCTTTTTTTTAGACATACTTATTAATAACTTGCTCAATAACTTTGGGGAAATGTTCGTATTCTAATTCATGCACCTTATGAGCAATGGTTTCAGGAGTATCTTCCGTTGATAATATTGTTTTTGTCTGGAAAATAATAGCTCCTTCATCATAATTTTCGTTTACATAATGAATAGAAATACCAGTTTCTGTTTCTTTATTTTCTTTTACAGCCTTATGAACATGCATTCCATACATCCCTTTTCCACCGTACTTTGGCAATAAAGCAGGATGTATATTTATAATTTTATTAGGAAAAGCAGCTATAATTTTGCTAGGTATTTTCCAAAGGAAGCCTGCAAGAATGATAAAATCGGCTTCTTGCAGAAGAAACTGTAAAACAGTATCTTCTTTGGCAAAGTCTTCCTTGTCAAACAATGAGATAGGGATTTTAAGGCGTTCGCAGCGCTCAAAAACTTTAGCGTGCTGATTGTTAGAAAGAACGTGTGTAACTGTAACACTTTCACTAGGTGCAAAGTGATGGATGATGTTTTCGGCATTAGATCCAGATCCAGAAGCAAAAATAACAAGGCGTTTCATTCGTGTTTTAGGTTGTGTTGTTACTGCAAAAAAAAGAATAAATATTAAGAACTAAGGTATCTGGATAAAAGAATGAATGATTTTTTTTATTTTAGATGTCACATTTTTGAGGAAAAATTAGAATTAAAAGAGAAGATTTGTATTTTTGCCTCGATTTTAAATTTTAAAAATTAGAAAATTATGTCAGACATTGCATCAAGAGTAAAAGCAATTATCGTAGACAAATTAGGAGTAGACGATAACGAAGTAACAACAGAAGCTAGCTTCACAAATGATTTAGGAGCAGATTCTTTAGATACTGTTGAGTTAATTATGGAATTCGAAAAAGAATTTGATATCCAAATTCCAGACGATCAAGCTGAGAATATCGGTACAGTAGGTCAAGCAATCAGCTATATAGAGGAAGCAAAAAAGTAACAATCATATGCAATTAAAACGAGTCGTAGTAACTGGACTTGGCGCATTAACGCCAATAGGAAATAATATAGAAGAGTATTGGAATGCTTTAATTAACGGAGTTAGTGGAGCGGCACCTATTACATATTTTGATGCTGCCAAGTTCAAGACTCGTTTCGCATGCGAATTGAAAGGATTCGATGCGACCAATTATATGAACAGGAAAGAGGCGCGTAAAATGGATAGGTTTACGCAATATGCAATGGTGGCTTCAGATGAAGCAATTGCAGATTCAAAGTTAAATCTAGATGAAGTAAACAAACTTCGAGTAGGTGTAATTTGGGGAGCGGGTATAGGTGGTTTAGAAACCTTTCAAAATGAAGTGCTAAATTTTGCTTCTGGAGATGGAACTCCTAAATTTAACCCTTTCTTTATTCCTAAAATGATTGCAGATATAGCTCCAGGGAATATTTCTATAAAAAACGGGTTTATGGGACCTAACTATACTACCGTGTCAGCTTGTGCTTCTTCAGCAAATGCAATGATAGATGCATTAAATTACATTCGTTTAGGACATTGTGACGTTATTGTAACAGGAGGTTCTGAAGCAGCAGTTACCATAGCTGGAATGGGTGGTTTTAACGCAATGCATGCTTTGTCAACAAGAAATGAATCTCCAGAAACAGCTTCAAGGCCTTTCGATGCTGAGCGTGATGGGTTTGTTTTAGGAGAAGGAGCAGGGGCTATTGTTCTTGAAGAGTATGAACATGCAAAAGCACGTGGAGCAAAGATTTATGCAGAAGTAGTTGGAGGAGGAATGTCGTCTGATGCACACCACATGACAGCTCCGCACCCTGAAGGGATAGGAGTCATTGCAGTAATGAAAAACTGTTTGGAAAATGCAGGTTTGAAACCTGAAGATGTAGATCATATTAATACACATGGAACATCAACACCACTAGGAGATGTAGCAGAGTTAAAAGCAATATCAGAGGTGTTTGGTAGCCATGCAAAAAATATCAATATTAACTCTACAAAATCAATGACAGGTCATTTGCTAGGAGCGGCTGGAGCTATAGAATCTATTGCAGCTATCTTAGCTATTGAAAATAGTATTATTCCTCCTACAATAAATCACGCTACGCCAGATGAGAATATTAATTCAGCATTGAACTTGACTCTTAATAAAGCAGCAAAAAGAGAAGTGAAAGTAGCTGTAAGTAATACATTTGGATTTGGAGGGCATAATGCTTGTATCGCCTTTAAAAAAATAGATTAAATTTAATAACAGATGAATTTCCTTCGTAGAATAGTAAGACCTCAATCCAAAGAAGATGAGGATCTTTATTACGAGTTAAAGGAGTTGTTAAATTTTAAGCCAATAAAGTTAGCTTATTATAAGAAGGCTTTTACACACCGTTCTTTAAAAGTAGTAGATAAAGATGGCAACCCAGTAAATTATGAGCGTTTAGAGTTTCTAGGGGATGCAATGTTGGGAGCTGTAATTGCTTCTTATTTATATAAGAAAGTGCCAAAAGGAACAGAGGGATATTTGACACAAATGCGTTCAAAAATTGTAAGTAGAGAGCATTTAAATGAGTTAGGAAAGGACTTAGATTTAATTCATTTTGTAAAGAGCAATATTTCTAAAGATCATGTAGGGGAGAATATTCATGGCAATATTTTTGAAGCACTTATAGGAGCAATATATTTAGATAGAGGATATAATTACTGTAAGCAATTTGTTTTTGATAAAGTAATTGTTCCTTATGTAGATATAGAAAAACTAGAAAAGAAAATTACAAGTTATAAAGGGCTTATTATTGAATGGTGTCAAAAGAATAAGAAAAAATATAAGTTTGAATCTTATGAAGATTCAGGAAATCAATCAGTAAAACATTTTAGTGTGAAAATCACGATTGATGGAAATATGATTGCTAAAGGAAGATCAACGTCCAAAAAGAAAGCAGAAGAAAAAGCAGCAAAAAGAGTTTATTATACTTTGCAAGATCAAATAATAGGATCCTAGCGTTAGTTTCATCATAAGCTTTTTGTTAATTTTACAATAGTTTTACACTACATTGCGTACATTCGCTTGAGTAAAAGTATTGTTTAAATGCAAAAATATTCATTAGAAATAGATGATTTTTCCGAGCCTGATTATGTTTTAATAGGCATACATACAGCATTGGAAGATTACAAGTTTACTTATTTATTGAATAGAAAACTAAAAATACAGCTCTCAAGAGCAAATTTTGATTTAGATTTTCATAGTAATAATAATAAGGCTATTTTCCCCGTTTATCAGTATATTGATGAAAAGTTAGATCATAAGTGGTCTCTTGTCTCTAATATATATAGAGAAATATCAATACCAAAAGAAAAAGGATTATTTAAAGAAAGTGATTCTATAACGTATTTGATTTCAGAGAAAAAAAAAGTAGATTTTCTTTTGAAATTAGAAGGAGGGTTCGATTATGAATTTATCGTAAAGACTATTGAATATATTAATAAAATAAAGCAAGTAGTTACCTCATATCAAATAGAAGTAGGTTCTTTAAAATCAAAAGAATTTTTAATTTTTTAACTATGCCACATAATAAAAAAACTAAAATAGTAGCAACATTAGGACCTGCTACAAATACAAAAGAAATATTAGCCGATATGGCAGCTGCGGGAGTCAATGTTTTTAGAATTAATTTTTCGCATGCTGACTATGATGTTGTGAAATTAAGAGTACAGCAAATTAGAGAAATTAATAAGGAAAGAGGATATAATGTAGCAATTTTAGCAGATTTGCAAGGACCAAAACTACGTGTGGGGGTGATGGAAGAAGGAGTGGAATTGAAAGAAGGCGATTCTTTTACTTTTACAACTGAAGAATGTGTCGGAACAAATAAAAAGGCGTTTATGACTTATAAGCGCTTTCCAAAAGACGTAAAAGAAGGAGAATATATTTTGGTAGATGACGGTAAGCTTATGTTTAAAGTAACCTCAACGAATAAGAAAGATAAAGTGATAGCGAAAGTAGTTGTTGGAGGCGCTTTAAAATCAAAAAAAGGTGTTAATTTACCTAATACGAATATATCGTTACCGGCATTAACAGATAAAGATAAGAAAGATGCCGTTTTTGCTTTAGAACAAGAAGTAGATTGGATTGCTTTATCGTTTGTAAGAAACCCAGAGGATTTAAGAATGCTACGCGATTTAATAGCTCAAAAATCTTCATATAGGGTTCCTGTGATTGCCAAAATAGAAAAACCAGAAGCAGTTGAGCATATTGATGCTTTAATTCCTTATTGCGATGGGTTAATGGTTGCTCGTGGAGATTTAGGAGTTGAAGTGCCAATGCAAGAAGTTCCTCTTATCCAAAAAAGTTTGGTTCAAAGAGCTAAAAAGGCAAGGATTCCTGTGATTATAGCTACTCAGATGATGGAAACAATGATAGAAAACTCAGTTCCAACTAGGGCTGAAGTAAATGATGTAGCAAATTCTATTATGGATGGAGCAGATGCAGTGATGCTATCAGGAGAAACATCAGTAGGAAAGCATCCTGTTAAGGTGATAGAAAAAATGACGGAAATTATAGGAAGTGTAGAATATTCTCCATTGATTAAAGTGCCGCAAGCACCTCCTCATATAAAAACAGATCGTTATATAACCAAATCCGTTTGCCATCATGCAGCATTGATGGCAGATGATATTCAAGCCGCAGCAATTTCTACATTAACAAATAGTGGATATACCGCATTTCAAATTTCAGCATGGAGACCCAAGTCGCATGTGCTAGCTTTTTCTTCTGAGAGAAGAATTTTAGGAAAGCTGAACTTACTGTGGGGGGTTAGAGCCTTCTATTATGATAAAGATGGAAGCACAGATGACACTGTAATTGACATCAATCAGCTATCTAAGGAGAAGGGTTTTGTGAAGCAGGGAGATTATATGATTAATTTGACTTCAATGCCTGTTGAAGAAAAAGGAATGGTAAATACTTTGAGAGTTTCTTGTATCGTATAGAAGCTATCAATAATTGTTAAGATAAAGCGATGTAGTTCATAAACTGCATCGCTTTTTTTATAAACACATTGATATTTTTAAATGTACTAGCTTTTCTTAATTAATAAAAAGAAGTCATTGTCTAAAGGGAGGTATCCTTGATCGTAGATGTAAAAATACGTGCTTTTTGCCTTTGTAGTGTAAATAGAAGTAAAAAACTGAAAATCAAAACCATTATCATATAATTTACTTCTCGTAACTTTTGTTTTTCCAGTAGTGTTTAATTCAGATAAAATCTTATAATTTTTTCGAAGTCTATTATTCACATTTCTGATTAAATTTTTACTGTCTTTATTAACCTTATTGTTGTAAGAATTCCTACAGTAATCAGAGCAAAATTTTTTATCGGCTCTTCCTTTTACGATTTCATTACATTCTAAACACTCTCTTTTCTGCATGGTTTATTTAATTTTTTTCAAAAATAACTAAAAAACGAATGTAAACGACTACAAATGATTACATACGTAAGTAATCATTTTCTAACCGAATAAAAATAGGTTTAAGTCTCATATTTGCAGTGTCAAACGACATAAATGTTTAATAATAAAAACTTATCTTATGAATACGTTAAGAAACAAAGTACAGTTAATTGGAAATTTAGGTAATGATCCAGAAATTATTACACTAGAAGATGGTAAAAAATTAGCAAAAATTTCATTAGCTACTAATGATAGCTATAAAGATGCTTCAGGAGAGAAGATTGATAAAGTCTATTGGCATAATCTTATTGCTTGGAATAAAACCGCTGAAATTGTAGAGAAGTATTTAACTAAAGGAAAGGAAATAGCTATTGAAGGAAAGCTAGTATCTAGAAGTTACGAAACTAAAGAAGGGGAGAAAAGGTATATCACGGAAATTGTTATTAATGAATTATTGATGCTAGGAGCTAAGTAGTGGGGGAATTTGCTAAGACTGTCGAAAAAGAAAATGAAAACTAGTAGTGCTAAGCTGCTAGTTTTTTGTTTAGGCAAATATTAGATAGATAAAGAAGTATTTTATGTTTTTATATCTGAAATCAAAGTTGGCATAGTAGTAAAATGGTTTTAGATGGAAGAAAAGAAATCTCAGATAGTAGTTTTATCTGAGATTTTTATATAGTTTTATTACATTTTTAAAAGGTAAGCAAAGATCAGAGGAGCTACTATTGTAGCATCACTTTCAATAATGTATTTAGGAGTTTCGATTCCTAGCTTTCCCCAAGTAATTTTTTCATTAGGAACAGCACCTGAATAGGATCCATAACTCGTAGTTGAATCTGAGATCTGGCAAAAATAACTCCAGAAAGGAGTTTCTGTCATTTCCATATCTTGATATAGCATTGGAACGACACATATAGGAAAGTCTCCAGCAATTCCTCCTCCTATTTGGAAAAAACCAATCCCGTTATCAGAATTATTTGTGTACCAATTAGCAAGAAACCCCATATATTCTATTCCAGTTTTCATGGTAGAAGCTTTCAACATTCCTTTCATTGTATATGAAGCAAAGATGTTTCCCATGGTAGAGTCTTCCCAGCCAGGAACCACTATTGGTAAGTTTTTTTGAGCAGCGGCATACATCCAAGAATCTTTGAGGTCAATTTCATAATATTCTTCTAGTACCCCAGAGAGTAATAGTTTGTACATAAATTCATGAGGAAAAAACCTTTCTTCATTTTCTTCGGCATCTTTCCAAATCTTATAGATATGCTTTTCTAAACGTCTAAAGGCTTCTTCTTCTGGAATACAAGTGTCAGTAACACGATTTAATCCTTTTAAAAGCAAATCCCACTCATCAGAAGGAGTTAAGTCACGATAGTCAGGAATTCGTTTATAATGAGAGTGAGCAACTAAATTCATGATGTCCTCTTCTAAGTTAGCACCAGTACAAGAGATGATATGAACTTTATCTTGTCGTATCATTTCAGCAAATATTTTACCTAGTTCGGCAGTACTCATGGCTCCAGCTAATGAAACTAGCATTTTAGAACCTTGCTCTAATTGAGATTCATACCCTTTTGCTGCATCTACTAGAGAAGCTGCATTGAAATGTAAAAAGAATTTTTCAATAAATTCTGAAACAGGTTTTTTATTAGTATTCATTATTATCTTTAAATTTTAAAAGTTTATTAAAAGGAGAGTTGCTTTTGTCTTCGAAATCTTCCTCCTCTTCCTCAAGGTTTGAAGAAAACTTATAACTCAACATTTTATAATACAATTTTGCTGCTAAAAAATCAGATGATTTTTCATTTGGATTGGGACAAAGTTCAACTAGGTCGAAACCAACTACGTTTTTCTTAGAGAATACTTTACTTAAAAAAGAAAGAGTTTCATACCAAAGTAGCCCTCCCGGTTCAGGAGTTCCTGTACTAGGCATAATAGATGGATCCAGCGCGTCTAAATCAAAAGTTATAAATACGTCATTGGTAAGCAAGTCTATTACATCATCCATCCAGTATTCATTGGTAGCCATTTCATGCGCGAAAAAAACTTTATCTCTATTCATAACTCGGGTTTCAGAAATATCCATGCTACGAATACCAACTTGGATCAAGTTAGTGTGTTGATTAGCCTCATAAACAGCGCAAGCATGACTATAAGGAGAGCCATCATATTCTTTTCTAAGGTCGGCGTGAGCATCAATATGTAAAACGGTTAAATTATCGAAACATTCATTAAATGCACGGATTGTTCCTATTGAGATGGAATGTTCACCTCCTAATATTGTTACAAATTTGTTTTTATTGATATATTTTTTAGTTAATTGGTGCACTGTATTTACCATTGCTTCTGGGGAAGATTTTTCAGTAATCTTCTCAGTGATATATATGCCTTCTTTATATACTTCTGAATTCGTTTCTATATCGTATAGTTCCATATTTTCAGAGGCTTCTAAAAAAGCATCGATACCTTTGTCCGCCCCTTTTTGCCAGGTGCTAGTTTCATCATAAGGAACGGGTATTAATACGATTTTCGAGGTTTCTAATTTAGCGTATTTCTCAGGGATTCCTGCGTAAGTTTTAGTTGTTTCCATACCCTAGAATTGAAAGTAGTTCTTCACTTTTTTGTTGTTCTTTAAATAATCTAGTAATTGTTTTCCCTTCTTTGTTTTTACTAATTAAAATATGTTTAGGGTTTGGTATTAAGCAATGTTGCAAGCCACCAAAACCGCCGATACTTTCTTGATAAGCCCCTGTGTTAAAGAAACCAATATATAAGGGCGAATTTTTTTCATACATAGGTAAGTAGATGGCATTGATGTGTTGCTCGGAGTTATAGTAATCATCACTATCGCAAGTTAATCCTCCAAGTAAAACTCTTTCATACTTTACATCCCACTTATTAAGAGGTAGCATGATGAAGCGTTTATTGATAGCCCAAGAGTCTGGTAGGGTGGTGATAAATGATGAATTAATCATATTCCATTTTTCGCGGTCATTTTGTTTCTTTTGGTATAAAACTTCGTAAATAGCCCCCCCAGACTCTCCAACTGTAAAAGACCCAAATTCGGTAAAGATATTAGGTACGTTTACTTTTGCATCATCGCAGGTAGCTTTGATTTGATTAAGAATTTCTTCAACCATATACTCGTAGTCATAATCAAATGCTAATGAGTTTTTAATAGGAAAGCCACCTCCTATATTTAAACTATCAAGGGTAGGGCATATCTTCTTTAGCTCAATATAAACACTAATACATTTTAAGAGTTCATTCCAGTAATAAGCATTGTCTTTAATTCCTGTATTGATAAAAAAATGAAGCATTTTTAGTTCTATCTGAGGATTTTTTTCAATTTCTCTTTTATAAAAAGAAACAATATTTTTATAACCAATTCCAAGCCTGCTTGTATAAAATTCAAACTTAGGCTCTTCTTCAGAGGCTATACGTATGCCCACTTTAAAGTGGTTGCTAGTTTCATTTAATAGAAGATTCAATTCTTCGTAGTTATCTATTATAGGAATACAATTCTTATGTCCTTCATCTATCAAACTAGCAATATTAGTAATATATTGATCTCTTTTAAAACCGTTGCATAAAACAAAAGAGGCATTATTTAGTTTGCCTTCTTTTTTCAAAGATTTTACAATATCTATATCAAAAGCAGAAGAAGTTTCAATATGAATATTATTTTTAAGAGCCTCTTCTAAAATATATTTAAAATGCGAACTTTTAGTACAATATGAATAGTGATACTTTCCTTGATAATTTAACTTTTTGATGGCTTTGTTAAACCAACTTTTAGCCTTGTTAATATTTTCAGATATTTTTGGTAAGTAGGTAAATTTTAATGGGGTGCCATATTGTTTAACCAACTGCACCATATCTATTTCGTGAAAAAATAAGTTGTTATTTTTTATTTGAAACTCCTCTTGAGGGAAATCAAATGTTTGCTCGATTAAGTCTTTATATTTAGTGTTCATTTTGCATCAAAAAAAATTATAAATAACAAACCACAGACCATCTAATGGCTAGGGTATGAATAATCCTAATTGAAATAAAAAATTAAACTCGTAATTCTAAATAAACTCCTCTAAGACGAAGATTTTGAAGAGGGGTTAATAATAAGGAAGAAATCATAATTCTTTCGCTGTGCTTCTGAAACACTTCGCAACTTTTAGACTTCCATGAAAAGTTGGAAACGAAATAAGTAAAACATAACATTTAACCTATTATAAGAACAGCAAAGATACGTTTTTTTAAAATTAAAGGATATAAAAATAAAATAAATATTTTAGGAAATAGAGTATAAAAAAAGCTTCACAAAAAGTGAAGCTTTAAAAGTGGTCCCACATGTACTTCGCTTATAAATCATTTTAAAACACATTTAATGACAATCCTTGAATTGTCAGTAGTGTCAGTAGATATTAATGCTCTGTCATTAAATAATATTTAAAATAATTCAGAATTATTCAAACTAAAAACACCCTCTCAAGCACCCTAGTTTGGTACATAATTCGCTTTGTTTTAAACATAATTTAAATATAAAATAATGAGCAATTTAGTATTACAAAGTACACATGGTGTAATTAGATTTAGTTTAAAAGAATCAATTAAAAGTTTAGAGTTAACTCCTAAAAAAGAGAGTTTGATTATGTTGCATTTTTCCTCAAAAGGAAGACGCTTTAAAAAGAGTATAGGTTATAAGTGTAGCTTAAAGAATTGGGATGTAACTAAGCAAAGAGTTAAAACGGGGAAAGGAATGGTTGCGAATGCCTATGAGGTTAATGCATTTATAAACAATATCCAATCTTATGCAGAAGAAGAACTTACTAAAATCAAAAAAATAAATGATTTTATAGATGTAAAATTGCTATCATCTTTAATAGAAAAAAAGATAAAAGGAGAAGATGAAATAGATAGGGAAGAAGAGAAAAATAAAGAATTGATTTATTACTCTAGAAAGGTATTAGAGCAAAAGAAAAGTCAAATTAAAATAGTGACAACAAGATCATGTAACCAAACAATTAAAATGTTAGAAAAGTATGAGAAGTCAAGTGGATACTTATTAAGGTTTGATGATGTTGATTTATCTTTTTACAGAGGGTTCGTTCAGTTTTTAGAGAATGAAGGCTATAGTTTAAATAGTGTAGGGAAACATATTAAGAATCTTAAAGTTTTTCTCAATGACGCTCTAACTAATGGGGTTACTGATAATTCAATTTTTAAAAGTAGAAGCTTTAAGGTGTTAAAAGAAACTACAACAGAGATATTTCTAACTAAAGAAGAATTAGAAATCTTAGCTAATGAAGATTTTAGTAAAAGATCAAAACTAGAATTGGCAAAGGATATTTTTTTGATAGGTTGTTATACTGGGCAAAGGGTTAGCGATTATAATGGCTTCACAGAAGAAAATATTGAGGTCATTAAAGGTCGTGAAGTTATTAAGATACATCAGAAAAAGACAGGTACGATTGTTCGTATTCCAATTACTTCTAAGATTCAAAAGGTAATGGATAGATATAATGGAGGTTTTCCGCCAAAACTAAGCGAACCAATTTTAAGAGAGAATATAAAATTAGCTTGTAAAAAAGCTGGGTTTAAAGAATTGATAACAGTTTCTTATACAAAAGGAGGAAGGTTAGTAAGAGAAGGAATTCCAAAGTATGATTTAGTTAAAACACATACTGCGAGAAGAACATTTTGTACAAATCATTATATCGATCAAAAACCTATTCAAAATATAATGCTTTTTTCTGGTCATAAAACAGAACGAGAATTTTTAAAGTATGTTAGAATTGAAAAAAGGGAAGAGGCTTTAATAGTGATGGAAAGTGGTTTTTTTGATTGATATTTTAGTTATTGTTTATATTGGTAGGAAGTTGTTAATATTCTTATAAAGGATGGAAAAAGTATGTGTTTAAGCCTAAAAAAATGAATTTTTATTAATAACCTCAATTTTTTAGGCTTTTATATTATTAAACTTAATTTAATTTCTCAACCGTAATTAAAGACCAAAATCCTTAAATTCTTCATCTCTATATGATGAACTTCTTGATAATTTTGGTTTTACAAAATAACTATGGTTTTCTTGAATTTCTTTAGCGAACTTAATAAAGTCCTCTGACATTTCTGGAAAGTAATAATAACCGATATCAAAAACACTTTCGTCTTTTCCATTGTTTCCTATAGCAATACCAATAAAGGTATTAATACTAGGGTTTAAGTATTTAGCAACTACACATCTAAGTTCCAGTTCTAATTCTTTTTCTTTCCAATTTTTACTAGATAAAGGCATAAATACATAAAGATAATTCGATTCAGGAATTAGTAAAATGCGAGCACGCACTTTAAGTTTAATCGCATTATCTAAACTGATTCCCAATTCAATTCTATTTAGCCTTGGTTCAAGATTAATTAATCTTACTGCTTCTTCTAAATTATCTCGTCTTTCATTATCAGTATTTTCATCAATATGATACTCATATAATTGCTTTATCATATAATCCCAAATAAAACTTGGTTGAATTTGTTTTCTCCAAGTTTTATATTCTTCAGATTTTTCGTAGTCTTTCCATAAATTATTAGCTCCACTTATTAAAGTAAAAGGAAAATCAAACTGTAAACCTGTCTGAAGATATAGTGCTAAAAAGTCAACTTCTTCAGGTAGTAATATCTGTTTATCTTTCAAAAAATCTTCTTTTGCTTTAAGGTATCTCGTGAAATCAGTTATTGTATCCAACTCGTTTATTAAAATTTCGGTAGATTTTTCGTCAAATACATGTGTGAACCCTCTTTTATCATACCCCATTGGCAAAGGGAAGTCATATTCACTTCCAAAAGCAATAGCTATTCTATAAATTACTCTATCACCTTTAGGTGGTAGTTTTACAACTGTTTTTCTGTTTTTTAATTTTATATTCTCTACATTATTCAAGAAGCGTTCAGCACCAAAAATTTGATTTAGAGAACTATCTACAGCTTTTTTCATCCATCTCTCGTATCTTATATTTTGATCTTGATGATTAGAAACTTTAATATCTTTAACTGAGATTATAATTATAATATTCTCGCAGACAACTAAAAAATCACAAAGTTCTTTATTCTTTTTTCCTAATGGATTTGGATGACTCCAAAACGGGAGAAATGATTTTTTACATAAGTTTGCTACATACTTTTCTGATGGAGTCATTTACTTTCAAATTATTTTATTTGCTTTATATTTTCAGATCCAAACCAGACTTCAATTTGTTTCATTGCTTGCTCTCCCATTTTAGATAAGGCTAAAACAACCAAATTCTCCTTTGCTCTTGAGCATGAAACATAAAATAAGTTTTTAGTTCTTTCTTTTCTTTCGTTACTATTATCACTATTGTCAAAATATCCTTCAAACTTGTATTGTGATTTCCAACTTGTATCGTCTATAACTACTAGTACATTACGATATTCTTCTCCCTTTGTTCCGTGTTTTGTAGAAAATACATTTTGATTCTGAGTATGTTTAAAAAGGTTAACAAACTCTATATATGGAAGCTCCATTAAAGAAGAGTTAAATCCAATATCTTTTTCTATTCTTTTTTTAGTATTCTCATCTAACCCTTCTGTATCAGTTTTAATCCTTTCAATAAACCTTAACATTCCTTGAGAGAACTTAATAAGCTTGTTATTGATAAGGAAATCAAATACATCTTTCACCTTTTTTGTTTCACGTATCTTAATTAACTCTTCTATTTTATCTATAATTATTTTTTTATCCTCATGTTTTCTTAAGTTCACAGATGTGTCGTCATTTCGTTTCAAAAAATGAATAATATCATTGTAGTTTTTGTTTTCATAAAATGAAACCAAGTGTTCTATTCCTGTTTTTCGCTCTATTGATGTTTTTTTATCCATAGAACCTACAAAAAAAGCTGTAATTGGATTCTCTCTTTTTAAAAGTGCTTCATTTGCTCCCTGACCATAACGACGAGCATAAGTAGTATATAAATCCCCAAACCCTCCTCTTTTTGCTACTCTGCTATTTGCTATAATTAATATTTTATCTTCACTGTTTTCACTAAAATTCCATCCTTTCTTTTTTAATGTAGAAATAATATTATCATAGTTAACATTTTTTAAGGGTACTAAAGAATCTTCATATTCTTTTGTTTTTTGATTTTTCTCTTTATCAGTATAATTTGTACAATTTATAAATTGTATACTACCTTGTTTTTTTTCAATTCCGTCAGGTATTTTTTGTTCAATATTTGTTCGGATTTTATTTAACAGCTTAATTACACTATGTGAGCTTCTATAATTTTCGGGTTTTGTAATTAAAGTTATTTTTTTAGAAATAATATATTCATTTAAAGAACCAATGCCTGTATTATATATTTTTTGGTGAGAATCTCCGTAAAAACCAATAAGAATTTTTTTCTTGTTTCTAGTTAAAAGAAAATCAACTAATGATTGTATAGTTTCAGGAGCTGTATCTTGATATTCATCCACGAGTATATATGGATATTTAGATGCCAAAATTGTAGTTAACAGTTTATTGTTTTCAAACATCTTTAGACTAAGTGTTATTAAGTCATCATGCCCAATTTTTCCATTTTCAAAATCACTAAATTTTCTATCACTGTACTCTACACTTTTAATTCTATTAATTAGTCCTGACTCATATTTACTTGGCTCTTTTTTATTGTTTACGGTGTTAATTTTATCAAACTCAATTAAAAGTTGTTTATTATATGGTTTAATACAATCCCAAAGAAACTCATGAATAGTAGAAACTAGTACTAAAGGATTGTTTTGTAAGCGTTCTATAATTTCATTTTTGGCAACATTAGTGTATGTAATACAAACAATTCTTTGATTATTTAATTGTATTTTTTCTCCTTTGGTTTCTATTAAATAATTAATTGTTTGTATTAATGCATACGTTTTTCCTGAGCCAGCACCAGCTTCTAAGACATAACTAATGTTTTTTTCAATTTTTTTCTTAATTTGATTAATTGTGTCCATTTATGTCTTTGTGATTGTTATTACCTCTTCTTTATTTTTTTTAATTGATTTTTCTAACCATTCTAATCCTTCAGAAATATAAACAGGGACTCTCCATTCTCCTATTTCTTCTGGAAATGACATCACATCAAAAGCAAAATTTGTTTTTGAACTTGAACTTATTGGAGCTAATTCATAAGGGGTTGCTGATGTTAAATCTTCTATTTTCTTAACCTTAGAAAAGCTAAATAAATTCTTTACTTTTTTTTCTTGCCCTTTTTCATTAATGTATTTGGATTTCAATAAACTTAAGTTTGAATTAATAAAAGCTTCTTCAAAACTTCTAGCTGTTATACCATTCTCTTCTGTTTGATAAGCAACTCTTATAATATTAGAACTTATTTTATCTTTATTTTTAACTTCAATTAATTCTTTTATAGTTTCTTTAGCAGGAATCCAGTCTTTTAAAGTATGATTTGATGTTTTTTCACCGTTGATACCGTTGTTTACTGCACATCTTTCCCCTGTTTTAGCATCAATCGAATCTATATCGGTTATAACTAAAGTTTGTAAGTTTAAAAATTCTAAAATCTCTTTGAATTTA
This sequence comes from Tenacibaculum maritimum NCIMB 2154, assembly GCF_900119795.1. Taxonomy (NCBI): domain Bacteria; kingdom Pseudomonadati; phylum Bacteroidota; class Flavobacteriia; order Flavobacteriales; family Flavobacteriaceae; genus Tenacibaculum; species Tenacibaculum maritimum. Next base: position 365,564 of record NZ_LT634361.1, read on the forward strand.
TGAGTGTATGCTCCTCCAACTTCTAAGACAGTAATGTATTGTGTTGCTAATTTAGGAGCTGATTTTTTAATGAATTGTGGCATTAACATTCTTTCAGTTGTACCTTCAACTAAAATTACTTTATCAGAAAAAAACAAGTCAGACTTATGTAAGGTTAAATATTGTTTTAAAAAACGTGCAGTAAGTTTTTTATTGGAGATTTTAAGAATATTAAAGTCTTTGACTTCTACTTCCTTTTCTAGTTTGTTAAAATATCTAATTCGCTTAAATCCTTTTTCAGAATCTATTCCTGCTTCAGATAGTATATGAGAAGAGTGGGAAGTTATGATTAATTGAACATATATTTTAAGTTTAGACGCTTTTTCTATAAGCCCTTTTATTTGACTAATAAATACTTGTTGCATTTGTGGGTGCATATGTGCTTCAGGTTCTTCAATTAGTACAGTTAAAAATTCAGAAACCTTTTCTTCTTTTGCATTTTTAAAACGTTCTATAAAACTTGCTAATTCAAGAATCATGTATATTAAGTTACTGTATCCTAGTCCGTTATAGCTCTCTGGTAAATCGATTTCATCTTGCTTGTAATAATATTTTATATTATTTTTAATTACAGATTCTGAATCAAATTCAGATTCAATTGAAATAGGGGGTATAGCTATGGGGGTTGATGCTCCAAATGATTTTAATTCTTTAATGATTTGTTGTAATACAGCATTGTATTTGGCTTTTAGGTCTTTAGAAATTTCTGTTAAGGATTTTTCTACAGCTGTGACATTAGTATCGGTTTTATCTCTTTCGTTATAATATTTAGAAAAACCTAAAGCTAATGTTTTATTCCGATCACTTTTTTTATCATCTAATACTCTAAGTGCTTTTATATCTTCAAATGAAACTATTTTTCTAAGCTTATCTTTATATCCTATTTCAATTTCTCTTAAGTAATCTGATAAAATGTCTTTAGCGTAACATTTTAATCTGTAATGATTTTTTATGTTTTCCTTAAGGTAAGATATCAAAGTAGTTTCTCTTGTTTCTCTATTATGAAATGCTTTTAATAATCCTAAAGAGTTATGAGGTTCGAAAGATAGTAATGAACAAGCGTCATTTCTCTTTTCGTCAAGATCTGTAATAAATTCTTTCAATTCAACCAACAAGTCATTTTCTTTGTCATAAATAAACTCAATTTGTAGTTGAATTTTAGGGAAACGTTCAATTATGTCCTTTTCGATAGCCTCTTTTGTCTCTTCATCAATTTCTAACTCTAATGTCTTTTTAAAATCAATATATAGTTCTTTAAATAAAGGATATGAAGATTGTGAGAAGTCCTCAAAAGATAAAGAGTCTTCTCCTGAAGTAAAAATTTTAATTACTTCAAATAATGAAGTCTTTCCAGTATTATTTCTTCCTATGATTAATGTAATATCGTCTTCTAAGTCAATTGATACATCGGCTAATAATCTAAAACATTTTACTTTTATATTTTTTATTCTCATAGAATTGAATCATTTAGTTTATATTTTGTTTTTTATTTAATATTCGAACCAGTATTTAATTATCATTAGAAATACTTAGGAGTTTCTCAATAATGTCATTTTTAAATTTACTCATAACACGCTTGTGATAATCTTTTGAATTTAATTCAATTCCAAAAATTAATCGATATTTTTCCTCATCGCTTATAGGCAAATAACTATCAAATGTATTTTTAATAAGATTCTTTAAATAGTTTTCTGAATATTTAAATCGTAAATCGTATAAATCTTTTAGTTCTTTATCTGAATGTCCTTTGTAAATAAATGGAAGATTTAATGCTTCAAAAGTGTTATTTCCTGATAAAGAATTATCTCTTAAAAATACTTCAGGAATGTGAGCCTCATTATAGATGTAATCAAATTTATAAGAATTAGAAATGTCTTTATTTATATATGGATGTAAATGATGGTCTAAACTAAATTCTTCTTCAGCTTTTATTGTATTACATGTGGCACAAGATGGTATTAGATTGTAAAAAGATAATGATAGCAAAGGATGGTGTGTTTTTGGAAACCAATGATCAAATTGAGGAACTAATCCTTTTCCTTTATTCTTTTTGTAAACGAAAATATATTCTCTATTGCAATATGTACAAGTGTGTTTGTTTAGTAATTTGGCTAATCTGTAATTCATTTTTTTAGATAAAAACCAATTAGTGTAACCTGAATTAATAAATATATTTTTAGTTTCAATATTAAACTGTTCTTCTGTATATCCTAAGTCATTATATTTTTGTTTTAATTGATTGTTAATTTCATTTAGACGTTTTGGTTTTGATATTATAAGCTCTTTTATTAAATCATTGTTAAATAAATCTCTGTAATCCTGATTTATATTCTTTCTTATTGTGGCTTTACTATTACATAAGATACATTCCGAATCTACACATCTATATCCTGATGGTTTAGATTTTGTTTTTCGACCTTTTATTTTTATACCAAGCCAACAGATAGCTTCATTACTATATACACTTAAAGCTTCTTTTTGTTCTCCTAAGTATATCATAGTTGTTTATTTATATCGTTTAATTTATCAGCTACACCTAATTTTCGAGCAAAAGCCTTAACTTCTTCTAATTTTTCATTTTCAGTTTTTGGATAAGCTATATGATACATGTCATTTAATGTATTATTTAAAAGAGGTTCATCAATAATTTCAATGAGTGATTTGCAATAATCTTTGGATATGTCTGAAATTTCATTATAAGTTTCAAGCTCTTTTTCTTTACCTTCTAATATTTTATATTTTAACTCACTAATTTTTTTTTCTTCTTTTTTTAAAAAAACTATTTCATCTTTTAAAGATTTTATTTGGTTTTTTAGAATTTTATAGTTTAGCCAACCGATGACTTTATCAATTTTCTCTTTAGCAAAATCCCCTATAAAACCATTACTTAGAAAAAAATCATCAGCAAGAATATCGTGAATATTTGCGCCAAACGATTTAACAATATCTTCTTTATAAACCTGACCTTCTTGGAGTCTCAAAATGTTATTTGCAGGAATATCTGAAAGAATGAATGGTGAATGAGTGCTGAAAATTAGATTAATTCCCTTGATGTAATCTAGTTTTAAATTTTTGAGACCGTTTAATAACTCTCTTATATATTTTTTTTGAAAATCAGGGTGATAGTATAATTCTATTTCATCTAAAATAATATTTACATAACTATATTTTATCTTTTTCGTATCACTTTTAAAAACAGAATTTACATTTAAAAGGTGGTAATAAATAGAATGTAATGAGTGTGCAAATTGTTGTTCTCCTGAACTTAAAGATTCAAAAATATGACCTTCTCCTTTCTTGTTTTTTTCTACTTTTAAATATGGTAAATAAGCTGCGGCTGGTATAATTTCAATTAATTCTATTGAGGAGAATTCTTTTTTTATAGCTTTAATTCTAGAAACAAATTCTTCCGTTTTTAATGAATAAGTAAACTTTTTATTATTCTTTATTGAATCATCAGGTTTCCAGCGTGCTGTCTTTGAGTTTTTAAATATATTGAATCTAATAGCATTCAAAATCTGTCGTAATTTTAAAACGATATGGCTGTTATCATTTTGTAATTTCAATAAAAGCTTTCGAAACTCTCGTAAGCTAGGTATAGGTTTTCCATCTTTAGGAAGAAAATAAAACTCATTATACTCTTTATAGTTAAGTGAAATCCGAATTAATTTTCTTAGTATATATTTTATAAGAGAGTTAAAATGGGGAACAGCTTTTATATCAATTTCTTTAATTCTTAGTTTTTTTTCTCGATTTAAAGCATTATAGATATCTATGAAAAATTTTTCATCAGTGTATTGGAGTCCATTTGAAAGCTTATATTCTTTAATATACTTCTGGTGTACTAGATCGATGTCTACGTTGTTTATACTGGTAAATCTTTCCGTATCTAATTCGAAAACAATAGACTCAGCTTTTTTGTTATTGACAATGTTTTTAGTTTTAAAATTTTCATCTACAAGGTTAGAAAGTAGTCTTGTCTGAGCAAAATGAAACTCATCATTAATATCTATAATCCCTTTTGTCCGCATTGGAGTTATTACTAAGGGAGTTTGATAACCATCATTTTTATGAAAGAGACTTTGGAGCCAATGTCCTTGGTTTATTGAGTTAAGTCCATAAAGAGAATAATTTGTGACTATACTATAAAAAAAAGCCTCATTGAAAACATATTTATTAACAGGAGCTGAGTTGTTTTTATATATTTTGTTTTTAAAATTTGGGTAACTATTATTTCCTTGAATATGTTTGTGAATTAAATTTCCTTCAAAATAAGAGACAGAGAAAAAATCTGAATCAATAGCATATATTATTTCAGCTCTCAACCACATTTGTACTCTTTGGATATTATCTATGATTTCTTGTAAATAAGCTTCCTTTCCTTCCAAGTATTTTTTATGATAGTATGTATTATCAGGGATAATTCCTTTTTCTAAAGCAATGGCAAAACAAGTCACATAAAATAATTCTAGTAGTGTACTTTTTCCAGAACCATTTCTACCAACTAAAGCTGAAATGTTAATTGAAGTTTTATTAATCTCTTCTCGGTATATATTAAAAGAATCATCTTTTTCTATAATTATTTTTTCTACAGCTTCATTATTTTTGACTGATTCACCTTTCTTATTTAAATAATTATAGTTAGAGTAAAATGAAAATATCCCGTTAGGGTCTAGTCCTTTTAAATATACTTCATCACAATCTATTAAAGGTCTTATAGCTAATAATCTAAATCCTCTCATGTTTTTGTTTTTTAATTGAATTTATTTAATACCAAATCAATAGGTTTAATAGTTTGCTCCTCTATCCATTTATTTTTTGAAACTAATTCTTCTATTAAATTTTGCGCTTCTTTAGTAAAAGCATCTCGTTTTAAGTTTGTAAATTCTTCTTCTCTCCACTCACTATAATGTTTTCCTGATTTTATTGGTTTTAGTGTTGGGTTTTTAGGGATTAAAAGTGTGATTTCTTTATCTTTTTTAGCTAGTATTTCTTTTATACGGATGTATATGTTTAATCCATGATAATCCCAGTCACAGACGTAAAATACTGGGTGTATTATTTTTTTTGATGGAACTTCTTCTAGTTTTTTAGTATTATTACCACCTAAATGCCATAGCTCTATATTATTTTCTCTAAAAAGCCAAGGGTCTTTTAAAAAATCTATATTTTCACAGAGTAATATATACTTAGGGTCTTTACAATCTACAACTAGTTTCCATTGCTGAGATTTTGGTGATTGCATTGGAAATTCCTTAGCTCCAAGAATTTTTAAAATATCATCACGTAATCTTTTATTATCGTCTAGAAATTTAGAATCTTTTTCTTCAAAAAAATTACTGGAAAATATATGTGGTGTTGATAAAGTACCCTTTAAATTTTCTTTATTCTTATGTATAAGCATTAGGGATTTCAACACATATTCTGAATAGTTTCGTTGTGCTGATATTTCTATGTCTACTTCTTTAAAAAAGTTTGCGTAGTATAGGTATTGATCTAACAGGTTATCTTCGAAAAACTTATCATAGTCTTTGTGTTTTATAATAACATTCATGTTTCCTTCTTTATAATCAATAACTCTTTTTATATCATATAAAACTCTTTTTACATAGATGTTATTCATTAATTTTAAACGAGTGCTTTTACCTTTATACAATCGATAAAGTCCCTCCAGTACTCGCCAAGTTAATTCTTCTCTCATAGTTTAGCTAAATATTACCGATGGATGATGGTTTGCTCTTTCCTCTCCCTTAATTTTTGTAAGTCTATAAGTGTATTGGTTTTCTTTTTTAAGTTTATTAGGGCTAATGGATAAAGAAATGATTTGATAATCAAAACGTTTTGCAATTTCACTCAACGTATCGAAGTTAGAACCTATTCCTTCAGCTTCATCTATACTCATAAAACGCAATCCTGGAATAGGTTTTACTTTATTAGTATTTCCATTTTTTAGAGATAATTTAGCGATACATAGTAAAGCTATTGATGTGTAAGTTTGCCCTGTACTACCAGAATTTAGCTTCCCGCTTTTTGTTATCATTTTATAATCTAAAGTGTAATAAGAATAAGGGTTTAGTAATTTTCTAACAGAAATGTCAGGTTCAGGAGTTTTACTAAATTGTTTGTACGCATATAATAACTTGTCTTTTAAAGAAGGTAACTTCTCATTTTTTGAGTTCAAACTTTCCTGATAATCAAACAGCCCGAAATCTACTTTAGAAAGTTTTTGTAAGTACTCAGTTATCCAATTAAGCGAGATAGTATTACTAAGTTTTATGTCTAAAAAAGCGTTGTTATCCCCTGTAATTTCTGCATAATCTTCTTTAAAGAATTTCCTAATTTCTTTATTTATCTCAATTTCCTTACTAATTTCTGTTCTTAATTCGTCAAGAATGTCTTTAATGGCAATAAGTTTATTCTGATTTATTTTTGCATTTGCCTCTATTATCTTTTCTAGATATTTTTCAATTTCGTCTAATATAGTAGTTTCATTAAATGCAACATTCTTAAAGATTTCTGAAGGGAATAGCATTTTTGCTAACTCTATGAATGATTGTTCTCCTTTTAATTGTTCCTGCTTATTTGTTAATTCATAAGCAATTAATATAGCTCTAATTTCATCCCAATAACTTTCATCAGCATCTTTATAAGTTTTAAATTTTTCATTGTATTCTGACTCTTCTATAAAGTTGTCTAAATTATTTATATATGTATACTTAAGCTTAAGGGTTTCAAGTTCAGTCTCTAATTCTTTTTTTTCTTTAATTTTTTCTTTTATCCCCTCTTCAATATTTAAATGCTCAATAGTTTTAGTATGTTGAGTAATAAAGTCAAGTAAAAAAGAGTCTTCTTTTATTGTGATTTTTGAAACTGGGTTGGTTTCAATTTTATATCTTTTAGCAAGATTTATTAGTTGAGGATTATTATCAGGTAGAGAATGTATTTCAATTTTATTGAGTTCCGTCTGTAGACTATCAAATTTTCTTATTTCTACACTTATTTTAGCTAATCTTTTTTTCGTTTTATCAAACTTGGCTGTTATACGATCTTTCTCTGAGTATTTTATTATTTCATCATCAAAATTATGATTCTCAAAGCGTCTAAAAACTTCTTTTTGTTGCTTGGCTTGTTTCTGTAAATTATTTCTATTTAACCATATTTTTAAATCTGTATCTGGCTCAGTCAAATGTTCTAAAACAAATTCATATAATTTTTTGTTTATTTTTAATATTGTTTCTTTTTCTTCTAGTTGTATTTTTAAGTTTTGATTATCCGATTTGAATATTTTCTTTAATTCTTCAATGTTAATCGTTTTGAAAATAGGGGTTTTAGTTTCTTTAACAAAAATGTGAAGTCCTGAAAGTACTATCCAAAACCCATTATTTTCAGGTTCTTTTTTGCAATTTTTTAGAGCTTCTAAAATTTCATTAGGATTTGGCAGGTATCTGCTGTTTTCATTTATTTTTTTAGGTTTAATTGTATCAATATCAAAAAAATGTCTAATAATACTTTCTTCTTGTAGATTTAAACCTCTAGCTTGATTAATTACCCAATATGCCATTGATTTTGGGTTTTTGTAATCGTTAAAATTTATGAGCTCTTTGTATTTATTTACTTCAGCTTTATTTTGTGAAATTCGTTCTTGTAGTAAATTAACAATTTCTTTAAATGTTTTAGTATGGTCAAGTGTGTTAAAATGTTTTTCTAAGCCTTGTAATTGTAATTCTTTTTGTAATTGATCATATCTATTTATATCTATTTCATTCTTTTTAAATGCATGGTAAGCTATTTTTACTGCATCTGATGTTTTTAAAGACATTAATCTTATGGCTTCATCTACTATTTTAAAAAAGGCTACGGTAATTTCTAAGTTTTCGTTTTCTTTTTTTAAGTCACTTTCTTCTTTATTTAAATTTTGAAGGCTAGTATAATATTTATCTATTGTATCATTTTTTAAGGTTCTTAAGGCTTTTATATTTGATATTGCTGTAAAGTAAGTTTTTACAGCTTGATTTATTACATTATCTATCTGTGATAGTTTATAATTATTAAAACAAAATCTAGCTTGATTGTATTTTACAAATGCATTGTCTTTAGTTATTTTTAAATCGTTTAGCTTTTTTATTAGCTTATTTTTCTTTTTAATTTCTAAGACTTCTTGATGATTTTCTCTATGGCTCTTAATAGAATCTTCCATTTTTTTTACAGCCTCTTGAAATTGATTGTAAAATTTAGACTTCATAGATTTTCCATGTAAGAACTCTTGTAGGTTCATGTCGGTTTTTATATCAATCCCTCTGCGTGCAAAAGCTTGTAATATTTTTGCGTAATCTTCAAGATCACTATTACTTGAAAAAACATCTATAGGTAATAATTTGTTTACGAATAATACTTGATGATAATCTTTAAAGAGATTATATATTTTACACCCTAAGTGATTGTTGGTGTTAATATGATTATGAAATTCTTGTAAAGTCATCCATTTATCTTCTTTCTCAAAGTCTTCTACTGTAAATGGTTTGTTAAATGGAACCAGTTTGTCTTTTTCAAAGTCTAAACTCTTTTGTACCATAAAGGCTTGTGTTTTTTTAGAGCGGCGTTCTATGTAAGAACCTATTAAAAGATATTCTTCTTTAGCTATTTCTATATTTAGATATGCATATCCATAATCTCCTTTACTAGGAGTTTCTATTACAAGGCTATTATAAGGTCTTTCATCTTGTCCTTTTGTAGATGATTTGTAATGTGTAGAACCTATAAGAATTAACTGAATTAAATCTGTTATAATACTTTTTCCCACACCACTTTCGCCTGTGAAATCGGTTCTAAATGGATGGAATTCATAATCAAACTCTTGATGATGGATAATATTTATAGAACCTAAACTATATATTCGTGGATATTTTTTCATTGATAGCTTTCTATTACGGTGTCTATTTTTGGAATGATGTCTTCGTATAATGTTATAATTCTATGAAAGGAAGCACGAAGTTCAAAAGTATCTCCTTTATAATCTAGCCATGCTAGCTTTCTAAATTGCTTTAATGCTCTTTCTATGGCATTATCAATAGTTTCATCATCATTAAAATTGTCTTTGTCTGCTGTAGACTGAGCTATAAGCTTTATTAAACCAGGTTTAAACGATTGATAATCATTCCTGATAGTTTGTTTTAATTTTATAATAGAAGTCAATTCAAGATTTTTTTCAGAATGTAAAATTTTATACATTATTAACCCTATTATTATATAATCGTTTTTAAGAATATCCCTAAAGGATTGAGGTATGTTACCTCTACTTGAATCATTGAAATCGAGGAAAAAGTAGGAGTCTGATTCTTTGTTTTCTTCTTTTAAAATAATACCATAAAAACGCTGATAAAATGCTTTTATAGATTTTTTATTTTTTTTTAAAAATCTATAATACGGTATTTGATCTCCATAGCATTGAAAATGTGTGCCGTCTTTTAATAGATAGTCTAATTTTCCAAAATATTGAATAGCGTCTTCTTCTTTTAAAAAGTCCAGATATTCTATTTCTGAAATATCATTGTTTTCCATAATGCAGTATTTTTATTTTTCACAAAATCTGTTTTGTCAATATCTACTTTGTATTTTTCATTATTATGAGCATCTTCTATTACTCTAAACGTAACCTTTGTTGCAATTGTAAAATCATTAGTTTCTTTTAATACAGAAAAAAAACCTTGCGAAATATTTAGTACTTTACGTTTTTGTAATTCTTGAAAAAAAAAATTCACCCAGTTTTCTATTATTTCGGTATCGTCAAAAGCTTTTTGCAATATGGCTTTGCTTAATTTTTCAACTTTCGGATTTCTTATATATTTTTTTCGGGGCTTTGCTTGAGTAGGGAATAGGTTTCTATCTCTATCTAGTAATAGATATTTAGGTCGTTTATAGTTAGTTGTTTTTGTGTTTATTTCTTTTGGAAATACTATTTCTTTATCTTTTCCTTTTTTTTCTAGTGATGAATATTTTAGTAGAAACAGTATGAATCGGTCTATTTTAGCACTATATTCTGGTTGTCCTAGAGTAAAGAATAATTGTCTTATTTTGGGTTGTATTCGATCTAACCTTTTGTTAGTATTTCTGAGACTACTTTGTGCATTGTTAAAGAAACGATGAGTATGTTTCATGTGTTCTAGTAATTCTTTTTGTTCTGTCTCTATTTCATATAATAATGTACTTATTGAATAAGTTTCAGAAAAAGCAGAACGTAACTCATCATTTTTTTTCTGAATATCAAAAAGATCATTACTTACTGTTTGTAATAATTTTAGTGGTGTTTGTTTTTCGGAAAGTGTATCGTTTCTTAACTTTTCGACGGCTTCATCAATTTGTCTGTCTAAGAAATCTATTTGCTGTTTTAAGTTAGGATGGAAATTTTTGAAATGTATAGTAAACCATTCCTTTATTTTTTTTTCATCTCCAATAGACTCTCGAAGCTGTTGTTTTAATTGCGAGCATATAATTTTAATTTCTGTAGGTTTTAAAGAGCCTATTAGTGTTTCTTCTGCTATTCTACAAAATTTTATACCATATTCTTGAAAAGAGTATAGTTGTGTTTCTTCATTATATTTTAGAAAGTATTTTTGAAGTTTATTAATACGTCCTTTTACATCAGAGACTCTTTTCTCCTCTTCATTCATTGTCTCTTCAAATAGAGAGTGAATATCTTTAGCAGTAAAAGAATCGTTTTTATAGCGCCCAGATTTTACACGTTGGTACAAATGAGCAATTACAATTCCTTCTTTTTCATCTGGATACAACTGTTTGTATGTTTCAGGTTTAGATATTTCTTCAACGAAATTAAAAATATGAGGGTGTTCTTTTTGTTTCAATTTTTATTTATAATCTTATAATAAACTAAAAATATTAAGCTTATATGTTTTGAAAGTTTACAGATATCTGTAAACTTATGTTATTTCAAAAAAAGAAAAAAAGGGATATCCGTAATTTTAAATGTATTTTTCCCAAAAAAAATCCATTTAAAAAAACAAGTAAAACCTTCTATGAGAATCAAGGTCGTATTTAATAGGGGTTGAAAGAGAAATTTTCAGGATAAAGAAACATAATTAAAATCACTTTTTTTGTGATTATTTATTGAGAATTTAATTTATTGAAGTTGGTAATAAATTAGGAAGATTAATTATAGTTTTATTCTCTAATGAAAAACGAGTAAGAAGGGTTAAATTGTTATTTTTCTTTATCAAACAATAATAATTCTGAAGTAGTCATATCGAATGCATTAGCAATCCTTTTTAGCATTGAAACTTTCATTTCTTGCTTCCCTAGTTCATATTTTCTAAGGTTTTGACCGTCAATTCCAGCTTTATAGGCAATTTCCTCTATACTTAAATCTTTCTGCTTTCTAAGTTTTCTAATATGTTGACCTAATTCAACACAGAATTGAGGTAACTCCTTTTTTCGTTGGTATTTTGACATATACCAAAATTGCATACAATTAGTTGATTTTAACGAATTGAAAACAATGGGTTGTTTATAACCTATTTTTGTTTATTTTTGAATCACATAAAAAAACATTAAAAAATTAATTATGAAAAAAATCTTAATACTGTTTTGTAGTATTTTATTATTCGCTAGTTGTTCTTCTAATGAAGAATTAAGCTCTAGTTCTTCAGATGATTTACTGACAAGACACCCTTGGGTAAATAGTAATTCAGAAATAGTTGAAATAACTAATCATGGTAATTTAAGTTATAATGAAGCAAAAACTAAAATAGAAAACAGATTAAAAGAAAGAGATAAACTCAAAACTGTTCTTAGTTTTAAAAGAGACGGTTCAGGTAAAATCTTATATCCTGAAAACAATACTCTTAGTGATTCTAAATTTGGATGGCTTACTGTTCCTCCTAATAAATTAAGACTGATTATGTCTACTTCTGCTCAAACGCTTTTGTTTGAATATACTGTTGATAATAGTCGTTTGTCATTAATTTTTGATGAAGAATATCAATACAATGGAATTCTTATAAAGTATATAATAAAATGGAATTTTAATAAACAATAAATACTAAGGCAATGAAAAAAATAGTATTAATAACATTAACAAGTTTAACCTTATTCTCATGTGGAGCTGTGAATAGAACAGTTTTTGGAACAACTGAGAAGACTTTGATTAAGACCGTTTCAATTGAACAAAATTGTCCTAAAGAGAATATTAAGGTTGTAGATAAGAACAAAGGTTTACATGGAGCTACATATGCTCTCGATGTTTGTGGGAAAAGAATGGTTTACAAACAAGTGGGGTCAGTTTTTATGGAAGCATCAAAAATGGATGAAACTATTAAAAAAGTATCAAAATAATGATAAGGTTTTTATTTTTTCAGTCGAGTGTTATAGGTGATTTAAAAGCTGAAAGTGGAGGGGATACCATTTGGAGTACAGCAATTGGTACTTTAATAGGTTTATATGTGCTCTATCATATTTTTATAAGAGATAATTCAAAGTGAAAGACGTTTTTCAATTTTGTGTAGATTTTTTAAGAATCTTAGCTGATTCTTTAGGTATAACTTATGAGGAGATAAACATCTATCTTTTTGTTATTATTCACCCATTAGTGACCATGTATTTGTTTTTTCTATACAGAAAATATAAACTGTTATATAAAAAAAGTGAGGAGTCCAGTCCTCACTTTTAATTTTTGGTGATAAGTCAAATATTTCTGATAACCTATTTTTTAAATAATCTTTGACTTCAACCTCATGTTTTTTTGTGACAATTACACTATCATGAATCGTAGCCATAAACATTTTAGGATACTTTCTAGATAACTCTTTGGTTATAACGTCTAAAATGATAAATGATTCTACCTGTTGAAGAAACTTAGGGAATAATTTTTTTGCTTTCTTTATTTTCCTCTTATCAGGTAACTTTCTTTTCTTTCTTGGTATTTCTATTTCTTTACAATATTTAAAACCATAAATAAACTTATTTACTGGTTCTGGATAAATTCGTTTTATTTCTTTTATACCTTCAGAATAGTTTTCGAGAGAACAATACATGTACTCTAAAGTTAAAGATTTACAATATTTTCTTGCCTTAACTGACTCTACTATTTGTTTAGATCGTTTTGTACAATAAGTTTTTTTGATATAAAAACCTTTATTTGATTCATCCGTTATTTTCTTTTTAAAATCGTCACATAACTTTTCGTTTACATATAGATAAAAGTCAGTTTGACGAATAAATTTTATGTAGAGCTCTATACCAGTGATATAAATAGGTTCATAAGAAATAGAATTCATTAGAGAGTGAAACTTGTCTCTCACGTCCTTACTACGTATTCCTCCCAGTATAAAATCTAGTTTAGATACCGATTTATTCTTGAGTAAATTTAATATGCCTGCTAATAGATAAGGTTGTGAGGTCTCAATATCTAGTGATACTAAATTTTCTTCTCTATGAGTTATGAATGCTCTCAACTCCTCCTTCATATTTGTTAAATTGCTATGAAGTCTATTATCATTCGTAGTTCTAGAGTAATGCCAATGATTAAAACGAATTTTATTTACACTAGACGAATATTGAGATTTTTTTTCATCATTAAAAGAACCTTTATCGATAAAATGTAGAGCTTTTTTCCAGTCTATTTGGATTTCGTCTCCATTTAACCATTTCGTTAAATGTTTGGTGTTTTTGTCAGCAGCTTTTTTCTTTTTGCTTTCAATTTTGTCTATTTCTTTAAATAAAAATGTTTCATACTCTTTATTTAAAAATTCATAAACGTCATAAGTGTCTTTATCCTCCTTCTGAGTAGCTCTTATATGTAAAACCTTGTACCCTATAGCTAGGTTGCTTATTTTGCAATAAGGTATTGTTTTTATAAACTCATGTTTTACTAAAAAAGCTTTATATTTTTTAAGCTCTTTCTTTAAAAATGAGTTAAGAGTTTGAGAAGAGATTCTTACAAAAGTACTTTGAGAATTTTCTCTTACTTGACTTTTTTTGTAATCAATATAATGTATTAAAAATACAGCTTTGTCCATGCTAATTCTGTTTTTATCTGTTTTATCTAAATGTTTATTATGCTTCTCTACTACTGATTCAAGAGCATTAAATAAATTGCTGTTAATTGTGATTAAATAATTTCTATAAACCATTGTTTTTGTTTTAAAAAAAGACAAAGAGAGTCCTAGCGATATGAGGATATCACTTTGTCTTTTTAGTTATTAAATAATTGTTTTTTTGCTTAAATCAGTTTAAGCTGCTTGTTTATGGAAGTTGAGTAGATCGCTTTTTAAGTATAATACTTTTCCGTATAAGCGTTTTGCTGGGAGAATTTGTTTTTTATCCAAACTCCATAATGTAGTTTCGGAAATTTTTAAAAACTCCGCAGCTTCCTTCCTTGAGAGATAATAATCAGAAGAATTTCTTTTTGGATTGTTAATTAATAGTTCTTTCTTTTCTTGCAATACTTTTGATACTGCTTCTTTAATGATTGTTTCCAAATCATCTAATGATAGTTGAAAACATTGAATAAATGTGCTCTGTTCTTTCACTATTTTTATTGTTTTAAATTACTAACAATAAGTCTATCTCATTGCTTTCTGAGTACAATGATAAATACTTAAAACGACGTGTGAAAATAGAGGGGACTGCGAATATTTTACACGAAATTTTATTAGGTTAAGGTACTATTAGGCTTGATAAAAATCATAAACTTCTGTTAAAAGGACTAGCAGGGACTAGCAGGGACTAATGAGTGCTAAAAAAAGGTTAAATGAAAGCTTATCTAATGAAGAAGTTAGATTAATCTAAAAAATTGAATTGATCTTTTAGCTCTTTTGTTTCTACTCTTTGTCTTTTTTTGTAAGAGTCTCTTGATGTTTTTTCGTGAAAGTTGTATAGTGTCCTTAATTTTTTAATTCCTGTTGTTTCTTTCTCTAAGTAATTTTTAAAAACAGGCTTCTTATGGCAGTAATTGTAAAATCTCAAAAGATCAGAAGATGATTTTAGCCAGCTGCTTCTTGAGTTGTTTAAAAAACCTCTTGTAATTAGCTTTTTTTCATATTCTTCAAACTTTTTAATAGTCTTAGTGTCTCCAATTAAGAATTCTAATATATCATCTCTGTTTTCATTTGAAAAATTGGAGGTTTTGGAAGAGAATGACACCTCGTGAAGTTGAATGTTTGATTTTTTAGGTTTTTCTTGATGGGAGCATTCGTAATTAAATGTAATTCTATTATGATCTATATATCCTGAATAGCTTTTCCAGATCATATCATAAATGTTTTTTAAATGACCCCATATTAGATAATTAACAACCACGTTTTTATCATCTTCGTGTCCTTCCTTCATGCATAGAGAAGCTTTGTCTTGCCATTGGTAGGAAATAAACTTTTCTAAATTAATTAATAATTCATGTATTTTACTTTTTTTGATTAAATCAGAATGTTCATTATAGTTTAGTATGTAGTCAGAAACGAAGTTGTCATATTCGTTTTTGTAAAAAATTTTAAAGAATAGGACAATACTTTTTGTAATGATATTTTGATTGTACTCATTGGAGTTTATAAATTCATATAAATTTTTATTACTGATAATTTCGAATAAGTAACTAGTTTTATCATGATAATGATTATCAATGCAAAACCAATTAAAAGCTTGGAATTTTTCAAAAAAATCTAATAAATTTAAATATTTGTGTTCTCCAATTTGAATGGAGGTTAAGGTTTTGTCTTTATTCTTTGTCATAAAACTAATTCTGTCTATATGCACCCCAATATATGAAAAAACAGTGTTTAGAAGCATCTAAAAAAAACTAGTTTTTAATTAATAAAATGAATTTAACGTATACGTATACGCTTTTTGTCTATAGTCTAAAATTTTACTTTCTTAATAATCGAATGAGGATATTGTATAATAACGGGTAAATTAATAGAAGAGCTTGTTTTTACCTATAATTTTATGTTTTATGGCTATTTATATTTTACAAGTTTATTTGTATTAAACAGATTGATTGTCCAATTGTAAAGGAGAGGAGAAGTGGCGCAAAAAAAAATAATAGATTCTTTTTGGAGGTTTTAATTGAAAAAAAATAAATGAGAGTTTCTGTCTATAGGGACTAAGGCTATATGCTTTAATATAGAGCCAGTTTTTTGAAGTATCCCCCCCATGTCTCTATAGAAAAAATTCTGTTTTTGTCTCTGAGATGGAATAAAAATAGCTGAGAATTTTGTATCTTTATATATAGTGAGTTGAGCTTAATTTGCTGTTTTTGAGATATAAGCACCCTCTGAAGCACCCTGTAAAAAGTAAAAACTCGCAACAGTACTGTTTATAGTATGTTACGAGTTTGTTACGTGGTCCCACATGGGCTCGAACCATGGACCCCCTGATTATGAGTCAGGTGCTCTAACCAACTGAGCTATGGGACCGTTTAAAATCGGTTGCAAATATAATACTTTTTTTTAGATAACCAACAAAAAAATTAAACTTTTCTGTTCATTAAACTATTGCCAAAGTCTTTTAAATGCTGTTTGAATTCATTGGAAATTGCCATTTTGTCAAGGCTTTCGAATGCTTTATTCGTGTAGTATTCAATAAGTTCATGCGTAAATTTAGGAATGTTATTTCTTTCAAATATTTGAGAAACTTTGGCTATTTTATCAGTGTTATTTTTTAATTTTTCTTTATAAAAAAAACGTAATTCTCGCTCATCCTCTTCATTTGAAACCTCTAAGGCTTTTAGATAAAGGTATGTTTTTTTATTTTCAATAATATCTCCTCCTACTTGTTTCCCGAAAGTTTTAGGGTTTCCAAAAGTATCCAAATAATCATCCTGTAACTGAAAAGCGATCCCAAGATTTAATCCATATTTATATAAATATTCAGCTTCCTTTTCATCAGCCTTCGCTACAATAGCTCCCATTTTTAGAGCAGCTCCAACCAATACTGAGGTTTTTAGAGTAATCATTCTGATATAATCATCAATAGTTACGCTAGATTTTGTTTCAAAATCAACATCCAATTGTTGCCCGTCACAAACCTCTAATGCTGTTTTACTAAATAATTGAGCTAGTTTTTGAAAAATACTAGGTTCATAATTCTCAAAATATTGGTATGCTAAAATAAGCATGGCGTCACCAGAAAGAATTCCAGTATTGATATTCCACTTTTCATGTACTGTTTGTTTTCCCCGTCTTAGTGGAGCGTCATCCATGATGTCATCATGAACCAATGTAAAGTTATGGAAAACCTCTACCGCTAAAGCAGCAGGCAAGGCTTTTTTATAATCATTTGAAAAAATGTCGGCAGCCATTAAGGTTAATAGTGGTCTAATTCGTTTTCCTCCTAACTCTAAAATGTAATCTATGGGTTCATATAAATTTTTGGGTTCACGTATTAAATTTTGAGCATTCAAATAATTTAAAAACTGCTCATAATAAATAGAAATATCCAATGCATATAGGTTTTAGAAGCATCCAAACTTTTGAAATGTCTCTCTTTCAATCTTTTGATAACACTTGTATTTTGATAGCAAATATATAAATGCTATTAATTATAAAAGGAAATATTGATATATTTTTTTAAAAGTTATATAAATGTTAAAAAAATTAAAACTTTGGAAACTTTTAAGGTTTTTAAAGTTTCCTTTTGTAGATTTGCGACCAATTATGAGAGATAAAATTTTAGATAAGGCAGGAGACATGTTCTTAAATTTTGGTTTTAAGAGTGTAACAATGGACGATATAGCAAGTGAAATAGGTATTTCTAAAAAAACAATTTACGCTCATTTTAAAAATAAGACAGATTTAGTGGAAGCTGTGACTTCTGCTTTATTTACCGCTATTTGCAATGGGATTGATTTGATTCATGAGCAACAGCAGAATCCTATTAAAGAATTATACGAGGTGAAAATGTTTGTAATGGCAAGTTTAAAAGATGAAAAATCATCACCTCAATATCAACTACAAAAATATTATCCTAAGTTGTATAAAACATTCAAACATAAACAGTTTGAGTTTATGCAAAATTGTATTAAAGCGAATTTAACAAGAGGAATTGAACAAGGGCTATTTAGAGAATCAATAGATACTGACTTCGTTGCTAGAGTTTACTTTAATGGAATGGTAGGAATAAAAAACCCGGAATTGTTTCCGTTAAAGCATCATTCCATGAATACATTGATGAATTATTTCCTAGAATACCATCTTAGAGGGATTTGTTCATTGAAAGGACTACAAGAATTAGAAAACCAATTAAAAACCAATTAAAATAAATGAAAGGGCGCCTATATGTTTTATGTATGTTCTTTGTTGTTGGGACAATGAGTTCCCAAAATAAAGAAATGAGTTTATCAATGCAAGAAGCAATTGATTATGCAATTAAAAATAGTTATACAACTAAAGTAGCTGAAAATGATGTCAAAGCTGCAATCAAAAAAAGGTGGGAAACAATAGCTACTGGATTACCACAAATAAATGGAGAGGTAAATTATATTAATAATTTAAAGCAACCTGTATCTTTATTACCTGGGGAGATAGTCAATAAAGAAAAAGGCACATTTGTACCGGTAACTTTTGGAACTAAACAAACAATGAATGCTACTGTTACTCTTAATCAGTTGTTGTTTGATGGGACTTATCTAATCGGCTTACAATCTGCAAAAACGTATTTAAAAATTTCTAAGCAAGCCAAGGAGAAAACGATATTGGCTACAAAGGAAGCAATAATAAATGCTTATGGCAATGTATTAATTACAGAGAAAACTATCGAAATTCTTGAGAGGAATAAAAAAGTTTTAGAAAAAAACTTTAATGATGCGAAGAAAATTAATGAAAACGGATTGAATGAAGAAGAAGATGTCGAGCAACTAGAAATTACGCTAGGGAATGTTGAAAGTAGTTTAAGAAATGCAATTCGATTAAAAGGGATCGCATATCAAATGTTGAACCTTTCTTTAGGGAATTCAATAAATACTAAGTTAGTATTAACAGATAATTTAGATTCTTTGATGCTTACAAATATTGATTTAGAGTTGTTAACTAAGACGTTTAACTTAGAAAAACATATTGATTTTAGGATTGCAGAAAATGATCGTAAAAGTAAGTATTTATTAATGCGCTTACAGCAGAGTAAGGCATTACCTAGTTTAGGTGCTTTTTTAAACTATGGAGCTGCAGCAAATTCCAATACTTTTTCTTTTTTGGATGAAAGTCAAGATTGGTTTAAGTCTTCAGTACTTGGAATTAGCTTGAAGATACCGCTTTTTAGTAGCTTAGGAAGAAGTGCAAAAACTGCTCAAGCAAAAATAGCACTTGCATCAGCAGATATTCGATTGGAGGAGATAAAACAGAAGTTAAGCCTACAAGCTGAAGCGGCTAAAAGTGAATACCAGTTGAGTATTGAAAACTATGAAACTGCTAAAAGAAATCTTGAATTGGCAGAAAGAATAGAAAAAAAGCAACAAATAAAATTCTTTGAAGGGATTTCTACAAGTTTTGACTTGTCTCAAGCTCAAAATCAATTGTATAGCCAACAAAATAAATATGTACAATCAATGCTAAATGTGGTAGCTAAAAAAGCTAAACTTGAAAATGCATTAAATATTACAATAAAATAAAGTTAACTAGAAATGAGAAAAATATATTTATTATTACTAACAGTAGTTTTTTTAACTTCTTGCGGAAATAAAAAAGAACAATCAGTAGAGGAAGTTATTGCTACCAATGACGTAAAACAAATAATAGCTAAAAAAACAGCGTTGGATACTGAGCAACAGGCTTTGGTAGCAGATTTAAAGTTACTGAATAAAAAAATAGCGGCTTTAGATACTAATAAGAAGGTTCCTTTAATAACAACTATTGAGGCAAAGGAAAAACTTTTTAACCATTATTTAGAATTACAAGGAAATGTACAAACAAAGCAAAATGTATTAGTATATCCTGAAATACCAGGGCAGTTAGTTCGTATTTATGTAAAGGAAGGCCAGAGAGTAAGTAAAGGTCAGATCTTAGCAAGAATAGATGATGGAGGGTTAAGTCAACAAGTGGCCCAGTTGGAAACGCAAGCTGCCTTAGCAAAAACAACGTACGAAAGACAGAAGAGGTTGTGGGATCAAAAAATAGGATCAGAAATACAGTATTTACAAGCAAAAACCTCATATGAAGCAAAAACAAATGCAGTAAATCAGTTAAAACAACAATTAGGAAAAACAGTAATTAGGGCACCTTTTAGTGGTATTGTTGATGATGTAATCAAAGAGCAAGGAACCGTAGTAGCCCCAGGTCCAGGTGCTGAAATCTTTAGAATTGTCAATTTAAGAAATATGTACATTGAAACAGCTGTTCCTGAAAGTTATATAACAGCTATTAAAAAAGGAAAAAGAGTTGCTATCGAATTTCCTGTTTTAGGAAAACAAATAGATTCTAAGATTCGTCAAGCAGGAAACTTTATAAATCCAGCAAATAGAACTTTTAAGGTAGAAATAGGAGTGCCTAATAATGATAGAAGTATTAAGCCTAATTTAACAGCTAAGCTAAAAATTAATGATTATACAAGTCCTAAAGCTATTTTAATACCTCAGAGTATTATTTCTGAAAATGCAAAAGGAGAGCAATATATCTATATAGTTGAAAATTTAAAAAATAAGATAGGAATAGCAAAGCAGGTGATTATAAGAACAGGAAAAACACAGGGCGATGTTATTGAGGTTTTAGAAGGAGTAAAGAGTGGAGCTATGATAGTAAAAGAAGGGGCTCGTAGCGTAAAGAATGGACAAGAGGTAAAGGTTCTGAACTAAATTATTAAATAAGGTGTTTTAAAAAAAGGTTAAAATACGAAACTTATAACGATAGAAATGACTGAGAAACAAAAAAAACAAGTTGATAAGGAGTTTGGATTATCATCTTGGGCTATAAATAATAAAACAACCATCTACGTGATGATGGTGTTGATCCTTTTTCTAGGTATTTCTGCTTTTTTGAGCATGCCTAGAGAAAATTTCCCTGAGATAAAGGGAACAAAAATTTATATCAGCTCTATTTACCCTGGAAATACAGCAGAAGATATAGAGAAGCTAATTACAGATCCGTTAGAAGAAAAATTGAAAACGGTAAGTAATGTTATCGAAATAACCTCCACTTCTCAAGAAGATGTATCTATGGTCATTGTTGAGTTTGATGAAAATATATCTGTAGATCAAGCAAAGCAAAAGGTAAAGGATGAGATAGATCAAAAAACATCAGGAGAGGATTGGCCTACTTTTAATGGGGCTAAAGTAGAGCCTAATGTTTTTGAATTGAGTATTTCTGAGGAGATGCCTATCTTGAATATAAACATCTCTGGGGATTATCCTGTGGATAAATTAAAAGAGTTTGGAGAGTATTTGGAAGATGAAATAGAAAATTTATCAGAAATTAAGAAGGTAGATATTCGTGGAGCAGAAGAGAAAGAAGTGGAGGTAGCTGTTGATATTTATAAAATGATGGCTGCTAAAGTAAGCTTTCAAGATATACTTAATGCTATTAATGGAGGGAATTTGACCATGTCTGCTGGAAATTTAATAGCTAGCGGGCAGAGACGTACAATTCGTATATTGGGAGAAATTAAAGTTCCTCAAGAACTACAGGATTTTGTAGTGAAGTCTGAAAAAGGGAATGCTATTTATTTAAAAGATATTGCCAAGGTTACTTTTAAAGATAAAGACAAAACTACGTATGCGCGTGAATTTGGAGAGCCTGTGGTTATGCTAGATGTAAAAAAACGTTCTGGTAAAAATATGGTTGAGGCTGCTGAAAAAATTAGGGAGATCGTTAAAAGAACTAGAGAAGATATATTTCCAAGCAATTTAAAGGTAACCATAGCAAATGATCAATCTTCTAAAACAATAGGGCAGGTAGATGATTTGGTTAATAATATCATTTTTGGAGTCATACTGGTTGTGTTGGTATTGATGTTTTTCTTAGGATTTAAAAATGCATTATTTGTAGGGTTTGCAATTCCAATGTCAATGTTTATGTCTTTAATGATTTTAAACTGGTTAGGATATACAATGAACACGATGATTCTATTTGGTTTGATAATGGGGTTAGGAATGTTGGTAGATAATGGTATTGTAGTGGTAGAAAATGTATATCGTCTGATGGATGAAGGAATGCCTAGGATTGAAGCAGCTAAGAAAGGAATTGGAGAGATCGCTTTTCCTATTATTATTTCTACGTTAACTACGGTAGCGGCATTTGTGCCCCTTGGTATGTGGCCTGGTGTTATGGGGCAATTTATGATTTATTTTCCAGTAACATTATCCGTAGTTTTAGGTTCTTCATTATTCGTAGCTATTTTCTTTAATTCTGTAATGGTATCTCAATTTATGAGTACAGAAGATAAAAATATGCCTTTGAAACGTATCATTATACTTTCTTCGATAGTAGGGGGAATCGGATTATTGATTTTAATTTTTGGTGGTGAATACCGAGCTTTAGGAAGTGTTATGGTGTTTACAGCTATTATGTTATGGGGGTATCGTATAGGATTGAGACCTTTAGTAAATGGGTTTCAAAATAAAGTATTACCTCTTTGGGAAAGGATTTATGAAGCAACTCTAAGAGGAGCGCTAAAGGGATGGAGACCTTTGGTAATAACAGTATTAACTGTAGTTATGCTTGTGTTTTCTTTCGGAGGTTTTGGGAAATCTATTGAGAAAAAAAGAACAAAGGTTGAATTTTTTCCAGATAATACACCAAACCAGATTATAGTGTATATAGAGTATCCGCAAGGAACTGATATCGAAAAAACAAATGCAATAATGCAAGATTTGGAAGCGCGTGTATATGCTATATTAAATGCGCCTGAATATGTAGATAATGGATACAATTTCTTGGTAGAAAGTGCTGTTTCTCAAGTTGGGGCAGGTTCTGGAAACCCCCAAACAGATGGAGGATCTACGGCTGAGATGCCACATAGAGGAAAAATTACGGCTTCTATGCGTGAATATAAATTTAGAAAAGGTGCTGATAGCAAATTATTACAGAAGAAAATAACAGAATCTTTAAAAGGAATATATCCTGGGTTGGCTATTTCTGTAGAAAAAGAAGCTGTAGGTCCTCCAGCAGGATATCCTATTAATATAGAGCTAGAAGGGAAAGATTATACAGAACTGATTAATACTGCTGAAAAAATGCGTGATTTTATCAATTCGAAGAGTATTCCTGGGGTAGATGAATTAAAAATAGATGTTAATAAATCAAAGCCTTCGATGTTGGTAAATGTAGATCGTAAAAAAGCAGGTGAGCTGGGAGTTAGTTCAGCACAGGTAGGGCAGCAGTTACGTAATGCTATATTTGGTTCTAAATCTGGGGTATATAAGAAAAATGGAGAAGATTACGATATTTATGTGCGCTTTAATAAGGAGAACAGATATAACACAAGTGCTGTTTTTAATCAAAAGATTACATTTAGAGATATGACTTCTGGGATGGTAAAAGAAATTCCTATTTCTGCTATTTCTAAGCAAACAAATACTTCTGGATATAGTGCAGTTAAGCATAAGCAAACAAAGAGGGTAGTTACTGTGTATTCGGCACTAGCTCCAGGATATACAGATGCGGCTGCGATCGTTGATGTGATTAGGAATGAAATGAAAACATTTACGGAAAAACCAGCAAATGTTAAAATTGATTATACAGGGCAAATAGAAGAGCAGTCTAAACAAATGTTGTTTTTGATGGGAGCATTTTTTGTAGGACTGGGACTAATCTTTTTTATATTGATATTTCAGTTTAATTCAATATCAAAACCCGCCATTATTATGTTGGCTATTTTCTTGAGTTTGATAGGGGTATTTGGTGGCTTAATAATTACAGGGAAACCATTTGTAATTATGATGACAATGATGGGAATCATTTCTTTAGCAGGTATCGTAGTGAATAATGGAGTAGTATTATTAGATTATACGCAGTTGTTGATTGATCGCAAAAAGGTAGTACTTCATCTTGGGAAAAATGATTTTATTGATGTAAAATCTTTGAATGAAGCAATTGTTAGAGGTGGTAAAGCACGTTTGCGTCCAGTATTATTAACAGCCATTACTACCATTTTAGGGTTAATCCCATTAGCAACAGGTTTTAATATTAATTTCTTTACGTTATTTAGTGAGTTTGACCCTAATATTTATATAGGAGGAGATAATGTTGTTTTCTGGGGTCCTTTAGCATGGACGGTAATTTATGGTCTGTTTATAGCAACGTTCTTAACATTAGTGGTAGTACCTATTTTATTTTACCTGATAATGAGATTTAAAATGTGGTTAAAAAGCAACATCGCTTAAGTAATACTATATTTTTAAGAAACTATTTTGGTTTTTGTTAACAAAGAAAAAGGTTGGAAGTGTAAAGCTTTCAGCCTTTTTCGATTATGGCTCTTTTTTGAATGGTATTTGGTGATTTTTCCTTAAGTGAAGTTACTGTAAGTTTGGTATAGCTTATAGTTGTTAAAGATAGGTAATTATGATTTTTAATATGTTATTCAGATGCTTAGGTTGATTCTATATTGATTGGATGATGTAGCGAAAGTAATTGTATTTTTGTAGCATGAGTAAGCAAGTTTTTTCGGTAAATGAGATCAAAAGGAAAATGGAATCTTTTTGTGTATATCAAGATAGGTGTCATAAAGAGGTGGAAAAAAAAATAGCTGAATATAATCTAATTCCAGAAGCAAGAGCATCCATATTGATAGATTTAATTCAAGACGGCTTTTTGAATGAAGAACGTTTTGCAAAAAGCTTTGCGAGAGGAAAATTTAGAATAAAAAAATGGGGAAAGCAACGAATCACTAGAGAGCTAAAGTTAAGAGATGTTTCTTCGTATAATATTAGGATAGCTTTAAAAGAAATAGATGAAAATGATTATATGGCAACACTATATGAGTTAATAACGAAAAGAAATAACAGTATTTCGGAGACAAACCTATATAAAAGAAAGAAAAAAATTATGGATTATATGGTATATAGAGGTTATGAATATGAACTGTTGTTTATGGCAATAAATGATTTCTTAAAAGAAAAATAGCCTTTTCTGAATTTCAGAAAAGGCTATTTTTTTACGCCAACTTTAAATGATCTTGGCGATGAGCTATTTTAAAATTAATTTTTTTGTATTTGATTTCCCATTCATGTTTAAGTATAAGAAATAAATCCCTTTTGCATAGTTGTCCAAATTTAATCGGTAAGTATCCATTTTAATATTGTCTTTGGTGAAGACCTGTTTCCCTGTCATATCGAAAACTTTTATATTTAGTTTGTCAGAGGTTTTGTTACCTATGTTGAAAATGTTTTCAGAAGGGTTTGGGTATATAAATATAGATTCTGAAAGAGCATCAAATTGATTAACAGCCAAAGTTCCTGTAATAACTAAATCATCTATAAGAACACCTTCTCTATTTTCAGCTTGGTCAGCAACAAATTTAAACCTAAATACAATACTTTGTTCTTGAGAGAAAGGAGCTAAGTCGTAACTATAATCTTTTACATCAGAGTTAGGTAGGTTATCAATAGGGTTAATAGTAGCACCTTCTCCTGTCCATTGTTTACCAGGAAGCCCGTTTACAGTAGCGGAACTATTGTACCAATTATCATCTTCGGAAGTCCCTAGTATGTCCCAAGTTTGTCCTTGATTTGTAGAGTATTCTACATACATATGATCCCAATCATTTTCAATGTCAAATGCCATTTTGAATCTTAATACAGGGTCAGCAATGGTAGTTAAATCGTAGCATTTGGTATATAAATGACCAACGGTTTGATCAGGGTGGTTTCCTGAAAGTTTGGTTACATAAACTTTTCCCGAGTTAGCTTTAAGAATCGATTTGTTCGGAACTCCTAATTCCCACATAGTAGCATTGTTTGTGGTGATTAACAATTCATCTTCTGGGTTTTCAAAAGTATTGATTGCGGTTGGAGTGTTGTTAAATTGATTGATGATAAAACTAGATTTAGCAAGGTTATTTGAAGCATATGCGTCATTGTCAATTGTTGCTTCAATATTTATTGTATGGTCTCCTATTGAAATCGTTGAGCTTGGTAAGGGAATAGTAGTGCTTTGATTGGAGCTTAATTTTCCAGACCATGTGTAATTTTGCATAGCTCCTCCATCAAAATTATAATTAAAAGTGATTGATGCGATGTCTTGCGTTCCTTGGTTGCTCACAGTTACTTCAGGAGTTACAGTGTCATTACAATTTAAACTATTATTAAGATTGTTTAAAGATAAAAGGCGAACATCATTTTCAGGAAGTACCTTAGGGATGTCAGAAACAAAAATACCTCTACCATAGGTAGCAGCATATAGTTTAGCATCTTCTTCGTTAATATCCAAATCTGTAATTTGAAGGTTAGGAAGCCCGTTATCAAAAACAGTCCATTCCGTACTATTTTCACTAATGTAATATACGCCGAGAGAAGTTCCTAAATAAACAGTATTATTGCTACTTCTTTCATGGTGTTTTATAGACATTTTTATCTCTAAAGGAGGCAGGTTGTAAGAAATTTCAGTAAATGTGGGTGTATTTTCTGTAAAGAAATTAGTTGATTTATAAACATTATTTCTTGTCACAATCCATACAATATCGGAGTCAAGACTACTGATAGCGATGGCTTGAATAGGCCCATGGTTGAAGGATATTTCAGAAAAATTAACACCTTTATTGGTACTCCTGTATAAAACATTGTCATTGGAAGTAATGATATTATTGGTGTTGTTAGGAGCTATTTCAACTTTGTCGAGGTTTCCTCCAAAAGTATCTCCGAAAGGAGAAGTGGATATTCTTGTCCAACGATTGTTATCTAATTTATATAATTCACTGTATCCAGCATATAGCTCCCCGTCTTTATTAATAGTTAATGGGGTAACCCAATTCCCTCTTTCTCCACTTGGGGAGCGTAGGTTAAGAGATTGTGTTTGTCCTCCATCGTTAGTTTTGTTAAGGCTACCACCATATTGAGTAAAACCATAAAAGATATTAGGGTTTATAGGGTCAACAACACCTTCCATTCCATCACCTCCGTGGTAATTTCTCCATTCGTTATCTGAAAATCCAAATCCACCATTGTCTTGTAGCCCACCAGCTATTGTATGCAATTTTAGAGAAGACACTGATATTCTATAAAATTGGCTAATAGCTAGGTTTTTTGTTAGATCTATAAAGTTCACAGCTTCATCAGTAGAAACAAAGATACCTCCATCAGTTCCAGCAAAAAATTTTCCATCCATAAATCTTAAAAAATGAATATCCGCATGTGTATAAGTACTTGTATTAGGGTTGCTCCAACTATTAATTTTGGTAAAATCATTACCCCCATCAGTAGATTTCCAAAGGTCTAAAACACCAACGTAAACAATTTCTGGGTCATCTGAAGAAACAGTTAAAGCTAAATCATACCAGGCTTGAGAGCTACCAAAAATATCGGATCTTTCAGCGGTTCTATTAAAAGATTCACCACTGTCTGTTGATTTATAAATACCATTAAAAGCGTTATTATTATTAGAAGCGCTTACAATATATACGTATTCTGGATTAGCAGGGGTTACATCCATAGTTAATCTACTAGAACTGAAAAGACCAGAAACTGTTTTCCTAGTAAATGTTTCGCCATTATCTGTTGATTTATAGAAGCTAGATGAGGTAACAGCATACCAAGTACTAGCATCACCTGGTTTCATTTTCAAATCAATAATATTTTCATCTAGTTTTCTTTCCCAAGTGGTTCCTCCATCTGTTGTTTTTTGTACTCCAGAATTTGTAGCAACTAAAACAGTTTCAGGAGCGTTAGGATCAATATAAATTTCATTCATAGAGCTAGGGTCTCCAGGAATGTCTCCTGTCTTATTCCAAGTGGTTCCTCCATCAATAGATTTCCATACACCTACAGCGTAAGAGTTATCAGCATCATCATCACCTGTGGCAATATAAATAATGTTAGAATTTGTAGGATGTATTGCAATTCCAGAAACTCCTATTTGAGGAAGGTAATCTGTTAATGGAGTCCAGTTAATTCCAGCATCGGTAGATTTCCATATTCCTCCAGCTGGAGTACCCACGTAGTAGGTATTTGAGTTACTAGGGTCAACGGCAATAGCATTAACACGACCTTGCCCAGTTTGCTTAGCATCATTAGCATTGTAGGTATTTGAGTTTGTAAATGGACCTAATGGGAGCCAATTACTATTGTCTCTTTTTCCTTGTGAAGTGTTCATTTCATTTTTTTGATTCCATGCCTCCCATAAGTCTTGGGGAGGAGCAACTGTTCCGTCTTCTTTTAAATAGTGAGACCAATGGTGCTCCCATCTTTTAAAAGGTTTTAAACCGCTTCCTTTTTTATCTCGATCAATAGTGTTAAAATAAGCTTCGGCTGCTATTGAAATTTCCTTTAAAGTTTTTTTGTGGCTTCTTTTCGCTTTAGGGGAATTTAAGTTCCAAGGAGCCTGTTGTTGCAGTTGACCAAACATATAGAATGGTAAAGTCAAAAAGAAGAGAGTAAGTGTTTTTTTCATTGTATTTAAAGGGGTGAAAAGTTAATAATTGTTTTTGGAGATAAATAAAGAGTCATTTATTTTTTTCACATGAATGACTTTTTGGATATCGTCATTGGGTATTGTTACGGATAGTACATAATGTTTAATTTTCCAGTGATTATTGTTTCTCTCTAAAACCCCAGATCCTCTACAAATTCCCATCCAAGTATTTAAAAGTTCATCAAACCAAGCGAAAGAATTAGTTTTATCAATGTAGATACTTCTTTCTAAAGGGGTGAAATTCCAGGCTTTTCCTTTTTCAAAATAAGGTTTACTAAATTTTTCAAATTGTTTTTTTTTCCAATTTTCAGAAGCATCAGTACCTATAAAAATGGCCGTAGAATCCATTTTGTTAAAATAAGCAGCGTAGTTAGCATCTTCAGCAGCTTTATGCCAGCTGTTCAATAGGTTATTTATCTCTTTTTCAGTGTTTTTAGTATGTTTTTTAGTCAGTGTTTTTTTATAGACCTTACAGGAAGTAAGGATTAAAAAAGCAAATCCTATAAGAACAGTGCACTTATTCATTATACTAAGATTGTTTATTAGGCTTTTTATGCTTAAGATTTGTTTGCTTTTTACTAACAGAATCCATGCTGTTAAATATAACTAAATCTAAGTCGTCATCAAAGTGTTTTTTTATATAAATGGTGTTTATTTTACTGTTAATACTTCCGTATAAAGAGAAGATTTTATCTACTTGTTGGTTTACTTGATCGGCTGTTATTGCAGTAATATATGTCATGTCCACCAGGCGTAAAGTTTCATTTTCTAAAATGTTGAGGCGTGCTCTGAAAGCGGGGGTTTTTAACTCTGAGATGCGTATGCTATCTTTAAGGTTTTTTACGAGGGCCTTTAATTCTAAAGCATTGTTCAAGGCATCATTAGGAGAAGTATTTTTAAAGCGAATTATAAATTCGTTAAGGTTCTTATACTCCTTCCAATCCTTTGTTTTTTTTACCGCCTCTGAGTTTAAAGAAGTTTTTGTAACGTGAGTTTTGGCAATGCTCATTTCAGACTTTTTAGGGTCTTGTATTTCACTTTTTTTTTCTTTTTTACAGGCGTAGATTATGATTATAAGAAAGAGAACACAAAGGTGCTTGTTTTGCATAGTTTGAAGTTTGTGGGACGCTAAATTACATTTTTTTTATCTTTTAAGACATTTTGAAGAAGAATAAAGTTATCAATATAAGTGAGTAATTATACATAATTGCGAATTGTTAATTTTTTAGAAAAGAGTTTTATGAATATGAAAAATAAGTACCTTTGTGTTCTTTTATTTTTGAATTTTTGAGAATGAGTGATACCATATTAATTTTAGGAGCTTGTGGGCAAATAGGTATAGAGTTAACCCAGAAACTGAGAGAGATCTATGGAGATAAAAACGTTATAGCCTCAGATATACGAGAAGGAAGCCCTGAAATGATGGAGTCAGGAATTTTTGAGATTCTTGATGCAACAGATAAAAAAGGTATTTTGGAGGTTATCCAAAAGTATAAGGTAACTGAAGTTTATTTAATGGCAGCAATGCTTTCAGCTACGGCAGAGAAACATCCTCAGAAGGGATGGAATTTGAATATGACTTCCTTATTAGGGGTGCTAGAATTGGCAAAGGAAAAATACCTTAAAAAGGTCTATTGGCCTAGTTCTATGGCTGTTTTTGGAGTTACATCTCCAAAAATTAATACGCCTCAGCAAACTATCATGGAGCCATCTACTGTTTATGGGATAAGTAAAGTGGCAGGAGAACACTGGTGTAACTATTACCATGAGAAATATGGAGTGGATGTGAGGAGCATTCGTTACCCTGGGATTATAAGTTGGAAAACTTTACCAGGTGGTGGCACTACAGATTATGCTGTAGATATTTATTTCGAAGCTTTAAGAAAAGGGACGTATGAGTGTTTTTTGTCAAAAGATACACGCTTGCCAATGATGTATATGGATGATGCAATTAATGCAACAATTAAAATTATGCAAGC
Organism: Tenacibaculum maritimum NCIMB 2154; assembly: GCF_900119795.1. Taxonomy (NCBI): domain Bacteria; kingdom Pseudomonadati; phylum Bacteroidota; class Flavobacteriia; order Flavobacteriales; family Flavobacteriaceae; genus Tenacibaculum; species Tenacibaculum maritimum. Next base: position 396,132 of record NZ_LT634361.1, read on the forward strand.
AGATAAAAGTGATATTAAATTAAGAACTTCTTATAATTTATCTGCAATTAGTTTTACTCCTGAAGAAATTGCTAGAGAAATTCAAGCATATGTTCCGAATTTTAATATAACGTATGCTCCAGATTTTAGGCAAGCTATTGCTGATAGCTGGCCACAAGTAATAGATGATTCTAGTGCTAGAGAAGATTGGGGGTGGAGCCATCAGTTTGATTTGCCTTTAATGACAAAGGATATCATTACAAATTTAAGGGCTAAAAAAGAAAACACTTTAACAGAATTGTAAGATTATTTTATTCTTTCGTCTATTTATATGTATTTATAATAAAGGGATGGTTTAATACAATAAACACAGTGTAAAAATATCTCGATAATAATATATATAATGAAAGAACTTATCAAAAAAAGCTTGCAAAAAGCGTATTCGTATGGTGAATATAGAAGTTTAGTCAGTAATCTATTAGCTGATAACAAATCTACTGGAGTACATCAGTCAGAAGCATTATTAAATTATAGTTTGCTTAATGATAGGAGAATGAAGCGTTTGGATAAAACGACCAAGCTTTCAGAAGAGAGCATCGAATCTCTTAAGGAAATCAAATCGCCACAAACATGGTTGGTTATTACAGAAGGATGGTGTGGTGATGCAGCCCAAAATCTTCCTGTTATCAATAAACTTGCAGCTGAACACCCGCTGATAGATCTCAAACTGGTACTGCGTGATGAAAACTTAGATTTAATGGATGAGTTTTTAACGAATGGAGGTAGGGCAATTCCTAAACTTATTATTTTAGATGAAGATAAAAAGGTACTTGATTCTTGGGGGCCACGGCCGAGTATAGCTACAAAAATGGTTGCAGACTATAAAAAAGAAAAAGGAAGCTTGGATGCTGAGTTTAAGAAAGACTTGCAAGTTTGGTATAATAAGGATAAAGGGATTAATGTTCAAAAAGACATTATTTCTATATTGGAAAAAGAGCATAAGGCGGTGAGTTGTTCTTAAAATCAATTTGTTTTTTGGTAGATAAGCTTTTGTAAAAAGGTATCTTTGTAGCATAAAAAGAAGCAAATATGTTTGTAAAATATGATGAGTTGTCAGAAGATGCTAAAATTTGGGTCTATCCATCTAATAGAAAATTTTATTCTCAAGAACTGGAAGAGCTAGATGATAAACTGAAGGGATTTGCGAGTACTTGGAAGCACGATGATGAAAATTTTAAAGTGTCATATAAGTTGTTTTACAATAGGTTTATTGTTTTTTTGGTTGAAGAAGGAGTATCGCTATTAAGCTCTGATATAGATAAACAAGTTACTTTTATTTTAGAATTGGAGCAGGTTTTTAAAGTTGCATTACTAGATAAGATGAATGTATGTTTTAAGCAAGGAGAGTTCGTCCAATATAAAGATCTGAAAGATTTTAAAAAGCTACTTAAAAATAAAGCAATTACAGGTAAAAGTATTGTTTTTGATAACTTAATTCAAACAAAATACGAATTAGAAAACTATTGGGAAGTTCCAATTAAAGATAGTTGGTATAAGAGGTTTTTATAAAATTGTATTTAATAATCTTATAAACTTTCAATAAATTGGTCAATGCTTTTTGCATTTTCAGTAGAAAAATTACCAATTTTAGTTCTTCTTAAGGCAGATAAATGTGCTCCTGAGTTTAAAGCTAGTCCGAAGTCATAAGCTAAAGAGCGAATATAAGTTCCTTTGCTACAAACAACCCTAAAATCTACTTTAGGAAAGTCTATTTTTGTGATTTCAAATTCAGTAATTTCTACTTCTCTAGATTTTATTTCGGTTGTTTCGCCTTTTCTAGCTAGCTCGTAAAGTCGCTTCCCTTCTTTTTTTATAGCTGAAAAAATAGGTGGTTTTTGATGTGTTTTTCCTATAAAAGTATTTGTAGTATTATGAATTAGGTTACTAGTAATATGATCAATAGGGAAAATTTCATTAACCTCCGTTTCCAAATCGTAGCTTGGAGTAGTTGCCCCTAAGGTAATAGTTCCTGTGTATTCTTTTACCTGGCCTTGGTATTCATTAATGTTCTTAGTTTGTTTACCTGTACAAATAATTAATAAACCAGTTGCTAGGGGATCTAAAGTACCTGCATGACCTACTTTTATCTTTTTGATATTAAAATGCTTTCGAATATGCCAACGCAATTTATTTACAACTTGAAAAGAAGTCCATTCTAAAGGTTTGTCTATCAGTAAAACTTGTCCGTTCTTATAATCTTCAGCAGTCTTCATTAAATAGATAGTTTATAGATAAAAAAATGAATGATGAGTAATGTAAATCCAAGAACAATTCGATAATATCCAAAAAGCTTGAATCCTTTTTTACTTAAGTAGTCTATAAAAGACTTAATAGCAATTAAAGCAACAATAAAAGCTACTATATTTCCAATAATTAGATAGTTAATTTGCTCAGAAGAAATCATAAATCCCGCTTTATAGTAATCGTATGTTTTTTTAGCAGTCGCCCCTAGCATTGTAGGAACAGCTAGAAAAAAAGAAAACTCAGCAGCTGTTTTTCTATTTATTTTTTGAGTCATACCACCTACAATACTAGCTCCACTTCTAGAGGTTCCAGGAATCATTGCTAGGCATTGAAAAAAACCTATTTTTAGAGCAGTAAGGTAGCTTATTTCTGTGTGTGCAGTAGGGTTTCTTTTATCAAAAACTTCATTCGCTTTAAACCAATCGTCAACCTTTAAAAGAATAAAACCCCCTATAATTAATGAGATAGCAACGGTAATAGGGCTCTCTAGGAGGTCATCAATAATGTCGTTTAATAACAATCCTAAAATAACAGCAGGAATAAAAGCAACGAGCAGTTTAAGATAAAAATCAAGGCTTTGGAAAAATCGTTTCCAGTATAAAACTAAAACAGCTAAAATAGCTCCTAGTTGAATAACGATGGTGAAAAGCTTTGTAAAATCATCAGTTGCAATCCTCATAAAAGAGGAAGCAATAATCATATGTCCTGTTGAAGAAACAGGAAGGTATTCAGTAATTCCTTCAATAATGGCTAAGATAATAGCTTCAATTAAATGCATGCTTATTTTTTTGGATCGGCTAAAATAGCATAAATTTCAATACCGAAACCAATAATTACAAGTGTGGGAGCTAATCGAATTCTTCGCCAATTATAAATTTCGGGATTAAAAACGGCTGGATTTTCGCTTCCTCCTCCTGCCATGAGTATAAAACCTAGAGCAATGATGGCAATACCAATTAGCATGAACATATAATTTCTTTTCCCAAATAAAAATTGAGATTTTTGTGAGTGTTTATTTTCTTTCATCTTAGTAATAAAGATCGTTTGTTTGTAAATTTAAAAAACGTTGTGTAGCAAAAAATGTACTTAAGCTAGTTATGATAAAGGCAGCTATTAAAATCCCTCCAGCAACATAGCTTATAGAAATATAATCGCTTAAAAGTTCTAATGTTGGTATGTATTGATCTACATAGTAAATTAAAAATCCTAATCCAATAAGGGCTAGGGTAGCTCCTAAAAACCCCAGTTTGATGCTTTGCCAAATAAAAGGTTTACGAATAAAACTTTTAGTAGCTCCTACCATTTGCATAGTTTTTATATTAAAACGTTTAGCATAAATAGATAAACGAATAGAGCTATTGATAAGAATGATTGCAACAATACCAAAGAAGCCACTCAAAACTAATAGCCAGAAGCTGATTTTTTGGATGTTTTTTGTTAATAATTGTACTAAAGGTTTGTCGTAATTAATTTCATAAACAAAATTATTTTTAGCCAGTTCTTTTTCAATGTTAGCCATCTTTTCAGGAGTTACATAAGCAGCCTTTAAATAAATGTCAATTCCATTTTTTAAGGGATTATCTCCTAAGAACTTTAAAAAATCTTCCCCTAAATCTTTCTTATAAGAATTTGCAGCCTCTTCTTTAGTGATGTAGTACACTTTTTTAGCAAACGCTTCTTTTAAGAGTGAACTTTTTAGTGCTTCGGCTTGCTTACTATCCACATGATCCTTTAAAAAGATAGAAATAGCAACTTTCTCTTTGAAGTGATTTGCTACCTTCGTTGATTTTAATAGAATTAACCCCAAAACACCAATCATAAATAAAACTAGGGCAATACTTATTGTTACAGATATATAAGAAGATTGTAAACGTCGTTTTTGAAAAGAATCGAAAGAGGTACTCATTATTATTCTATGATTTTCAGGTCCGAAAGGTACGAATATATAGCTTGTTTTTTTAAAAAATACTTATTTAATATCTTGACATAATTCAACTAAAACCCCGTTGGTTGTTTTTGGATGTAAAAAAGAAACAAGCTTGTTGTCTGCTCCTTTTTTAGGTTTTTTATTTAATATAGTGAAACCTTCTCCTTGTAAGCGCTTTATTTCTGCTTGAATATCATCTACAGCAAAAGCGATATGGTGAATACCTTCTCCTTTCTTTTCAATAAATTTAGCAATAGGACTTTCTGGGTTGGTAGCTTCTAATAGCTCTATTTTATTTGGGCCTACCTCAAAAAAAGAAGTTTTTACGCCTTCACTAAGAACCTCCTCGATCTTATAATGTGCTTTTCCAAAAAGTGAAGCAAAGAGCTGGTTTGAACTTGTGATACTTTTGACGGCTATTCCAATGTGTTCTATTTTTTTCATGTGATAAAAGTAAAAAAGCTTTTTGAACTTGAAAGCGTTTAAGTTAAAGAAAAAATGTATGAATAGGTAAGACCAAATTGACGAAAGTTGGATGGGGCAAGAAAAAGAGGAATTTTATAGATTTTATTAGTTTGGATTGATTATTGTTGCTTTCTGCAATAAAATAATCAGTAAATTTGCAACATGGAAGAAACAAATAGACAACGAAAGATTGCAGGAGTGCTGCAAAAAGATTTGGTAGATGTGCTGCAAAAAGCAGCGCAAGATGGAATGAAAGGAGTGATTATTTCAGTTTCGAGGGTTTCCGTGACTTCAGATTTAGGGATTGCAAAGGTTCATTTGAGCGTTTTTCCTTCAGAAAGAAGAGACGAAATTATTAAAGGAGTTACTTCCAATACGCCATTAATTAGGTATGAAATGGCAAAACGTACACGTCATCAGTTAAGACGTATGCCTGAACTATTGTTTTTTGGAGATGATTCTCTAGATTATATCGAAGGAATAGATAAGTCTTTAAAAGGGGATAATATTGATCCTATTAAGAATCCAGATGTTTTACCGCGTCGTAAAAAACGTTAGTGCTTAAATTGCTCCGATTCCCATACTATATAGCAAAGCGATATCTGTTTACCAAAGCAAGTAATAACGCTATTAATATAATTACATTGATTGCATCTTTCGGTGTAATTGTTGGTTCGTTGGCATTGTTTATTATCTTGTCGGGCTTCTCTGGATTAAGAACGTTTAGTGATTCATTATTGGCTACTTCAGATCCTGATATAAAAATATCAGCAGCTAAAGGGAAATCATTTTTTTTTACAGATGAAATACAGAAGGTTTTAGAAGGAGCTTCGGAGGTGAAGCTATTTTCACGTGTGGTAGAAGAGCGCGTTTTTTTAAAGTATAAAGACAAAGAACATATTGCTCAGATAAAGGGAGTTGATACGGGGTATAATAAAATTACTCAAATTGATTCAGCCTTATTTTTAGGACAATGGTTGGATCCTGAGTTTAAAAATATGGCGGTATTAGGAAATGGAATCTCAAATAAACTTTCGTTAGGGATTTTAAATTACAGTGAGCCTTTAGAAATATACGTCCCTAAACCAGGAAAAGGATATATCATGAATCCAGCAGCAGCATTTAATAAAGTGAAGGCTCAAATTATAGGATTGTATTCTGGGAATGAGGAATTTGAGAATAAATTTGTATTTGTAGATATACTTTTGGCTCAAGATTTATTGAGGTATAAAGAAAATCAATTAACAGCAATAGAAATTAAATTAAAGAATAGTTTAGTTGCAAAAGAAGTAAAAAATAAATTGCAAAAAAAACTAGGAGGAAATTTTAGGGTGCAAACAAAAGCAGAATTAAATGCATTGTTTTATAAAGTTATTAATACGGAAAACTTTGTGTCTTATTTGATATTTACATTGATCGTTATCATAGCATTATTCAATGTTGTGGGAGCAATCATAATGATGATTATAGATAAACGTCAGAACCTAAAAACATTGCTTAACATTGGTGCTACTGTAAATGATATTAAAAGGATCTTTGTTTTGCAAGGGTTTTTACTTACAGTAGTAGGGATGTTTATAGGGATTGCTATTGGTGTTGTTTTAGTCTTTTTACAGAAAGAATTCGGGTGGTTCATGATTACAAGAAGCTTGCCATATCCTGTTGAATTTCGATGGACCAATTTGTTTATCGTAATGGGGACCATTACTTTATTAGGTTTTATAGCCTCCAAAATTGCTAGTAGTAGAATTTCTAAAAGCTTTATAGAGCAATAAATTAAGAGTTCCAATATCCCTTTTTGAAGGAAGCAGGAACTCTTCTTCTAGATTTATAGTTAGTTACTTTTAATAAAAGTATCTAAGTTGTGATTAGCTGCTTTTTGTATTTTATTTTTCATGAAAGGGGTCCATCCAATCAAATAGCCAACGGGTCCCATGGCCTGCTTGGTCCATTTCCAAAGATCAAAGGAGTCTGTATGAGTTGCTATTTTTCCTTCCTTGAATGTAAATGCAGCACTAACTTTATTAACGACTTTTCTATTAGTTTCTGAGTACAGGTATTCAGCTACCCAGTTTGCTTTTCCGTTTTTACTATCTACTTTAATATCGCTAAAAGTAACTTTTGTACTATCTTTTTTTCTGGGGAGAGTAGCATTTCCCACATTTTAATAGCCCTTTGCCCTTTTAATTTTCCAAAAACAGGGTCTTGAAAGGTTATATCTTTATGGTAACAATCTGTCATGTCTTTGATGTTGCCATTTGAGAAAGAAGTATAGAATTTCTGAATTAATTCTTTATGCTATCGTTCATTTTATCTTTAAAATTTAATATCGCTTTTAAACGGTACTAAATTAACAAAAACTATAATCAATTTAACTAGATTGATTATAGTTTTTGCTGATAAATAACATTGTTTTTTATAGAGAAACTACAATTATTGTTTTATGTCAGAAATACTGGTGTTTCCAAACTTAGATTCTACTTCATTAAAAGTATCAAACACATCTTTAGGAGCATCAGAAGTAACCATTTTCATGCGGTACTCTTTAAAATGAGGAATTCCTTTAAAGTAATTCGTATAATGCCTTCTCGTTTCAAAAACACCTAGAGTTTCTCCCTTCCAATCTATCGCCATTTTTAAATGACGACGCGCCATTTCTACGCGTTCTGCAATGGTGGGTTTGGCTAAGTGTTTTCCGGTTTTGAAATAGTGTTTTACTTCATTAAAAAACCAAGGATAGCCAATAGAGGCGCGTCCAATCATACAACCATCTAAATCATATTTATCACGCATTTCCATAGCTCTCTCAGGAGAGTTTACATCGCCGTTACCAAACACAGGAATATGCATTCTTTGGTTGTTTTTTACTTCTGCAATCTTTGTCCAGTCAGCTTCTCCCTTGTACATTTGAGCACGAGTTCTTCCATGAATAGCAATTGCTTTACATCCAACGTCTTGTAGTCGTTCAGCAACTTCTACAATTTTGATAGAATCATGATCCCATCCTAAGCGCGTTTTTACAGTAATTGGCAAATTTGTATGTTTCACCATTGCTTCTGTAAGCGCAACCATTAAGTCGATATCTTTTAAAATACCAGCTCCAGCACCTTTAGAAACAACTTTTTTAACGGGGCAACCAAAATTGATATCTATAATATCTGGCTTTGTTTTTTCAACAATTTCGACGGAGCGTAACATGGAATCCAAATTAGCTCCAAAAATTTGAATACCTACAGGTCGTTCCTTTTCGTAGATATCTAATTTCATAACGCTTTTTGCCGCGTCACGAATCAATCCTTCACTAGAAATAAATTCAGTATATACCACATCTGCTCCTTGCTCTTTACATAAAGCTCTAAAAGGAGGATCACTTACATCTTCCATTGGCGCTAATAATAGCGGAAAATCAGGAAGTTCTATATTGCCTATTCTTACCATAAATATGAATTCAGTGCAAAGGTACTTTTTATTTTTTACTGAATAAAACTTTTAATTGTACAGAGCAATGCAATAGCGTATCTTTGTCGGATATAAGAAGTTAGAAAAGTAGATGAAGAACATAAGAAACTTTTGCATTATTGCACATATAGATCATGGAAAAAGTACGCTTGCTGATAGGTTACTGGATTATACCGGAGCGGTTTCGGAGCGTGAAAAACAAAATCAACTATTAGATAATATGGATTTGGAGCGTGAACGTGGTATCACCATAAAATCGCATGCTATCCAGATGGAGTATAAATATAAAGGAGAAGAATATATCTTGAATTTAATTGATACTCCTGGACATGTAGATTTTTCTTATGAAGTTTCTCGTTCCATTGCAGCTTGTGAGGGAGCTTTGTTGATTGTAGATGCAGCGCAGAGCATACAAGCGCAAACAATATCTAATTTATATTTAGCTTTAGATAATGATTTAGAAATTATACCTGTTTTGAATAAGGTTGATTTACCTTCTGCTAATCCAGAGGAAGTGACGGATGATATTGTAGATTTGTTAGGTTGTGATCCAGAAGAGGTAATTCACGCAAGTGGAAAAACAGGTTTTGGGGTAGCTAATATTTTAGCCGCTATCATTGACAGGATTCCTGCTCCAAAAGGAGATCCCGAAGCGCCGTTACAAGCGCTTATTTTTGATTCTGTGTATAATTCGTATAGAGGAATTGAAACGTATTTTCGTGTCATCAATGGAGAAATTAAGAAGGGGCAGCGTATCAAATTTATGGCAACTGATAATGAGTATTTTGCGGATGAGGTAGGAACATTGAAATTAGAGCAAGTTGTTAAAAAATCTGTAAAAACGGGAGATGTAGGATATTTGATTACAGGGATTAAAACAGCAAAGGAAGTAAAAGTAGGAGATACAATTACAGATGCAGCAAATCCAACAACAGAAGTAATAGATGGTTTTGAAGATGTAAAACCAATGGTTTTTGCTGGGATTTATCCAGTAGATACAGAAGATTATGAGGAGCTTCGTTATTCTATGGAAAAATTACAATTGAATGATGCTTCTTTGGTATTTCAACCAGAAAGTTCAGCGGCTTTAGGATTTGGTTTTCGATGTGGTTTCTTAGGGATGTTACATATGGAAATTATCCAAGAACGCTTAGAACGTGAGTTTAATATGACGGTGATAACAACGGTGCCTAACGTAAGTTATCATGCATATACAAAAAAGAACCCTGATGAGATCATCATGCTGAATAATCCTTCTGATTTGCCAGATCCTTCGCGATTGGATAGAGTAGAAGAACCTTTTATCAAAGCTTCAATCATTACAAAGTCTGATTTTGTAGGGCAAGTAATGAGCTTATGTATTGAAAAAAGAGGCATCATAACGAATCAAACATATTTGACAACAGAAAGAGTTGAGCTAACTTTTGATATGCCTTTGGCAGAAATTGTATTTGACTTTTATGATCGTTTAAAAACAGTATCTAAAGGGTATGCTTCTTTTGATTATTCTCCTATAGGAATGCGTAAATCGAAATTAGTTCGTGTAGATATTTTATTAAATGGACAACCGGTGGATGCACTTTCAGCATTATTACATGCAGATAATGCTTATACGATAGGTAAGAAAATAACAGAAAAACTAAAAGAACTAATTCCACGTCAGCAATTTGATATTCCAATTCAAGCGGCTATTGGAGCAAAAATTATAGCAAGAGAAACTACAAAAGCATTGCGTAAAGATGTAACTGCAAAATGTTATGGTGGAGATATTTCTCGTAAACGTAAATTATTAGAAAAGCAAAAGAAAGGTAAGAAACGTATGCGCCAAGTAGGTAATGTTGAAATACCTCAGGAGGCATTTATGGCTGTCTTAAAATTGAATGATTAATAAGCGTAGGTTATATAATAAAAAAAGCTTTAGGTTTTTCCTAAAGCTTTTTTTATTCATATTGATCTTATATAAGTAATTAGTCTCTACTGGCTAAAATACGCATTGCCCAATATAGAAGCATTGCCAAAGAACCTAAGGCAGCAACTAAATAAGTTCTTGCAGCCCATTTTAAAGCATCTTTAGAACCTGCTAGTTCCTCACGAGTAACAATATGTTTCTTTTCTAACCAAGCCAAAGCACGATTACTAGCATCGTATTCCACAGGTAGAGTAATAAAACTAAATAAGGTACCCATTCCCATAAATAATAAACCAGCAATGGCAATCATGAATCCAATTTGAGAGTTGCCAGAACCAATTCCAATAGCAATTCCTCCAATAATCATCCATTGAGAAAAGTTAGAGGTAATGCTTACTATTGGTACTAGTTTAGATCGCATTTGCAACCATTCATAGGCTTGTGCGTGCTGTACAGCATGTCCAACTTCATGAGCTGCAACGGCAGCAGCGGCAGCATTTCTTTGATGATAAACTCCTTCGCTTAAATTTACTGTTTTATTTTGCGGATTGTAATGATCGGTAAGCATTCCAGGGGTAGAAATTACCTGAACATCTGAAATTCCATGGTCAGCTAGCATTTTTTCCGCAATTTCAGCACCGCTCATACCATTTCGTAAGTGAACTTGTGAGTATTTTTTAAATTTTCTTTTTAGAGTATTACTTACAGCCCAACTAACCACAGAAATAATACCTATTATAGCATAAAAACCTATCATAATTATATTTTATTTAAAAATTTTATATCATTTTTGTTTGGTAAACATACAACATAAATTATTCCATTTTGGTATTTGATAAAAAAAATGACACAATGACAATAAAACCCAAAATCTTACTTTTATATACAGGAGGAACTATAGGTATGATAAAAGACTATGAGACAAACGCATTAAAAGCTTTTGATTTTAGCCAGATTTTAGAAAAAATACCAGAGTTACAACAATTGAACTGTGATATAAAAACGATATCTTTTAAAGAGCCAATAGACTCTTCTAATATGAACACCTATTATTATGTGCAAATAGCGGAAACGATAGAGGCTAATTATGATAATTTTGATGGTTTTGTAGTTTTAACAGGTTCAGATACGATGTCTTACACGTCATCAGTGATTAGTTTTATGTTTGAGAATTTGCAAAAACCTGTAATTTTTACAGGATCTCAATTACCTATAGGAGATTTAAGAACAGATGCCAAAGAAAATTTAATAACCTCTATTGAAATAGCTTCTTCAAGAAAAGGAGGAAGACCTGTGATATCAGAAGTATGTTTGTATTTTGAATATAAATTGTACAGAGCGAATAGAACAACAAAAATAAATGCAGAGCAGTTTGAAGCTTTTACTTCAATGAATTATGCACCTCTAGCAGAAAGTGGGGTGCATTTGAGTTTTAATAATCATTTGTTGTACAGAACATCTGATCGTGCTATGAAATTAATAGTAAGAAAAGAACTTGAAGCTAATATTGTGATACTAAAATTATTTCCAGGTATTACCAAGGCAATTGTAGAAAGTGTTATTAATATTCCTAATTTAAAGGGGATGGTACTAGAAACATACGGGGCTGGAAATGCACCTACATACGAATGGTTTTTAGAATTGTTAAAGGAAGCTATCTCAAAAGGGATAAACATTGTGAATGTAACTCAATGTGCAGGAGGCAGTGTAATTTTAGGGCATTACGAAACTAGCATTGCATTGCAAAATATAGGTATTGTAGATGGAAAAGATATTACAACTGAAGCGGCAATTGCAAAAATGATGTATCTTTTAGGAGAAAAATTAAATAAAAAAGCGTTTAAAATGGTTTTTGAAACTTCTTTGAGAGGAGAAATAAGTGATAAAATATGAAAAGAGTGAAAATAATTCACTGAATTTATAGGAAAAATACAAGAAATGTGTATTTTTAACATAAATACCTCCCCTTTTTTTTTAATGAACCAACAATTTTTTGTTATTTGGCACTCTGAAAACTCAAAAAAAGCATTAAATAGCTTACAGAAAGGATAAGGTCAATGATGTTTTTTTGTGTTTTTTATAGTAAAATATGTATTTTTAACCCGTTAACTATTTAAATTAATTATATCAAAATGAAAAAAGCAGTGAATATTCTAACTATTGCAGGATTTATGTTTTTTGGAGCAATCCAATCGACTTTTGCACAAGAGGCAGAAAAAACTTTTCACCAAGAATTAAAACAACGTTTTATCGAAGGGGGCCCAGTATTCATGGGGATTGTATTAGTAGCTTTAATTTTAGGTTTAGCTATTGCAATTGAAAGAATTATTTATTTGAATATGGCAACTACTAATACAAAGAAATTAGTTGCAAGTGTAGATGATGCATTAAGTTCTGGAGGGGTAGAAGCAGCAAAAGAGGTTTGTAGAAATACAAAAGGACCTGTAGCATCTATTTTTTATCAAGGTTTAGAAAGATCTGATGAAGGAATCGACGCTGTTGAAAAAGCAGTTGTAGGTTATGGAGGTGTACAAATGGGATTATTAGAAAAAAATATTTCTTGGATTTCTTTATTTATTGCTTTAGCACCGATGTTAGGATTTATGGGAACGGTAATTGGTATGATTGGAGCATTTGATGCAATTGCAGTAGCAAATGATATTTCTCCAGCGGTAGTTGCAGGTGGTATTAAAGTAGCACTTTTAACGACTGTATTTGGTTTAGTAGTAGCAATTATCTTACAAATTTTTTACAATTACATTATCTCTAAAGTAGATAGTATTGTAAATAACATGGAAGACGCTTCTATTTCTTTAGTAGATTTATTAGCTAAGTATAAAAAATAAGAAATCCTATGGACAGTAAAATATTAAAAGGACTTGTTGCCATTATATCAATCCTAGGTATCGTAGGTTTTATAATGGTCGCAAGAGCAGGAGAAGGAACTCCTGAGATGGCGAGTGCGGCATCATTTATGGTGAGTATAGCTTTTTATTTATTAATTGTAGTAGTTGCTGTAACAGTACTACTATCTTTAATTAGCTTATTAAAGAACCCAGCAGCTCTAAAAAAGACCTTTGTAGGGTTGGCTATTTTGGCAGTTGTGTTAGCAGTTTCTTATTTTACAGCTTCTGATGCTGCTGTTTATGACGCACAAGGAGTTGTGTTAAAGGAAGGACAGGCTGGAGCTACTTCTAAATGGGTAGGTACTGGAATTACATATAGCTTGCTTTTAGGTTTTGTGGGGCTAGTGTTTTTTGTATTAGATTTATTAAAAGGATTAGTTAAATCATAGAGTATTATGGCAAGAAGAGAAAACCCAGAAATTAATGCAGGTTCGATGGCAGATATTGCTTTCTTGCTACTTATATTTTTCTTAGTAACAACTACAATGGATGTAGATTCAGGTATCTCAAAGAAGTTAGCTGAAAAACCACCAAAGGATTTTGTTCCTCCAATCGTAAAAGAAAAGAATATTTTTCAAGTAAGTATTAACCGTAACAACCAACTATTAGTTGAAGATGAACTTATGGAGCTGAAAGATTTAAAAGCAGCTGCTATCAAGTTTTTAGACAATGGAGGAGGAAACGGTAAAGTTGAAAATGGAGTAGAAACAGGACCATGTACTTATTGTAAAGGAGCTAGAGATCCAGAATCTTCAGATCATCCAAATAAGGCAATTATTTCAGTAGAGAGCGATAGAGCTACTGAATATGGTACATATGTAGCAATACAAAGTGAATTGTTAAGCGCTTATACAGAGTTGCGTAATAGACTAAGTAAAGAGCGTTATAATATGAGTTACACAGAGTTGGAAGAAGCTTTTAAAGATAGTAACAGAAAAGACGAGAGCCTTAGAAAAAAGGTTCAGGATATAAAAAATAGTTATCCTCAAGTTATTTCTGATGCAGATCCAACAGGTTCTAATTAATAATAAAAACAGTCAATATGTCTAAATTTAAAAAGAAGAAAAAAGGGTTGCCACCAGTGTCAACAGCATCTTTACCAGATATTGTTTTTATGTTATTATTCTTTTTTATGGTAACTACTACCATGAGAGAAACTGATTTAAAAATAGATAGTCCACGTTTACCGAGCGCTAGCGAAGTAAAAAAACTAGAGCACAAAAGCTTAGTTAGTACTATTTATGTAGGTAAAGCCAAAGATCCTAAGTACGGGAAAGGGTACAATAGAATTCAATTGAATGATAAAATAGGAACTCCAGATGACGTAACTTCTTTTATTATTAGAGAGAGAGAAGACAAGTCAGACGCAGAAATTCCTTTTATGACTACATCAATAAAAGCAGATAAAGAATCAAACGTAGGTACTTTAACTGATATTCGTTTAAAATTAAGAGATGTAAATGCTCTTAAGTTAAGCTTGTCAACTCACAAAGGAGATGTGATCAAAAAATAATTTGTAAAAGATTTTATAAAAAAGAGCAGTTTTAAAAAGATTGCTCTTTTTTTATGCAAAAGATTTATCTTTATCATAATCTAATAAAAGTTTTATAATGAAACAGATTATTTTATTTCTTTTTATGAGTGTGGTGTTTAAGTGTATTAGTCAAGAAAAACAACTACAGTTAGTTGATAGATATTGGGAAGATCAACTGTATCTTGGTGTAACATATAATATTCTAGATCGTCAGCCATTAGGAGTTTCTGATAGTGGATTTTCTTATGGGTTTTCTGGAGGATATATAAAAGATATTCCTTTTAATAGGAAAGGAAGGTTTGCAATAGGAGTTGGATTAGGATATAGTTTTGATTCTTTTAATCATGGATATAAAATTTTGATAATTAATGATAAGATTATTTTTGATATTGACAATATTCGGCTCTCTAATGAATTAAAGTTACATAATATAGAATTCCCTTTAGAGTTTCGCTTTAGAACATCAACAGTAAAAGATTATAGATTCTGGAGGGTTTACGGAGGTGCCAAAATAAGTTATAATTTTAGCAACTCTTTTGGGTATAAAGAAGCTGGAGAAATACTAACGTTTAAAGATGTTTCTAGATATAATAAATGGCAAATAGGGCTTAGCCTATCTACAGGTTATGGCGCGTTTAATTTTTATATGTACTATGGAATTACACCAATGTTTAAAAGAGCAATTGTAGGAGCTAAAAATATCAATACGCGAGTTATGAAGTTTGGATTGATATTTTATATTTTATAAGATAGAGAAAATAATTAATTCGCTAATGATACCTATTAAAAAACCTAAATAGACTTCTTTGGAAGTATGAGCTTTTAAGTATAGTCGTGAACTCGCTAAAAGTCCTGAAAGAAGTGTGAAAATGAGCACAAAAGGCAGCATATAAATATGGTAAAGAAAGCTTAAAATTAAAAAGTAGCCTATTGAAATCCCCATTGAAAGCAAATGTAAGCTTATTTTTATTTTGGCAAAAAAGAATATATATACAACGCTTAGTGCTAAAGTTGTTCCATAGAATAAATAACTGATATCTCTAATGATATAAATATTATAAAAAGCTCTACCTAGTAAGAAAAATAGAAGCATCATAAGGAATAAAGGAACTTTTCGTTCTTCAATTGAGATTACTTGATAGCTTTTAATGTGTCCTATTGTTTTGAGCAATAAAAGCATCAAAGCAGGAATAAGATAGGTAGCTATAAAAACAATGCAAAGGAGTGTGTATCGTTGTGTATAGCTAATATTTAAAGGAGAAAGTACAAAGTAAAGTAGCATACCTATAGTAGGCATTACTATAGGATGTAGTAGGGCTGATATAAACTGATGCCACTTCATTAAATTTCTTTACGAAGTCTAGCAACAGGAATCTCTAACTGTTCGCGATACTTTGCTACGGTACGCCTTGCAATAGGGTATCCTTTCTCTTTTAAGATAGCCGATAGTTTTTCATCCGTTAGAGGTTTCTTTTTGCTTTCTTCAGAAATAACGGTTTCCAGTATTTTCTTAATTTCGCGAGTAGAAACATCCTCTCCTTGATCATTTTTCATTGATTCAGAAAAGAACTCCTTAATAAGCTTAGTACCATAAGGAGTAGAAGCGTACTTGCTATTAGCAACTCTAGAAACAGTAGATACATCCATGTTAATTTGATCTGCAATATCTTTTAGGATCATCGGTTTTAGTTTGCGCTCATCTCCAGTAAGAAAATAATCATACTGATAATGCATAATAGCATTCATTGTTATAAGTAAGGTTTGTTGGCGTTGTTTGATTGCATCAATAAACCATTTGGCTGCATCTAATTTTTGTTTTATAAAAAGAACTGCATCTTTTTGAGATTTGCTTTTTTCCTTTGAATTCTGATAGCCTTTTAACATATTGTTATACTCTCTTGAAATATGCAATTCAGGAGCATTGCGAGAATTGAGTGTCAAATCTAATTTACCGTCTAAAATTTTTATTGTAAAGTCAGGTACTATTTGCTCTGCAATTTTATTACTACCAGCATAAGAACTACCCGGTTTGGGGTTTAATTTTCCGATTTCAGTAATGACTTCTTTTAATTCAGCTTCTGAGATATTAAATTTTTCAATTAATTTTTTATAATGCTTTTTAACAAAGTGGTCAAAAGCATTTACTAGAATTAAAATTGCTAGCTCTATACTTTTCTTTTGCTTTTTAGCTTTTAATTGGATAATTAGGCATTCTTTTAAATCGCGAGCAGCTACCCCAATAGGATCTAACTTTTGAACAACTTCTAACAGTACTTGTGCTACTTTTTCTTCTGTCGTAAAGATATTTTGAGTAAAAGCTAAGTCATCCACTAAGTCAATGATGCTTCTACGGATATAGCCACTATCGTCAATACTTCCCACTAGGAATTCAGCAATAGTTCGTTCTTCTTCATTTATTCTAAAAGTGTTTAGTTGACTTTTTAATGATTGGTGAAAAGTGGTACCAGCAGCATAAGGGATTTGTTTGTCATCATCATCTGCGGAATAGTTATTAGCTTGTGTTTTATAGCTAGGATATTCATCGTCACTTAAATACTCATCAATATTAATATCATCTGCGTCAATTTTTTCAGTTCCAGTATCATCATATTCATCAGCTAAACTATCTTCAAAATTATCAGTATCTTCCTTTCCTGTATCTAAGGCAGGATTTTCTTCAATTTCTTGTTTTAAACGTTCCTCAAAAGCTTGCGTAGGCAATTGAATCAATTTCATTAATTGAATTTGTTGAGGAGATAATTTTTGAAGTAATTTATACTGTAAACTCTGTTTTAACATAAATACAAATATATGAAATCGAGTTATAATAAAAACGCCATTCAGTACTGAATGGCGTTTTTATTATATATTATAAAAAAATTAAAACTCTGCATTTTGAGGGGTTCTTGGAAATGGAATTACATCTCTAATGTTACCCATTCCAGTAGTAAATTGTACTAAGCGTTCAAAGCCTAATCCAAACCCTGAGTGTACAGCCGTTCCAAACTTACGAGTATCTAAGTACCACCATAATTCCTTTTCATCAATATCTAGTTCAGCCATCTTTTCTTTTAGAACATCCAGGCGTTCTTCTCTTTGAGAGCCTCCAACCATTTCACCAATACCAGGAAATAGTACATCCATAGCACGAACAGTTTTGCCATCTTCGTTCAAACGCATATAAAATGCTTTGATATTTGCAGGATAATCGAATAAAATTACAGGGCATTTAAAGTGTTTTTCTACCAAGTAACGTTCATGTTCTGATTGTAAATCTGCTCCCCATTCATTAATTGGAAATTGGAATTTCTTCTTTTTATTTGGCTTAGAATTACGCAGTATTTCAATAGCTTCAGTATAGCTAACTCTTTTAAAGTTATTTTCAACAACAAATTGTAGCTTCTCTAGTAAAGTCATTTCGTTGCGCTGTGCTTGTGGCTTTGCTTTATCTTCTTGAATTAACCGATTGTTTAAAAATTCTAGATCATCTTTACAGTTGTCAAGAACGTGTTGTAAAACACTCTTTATAAAATCTTCGGAAAGATCCATGTTAGCATCTAAATCATTAAAAGCAACTTCGGGTTCAATCATCCAAAATTCAGCTAAATGGCGTGTGGTATTAGAGTTTTCAGCTCTAAATGTAGGACCAAAAGTATATACTTTTCCTAGCGCCATTGCATATGTTTCGGCTTCTAGTTGTCCTGAAACAGTTAAATTTGTTTCTTTTCCAAAGAAATCTTTTGTATAATCAACCATGCCCTCTTCGGTGAGAGGAGCTTTATTTGCTTCAAAATTTGTTACATGGAACATTTCTCCAGCTCCTTCAGCATCAGAACCGGTAATGATAGGAGTGTTTACATAGTTAAAACCATTTTCTTGGAAATATTTATGAACAGCAAAAGACAAGACAGAGCGTACTCTCATTACTGCTCCAAATGTATTTGTTCTAATACGTAAATGAGCATTTTCACGTAAAAATTCAAAGCTGTGCTTTTTAGGCTGTATAGGGTATTCTTCAGGATTTGAATCTCCCAATATTTCCAAATCATTTACTTGGATTTCTACCGATTGCCCTTTTCCTTGGCTTTCTACTAAAGTACCTTTAATACTAACAGCTGCTCCCGTATTTATTCTTTTTAAAAGATTTTCATCCAAATTTTCAAAATCAATAACACATTGAATATTTTTAATAGTTGAACCATCATTTAAAGCGATAAAACGATTGCTTCTAAATGTTCTAACCCATCCTTTTATGTATACTTCTTGTAAAAATTTGTCAGATTGTAATAATTCGATTACGGTACTTCTCTTCATCTTAAAATAAATAAATAAAACCACAAAGTGGTAAATGTGAAGAGCAAAGATACTTTTTTAGTAGATAATGAGCAATGAAGAATTCTATTATAAATTTCTTAAGAAAAGAATTTTATAATACTTAAAGTTTAAGATTGATAAAAGGTTTTTATGATGTAGAAATAAGAGTTGATTTGTATTTGATAAGCTACTTATAAAAATTAGCTTGCTTAAAATATGTTTAGGCAAGCTAATTTTTTAATGTGTTTTTTTTGATTCTTCCTTTGGAGGAATGATTTTTATTTTAGGCTCCTTAAATACGGTTTCATTAGATATTTTCTTTTCAAAAGTCAATAGGAGAGAGGGTAGCAAAATAAGATTAGAAATCATAGCAAAGAGTAGTGTAACAGATACTAAACCTCCTAGAGCAATGGTTCCTCCAAAGCTAGAAACTGTAAATACCAAGAACCCAAAAAATAGCACGATAGATGTATAAAACATACTAACTCCCGTTTCCTGTAAAGCGTTGTAAACAGACTTACGGATCTTCCAGTTATTAGCTTGTAATTCTTGTCTGTATTTAGCTAAAAAGTGGATAGTATCGTCAACAGAAATACCAAAAGCAATACTAAATACTAATATGGTTGATGGTTTTATAGGGATGTTAAAGAAGCCCATTAATCCAGCAGTAAGTAATAAAGGTAAGATATTAGGGAGAAGTGATATTAAAATCATTTGATAGGAACGGAACATCCATGCCATAAAAAGTGAAATTAATAAAATGGCTAATGATAAAGAGATTACCAAATTTTTAATAAGGTAATTTGTCCCCTTTATAAAAACAAGTGCTTTTCCAGTAAAGGTAACATCATATTTCTCTTTAGGGAATTCTTTATCAACAACAGCTTTTAGTCGATCTTGGATGATATCCATTTTATCTGTTCCAATATCTTTCATAAAAGTAGTAATCCTAGCGTATCTGCCTGTAGAATCAACAAAATTCTTTAGCATTCCCGAGTTATTAGTGGAGTTTTTCGTATAAGCAAAAATATGAGCTTTTTCTTGACTCGTAGGGAGCTGGTAATATTTTGTTTTTCCTTTGTAATATGCTTGTTTCGAGTATTTAACAAGGTTAATGATAGATACGGGTTTTGATAATTCAGGAAAACTTTCTATTGTTTCATTTATTTTTTCCATCTTTTTTAAGGTGGAAAGCTTCATTACTCCTTTTTCTTTTTTAGTATCTACCAAAATTTCTAATGGCATAATTCCTCCAAATTCTTTTTCAAAGAACTTGATGTCTTTATAAAAATCCATTCCTTTAGGCATATCCTCAATGAGACTACCTGATACACGTATTTGATATACTCCAATAATTCCAAATATGATGACTAAAACGGTGGTGATATATACCGCTATTCTTCTATTTCTAACAGTGTCCTCCATCCAGTTTACAATGTTGTCAATCCATTTTTTTTCCAGATGGTTTAAATGCTTCTTTTTAGGGAGAGGCATAAAACTATAAAGAATAGGGATGATGAGTAAAGCTAGAATAAAAATACTGATAATATTTATAGAAGCTAAAATACCAAATTCTCGTAGTAATTGACTCTTTACAAAAACAAAAGTGGCAAACCCTGAAGCAGTAGTGATATTGGTCATCAATGTAGCATTTCCTATTTTAGAAATGACACGTTGTAAAGATTTTGCTTGGTTACCGTGTTTTTTTACTTCCTGTTGGTATTTATTAATTAAGAATACTGCATTAGGAACTCCTATTACAATAATCAAAGGAGGTATTAAAGCAGTTAAAACAGTAATTTCATATCGGAATAAGCCAATGAAGCCAAAGGCCCAAACAACTCCAATACTTACTACCAAAAGAGTAATAAAAGTTGCTCTAAACGATCTAAAAAAGAAAAAGAAAATAACAGCGGTAACAAGAAGAGCTAAGCCTACAAAAGTTCCTATTTCGTCAACAATATTTTGAGAGTTTACTGTACGAATATATGGCATACCAGAAACTCGAATATCGATATGGTTGTCTTTTTCAAATTTTGCTATAGTTGGGATTAAGTTATCATAGATAAAGTCTCTACGAACAGGAGTGTTTACAATATCTTTTTTTAAATAGATGGCGGTTTGAATAGTCCCTTCTTCGTTATATAATAAATTATTATAGAAAGGAAGCTTTTCAAATAATTGTTTTTTTATACGTTGAATTTCTTCTTCTGTAGAAGGAGAATTGCTAAAAAGAGGTTCTGTGATAAACTTCCTTTTTTTTCTATCTGCTTTTAATTTTTGAACATCTGCCAAAGAAACAGAGAACTCTACTTCAGGAGCGACATCTATTTTTTGAATTAAAGCATTCCAAGCGTTAAATTTTTTAGGAGTGAATAGTGTTGTGTCTTTTACTCCAAGAATGATTAGGTTACCTTCTTCACCAAAAATTTCTAGAAATTTGTTGTATTGGATATTGGCTTCATGATTTTCTGGTAATAGATTTGCTTCCGTATAGGAAAAGCGCATATATTTCATCTGTGTTACCAAAAAGGTAGTAGCAATAGCAATTAATATTAAAATAATATATCTACCTCTTAAGATGAGTCCAGCTACTTTAGTCCAAAAGTTCATTCAAAAAAAATTTCTGTAAAGTTATTAATTAAATATGAAGTTTTTAGAAAAAAAAAGAGTGTTAAAAAAACACTCCTTTTTTTTATAGGTATCATTGATTTATACCGTCATGATTTCTTTCTCTTTTACAGAAAGTTTAGCATCTATTTCTTTTACAAAACTATCTGTAAGTTTTTGAATTTCAGCTTCTGCGTCTTTTTTTATGTCGTCAGAAATATCCGTTTTTTTAACGTCATTATTTCCATCTTTTCTAGCATTTCTGACACCAACTTTTGCATGTTCAGCCTCAGCTTTTGCTTGTTTTGCTAATTCTTTACGACGTTCTTCTGTGAGAGCAGGAACGTTGATGATGATTAAATCTCCATTATTCATAGGATTAAAACCTAGATTAGCAATCATAATTGCTTTTTCTATTTCCTGTAACATATTCTTTTCCCAAGGCTGAATTGTAATAGTTCTAGCATCGGAAGTACTAACGTTAGCAACTTGGCTTAGCGGTGTTTGAGATCCATAATAATCTACAGTTACATTGGCTAGCATTGCAGGAGTAGCTTTACCTGCTCTAATAGCACGCAGTTCCTTTTCTAAATGAGTAATTGCGCTTTGCATTGCTTCTTTTGTACTGTCTATAATAAATTCAATTTCTTCGTTCATCTTTTCAAGTATTTATAAAGATTTGCTTATTGATTATCAACAACTGTTCCGATTTGTTCACCAGAAATCAGTTTTAATAAATTCCCGTTAGTATTCATATCAAATACAATAATCGGTAGTTTGTTTTCTTCACTTAAAGTAAAGGCTGTCATATCCATTACTTTTAATCCTTTTTCGATAACATCTTTAAAACTGATGGTGTCAAATTTAACAGCATCTTTATTTTTCTCAGGATCAGCATTGTAAATACCATCTACGCGAGTTCCTTTTAAAATGGCATCTGCATTTACTTCAATAGCCCTTAAAACAGCGGCAGTATCTGTTGTAAAGTAAGGATTTCCTGTTCCTCCTCCAAAGATAACAACCCGTCCTTTTTCTAAATGTCGGATTGCTCTTCTTTTGATATAGGGCTCCGCGATTTCTTTAATTTCTATAGCTGTTTGTAAACGAGTATAGATTCCTTCTGCTTCTAGTGCACTTTGTAAGGCCAATCCATTAATACAAGTAGCAAGCATCCCCATATGGTCACCTTGAACTCTATCCATACCATTACTAGCTCCAGCAACACCTCTAAAAATGTTTCCTCCACCAATAACAATAGCCACTTCTACTCCTTTATCTACTACTTGTTTAATTTCTTTGGCATACTCTGAAAGACGTTTAGGATCAATTCCGTATTGCCTTTCTCCCATTAAAGCTTCTCCGCTTAATTTTAAAAGAATTCTTTTGTATTGCATAGTTTTATTGAAAGTTGTGCAAAACTACGGATTTTTTTTGAGTTTAATTTTTTTGTATCAAAAAAAACCACTCTTTTTAGAGTGGTTTTTATATGAATTGAGAAGAGTTTATTACCCTAAAGTAACTCGTACGAAGTTTTTCACTTGCACATCTCCATAAGTCTCTACATATTCAGCAACACTTTTCTTTTCATCTTTGATGAAATTTTGATCTAGCAAGCATTGCTCTTGATCTAAAGTAGTATTGTCTGAGATGAATCTTTCCATTTTTCCAGGTAAAATTCTATCCCAAATTTTTTCAGGCTTACCTTCTGCTTTCAATTCAGCTTTAGCATCTTCTTGAGCTTTAGCTAATACTTCTTCAGTTAATTGAGCCATTGAAATGTACTGAGGTACATTTTTAAGAGTTTTTCCAAGTCTGGCTAACTCGATATTATCTTTTTCAATAACAGCGATTCTTGCTTCAGTTTCAGCAGCAACAAAAGCTGGATCAAAATCTTTATAAGATAAAGTAGTAGCTCCCATAGAAGCAGCTTGCATTGCTAAATCTTTAGTTAGTACATCAGATTTATCTATTGCTTCAGTAAGACCAACAATTGCAGCGATTTTACCAATATGAGTATATGCACCTACATAAGCAGCTTCAATCTTTTCAAAAGAAGTGATGTCTAATTTTTCACCGATAACACCAGTTTGCTCCACTAATTTATCTGCAACAGTCATTCCTCCGAAATCAGCAGCAAGGAAAGCATCCTTGTCATCATAATTTAAAGCAATTTCAGCAAATTGGTTTGCTAACTCTTTAAAAGAATCATTTTTACCAACAAAATCAGTTTCACAAGCTAAAACAATAGCAACACCTTTTGTATTGTCATCATTTATTTTTGTAACGGCAACACCTTCAGTTGATTCTCTATCAGCTCTTTTAGCTGCGATTTTTTGACCTTTTTTACGTAAAATATCAATTGCTTTGTCGAAATCTCCCTCTGCTTCAACTAATGCCTTTTTACAGTCCATCATTCCAGCACCGGTAGCTTCTCTTAATTTTTTTACGTCAGCAGCACTTATTTTTCCCATGTCACTTAATATTTTTTGTTGTATTTTTATTTTGTTTCTTCTGTAGCAGGAGTTTCAACTTTAGAAGCAGGAGCTTCTTTAGTTTTTTCTTTCTCTGCTTTTCTATCAGCCAACCCTTCAGCAATAGCTTTAGTTACGTGGCTTAATACTTTGTCAATAGATTTAGAAGCGTCATCATTTGCTGGGATAATAAAATCAATTGGTCTAGGATCAGAGTTGGTATCAACCATTGCAAAAATTGGAATGTTCAATTTTTGAGCTTCAGCGATAGCAATATGCTCTTTCTTTACATCAACAACAAATAAAGCACCAGGTAAACGAGTCATGTCAGAAATAGAACCTAAGTTTTTTTCTAACTTTTCTCTTTGACGATTGATTTGTAATTTTTCTCTTTTAGATAAAGCATCAAAAGATCCATCTTGCTTCATTCTATCAATATGAGCCATTTTTTTCACGGCTTTTCTGATAGTAACAAAGTTTGTTAACATACCACCAGGCCAACGCTCAGTAATATACGGCATGTTCACTGCTTTAGCTTGCTCAGCAACAATATCTTTAGCTTGTTTTTTAGTAGCTACAAATAATATTTTACGACCTGAGTTTGCTATTTTTTGCAAGGCTGCAGAAGTTTCTTCAATTTTTGCAGCTGTTTTATACAAATCAATGATATGAACACCATTACGTTCTGTATAAATATATGGAGCCATGTTAGGGTTCCATTTTCTAGTTAAGTGACCAAAGTGTACGCCACTTTCTAATAATTCTTGAATGTTTACGTTTGCCATTTTAATAAATGTGTTTACTTTCTGATTTAATAGCAATACTTAAGTAGTCTTTCGAGTCTTAAGTATTTAGATGCTAAACTGTTAAAAATATTTGAATAACAGTTCTTTAACGTTTTTAATTTGTTGGGATAGGTTCCCAAAAAAATGATATTAACGCTTAGAGAACTGGAATTTCTTACGAGCTTTCTTCTGACCGAATTTTTTACGCTCAACCATTCTAGGATCACGAGTTAATAATCCTTCTGGTTTTAATATAGCTTTGTGCTCTTCGTTAATTGAAACTAAAGCTCTTGTGATTGCTAAACGAATTGCTTCTGCTTGACCAGTAACTCCTCCTCCGTAAACATTTACTTTAACGTCATAAGATTCTAAAGTATTTGTTAACATTAAAGGTTGTCTAACTTTATACTGTAAAGTAGCTGTAGTTAAATAGTCGTTTAAATCTTTTTTGTTTACTGTGATGTTTCCTTTACCCTCTGAAAGATAAATACGAGCAACAGCTGTTTTTCTTCTACCTATTTTGTGTACAGTTTCCATTATTTAAGATCATTAAGGTTAATAGCCTTTGGTTTTTGAGCTGCTTGACCGTGCTCAGTACCTGCATAGACATATAAATTTTTGTATAAAGTGCTACCTAATTTGTTTTTAGGTAACATTCCTTTTACTGCTTTTTCGATTAATCTTGTAGGATCTTTTTCGAACATTTCTGTAGCAGTAAGTGATCTCTGACCTCCTGGATATCCTGTATGACGGATATAAGACTTATCAGTCCATTTTTTACCAGTTAGGTTAATTTTTTCTGCGTTGATAATAACCACATTGTCTCCACAATCTACATGAGGAGTGTAATTTGGTTTGTGTTTACCTCTAATTAGCTTTGCTACTTTAGAAGCTAGACGACCCAACGTTTGCCCGTCCGCATCAACTAAAACCCACTCTTTATTTACAGTGTTTTTATTTGCTGATACTGTTTTGTAACTTAATGTGTTCATAATTACACGATTAGTTTTTGTTTATTAATAATTATTTTGGTCCTTAAAAAAGGTCTGCAAATGTACAATTATTTATTTGAGAAACAAACAAATAGTTCGTTAGATTTGTTTAATAGCGTAGAGTGCTATTTTGGTAGTAAGTTACTTAATTTTATGGGTGTTTATTTCTATGATACAATAGAAATAAAAAAAAGCGCATCAGAATTGATGCGCTTTTTTTAGTGTTTGTTTAAATAATTCAATAATGACTATTCAACTTTTTGATCTAATAGGTTAAAAAATTGATTGAGTCTAGGTAAAATAATAATTTTGGTTCTTCTGTTTTTCGATTTATTAGCAGGAGAGTCGTTTGAAACTAAAGGAACATAGCTACTTCTACCTGCAGCAATTAACCTACTAGGGGCAACGCCATATTGATTTTGTAATGCTCTTACAATAGCGGTAGAACGTTTAACACTTAAATCCCAGTTATCTTTTACCGCGGCAGTGTTAATAGGAGTATCGTCGGTATGACCTTCAATCATAACGTCCATTTCAGGCTGACCATTTACTACAGTAGCTACTTTTTGTAAAACACTTGATGCTTTATCAGTGATAGCATAACTTCCGCTTTTAAATAGTAATTTATCTGATATAGAAATAAAAACTACTGTTTTTTCAACATTTACTTCAATATCTTTATCGTCAATTCCTTCTTGAAGTTCTTTCTTTAGATGAAAGGCTACAACTAAGTTTAAAGAATCTTTTTTAGAAGCAGCTGCTCTAATCTTATTAATGTACTTATCTTTTTTACTTAGTTGTGAGAGAGTTTCTTTAATATTATCATTAGCTCCTTTTGTAAGAACTGTTAGGTTTTCTACTTGGTTTAATGTATTTTCTTTGTCTTTTCTTAAATCAGCTACAGTAGTTTCTAGCGTACTTGCTTGATTTTGATATCTTTCTTTTTCAATAAGACATTTCTGTAAATTAGTATTTGCAGCTAATAATTCTTTTTTAGTTTTTTCGTGCTTAACTTGTAAAGCTTCTAAATCTTTTTTTGAGGCGCAAGAGCTTGCAATGATGGTAAATGATAGTAATAATGCGATTTTCTTCATGTCTAAACCTTAATTATAAGTAGAACAAAGGTAAATAAATGAATGCATAAATAAATACAATGATGTATATTTTATGAGCATTTTAAGAAAATACTAAATAATGGATGTTCTTTTAAAAGAAATCATATGATTTCCTTTTTAATAAAAAGAATCTTCTAAATCGTTATTTGCTTCTAATTATACTTATTTAGATTTAATAAAAATAAGTAAATTTGCTGCCAATTATTAATAATCAATTAACCGTAATATGAAAAAAGTTATTACAGCATTCAGCTTATTGTTTGTTTGCTCGGTATTTGCACAAGAAATACTTTACGAAGGATTTGAAAGTAACGTGTTTCCTCCAAAAGGATGGGTGCAAAAAGTACCTAAAACGGGAGGATGGAAGGAGCCTCGTTGGGAATGGCAGAATTGGAATCAGAAGCATGGAAAGGGAACTTGTCTTTATGATGGACCTCTGTCGGATAAAGTTGATGCTTGGTTGCTAACCAAGGGAGTTTCTTTGAAGAAGGGGAAGACCTATGAATACAGCTTCTGGATGAAAAAAGGGTCGTATTATGCTGACCCAATAGAATTTACCTTTGCTATGGGGAAGAAGCAAGATGAAAATGACTTGGATGTGAAGTTGTTAGAGGAAGTGTTTGATCCGGTTACACAAGGAACATTTGATTTGGGTGAGTATGAGTTAAGAAAAGGAGAACTTACTGTTCAAGATGATGGCGACTACTACTTTGGTTTTAAAGTAGCAAGTGCTTCGGATCTATTTATTGATGAGATAAAAATTCAAGAAAAAATTCCTTGTTTGGTGCCAGATGGAACGAAGATGGAAATTTTATATACCGATGGTGTTAAAATTAGCTGGAATAAAAATAATGGTTCAAAGAAATACTATTATAAAGTAGTTGCAATTGATGATGATTTTAATGGGAATGCTATTGCCGAAGGGGAAGTGATAGAAAATGAAGTTGAAATTAGAGGATTGGTTTCAAATACAAGTTATAAGGTTTATGTAAAATCAGAGTGTAATGGAGCTTATGGCTATTATTCGAATGAATATGCTTTTGAAACGCTTTGTGAAGCAATTGATAGTATTAATGAAGATTTTGATGCATCAGATTTGACTAACACAATACCTGATTGTTGGAGTAAGATATTGGATGGAGATGATTTGAGTAAAGATTCTGATGTGAAAGGAGGTTGGTTGACTGGGCAAACGGATTTGATTAAAGAAGGAGGAGCTGATGAGAATGTTATCTTAGTAACTCCTAAGTTATCAAATATAAATACGAATAATTACCGAGTTAGATTTAGGGCTATAAAAAAGAGTAGAAGTGCGAATCCAGGGATTTTAAGAATAGGAACGGTATCAAATGCTTTTAAAGGCAGTTCTTTTTTGCAGATGGGAAATGATATTATTGTGGAGAGTCACTCACAAGATAAGGAGTATAAAATTGATTTTATAGGGACGAGTGCTAAAAACTTTATAGCTATAAAAAATGCTTCTGAAAGTGGAATAACTGTTTCAATTGAGGAATTTCGTTGGGAGCCTATTCCAAATGAACCTTCATGTGTTGAGGTTACGGAACCAGGTATTAGAATTGGAGAAAATAAAATGGTTCTTCAGTCGTTGACCCCTGATTTTGCTTGGAGAAAGAATATTGACGCTACAGGATATAAAATCCGTATAGGTTCTCTTGTAAAAGGAAATGATATTTACGAAAAAGATTTAGGAAATACGAGTGCTTATAGTTTGCCTGAAGCTATTTTGGAATATGATACTACGTATTATGTATCTATAGTCCCGTATAACGAAAAAGGAGATGCTAAGAATTGTGAATCTTTAGAAATAAAAACAATAACGAATCCAAATTTTGGAGGAGGTGATTTGAATACCATTTATGGAGGGTATTATTTTGCTAATTCTACAGAAGGGGCTAACGAATCGCCTATACAGCCTGCTTATGAATGGATTGATCCTATTCAAGAGAATCATGAAGAGGTGAAAAACTGGGACCAAATAGATGATTTTTACAAGTATAGGTATTTTAAAATACCTTCTTTAGGTTTTGATTTTCCATTTTATAATGATACTTATAATAAGAGTGAAGTGTTCGTGAATTCTAATGGGTCGATACATTTTGGAGAAGGATCATTGATTGATGGAGATCAGGAAATCCCGAAGGTAGATGCGCATAATAATTTTATAGCTGCTTGTATGTGGCAATACATTTTTTCAGCAGAAACAAAAGTTTATTATAAATCGTATGAGAATAAGTTCGTAGTAACTTGGTATAAGATGGTAAATAGAAGAGAGCAAAAAGAGCAGGTTACTTTTCAATTGATTTTGAAGAGAAATGGGGATGCCATTGTACAAATTAATAATGAGATAAGTGAATTGCATGTAAGAGAACCTTATGGGGTTTATCAGAGGGCGTTAATTGGAGTTGAAAATAATGAAGGAACGAAAGGGGTACTTTATAGAAAAATAAACCCTTATGGAAAAATTAACCCTTATGGTGTGAGAAATGTAGTAGGGCCTATTTTAGAGAACCAGCCTTTAGCTGTTGTTTTTTCTAAAAGCAATAAGAAGCAAGTGTATTTAGAACTGGAACGATCTCTTCATGGAAAAGTGGCAGGTATTGATCAATTGATAACTAGTGGGTTTTATAATTTGGGAAGCGTGGTGCAGTTAGTACCGGTTCCAGATGAAGGGTATTATTTTGTGGGCTGGAAGGGAGATGCTAGTGGGAATGATAGTCCTTTGAATGTAGAAATGAATGAGGATAAAGTTATTTCAGCACTTTTTAGTAAAAAGAAATATAGGTTAACAACCAATATTATTGAAGGAGGTAGTATTGTTTCTAATGTTGCTCCTGTAAACGGAACTTATGAGCATGGTATATCTCTTGAGTTAACAGCAGTTCCAGATGAAGGGTATTATTTTGTGGGCTGGGGAGATGATGCTAGTGGAAGTAATAATCCTTTGAATGTAGCAATGGATAGAGATAAAGTTATTTCAGCGCTTTTTAGTAAAAAGCAATATGTCTTAACGATGAATCTAATGGGAAATGGAGCTGTAACAGCAGATGTAGCTCCTGTAAACGGAACGTATGCTTATGGAACAGTGGTAAGGCTAACGGCAACTCCTGATAAAGATTGGGTTTTTGATGGTTGGAATGAAGATTCGTCTAAATTAGAGGAAACAATTGTAATAATGATGGATGAAGATAAAACTATATCTGCTAAGTTTATAGCTGCTGTGGCAGGAATTGAAGACGAAATATTATTGAGTAAGATACAGGTGTACCCTAATCCTGTAGAAGATTTTGTTAAAATTCAAACAGAAGAGTCTTTAAGAGATGTTAGGATATACAATGTTCTAGGGAAAGAGCTGTTAAGGCTAAAAGCAAAGAATGTTGATTTTAGTAGTTTGCCTAAAGGAATTTACTTTTTGGTTATAAGAACAAAAGATCATAAGAAACTAGTCAAGAAAATAATAAAGAAATAGTTTTTTAGAAAGGCTTAGTTTTAAGAGGGGAATAATTCATTATTTCCCTTTTTTTTGTAAAATTGCTGCTTAATATAATAATATGGACTTAAAAATAAAAGAGTTGCTGTTGGTATTCTTAATTGTAGTTACTGGGTGTCAAGAGAACCGAGTGAATTATATAAAACTTACTGGAGGGGTTTTTGGTACTAGCTATATTGTAAATTATAAAGGAAAGCAAAATTATAAGGTGCAAATAGATAGCTTGTTTGATGAATTTAACGCATCATTGTCAACATATATTCCTACTTCTGCTATTTCTAAAATTAATAAAAAAGACTCCTTGGTAGTTGTAGATGCTTATTTTGAAGAAATAATGAGTAAGTCTAAGCGAATTTTTAAAGAAACAGATGGGTATTTTGATCCTACTGTTGGTGATTTAGTAAATGCATGGGGGTTTGGTCCTGAAAAAGCAAAAAGAGATTTAGATAGCGCTCAGGTAGCTGGTTTAATGCAGTCAGTTGGTTTTGATAAAGTAGCTCTTGTGAATAGAAAGATTCGAAAAGAGGCAGCGGCTGTTTATTTAGATTTTAATTCTATAGCTAAAGGATACGGGGTGGACGTAGTAGGTAGGTTTTTGGAAGGTAAAGGAGTAGAAAATTATTTGATAGAAATAGGAGGAGAAATTAGAACGAGAGGAGATAACAAAAAAAGGGAGAAGTGGACGATAGGTGTTGATAATCCTAATACAGATGGTACTAGGTCTATTACTGATTTTATAAAATTGTCTGACGAATCTATGGCTAGTTCAGGTAATTATAGGAAGTTTAGGGTGAGTAAAGAAGGAAAGAAGTATGTGCATACGGTAAATCCTAAAACAGGTTTTGCAGAAGAAAATGATTTATTGAGTGCTACAGTATATGGAGCAATAGATTGTGCTGATCTTGATGCTTATGCAACTGCTTTCATGGCAATGGGATTTGAAAAAACAAAAGCTTTTCTAGAAAAGAATCCTGATATAAAAGCAATTCTAGTGTATATTAATAAGGAAGGAGTTGTGACTAGGTTTAAGTGCTAGCGGGTTTGTAGCAAACAGGCAAAATTTCACCTTTCATTAAAGCAAATCGCTCTAGTTTTTCTGGAGTGATTTTTTTTGTATAATTGATTTCATCTACTCTAAAGCCTATGGAGCGAAGCTTTTTGAAGTAGTCGTACCCATAAACACGAACATGGTCATATTGTCCAAATACTTTGGTTCGTTCTTTGGGGTCAGTAATGCTATTGTCTTCAAAAGTTTTGGCCCTGCTTAAGTCCTGAGGAATCTGAAATATTCCCATTCCTTTAGGTTTTAAAACCCGATACAATTCTTGCATTGCTTTTGTATCGTCTGGAATATGTTCTAATACATGATTGCAAAAAATAACATCAAAAGAATTGTCAGGAAAAGGAAGATTGCAAATGTCTGCTTTTACATCTGCAATAGGAGAGTGTAAATCTGCCGTAGTATAATCAATGTTTTTTAAGTCTTTAAACCGATCTAAAAAACATTGTTCAGGAGCCATGTGGAGCACTTTTTTTTGAGCAGAAAAAAAATCGGTTTCTTCCTGTAGAAACAGCCACATTAAACGATGTCTTTCAAGTGAGAGGGTGCTGGGAGATAATGCGTTTTCTCTCTGGTTTCCATATCCATATGGTAAAAGTTTTTTGAAACTTTTACCATCTATTGGATCGGTGAAATTATCCCCTTTTAAATACCAAGAAATAATAGGGCGAACAAAATAGCTAGCCTTAATTAAAATAGGGCGAGGTATGGTATTTAATATGGTTTTAAATATTTTCAAATTCGTTTATTTAGCGCGGAATTCATCCTCTTCGTTACTTTCAATACCTAATGCTTCATACACATATTTAAATGTAGAGAGTAATTCAGGTTTTCCGTTAACAATTGCAACGTCGTGTTCAAAGTGAGCAGAGGGTTTTCCATCTTTTGTTAAGATTGTCCAACCATCACTTAATTGATTGATTCGATGAGTACCTAGGTTAATCATAGGCTCTATAGCAACAACCATTCCTTCAATGAATTTTTTTCCACGCCCCTTCTTTCCGTAATTAGGCATTTCTGGATCTTCATGCATGGTGCGTCCTAATCCATGACCAACAAGTTCCCTAACTACTCCATAACCGTGCTTTTCAGTGTAGTTTTGTATGGCAGCACCAACATCTCCAACACGATTTCCTACTTTAAATTGGCGGATTCCTTCATATAAACTTTCTTTGGTTATTTGCAGTAATTTTTTAGTTTCTTCAGCAACTTCTCCTACTTCAAAAGTGTAAGCATGGTCTCCATAAAAACCATTTTTGATAGCTCCACAGTCAATAGAAATAATATCACCATCCTTTAAAGGGGTGTTATTAGGGATTCCATGAACTACTTGGGCGTTTGGGCTCATGCATAATGTATTGGGGAAATCATATAATCCTAGAAAACCAGGAATTGCATCTTGAGATCTGATAAAATCTTCGGCAAGCTTGTCTAAGTATAAAGTGGTTACACCTGGTTTTACTTCCTTGGCAAGCATTCCTAATGTTTTAGAAACTATTAATGCGCTTTCTCGCATTAATGCTATTTCTTCTAGAGTTTTCGTTTTAATCATGTTAAAAAAATTGAAGCGCAAATTTACATTTATTTTTGATAAGGGTGTTTATAAGGTATTCCTGAAACTATTTTTAAAATATCTCCCTCTATGGTTCCATTTTCGTTAGCGTGCTCAACAAATCTTCCCAATTCTTTTCCTTCTTTATAAAAGATAAAGGTAGGAACATGTGTTATATTATAGCCTTTTTCTAAGCCATTGGCTTGTTTTTTTCTGTTGACTGTAACTAGTTCTAATTTTTTGAAATCAAAATCACTTTCATCTAAAAGTTTGTAGAAGTTAGGAATTTCTCGTTGACTATCTCCGCACCAAGTTCCCATGAAACCTTTGATGGTAATCCCATTTAATTTTTGCTTCAGTTGAGTAACTGTTTCTGGATCCGTTTGGTAATACTCGTAGTAGTCATTGAACCATTGGCTAGCAAAAGGTTCTTTTTTAAAGTCATTTCTAGTAGCTATTCCAACGAGATCCCCGTCTTGGTTTTTGATAGCTACTTTGTTTTTAGTGGCAACGCAAGAGGTAATTACTAAAGAAAGCAATAGGTAAAATACTTTTTTCATGATGTTATTTTTAAATAAGAGAATGCTGTGTCATTTCTTTTGGTTGTGGTATTCCTATTAATTTTAAAACAGTAGGAGCAATATCTCCTAAAATACCATTTTGGATAGCTGTAATCTCTTTGTCAATAAGGATCAAAGGAACCGGATTTGTGGTATGTGCTGTATGAGGCGTTCCATCAGGGTTCATCATGGTTTCGCAGTTTCCATGATCGGCAATGAGTAAGGTGGTATAATTGTGTTCTAAAGCAGTAGTAATAATTTCTTTGACGCAAATATCTACAGTTTCACAAGCTTTTATAGCGGCTTCAAAAACACCTGTATGCCCAACCATATCCCCATTTGCAAAATTCAAACAAACAAAATCTACTTCTTCTTTCTTTAATTCAGGAATGATTGCATCTTTAATTTCATAAGCACTCATTTCAGGTTTTAAGTCGTAAGTAGCAACTTTTGGAGATGGGCATAATAAACGCTTTTCTCCCCTAAAAGTTTCTTCTCTTCCTCCTGAAAAAAAGAAGGTTACGTGTGGGTATTTTTCTGTTTCTGCTATTCTGATTTGTTTTTTATGAGCAGTTTCGAGTACTTCACCTAAAGTATTCTTGATATTTTTAGAATCGTACACTACATTGATGTTTTGAAATGTTTCATCGTAATTTGTCATAGTAACAAAGTACAATGGTAGTTTTTTCATGGTAAAATCAGGGAAATCTTTTTGACTTAGAGCACTCGTTAATTGGCGTCCTCTATCTGTTCTAAAGTTAAAGAAAATAACCACATCATCTTTTTCTATGGTAGCCTTAGGAGTGTTGTTTTTATCAACCATAACGATGGGTTTGATAAATTCATCGGTGATATTTTCATCATAGCTTTTTGTAATACTTTCTTCTATATTAGAAGATTTTGTGCCTTTTCCATGAACTAAGGCATTGTAAGCTAATTGTATGCGTTCCCATCTATGATCTCTATCCATGGCATAATACCTACCTGTAACTGTAGCTAGTTCTCCTGTGGTTTGTTGCATGTGCTTTTGGATGTCATTGATGAAAAACTTACCTGATTTAGGGTCGCAATCTCGTCCATCTGTAAAAGCGTGTAAAAAGACGTCTCTTAGTTGGTAGTTTTTAGCAAGCGTAAGAAGTCCTTTTAAATGATTGCTGTGAGAGTGAATCCCTCCATCAGAAACCAAGCCTAAAAAGTGCACTTTTTTATGATTTTTTTGGGCGTAAGAAAAGGCATCTATTAACGTTTGTTCTTCTTTAAGGGTATTTTCTTTAACTGCTTTGTTTATTTTTGCTAAGTTTTGATATACAATTCGTCCCGCTCCTAAATTCATGTGCCCCACTTCAGAATTCCCCATTTGCCCTTTTGGAAGCCCAACGTGTTCCCCGTCAGTTCTTAATTCTGAATGAGGGTAAGTATGGTATAAGGAATTTATAAAAGGAATTTTAGCATTGTATATAGCAGATACCTTAGGGTCTTGCGTGATCCCCCAGCCATCTAATATCATAAGAATTACTTTCTTGTTCATATAGAAAAAATTGAATTGTAAAAGTAAGAAAGATTTTAAGGATAGCTTATATAAATAGGTATATAATGTTATTCTGCGTTTTCAAAATCAAAATTCTTTTTTCTTTTGTTTATCTCAGTTGATGTTAATTTTTTTCAATTAGCTTAAAGAAGGAGAGGGAAGTTAGGGTAATTCGTTGTAGGGAGGAATGTTTGCATAAAAGAGTTTTCACTTGTTATTTTAATATTGAGTAATCTTCTTAGTGAAATTAGTTAATAATTGAATTTGCTTTTGAGATTTAAAAAATATTTCTTAATAGTGTACCAAGAAAAAGTAGCGATCAATATTGATGATATTAGTACTAAAAAATAGAGTAATTTTATTAGAAGTTGGTTGGGGTATGGTGCTAAATCAGTTTTTAGTTATATTTGAAAGTAAAATTACAATATAAATATTCTAACCTTGGTGTTTTAAACTTTGTAGGATAGCAACGCTATTAATATGTAAAAAAATATGTTTAAAAAAAGCTTATACTTTATCGGCTATTATGTGTTAATTTTTGTTATGATTAGCCATACTTCTTGTATTTCATTAGATCCCGAACCTTGCGATACTCCAATAGAAAGAACTATTGGATTAAATGGAGGGTTTTCTATTACTCCTTTAAAGGATAACTATAATATTGGAGATAAAATTAAACTTTTATTGGTTGTTGATAATGTTGCTAAATTGCAATTAGAAGATGGTGAATTCAAATTATATGAGAAAACAAATGAAGAAATGGCTAAAATTTATGGCGGCTTGGAAGATCATCAGGATTTAGCACATTTAATAGCTAAATCCATAAATTTGATTGATGTAAGGTTTGGTGGCACTCATAGTTTTGGATACGTTCTGAGGTATGATTTTAATCTAAAAAAATATATTTTAGAGCTAGAAATTACGTTAAAAACTAAAAGAGCCTATAGTTTAAGTGATTTTTCTTATACTCTCTTGTTAGGAAGAAAGTCAAACAGAGCAGGATACGATTGTCATTATTATGAGCATAAAGTAGTTGTTAAATTAGATTCAATTATTTCTTTTAGAGTCGATTGATTGCGAGTTTTGTCTTTTTTGAATATACTGTGGCTTTAATTGATACATAAATAAAAATCCTTTGGAAGGAAAAGAAGTTGTCTGAAAAGAATTTTTGTCGAAAATTTTTCTATGATGCCGTACTTAAATAGTATGTAAAAACCATCATTTTGATTAAAAGAATGATGGTTTTTTAATGTATTAGAAAGATTAACTGAAAAAAATCAAACAGCCTCTTTTGTGTTTATGATTCTTTTCAGAATAGCATTAGTCTTATTCTGTTTTTGCTTGTTTTTCCAAGAAATCTAAAACTAGCTTTTTATCGTTTGCGGTTAAACCAGCTCTTGGAGCCATACTTTGTATGATGCCGTGCCATTGCTTAGTGGTAAAGCTTTTTGGGTTTTGTGGGGCATGACATACGGAGCAAGCTTTGTAGTACAAACGTTCTCCAGGTTCCATATCTGCAGCTGCAAAATGATCTTTCATTTTTTCTATTTGTGGAGCTATTCCTAAGGCAGTAGGGTTAAAACTGTATTTGTCTTCAATAACTTTAGGAGGGTCATAAGCGGTCATTTTCTCAGCATCTGTACATTTTTTTATCGTTACCAAACAAGTATTACTAGAAGTTCCTAGGCTTAGGTTGCTTGCGGGTTTTGTAGAGGTTAGCATGTTAATAGCTCCGTTGTTACACCTTCCCTTAGAATCTAATTGTAACCAACTTCCTTCTTCTAAACAAACCACTCCTTTCATTACGTCATCAGTAACTTTGGCTCCTGCAATAGTGGTGCCTCTATGATTGTAAATTTCTACCAAGTCGCCATCTGTAATATGACGTTCTTTGGCGTCATTGATATTGATTAAAATATGTTGTCTTCCTTGAACGTTTTCTTTTTTTCTTATTTCCGCATTTGCCATTTGAGAGTGCAAGCGCATATTGGGGTGAGGACTCACAATATGCAATTGTCCTTTTTTAGCATTTCCTAAAAATTCATAAGGTTCTATATATTTAGGAATAGGAGAATGTGTACCAAAGTCAGCAAAAGACTTACAGTAGAGTTCGATTTTGCCCGTTTTGGTGTGGAGTTTGTGTTTTTCAGGATCTTTGATAAAGTCTTCATGCCTTACATATTCTCCAGATTTTTCAGGAACTTCTAGGTGTGCGACTCCTTTTTTCCAAAAATCATCAAAAGATATTGTAGCGTCGGATTTTTCGTAAGCTTCTCTTATGATTTCCATATTTGTTTTTCCTCCAGTAAAACCTTCCTCTACACCGAATATATAAGAGAGTCTTCTGAATATTTCAAAGTCGTCTAAGCTTTCTCCAACAGGTTGAATAAGTTGTTTCATTGCATAGATTTTATCATTACTATAAGTTCCTCCTGAAGTTATTCCGTTACGTTCAAGTGTAGAGGTTGCAGGTAAAACAATGTCAGAAAACCTAGCAGAAGCGCACCACCATGGGTCTTGGCATATGATAGTTTCTACTTTGTTGTTCAAAGCCTTTATAAGCCTGTTGGTGTTTGGTTGGTGAGACATAAAGTTATTTCCTGAATTATATATAAGCTTAACATCAGGGTAGGTAAATGTTCCACCATCTCTTTTAAATACCTTGTTTGGATTTTCAAGCATTTCAGTAAGTCGAGATGCAGGGCAAAATTTTTCTACGGGATTTCTTCCTTGCGAGAGTCCTAAGGGAATTTTTTTTCCAGACTGTATGGTTCCGCCATTGCCATACCCAAAACTAAATCCAACGCCTTCTCCTTTTTTACCGATTTTTCCAAGCATGGCAGCAAAGTTGATAATAGCCCAATGGGTCATTTCGCCATTAGCTGCTCTTTGTAAAGACCAGCTTGGAGCAAATTGCGTTTTTTTACGAGCAAATAACATTGCCATTTCAATTATCTTTTTTTCGCTGATTCCTGTAATTTCAGAGGCCCACTTAGGAGTTTTAGGAGGTGTTCCGTCTTGATCTTTACCTAGTAGGTAAGGTAAGAACTTTTCAAATCCAACCGTATATTTGTCTAGGTATTCTTTGTCGTGTAAGCCTTGGTCATATATATGGTAAGACATCGCTAAAAATAGAGCAGTATCTGTATTAGGGATTATCTTAATCCATTCAGCAGCTACTTTTTTATCAGTAGTGGTGCGATGTGGGTTTATAGAAATAAATTGAATACCTTTTTCTTTGAACTGCAACCACTTCGGGTACATTTGATGATCTGCAACTCTAAATTCTACCCTATTATTTTTCCAAGGATCGCATCCTATTAGTACAAAAACTTCGGTATTTTCAAGTATTGTTTTCCAGGAGCTTTGAGGAGAATATACTTCAATATCACCTATAATGTGAGGGAGGCTTACTTGTGAAGCGCCAGTAGAATAGTCTCCTTTGGTAATAGATTGCCCTCCAATAAGCCCAAAGAATCGCCCTTGTAGCACATTAGGTCTTAAAAAGCCAGCGTGAGACCATCCTCCGTAAGAAGAACTAAAAATACTTTCGTTACCATGTTTCTTAATAACTTGTAAAATGGCATCAGCAGTTAAGGTCAGCGCTTCTGCCCAAGTAACCCTAACGAACTCTTCTTTTCCTCTTAGGTGAGGTTTGGTATCTCTTCCTCTTCCTTCTAAGTAAGATTTTCTTACCATTGGGTATTTTACTCTAGTTTTATCATATACCCTACTAATAAGTCCTTTAGTAAGCATTTCAGTAGGCATAGCATCGATGTCTTTTAGTGGTTGTACCCCTATGAGGACACCATTTTTAACGACTCCTTTAAAAGGCCCCCAGTGGCTTGCATGAGGTATTAATATTGTTTCTGAATCAAAAACATGATCACAACTAAAAATAGTTAAGCTACTAGCAATGGTAATTCCTGCAGTTGCTAATGTTGATCTTTTTAGAAAACTTCGTCTGTTCATTATAATGATTCTTTATTGTTTAAAAATAATATCCGACGTTGATGTTGAATAGTGTTTGTACTTTATCGTCTCCTTTAGCAAAAGAATTTGTCCATCCTTCATTAAACCATGGCTGATTTTTTGTAGTAATAAATTCTATATAGCTATATATGTTTCCTGCATGAACAAGAATACCTACTGTATTGGTAAAAGAATTTATATACTCTTTGTTAGATTTGTCAAAATAGGCATAGTTATCATATACTTGTATATTGTCGAATACTTTTGATTTTAAAGGGAAATTATAGCTTGCTCCTAAGGTGTATAATTCTCCTTTGCTAGCTACATTATATGTTGCATTGTAAGCTCCGAATTCTACATAGTCGGTACCTGTATTTTTCTTAAAGCTGGTAGCTTGTGCTTTTATATTGAACTGGTTTATGTTTCCCTCGTAATGCACCGCTATTGCATGGTGTGATTTATATTGATTTGTTTTTATATTGTGTAGTCCTCCATACATTAGTGAAGTACCTATTTGTTGTTGGTACTTTTTACCTACTTTGTAAACGATTTTTCCATTTACTTGATTAGTTTCTTTGTAATCACCAATAACATCATAAGAATATCTTTTGGCAGATTCTTCTCCAACGAATAAATCCTCAGAGTTTTTAAAAAAAGCAAGTTGATAATCTATGTTTTTGCCTTTGTGAGTATATGTAAATCCTACATCGTAGTCATCTTCTAATCCGATATAATATCCCATACTTAAATAATAACTATGAGAGTTGTATGGTGTTATGCCAAAAGGAACCTTTGTTAAACCCAAAATAAATTGGTCTTTATTTTGAAAAGTATAAGTAATATCTCCCTGTCTTAACAATCCAGCACCATATTCTTGAGCGTACAATCGATACTTTACTTGTAGTGTTAGTCCTTTATAACTTGCTTTCGGATTGATAGCAAACATATCGTAACCGATGTCTCCACCTCTTTTTTGTTGTTGTTGGTTCCATGAATATAATTTATAGTTGAAGCGTAGTGCTCCGTGTAGTTCAACATTAGGTTTTTCTTGTGCATAAAAACGAAATGAAATAATGCTTAAAAAAACTAAAGAGAATACCTTTTTTGCTAGATTTATATGGGTATGCATAATCTTTTATTTAAAATTTCATAGATCAAAGGTATCGTCATATCTCTCCATGAAATATGATTTTTATCATATAAATGCCTAATAATGGTTTTTACATTTGTTATGAATTTTAATTTTGGTTAGCATGAGCAAAATAGGTGTGAATGTAAGATGTTTG
Source organism: Tenacibaculum maritimum NCIMB 2154 (assembly GCF_900119795.1). Classification (NCBI taxonomy): domain Bacteria; kingdom Pseudomonadati; phylum Bacteroidota; class Flavobacteriia; order Flavobacteriales; family Flavobacteriaceae; genus Tenacibaculum; species Tenacibaculum maritimum. Next base: position 436,368 of record NZ_LT634361.1, read on the forward strand.
GCTGCGTTGCCTTTTTTTTCTTTACTAGTTTCTTGTCATTTTAATGAAAAAAAAGATGTTTATACTGCTATTAAGGAGCGGGAGTTAGAGGTTGTTTCTTATTCATTATCTAACTCTTTGCAACATGACAGATTAGTAAAGGTAGTACCTAAGGTTAATGAAGTGGATAGTTTCTTTGTTTATGAAAGAAAGAGTAATATTAGTAAATATAAATGTTCAGGGTGTCATTCAGAATCGTTAGATAAGTTAAAAGAGAAAAAGATCTTTATACATAAAGATATTCGCTTTTTTCATATGGACAGAGAGGTAGCCTCTTGTTTTAACTGTCATAATAAGCAAGATATGGATTTATTACGTTCGCATACAGGTAAAAGCATTGATTTTAACAAGAGCTATAAGGTTTGCGCACAATGTCATCAAGGAGAATATAAAGATTGGGCTATTGGGGCTCATGGTAAACAAGTAGGAGGATGGATGCCACCTAGAGTGTCTAAAACATGTGTAGAATGTCATAATCCGCATTCTCCAAAATTTCACACTAAGGTGCCAGCATATCCCGTGTATTTAAAAAGAGAAAGATCTCGTAAATAAAATAATAATAGGCATGAGTGGAGGTACAAAAAAATGGTTTTCCCTAAATATATTTAAGGAAGCTAAAAAAGATGCATGTAAAGAAGGTAATTGTTTGGATTCTGAAATGAAAAATGATGGGATTGCTCAGGTTTTTAATAAGCCTACCAGTAGAAGAAATGCATTGAAGAAGTTAAGTGCTAGTTTGTTAGTAGGAGCGGGCGCTGTTAGTACTTCGTGTAGTGTAATTTCTAGTAAGGAACATAAAGAAAAAGAGACTGAAAACTGGGAGGAGCTTTTTAAAGGGAATTACAAATTAATGAGCGATGAAGAAAAGAGGGCGACGGTGAGAAGGTTGGAAAAAAGGTATGCTGAGCGTTTGGGGAAGACTATTAACATTTCTGCAAAAAATGCAGATGAAAATGTGTTGTTTGGATATGCTTTTAATATTTCTAAATGCCAAGGCTACATGGATTGTGTAGAGGCTTGTCATCAAGAAAATAATCATGATAGAGAAAGTGATATGCGCTATATTAGGATTCATGAGATAAAGAAAGGAGAAGGAATTAACTTTGAAAAAGCAGATGATAGTTATGGGCATGAAGTTCCTGCTGAAGGGCATTTTTACCTAGGAACGCAATGTTTCCATTGTGATAATCCTCCTTGTACAAAGGTATGTCCAGTACAAGCTACTTGGAGAGAAAAAGATGGTTTGGTGGTGGTAGATTATGATTGGTGCATTGGGTGTCGTTATTGTATGGCGGCTTGTCCTTATGATGGAAGGCGATTTAATTGGAGCGAGCCTAAAATCCCTGCTGAAGAAGTGAATCCAGAGCAACATTATTTAGGAAATAGGATTCGTAAAAAAGGAGTTATGGAGAAGTGTACGTTTTGTGTTCAACGTTCTCGAAAAGGGAAAAACCCTGCTTGTGTGGAAGCTTGTCCTACTGGAGCTAGAGTTTTTGGGAATTTGTTGGATCCTAATAGTACTATTAGAAATATAATAGAAACAAAGAAAGTGTTCAGATTAAAAGAGGATTTGGGAACAGAGCCTAAGTTTTGGTATTTTATGGATTGATCACTTATCAAATTAAATATAGAGTCATGGTTAAAAAAAAAGTTTATGTTTTGCTGTTTGAGGGATTTTCTGATTGGGAAATTTCATATTTAGCTCCAGGGTTACAGAAAAACGAAGGAATTTCATTGAGTTATTTTACAGTTGATGGAGCTCCCATTAGATCGGTGGGAGGATTGCATATTCAACCCGATTTTTCAATTAGTGAAATTGATACAAGTGAGGTTTCGGCGCTTATTTTGCCAGGAGGAACATTTTGGGAAAAGGAAACGGTAAAGGAAATAGATGTACTTGTAGATGAATTGCATGCAGAGGATAAAATAATAGGAGCAATTTGCGGGGCAACAACTTATTTAGCTAAGAGAGGGTATTTAGATGACGTAAAACATACTAGTAATTCTTTAGATTATTTAAAAATGTTTGCAAAATCGTATAAGGGATCTCGTTATTATCAAGATGAATTAGCGGTTACTGATGGTAACTTAATAACAGCCAATGGAGTTGCTCCAATTGAATTTGCAAGAGAGGTTTTTAAAGCTGTCGAATTATATAGTGATGCCAATATTGAAAAATGGTTTCATCTTTTTAAAGAGGGAGTATGGGCAGGTTGATAAAACAGCAGTTGGTACTGTGTTTTTTTAAGAAATGGTTTCCATTTTTTCTTATGCCTGCAAATTGGTCTTATTCCACCTTGATTTTAGCTTTTTCTGACAATGTAGTTAAGCTATGTTGTTTAAAAAAGACTTCATTAGGACAAAAAAAACTGAATTTTCGCTTCAAAACAAAAAGTTTAAATCGCTTCAAATTAAAATTATCGTAGAAAAGAGAGTTTTGTACGATAATTTTAATGTATAGATGTTATTGCTTGAAGTATTATTTTTTTTGGTATTTTCTGATAGCTTCTTTAATTTTTGCAATTCTATTTTCAGGGTCAGGATGTGTGCTTTGAAATTCAGGAGTTCTGTTTGGGCCGGCAGCAGCTTTTAATATTTGCATGACTCCGATTAAATGTTCAGGATTGTAACCGGCGTCTATCATTATTTTTACCCCTAGTTCATCACTTTCTAGTTCGTCATTACGTCCGTATTTCATATTTATGGCATTTGCAATTATGGTAGCTCCCTGTGCGGTACTTGGATCAAACCCAACTGCAGCTCCAGAAAGTAATCCTTGAGTTAGGTCTTGTTTTGCCATGCGTTCTGCGGAATGGCGACCAATAACATGTCCGATTTCATGACCTAAAACGCCAGCTAATTGGTCTTCGTTTTTCAATTTAGAAAATAACGCGTACGTAATGAAAATTTGCCCTCCAGGTAATGCAAAAGCATTGATAGTGGTTGCGTCTTTTAATAAATGAAACTCAAACGGATAGCCTGATTTTTGGGCAATACTACGATGCACTAGCAATTGACCAACTTTATCCACTAATTTTTGAAAACGGTTATCGGGGTGGAGTCCTCCATGCTGTTGAGCCATAGAAGGAGCAGAACTTAGTCCGATAGCTATTTCTTCTTTGGGAGAAATAGAGATATGCTGTTTTTTTCCTGTGTATGGATTGATTTCAGCATTTGAACAATACTTAAAGACGGCAAATAAAGCAATAGCAGCACCAATTAATAATCTGATTTTAAAATTTCCACGATTTCTCATATTTATTATTTTTAGTATAAAATACTTTGCTTAAACTTTTTAAAAGTATGGGAGGAATAGTGTTTTTTAAGTGCATTTTTTATCTTTTTGATTTTATAGTAATGCGATGCGATTCAAAACACTTTAGCTTAAAAAGTTTAGAGTAAGTTCAAAAATGTAAAGATACGCAATCTGTATATTTAACAGATATAGGTTTTTTGTAATCTATAAATGTTTTAAATTTACAGAACAAAACAATAGATAAAACATATGGAGCCTTTTTTTGAGTTAAATGAAATTACAAAGAAACTACCAAAGCATTTGCATAAGTTTATTGTGAAGCAGCCGTATGATGAATATACAATGCAGCATCAAGCAGTTTGGCGTTATGTTATGAGAATGAATGTTGATTATTTGAGTAAAGTAGCCCATGAGTCTTACGTGGCTGGATTAAAAAAAGCAGGTATTTCTATAGAGCATATTCCTCATATGGAAGGAATGAATAGAATTTTAAAAGAAATTGGCTGGGCTGCGGTTTCGGTAGATGGTTTTATTCCGCCGAATGCCTTTATGGAGTTTCAAGCTTATAATGTATTGGTAATAGCATCAGATATAAGAACGATAAATCATATTGAATACACGCCCGCTCCAGATATTATACATGAGGCAGCAGGGCATGCGCCAATTATAGCCAATCCTGAATACGCTGAATACCTACGTCGCTTTGGAGAAATAGGAAGTAAAGCTATTTCGTCTTCAAAAGATTATGAGTTATATGAAGCTGTTAGGTGGTTGTCTATTTTAAAAGAGAATCCAAATTCTTCTGAGGAAGAGATTAATGAAGCGCATGCAAAGGTAACATGGTTGCAAAATAATATGGGGGAGCCTTCTGAAATGGCACAAATAAGAAATCTGCATTGGTGGACGGTTGAGTATGGGTTGATAGGAACAGTTGAAAACCCTAAGATTTATGGAGCAGGATTGTTATCATCAATAGGAGAAAGTGCTTGGTGTATGAAAGAGGAGGTGAAAAAGATACCTTATTCTATTGAAGCAGCTGCAATGAGTTTTGATATAACAAAGCCTCAACCTCAGTTATTTGTGACGCCAGATTTTGCGTATTTAAGTTTAGTGCTAGATGAATTTGCAAATACAATGGCGTTAAGAACAGGGGGAGTAAGAGGAGTGGAAAAGCTAATAGATTCGGGGAATATAGGTACTGTTGAATTGAGCACAGGGGTTCAAATTTCAGGAATATTTACCAATCTTATAAAATCTAAAGAAGGTAAGGTTGCTTATATACAAACGACGGGAGGAACTGCATTGTCTAATAGAGATAAAGAGCTTATAGGTCACGGGATTTCTTATCATGCTGAAGGATTTGGTAGCCCAGTGGGTAAGTTGAAAGGAATTAATTTGCCTATTGAAGACATGAGCCCGAGAGATTTAAAAGCGTATGGTATTTATGAAGGAGAATATATGACGTTGGAGTTTGAGAGTGGAGTTGTTGTAAAAGGGAAGGCAATTACAGGAACACGTGATTTAAGAGGGAAGATTTTAATTATTTCATTAGAAGAATGTACGGTTACTTTTGGAGCAGCAGTTTTATTTAGACCAGAATGGGGGATTTACGATATGGCAATAGGAAAGGAGTTGGTTTCTGCTTTTGCGGGAGCGGCTGATCCTAGTTCATTTGCGGATATAGGAAAGGTTTCTGAAACAAAAACGCATAAAATAGTATATTCAGATAAAGAAAAGAGGTTATATAAACTATATGGAAAAGTGAGAAGTTGGCGTGAAAAGAATGTTGTTGATGAGAAGGAATTACTAGGAGTATTTAAAGAATTACAGTCTGATTTTAAAGAAGATTGGTTGTTGCCGTTGGAGTTATTGGAACTGGCTATAAAACATAGTTTTTCTGTAAAAGTAGATGTAGAAATGTATCTGAATCAATTTAAAAAAGATAAAAAATACAAAACATTAGTTGAAAATGGTTTACATTTATTGCCTGTATATGAGATGTAATACCAGTTGTATTAATTTATAAATGGTGTGAATCTGATGAGATTATTTAATTTATTTAGAAAAAAGGATATGAGTACCGAAATTAAAGAATACTTAGAAAAAGGAGCTATCGTGTTGGATGTAAGAACGCTTGAAGAATGGAATGAAGGACATTCTGAGGGGGCAAAGCATATTGTTTTGACAACTATTCCATCGCAAGTAGAAGAAATAAAATCATGGGATAAACCTGTAATTGCTGTTTGTAGGAGTGGAGGAAGAAGTGGGCAAGCAACAGATTTTTTATTGAGTCATGGTGTAGATATTATTAATGGAGGTCCTTGGGGAAATGTAGATCAGTATTTAAAATAATGCCATCCATCAATTAAAGCAATTATGATGAGAATATTTTTGTTGATACAGAAAGTATATTGATTGTTTTGGATTTGATATAAAAATTAAAATTGTATAAAAGGGAATGCTTGTTGAAGTGTTTCCTTTTTTTTGTACAATTTTTTTAAAAATTGTTGGTGCTGTTCAGATTTAGGATTGAAAGGTCGGTGTGCGAGCCCTTTTTGAATGGCGTCAATTTGCTGCATTATTTTTTTACTTTCTTCTGAAATCCATGTTGCTGAAAACTTTTCCCATATATGATTGATTGCTGTATTGTTAGGGTGAATCATGTCTTCTTTGTAAAAGCGATAATCTCGGAGTTCGTCCATCATGATTTCGTAACTAGGAAAGTAATAACAATTTTTTTGATTGTGAATACTGTTGTGGATTGCGGTTAATAAGTGCGCTTTGCTGCGTTGGTTTTCTGTAAAGCCGTCTTTTAAGTGCCGAATTGGAGAAAGGGTAAATAAAATGGAACTTTTGGGGTTTATTGATGTAATATGTGTTATTATCGTGTGTAATGATGTTGTGATTTCTTCAATAGCTAGTATTTCTTTTGAGAATTTTTTTTGAGGAACTTTATGGCAATTTGCTACAATAGTATTGGTATTTAGGTGTCTGTACACCCAAGAAGTTCCTAGTGTAATAATAATATGTGAAGCTGCTTTTATTTGTGTAGCAGTGTGTAAAAGGCCATTGTTAAGATTGTTTAATAAATCTGCTTTATTATTAGCACTTAAGCTAGAGTGTGCATCATAGCAATGCCAGCGTTCGTTGTGTAAGAAGATGTCTTTTTCAGTGTATTTTTTATGCAGGATAGCATTGATGATTAAGTTTTCTATTGCTTTAGGGTGGAATAAAATTCCAAGAGGATTTATTAGAGATTGGAATTTAAAATAATTAAGTTTTTTTCCAATATTTTCAGAAAAACAAGAACCTAATAAAAGCAAGGTTGCATGGTGGTTGATTTCATGAGTAGATTGCTTTTTTAATGGAATGGGCGTATGGAAAATCATAGATTGAGAATTGGCTCAAAAATAAAGATAAAATTGTTATTAATAAAAATACGTACCTTTGTTTAATAAAAAAGGATAGGTGTTGAACGGAATCAATAAAAATTTTACAATTAAAGATCTTGAAAATATTTCGGGAATAAAAGCTCATACGATTCGTATCTGGGAGAAACGATATAATTTATTGTTACCAGAAAGAACGGATACTAATATTCGATACTACTCTTCTGAAAATTTACAGAAATTGCTAAATGTCGCATTGTTAAATGCTCATAATTATAAGATTTCTAAGATTGCAGAAATGTCAGACGAAACGATTCTTGTAAAGGCAAGAGAATTAGCGTTAAAAAAGGGGATTAACAATGAGGCTATCAACTCTTTAAAGTTGTCGATGTTTCGGTTTGATAAACAATTGTTTAATCGTACCTATAACAAGTTGTTAAGTAAGAAAACATTTAGACAGGTTTTTAAAGATGTTTTTGTACCCTTTTTAAATCATATAGGACTTCTTTGGCAAACAGATACATTATTGCCAGCGCATGAGCATTTTATATCGAATTTAATTGCCCAAAAAATACAAATAAGTACTGATGAGCTAGAGTATTCGTCGGTTTCTTCAGAAATAACCTATGTTCTTTTTCTACCTGAAAATGAAATACATGAGTTGGGATTGATGTATTTGAATTATGAATTGGTGCTAAGAGGTTACGCTACCATATATTTGGGGCAAAGCTTGCCGTTGGATAATTTGAGCTATTTTTTTGAAAGTAATACGGAAATTAGATTTGTAACTTCATTAACTGTTCAGCCCTATGATGATAAGGTGCTTGGGTATTTTAATGAAATAGAAGATGCACTAAGCGGAACAAATCATAAGTTGATAGCAGTAGGTCAAAAGGCAATGTTGGTAAAAGATATTGATTTTAAAGCGAGTATTACTGTTTACTCATCTTTAGTGGAGTTGTTAGAGGACTTGTAATTTTTTTTGTATAATTTTATTTTGTTTAACTATAATTTGTTTTTGTTAAACAAAAAATGTAAATTTGGTTAGCTCTTTTTACTGGATAAGATATTTGTGATTTTATTCTGAATAAAAGATAACCTTATTTAAATAATAAAATTTGAGAAAAAAAATAGCAATAATAGGTTCGGGCTTCTCTTCATTGGCAGGAGCATGTTATTTAGCAAAAGCTGGGTACGAGGTTGTGGTGTTGGAAAAAAATAAAACGATTGGAGGTAGAGCAAGGCAATTGTTAAAAGATGGTTTTACGTTTGATATGGGACCAACATGGTATTGGATGCCTGATGTTTTTGAAAAATTCTTTGGAGATTTTGGAAAAAAACCTACTGATTATTACCAACTAGAAAAATTATCTCCAGCATACCAAGTTTATTTCTCTATATTAGATTCTGTGACAGTTCCAGGGAACTTAGAAGCTATTTATGAAATTTTTGAAAAAGAAGAAAAAGGGAGCGCTAAGCATTTAAAAACCTTTTTGAAATCGGCAGCATACAATTACGAGGTGTCTATTAATGATTTGGTGTATAAACCAGGAATATCTCCTTTAGAGTTAGTTACTCCAGTAACAATAGGAAAAATAACTCAATTTTTTTCTACGATTAGGAAGCAAGTTAGAAAACATATAAAAAGCAAGAAGTTAATTCAAATTTTAGAGTTTCCTGTATTGTTTTTGGGGGCCAAGCCAAGCAACACCCCTGCTTTTTATAATTTTATGAATTATGCTGATTTTGGTTTGGGTACTTGGCATCCTGTAGGAGGAATGTACAAGGTAATTGAAGGGATGGTTTCATTGGCTACTAGTTTAGGGGTTACTTTTAATACCGAAGCAGTAGTAGATGAAATTGTAGTCAATTCAGTAGGAGAGGCTACTGGGGTAATCGTAAATAAGGAGTTTTTGGCAGCTGATGTCGTACTTAGTGGAGCTGATTACCATCATACAGAAACATTATTAGCAAAGGAGTATAGGCAGTATTCAGAAAAGTATTGGGATACAAAAGTATTTGCGCCCTCTTCTTTATTATTTTACGTAGGATTTGATAAGAAAATAGCAAATGTTTGTCATCATACGCTATTTTTTGATACAGATTTTGATGAGCATGCAAAAACAATTTATGATTCGCCTAGCTGGCCAGAAAATCCTCTTTTTTATGCTAGTTTTCCTTCGATAACAGATAGCTCTTTTGCTCCAGAGCGTAAAGAATCAGGAACTTTTTTGATTCCCTTAGCACCAGGAATAGAAGATACTCCTGAAATAAGAGAAGTATATTTTGACATGATTATAAATCGATTGGAAAAGCTTACGAATCAGTCTATTAAAAGGCATGTTCTTTTTAAGGAGAGTTTTTGTGTTAACGATTTTAAGGAAGGGTATAATTCTTATAAAGGAAATGCTTATGGCTTGGCAAATATATTAACACAAACGGCTTTTTTAAGACCTAAAATAAAAAGTAAAAAAGTAAAAAATTTATTTTTTACAGGGCAACTAACCGTGCCAGGACCAGGGGTTCCTCCTGCTTTAATTTCAGGGAAAATAGCTTCAGATTTAATTTTAAAATACCATAAAATATGAAACAACTATTTGATGAAGTGTCCTTTTTATGTAGTAAATTAGTTACTCGAAAATACAGTACGTCATTTTCGCTGGCTACTAAAATGTTGTCGCCGAAAATTCGTGCAGCAATTTATAATATTTATGGTTTTGTGCGTTTTGCAGATGAAATTGTAGATTCATTTCATGCATATGATAAAGCATTGTTATTGAGTAAGTTTGAGAAGGAGTATTATATGGCAAAAAAAGAAGGAATCAGTTTAAATCCTATTTTGAATGCTTTTGTTCATACCGTAAATAAATATGATATTACAGACGATTTGGTACAAGCTTTCTTAAAAAGTATGAAGGCTGATTTGTATAAAACGGAATATAAGACAGAAGCTGAATATAAGGCTTATATTTATGGGTCAGCTGATGTTGTAGGGTTGATGTGTTTAAAGGTTTTTGTTAATGGAAACTTGCAAAAGTATGAAGCATTAAAAGATGCAGCAATGCGCTTGGGATCCGCATTTCAAAAAGTAAATTTTTTACGAGATTTAAAAGATGATTTTGAAACATTGAATCGTTCTTATTTTCCTAATATCAACTTAAAGGAATTAGACGCGCAATCGAAAGAAGTTATTATCAAAGATATTGAAACGGATTTTGAGTATGCTTTTCAGCATGGGATATTAAAGCTTCCAGTAGAGGCTAAGTTTGGGGTATATATGGCATATAGATATTATAAACGTTTGCTAAAAAAATTAAAGAGCGTTCCTTCTTCTAAAATAATGAGTACAAGGGTTCGTATTTCCAATCCTATGAAAATTAATTTACTAGCAAGAAGTTATGTGAAGTATAAATTAAATTTGATATAATAAAATGAGTGTAGTCATCTTTTTTATAATAACACTGGTAACATTTGTAATTATGGAGGGTATAACGTGGTGTACACATAAATATATCATGCATGGGTTTGGTTGGTTTTTGCATGAAGATCATCATCAACCAGGGTATCCACATATTTTTGAAAAGAACGATGCTTTTTTTGTTGTGTTTGCTATTCCAAGTATGTTGTTGTTTTATTTTGGAATTCGTCCAGAACTTAATTATTTATTTTTTATAGGTTTGGGAATACTACTTTATGGACTAGCATATTTTTTAATTCACGACGTTTTAATTCACAGGCGTTTTAAATGGTTTAAAAATACACAAAATCGTTATTTAAGAGGATTAAGAAAGGCACATAAAATTCATCATAAGCATTTAGGGAAAATAGACGGAGAGTGTTTTGGAATGTTGTTCGTTCCTTTTAAATATTTTAAGAAAAAACAATGAGTCAGTATTTGTATCTCCTGTTAAATATAGGAAGTTTAAGTATTCCTTTATTGTATAGTATTTTTGAAAAGAAGTTTCATTTTATACAATACATTAAAGCTGCTTGTTTGAGTATTTCAATCATTGCGGTTCCTTTTTTAATATGGGATGCAGCATTTACTAAAATAGGGGTTTGGGGCTTTAATTCAAATTACCACCTTCCTTTAAAAATAATAGGAATGCCCATAGAAGAGTGGCTTTTTTTTATATGCATCCCCTATGCTTGTTTATTTACACACGAGGTATTAAAATATTACTTCCCTAATTTAAAACTATCAAGAAGGTTCGCAAAGCAAATTACTGTTTTTCTGTTATTGATAGCAATAGGGGGCTTGGTATTTAATTTTGGAAAACAATATACTACGATAAACTTTATCCTTTTTTTACTATTAATGGGGTATAGTTTAGCGAAGCATTTGGAAGTATTACAGACTTATTTACCAAGTTTCTTCGTCATACTTTTTCCTTTCTTTATAGTGAATGGAGTACTTACGGGAAGTTTTATAGAAGCGCCAGTAGTTTGGTATGATGATGCTGAAAACATGAACTTTAGGTTGTTTACAATCCCATTTGAAGATGCTTTTTACGCATTTAACTTATTGTTTTCGATACAGTTGGTATTTAACTATTTAAAAAATAAAATTTATGAAAGCTAATAAATATGGATATTTTATAATCTTTTTATTCTTCAATTTTATGGCGTTAGTTATTGGCATATGGTTGATGAATGATGGTCCTAGAACAAGTTGGTATTTAGGTTTGTCAAAAGCACCTTGGACTCCTGCCGGATGGGTTTTTGGAGCAGCATGGTTTAGCATCATGTTCCTTTTTTCTTTTTATATGACTAAGCTTAGTTTTCAGTATGCTTTTTTAAGTAAATATTTAATTGCGATTTACACTTTTCAGTGGGTTTTAAATGTAGGTTGGAATTTTGTTTTTTTTAACCAGCAATTAACTATTGTTGGGTTAGTAATAATTACATTACTATGGTTGCTAATAGGTTATTTTACATTTAATCATATAAAAAAGCTAGGTTATTATACATTGTTAATCATGCCCTATTTGGTATGGATGACAATTGCTACGAGTTTAAACGCTTACATTGTTTTTAATAATTAATACAAATATTATGGATCAAGGAAATAGAATAACATCAGATAAGATTATAGCATTATATATGGAAGAAGTGCTCACGGAAACCCATATAACATCAGTATATGCTTTTGCTAAAAAGCACAATTTTGAAGAGAATGAATTTTACCATCATTTTAGTAGTTTTGAGGTCTTAGAAAAAGAAATTTTTGCAATTTTTTGCACAAAAACGGTAGCCTTATTGCTAAAAAATGAAGCTTACAAAAATTATGATTCGAAGAGCAAACTGTTGAGTTTTTATTATACATTTTTTGAGTTATTAACGGCAAATAGATCTTATGTTCATATAAAATTAGGAACTCATAAAAATAAGCTAGCCTCTTTAAAATTGCTTTCGAAATTACGAAAAGAGTTTATTGAATTTATAGATAAGGAAATCCATACAGATGCTATAGATTTTAAAAATAAAACAATTAATAAATTACAAAGTAAAGGAGTTCTTGAAAGCGCTTGGTTTCACTTATTATGTACTTTACAGTTTTGGTTAGCAGATACTTCATCCAATTTTGAAAAAACAGATATTTTCATAGAAAAATCAATAAAAGCAAGTTTTGATTTAAAAGAAGTAACACCTATACAAAGTGTTTTTGACTTTGCTAAGTTTTTATGGAAAGAAAAAATACCAGTAATATGAAAAGTATAGATAACATTCCGACATCAAAAATTCAGCGCGCTTCTAAATTATTAACCACAGGAATAAAAGTAGGGGTTAATTATGCAAAATATTATGGAGAAAAAATAGTAAAAACAGAAGATGAGGCAAAAAAGAATTTAAATGAAGCAAATGCTACTGATATTTACGATGGTTTAAAAACCTTAAAAGGTTCTGCTTTAAAAGTAGCTCAAATGCTAAGCATGGAAAAAAACATCTTACCAAGTGCTTATGTAGAAAAATTTTCACTGTCACAATTTTCAGTACCTCCATTATCGCCTCCGTTAGTTGTAAAAACATTTAAGAAATATTTTAAAAAAGCACCTACAGAGGTATTTGATAGCTTTACAAAGGAATCTGTTAATGCAGCAAGTATAGGGCAGGTACACAAAGCAACAAAAGGAGGAAAAGAATTAGCCGTAAAAATTCAGTATCCAGGAGTTGCAGAGAGTATTTCTTCTGATTTAGCTATTGTAAAGCCCATTGCTATGAGAATGTTTAATATAAAGGGAGAAGGATCTGATGCCTATTTTAAAGAAGTAGAAGATAAGCTAACAGAAGAAACAAACTATATTTTAGAATTAGCTCAAAGTAAAGAAATAGCAAATAGTTGTAGTAAAATACCAAACTTAAAATTCCCTAATTATTATTCAGAATTTTCATCAGAGAAAATTTTAACAATGGATTGGATGGAAGGGCTTCATTTGTCTGAATTTACAGCATTAAAACATGATGCAGTAGTATTAAATCAGATAGGGCAAGCGTTATGGGATTTTTATATGTATCAGATGCATGTTTTGAAAAAAGTACATGCTGATCCTCATTCAGGTAACTTTTTGGTTTCGGATAAAAACGAATTAATAGTAATTGATTTTGGATGTATGAAAGAGGTTCCTAATAGTTTTTATATTCCTTATTTTGAGCTGGCTAAAAAAGAAAATATAGAAAACAAGGCTTTTTTTGAAGCCAAATTATATGAGCTAGAAATCTTAAGAGAGGATGATTCTTTAGAAGAAAAAGAGTTTTTTCAGGCACTTTTTTATGAAATGCTTTCTCTTTTTACCCAACCTTTTCATCAGGAAGAGTTTGACTTTTCAGATGCTGTTTTCTTTAACAAGATAGCTGAGTTAGGGCAAAAATATGCGAACAACACAGCACTTAAAAAAATGAATGGAAATAGAGGTTCTAAGCATTTTATTTATATCAATAGAACTTTTTTTGGTTTGTATCATTTAATGCACGATTTAAAATCAACCGCTATTAAAATTAATAATTATAAAACATTATAGGATGCAGTTTACTCGTAAAGATATAGACGCTTTAGAACATTTATACAAAATTAATTTTGTAAATAGTTTATCAGGATTCAAATCTGCAAATCTAATAGCCACGAAGTCAGTAAAAGAAGTAACGAATGTTGCAGTGTTTAGTTCCGTAGTACATTACGGGTCTGCTCCTCCTATTTTAGGATTTGTATTGCGTCCAACTACGGTAAGAAGAAATACATATGATAATATAAAGGAAACGGAATTTTATACAATTAATCATATAACCGAGTCTATGATTCATGAAGCGCATCATACATCGGCAAAATACCCTTCGGAGATTTCAGAGTTTGATAAAACCGCTTTAACAGAAGTGTATAAAAATGGCTTTCATGCACCATTTGTTAAAGAAAGCTCAGTACAAATAGCTATGAAATATGTAGAAGAATACCCCATAAAAATAAATAATACATTATTGATATTAGGAGAAATTGTAGCAGTATATGTTGATGAGGTTTTGGTAGAGAAAGACGGCTTTATAAATTTATCTAAAAACGAAACAGTAGCTATAAACGGATTGGATGCTTATGTAACCCCCGCTAATAGTAAACGCCTCCCATATCAACGACCAAAATAAAAACAGATGAAAATTCTCGTAACCGGCACAACAGGATATATTGCAAAACGACTAATTCCAGTATTACTGGAAAAAAAGCATACGCTTGTTTGCTGCGTTCGAGATAAACATAGAATTCCTGAAGAATTTCAAGATAACAATCAAATTGAGTTTGTAGTAGTTGACTTTTTAAAAAAAGCAGATGTTAGCATTCCTTCAGATATTGATATAGCCTATTATTTAATCCATTCTATGTCCACTAGCAGTAGTAATTTTGATAGTTTAGAACGTATTTGTGCTACTAATTTTAATCATTTAATTAGCCAAACGTCTTGCAAACAGGTTATTTATTTAAGTGGAATTGTAAATGATGATTCATTGTCTAAACATTTGAAATCGCGCTATAAAGTTGAAGAAATCTTAAGTAGTTCAACCTACGCACTTACAACATTAAGAGCGGGAATTATTGTAGGTAGCGGGAGTGCTTCTTTTGAAATTATTAGAGATCTGGTAGAAAAATTACCAATTATGGTAGCTCCTAAATGGTTGCATACGAAAACGCAACCAATAGCAATAAGAGATGTGTTAACTTATTTGACAGAAGCTATAGGAAAGGATGCTTTATATGATGGTTCTTTTGATATTTATGGACCAGAGGTGTTAACCTATAAGCAAATGTTGTTACAGTTTGCGGAGATTAGAGGATTTAAAAGGTGGATTTTAACGTTGCCTGTTTTAACGCCCAAGTTGTCATCGTATTGGTTGTATTTTGTTACTTCTACCTCCTTTAATTTGGCAAGATCATTAGTAGATAGTATGAAGGTTCCAGTAATAGGAAAAGAGAGTGCCATTAAAAATAATATAAAAATTACTCCATTAACTTATAAAATGGCCATACAAAAAGCCTTTTCTAAAATAGCTCAAAATTCAATAGTCTCTAGCTGGAAAGATGCTATGATAAGTGGTGTTTTTAAGTCGGAATACACAAAGTATATAGACTTACCCAATTATGGATGTTTTAAAGATCTTAGAAGTCGTGTGATTAAAAATGAGGAAAAAACCTTAAATAAAATATGGGAAATAGGAGGCAAGAGAGGGTGGTATAAATTCAATTTTTTGTGGCGATTTAGAGGTTTTATAGACCAGCTTTTTGGAGGTGTGGGCTTAAGGAGGGGAAGAAGGCATGACTCAGAGTTAAAAATAGGAGATGCAATAGATTTTTGGCGAGTGTTGTTGGCAGACAAAAAACAGAAGCGACTTTTATTGTTTGCAGAGATGAAATTACCGGGAGAAGCTTGGCTGGAATTTAAAATTATAAAAAACAAATTGTACCAAAGAGCTGTTTTCAGACCTAAAGGTGTTTTGGGGAGGTTATATTGGTATAGCGTATTGCCTTTTCACGCATTTGTTTTTAGAGGGATGATTCACGAATTAATAAAAGAATAATGATGAAAACAATTTTAGTAGTAGGAGGTAGTAAAGGAATAGGGAAAGCAATTGTTGAGGTGTTAAAAAAAGAGCATAAAATTGTGGTTTTTAGTAGAACAGCAATGAATGAAGAAAAAAACAGTACTCATTTTTGCTTAAATGTTTTAGAAGACGAGCTCCCTGAGATCCCAACGCTTCACGGACTGGTATATTGTCCTGGAAGTATAAACTTAAAGCCTTTTACAAGGTTGAGTTTAAATGATTTTAAAGAAGATTTTAATGTCAATGTATTGGGGGCTATCAGAGTTATAAAAAAATACGAACAAAGTTTAAAAGCTAATTCAGGAAATATTGTATTGTTTAGTTCTGTGGCAACGAAATTAGGGATGCCTTTTCATACAAGCGTTGCTGCTAGTAAATCGGCGGTAGAAGGATTAGGAAAGTCATTAGCAGCAGAGTATGCTACTAAAATAACGGTCAATATCATAGCGCCAACGGTAACAGATACTCCTTTGGCAGCTAGGTTGTTAAGGAATGATAAGCAAAAGGAAATCATGAAAGAACGCCATCCTTTAAAAACGTATTTAAAAGCAAGAGAGGTGGCAATATTGGCATCTTATTTATTATCTGATGAATCAAAAGCAATTTCAGGTCAAGTATTTCCTATTGATGCAGGAATGGTTAGCCTAAAAATATAACTAATGAAAAATAATATTTTTTTATACGTCCTTATCATGCTAGTCCAAGAACCTTTTACGATTGATTTTACAAACCCCTCTGTTATTACGAATTGGCGTCAAACGAATGACGATGTAATGGGAGGAGTTTCTAGCTCTAAAATGGTATTAGATCAAAAAGGAAATGGTGTTTTTTTAGGAACCGTATCTACCAAAAATAATGGTGGCTTTGCAATGACTCGCTTCCCACTACGAGTCAATTTTCCTGAAAATATAACAAAAGTAATATTGCACTTAAAGGGAGATGGAAAAAGATATCAATTTCGACTAAAATCTGATATAAAGCAGCGATTTTCGTACGTGCAGTACTTTCAAACAACTACCGAAAAGGAGCAGATTGTGTTATTGCTAAAAGATTTTTATCCTGCATTTAGGGGAAGAACGTTGAACAAAGAAAATTTTTCAGGAAACCAAATAAAAGAAATAGCTATTTTAATAGGAAATAAGAAAGATGAAGAATTTAAGTTAATGATAGATAAAATAATAATTGAATAGAAAGTAAAAGATATTACAATTATGAATTTTATCAAAATAATAATTATAATGACCTTTTTTACCTCACAAAGTCAAAATGAACAGTTGGTTACTAGTATTTACGATATAAAAATTAAAGATCTTAATGGAACTCCAATTGATTTAAAAGTGTATCAAGGAAAAAAAATCCTTTTTGTAAATGTAGCTTCCAAATGTGGCTTCACAAAACAGTATGATGATTTACAAAAATTGTATGAAAAATACCAAGAGGAACTCATGGTTATAGGAGTACCTTGCAATCAGTTTGGTGGGCAAGAACCAGGGAGTTCAGAAGAAATTCAATCTTTTTGTAGGCTTAATTATGGGGTTCGCTTTTTAATTACAGAAAAGATAGCAGTAAAGGGTGAAAAGCAACATGATTTGTACAAGTGGTTGACTAAAAAAGAATTTAATCAGGTTAAAAACTCTTCTGTAAAATGGAATTTTCAGAAATATTTAATTGACGAAACAGGAAAGTTTATAGATTACTATTTTTCAATAACCAAGCCAACTAGTAGCAGAATAACCAAACATCTTATAAGAAAATGATTACATTTTTTAAACATTCAGGAATATATACACTGGAGGCTTCACAAGAATTAAATATAGCTATAGAAAAGGCATGGGATTACTTTTCTTCTCCAGAAAATCTAGCAAGTATAACTCCTCCTAAAATGGGGTTTCAAATTACTGCTAAAGTTGATAAAAAAGCATATCAAGGGCAAATAATAACATATAAGGTTTCTCCAGTTTTAGGGATTAAAATGAATTGGGTAACAGAAATAACAGTAGTAAAAGAACAAAACTTTTTTGTTGATGAACAGCGTTTTGGTCCATATAAAATGTGGCATCACGAGCATTGGTTTGAGAAGTTGCCTGATGGGAAAACGTTGATGAAGGATAAAGTTTCGTACAAACTTCCTTTTGGTATTTTAGGCCGCTTAGCGCATAAGATATTTGTTAAAAGTGAGTTGAAGGCTATTTTTGAATACCGTTTTAAAACATTAAATGCGTTATTTAATGGATAGAGAAGTGGTTGTTTTTTGGTTTCGTAGAGATTTGCGATTGGATGATAATAGAGGTTTATTTGCTGCATTGAACTCAGGTAAATTGGTACTGCCTCTTTTTATCTTTGATGAAGAAATTACCCAGAAGCTACCCAAAAATGATGCGCGTATATCGTTTATTTATCAGACTTTGAGTGATTTGGATGGTGAGTTAAAGCGTATGGGGAGTTCTTTACTTGTTAAACAAGGAAAACCTATGGAGGTTTGGAAAGATTTAGTAGCTACCTTTTCTATTGCATCAGTATATTTTAATGAAGATTATGAGCCTTATGCAAGAAAAAGAGATGCCGATTTGCAATTGTTCTTAAAATCAGTAAATATTCAAGCACACGCTTATAAAGATCAAGTTATTTTTGAAAAAGAAGAAGTGGTTAAAAAAGATGGCTTGCCTTATACGGTATTTACTCCCTATAAAAAGAAGTGGTTGCAAACGCTTAATAAAGAAAAAGATTTGACTTTTTTTAAAGTTAAGGAGTGTTATTTTTATAAGCATCAATTACGTTTTCCGTTATTGCATGAATTAGGTTTTGAAGTTAGTACAATCAAAGTAAAACCCTATAACCTATCAAATTTAAAAGTGTATGATAGTTATAGAGACTTTCCTGGTGAAGATACAACATCATACCTGTCTCCATACTTGCGTTTTGGATTGGTTAGCATTCGTAAAATGGTGTCGTTAGCGTTAGTAACCAATGCTGTTTTTTTAAGTGAATTGATTTGGAGAGAATTTTTTATGCAAATAATCTATCATTTTCCTCAGGTAGTTACCCAAAACTTTAAGCGAAAATATGATGGTATTCAATGGAGAAATAACGAAGAAGAATTTAAAAAGTGGTGTGCAGGAACAACAGGTTACCCAATGGTAGATGCAGGAATGCGAGCGCTTAATGAAACGGGGTATATGCACAATAGAGTGCGTATGATAACGGCAGGTTTTTTATGCAAACACTTGCTTATAGATTGGCGTTGGGGAGAAGCGTATTTCGCTCAAAAATTATTGGATTATGATATGTCTGCAAATAATGGAAATTGGCAATGGGCTTCGGGTACAGGTTGCGATGCAGCCCCTTATTTTAGAATCTTTAATCCGTCTGAGCAACTTAAAAAATTCGATAAAAATTTAGTATATATAAAAAAGTGGATTCAAGATTTTGAGGAGTTAAGTTATCCTATGCCTATGGTGGTACATAAATTTGCAAGAGAAAGAGCTATTGAAACTTATAAACAAGGATTGTTATAAAGAGGATGGTGTAATTCTTAATGTAAATATTGTGTTTATTGCATTAAAGAAGAATTATTTTACGAATGTAGTATTTGATAAAGGGTATAGATATCAAATACTACATTGTTATATGTTGTCAAGTTTACTCTAAAAAATCAGGTTTTTTGTAAGCAGGATTAGGGTAGGTATAGAATCCTTCCCCTGTAGCAACACCTAATTTATGTTGCTCAATAAAATTTTCTTTTAAAAATTTAACTTTCTTTATTTTAATAGGGTCTTTTGTTTTATCAGCAACCATCATTGTTACGTTGTATAAAGTTGTCAATCCTACTACATCTAGCATTGCTAAAGGTCCCATTGGTGAACCAGTAGCTTTCATCCATGTTTTATCTATTGTTTCAACAGTAGCTACTTCTTGAGCTAAAAGGTCGGTGGCAGACTCAAAAAGAGGAACTAACATTGAATTGATAATATAACCAGGTTGTTCTTTTTTCAAAGGCAAAGCAAGCATTCCAATTGCTTTAGAAAATTGAACAACATCATTAAACACGTTTGCATCAGTGTTTGCATGCCCCATTATTTCTGCGGTATTACGTTTCCATATATTATTTGCAAAATGAAGTGCTAAGAACTTTTCAGGTCGTTGAGTTACTTCAGCAAAATCACTTGGAACCATGGTAGAAGAGTTTGTTACAAAAACAGTTTTTTCAGGAGCTAATGCCGCAAGATCTTGATAAAAAGAGGTTTTGATTTGAGGGTTTTCTGGAATGGATTCAATCACTAAATCCGCATCTTTTACAGCCTCTTTTAAATTAGAAGTATAACGTAAATTTTTATAAGTAGTATCTAATTGCTCTTTTGTTGCATTTAGATCGGTTTTATACGATTCACTTAGCGTATTAAATTTTAATTTTGCGTTCTCTAAAATTTCATTATTAATGTCAAAAACAGTAACATTAAAGCCATGAAAAGCCGTTTGAAAAGCGATTTGATAACCTAATATTCCACTGCCAGCTACGGTGATGTTTTTATAATTCATTTTTTAGTATTTAATATTGATGATATATGGGGTATTTTTAAATAAGAGGTATGACTTCAAGAACCCCTTATGGTATATGAATCTCAAATTTAAATTAAAAAGAGCAGGAATTAAAATTATAACAATAGGTTGTTTTTATGAGTAGATTGTTTTTTGGTTTGTTGTGAAAAGAATCTCCTTTGTACTAATTTTTTGGGATTCATAAAAAGCGAAGACATCCTTAAAATCTTAGGTTTTTCTACTGCTCCATGGCATACAAAGTAAGGGGCTATTTTTTGTAGAAGTTTAGCATCCGTTTCTCCTAAGTAAAACTCTCGATACCGAATGATGGTATGGTATGTAGAATAATTGTTAGGTTGTTGCATGAAAGCAATGCCCTGTTTTGATAATTTGAATAAAGAAAAAAGATACTATTTTCTTTGAAATTAATTTACAACGATATAAAGGTTATAAAAAATAGGAGCATAAAAAAGGCATTGCTATATTGTTATAGTTGTGCTGTAATTAGCCCCTTTATGATATTTATAATGTTTTCAGCTCCGTACCTGTTTAATACTGTGTGGTTTAGGGTTGGTGACCAAAAACTGCTGATCCAAAGTGTGTGGTAATCGTATTTATCTGCAATTTCATCTACTTTTTTAACTGTCATTCCTCCAGTTCTAGTAGCGCAGATAATGATATTACAAGCTTCTTTTGCTAGTTCTTCAACGGTATTATCGTGTATCATTCGACTATTTGGATCTCCTTGGCTTTCAAAGCCAATTTTAATTTTTCCAATAGTAATTGATAGAAATATATCATGATTATAATTAATCGGGGTAATAGATGGAATGGCATTATCAGGATATAATTCTAAAATTAGCTGGCATACTTTTTTTATAGTTTCTGATTTTCCTTGGTTTGATTTTCCATGAACGGCAATGATCGTATTATTCATATCGTTTAATTTTTGTTGATGCTCTCTTAAAATTTTCTGAGAGGTAGTCTTAGGAATAAATTTAGCGCTGTTTTTTGGGTTATAACTAAAATTTATCGGCTACGTATGTATGATTAATAGCCTTTCAAAGTTAAATGAAAAAGAATAGCAATCAAAATCGTAGTAATAGATTGTTTTGTTAACTTGTTGTTTGTTAGTGTTTTGTGTATAAGTACGTATTTCAATTAGCGTATAATTACGTAGGTATTTAAAATAAAAAGGAGTACTATTGATCGTTAAATACGCAAAGATCTAGTAGCGTTGAGGTTTTACATAAAAAAGTTTTTTCCTTCGTTTTTATTCTCAAAAAATGCAGAGATAAGCTATTTAAATTTCTTTTTTATTTGATTAATAAAAGCATTCTCTATTGCTGTTATGTTGTTAAGGCTAGCAATAAACCAATCCCTTTTTCCTTGGTTATTTTTGAATGGGATACTTTTTAAATTGTTGTTTGTTAGAAATGGTGTAATTGCCCATTCAGCCATAATAGATATTCCTAAATTTGCGCTAACTAGTTGTATGATAGCTTCAGTTAGTTGTACTTTTTGGATGGAATTAACCCAGTTAATGTCGTTTTTTAAGATATTGGTGAGGACGTAATTTTTTTCTTCTGGAATGTCATAAATAATTAGGTTTTGTTCTTTTAGGTCAGATAATTCAAGATTTTCAAAGGCTGCCAAACTATTTTCTTTTGAAGTAACGATAACCATTTTATCACTTATGAGTGGCTCAAAATGTATTGATGAGGTATGTGATTTATTACTTACAATTGCTAGATCAATTTTTCCTTCAGATAGAAATTGAAGCGGTTTTTGGGTTGCTTCTATATTGATTTGAACGTTAATGTCTGGTTTTCTTTTTTTGAATTTTTGAACAACATTAGGAAGCCAATGATAACAGGTATAGCACTCAGTAGTTAATCGAATTTCTTTTTTCTCACCTTTTTTCAATTCATCGAGTTTGGCGTTGAGTAGGCTAAAAGATATTAATAATTTTTCTGAAGTTTTATAGAGTATTTCCCCTGCTTCTGTCAGAAGCAATTTTTTATTTAACCTGTTGAATACTTTAAGGCCTATTTCTTCTTCCATTTTTTTTAGTTGATGACTTAATGCAGGTTGCGAAAGAAATAATTTTTCTGAAGCTTTTGTTATAGAGCCCTCTTTTACAATGGTATTGATCATTTTTAGGTTTCTTAAAGAAATATTCATCATTCATTAATTTTATAATTATCATAAAATTAATTCATTTTTTTGATGTGTGCAAAAAAGATATTTTTGACTCAGGAATTTTAACTTAAAAATAATGAAATACACAATTCAAGTTTGGAGTACTAGAAGTATCATTTTAGTACCTACATTTATTCTAATATTCATTTTTAATACAAATATTATGGGACAAAAAAGTAAGGCAGAATCTAATTATTATGAAGTATACGGTAGTAATATGCATGTACTAGAATATGGTAAAGGAAAAGGAAACCCTATTCTTTTTTTACATGGAAATCCTTCTAGTAGCTTTTTATGGAGAAATATTACTCCTTATGTAGAAGGAATAGGGAATCATATTATTATTCCAGATCTTATAGGTATGGGGAAGTCGGATAAACCATCTATTGATTATACTTATATGGAGCAGTACGCTTATATTGAAAAATTGATTAATAAAATGGAGCTTAAAGATATAATTCTTGTATTGCATGATTGGGGGTCTGGGCTAGGATTTAATTATTTTGCAAACCATCAAGATAATGTAAAAGGAATTGTTTTTATGGAAGGGATTATAGAGGATATAGGAGCTTATTTTGATAAAGATACGCAAGCATTTTTTAAAAGATTAAGAGGAAAGGAAGGGTATAAAATGATTGCAGAAGAAAATATTTTCTTAAACGATGTTTTGCCTACCTGGGTTGTTAGAGGCTTGACAGATAATGAACTAGAGTCTTATAAAGCACCGTTTAAAACTATTGAAAGTAGAAAGCCTATTTGGAAATTTGTTTCTCAAGTACCATTTAATGGAAAACCTGAATTAACATCTGCGATTGTGAAAAATTATAGAGAACAGTTGCAAAAATCGAATATTCCAAAAATGTTTTTTTATGCAGAACCTGGAGCTTTTATGCCAGAAAAAGTGCGCAATTGGATAATTGATAATATTTCAAATATGGAGGTTGTAAATATAGGTGCAGGAACCCATTTCATTCAAGAGGATAACCCAGATTTAATTGGTCAAAAAATAAAGGAGTTTATACTAAAGCTTCAATAAAAGATAAAATCCCTTATTAACTTATGGGTAAACCCAGCAATAGTGATTGTCTTAATGAGACTGTGATGCATAGCGCAACGCATAGAATTATGAAAAGAACATCACTTGTACTGTCTAACTCATCGCATTTTATCTAATAACTAGTTAGTTTGTTTTTAAGCTGTTTGTTGCTGAAAAATGAAACTAAAGGGAGGGTTATACTTGAGTTTTTTGCTTAAAACAAGTTCCAAAATAATTTGAGCTATCTATTGGTAAAATACAATATCCTATATAGTAGGTGATTTCTTATGTTACCCTTGATTTTATCCTTCGTTTTTTTGGAGAAAAAAACGAAGGAAAGGGTTAACTTATACAACTAAAAGATGATTATTAAAGCGTACAGATGATACAGTAAGCAAATAGCAGGTACATACTTCCTCCATTTTTATTCTCAAAAAATGCAGAGAAATTCACCTTATCAATCTAAAAAATCCATGATTAAGTTCGAATCTCTCTATAAAATTCCAAAAACTTCTTATAAAAAAAAGAGAGAATTATTTCAGTTAAAAAAAATATAACCTATTGATATATAGTGTGAATCTGTACAAGCTTTTTGGAGATGGTTGAAAAGTTTGTACAGAAAAAAGGGTAGAAAACTTGTACAAACTTTTTGGAGGTGGTTGAAAAGTTTGTACAGGAAAATGAGTAGAAAACTTGTACAAACTTTTTAGAGGTGGTTGAAAAGTTTGTACAGGAAAATGGATAGAAAACTTGTACAAACTTTTTGGAGGTGATGGAAAAGTTTGTACAAAAAAGAGGGGGCAAAAAACAAACGATTCTTTTTAAAATAGGAATATTTAATTTACCTTAGCAGCAGGTATTGATGGTGGTATTTTGGGAGCTAATGGATTGTCAAATTTGCTAGGTGATCCAGCAATCAAAAAAGAAGTATATCCAACATTAATCAGATAAGGAAGGTTTAAATCACTTCAATGATATAACCTTCTAAAAAAAATAAATAAAGATGAAAAAGAGGATTCAATATATGATGGCCATGGTATGGTGTGTTGAGAAGCCATACGCAGTATGCAAAGAAACCATAGGTAATTTCATGGCAAAAAGACAAGGTACCATCGATCAATTCTTAAAAAGGCACTTTCTACAAAATAGCCTATTGCTTACGGTTTACTTTTTACTATGCATATCGCTGACCCATGCCCAACGCTATCCAGTACAAGTAACGCAAACAATCATTCCTCCTTATACGACCAAACTGAGTGATTACACCAGCGCCAGCGATGTCAAACTACGCTTACATCTATTGTTAACCGATGTGGTAGCCAATAATAAGCAAGTACGTCTAAAATTACGTATCCAAGGTAATGGACTTGATATACGTTCTGTAGATTTTGTACATGGTGCAAGTCCTATATTTTTAAATGGAGGTGTTTCAAATCAATATACAAACATCGATTTAAGTTCCTATTTTGAACCCAATAATTTAATAGGAATCACCCCACGGCAATACCAGAAATCTTTGCCCGAGGGAGTATATACCTTTTGTTGGGAAGTATATGATGCGTTTACCAACGAACAATTGAATCACCCAACATTAGGCTGTTCTAATATTTATTTGCTTTTAAACGATCCTCCTTTTTTAAACGTTCCCTATAAAGGCGACCAAGTCGTGGCACAAGATCCAATGAATATTATTTTTCAATGGACGCCCAGACATGCCAATGCGAGCAATGTATCATATGAATTTGAATTACGAGAATTATGGGACACTCAAATAGCTCCGGAAGCAGCTTTTTTAACGTCCCCTAATTATTATACAGAAACCACAGCTACTACTACACTATTATACCATATTGGTAAGCCAACATTATTGCCGAACAAACGATATGGTTGGCGGGTAAGAGCGGTATCAAGAACAGGGCTAAGTAAGAACTCGGTTTTTAAAAATGATGGGTATAGTGAGATCTATTATTTTACCTATAATACGGCTTGTTACCCACCTAGATATGTACTTTCAGAAGCAGTAGGTAAAGCGCGTATTCAAATACGTTGGCAAGGGATGCCTGAACATAAAAGATACCATGTTCAGTATAAAAGAGCAGACATTCCTGATGCGGAATGGTTTGAGGTATATACTTACAATACACAGGTGCAAATTAGCAATTTACGAGCAGGCAAAACCTATGTTTTTCGAGTCGGAGGTAGTTGTAATGAGCTGAATGATTTTAACCCTTTGTATGCTTATAGTGCCATTAATGAGATTAGTCTGCCCGCTAAAAATGAAAAGAGTAGCAGCTATACTTGTGGTATTGTACCAGAAATAGAAATAAGCAATACCCAGCCTTTGCAAAATATAGGGATTAATGAAACTTTTACAGCGGGTGATTTTCCAGTAACGATCAAGCAAGTATCAGGGAGTAATGGTCGTTTTAGAGGAGTTGGTTATATTGTAGTGCCTTATTTAGCAGACACAAAATTAGCGGTAAGTTTTACTAATATTCGTATCAATACGGATTATCAATTGATAGAGGGGGTAGTAAGTACGACGTATGATGCTACTTGGGGTGATGTGGAGAGTGCAGATGAATTTATTGATGGGTTAGGAGATTTGATTGATGAAATTGAAGAAACTGTTAACACTCTTTTTGAGAATGGAGAAATAACTTCAGAGGAAAAAGAAGACGCTTTAGGTCAGTTAAATGAAGCTACAACAAACTTACAAGGAGCAGCAGAACAGCAAAACCAAGCAGATGAGAAAAAACAACAAGCAGAAAAAGCCGAAAGTCCTGAAAAAGAAAAACTACAAGAAGAAGCTGAAAAATTAGAAAAAGAAAGCAAAGAAACACAACAGGAAGTAAATAAAGCTCTTAATGAATTACAAAATAAGTTTGGAGTTAAAGGAAAAGATGGCGGTTTAGAAATAAAAACAGATGCCTTTTTTGATGGAGTTATTAGTTATGGAAAAGGGAAAAATGTTATTACCCATAAACGTTTAGATGGAAATGGAGAAATTTCTATTAATACAACTGACCCAAATAATAATATTCCTGATACAAGTGATTATAATTTTACTCATAACGGAAAACAATATAATGTTATAGTAACACATTCAAATTCTACAATTGAAGCTATAAATGATGCAAAAGATAAGGCAGTAAACCCAAGCACAGGAATTGTCATCTATTTTCATTACGATTTAGAAAAAGAAAACTTAGGTTATACTGTAAATTTTGCTCCCGATTACTTTGGTAATTTACCTAATCAAGATTTTTTAGAGGTTCAAGAATTACACAAAGAAGCTTTATTAAACTTGTTAAAGCAATTACAATCATCCGAAGATATAATTAATGTTATTTATAATAATGTTTTAGAAATTAATACTCTTTTTCAAGAGTCATTAAATAAAATACAATTACCTGAAACTATTTGGAATCCTGACGCTGAAAATTATACGAATAATGATTTCCATTTTGAGCCTTTAGAGGCAGGTCTTATAGATGGAGCTATCGAAGAAATTAAAAGTATTCCTTTACTTATTAGTTTGGTAGTAGATTATAGTACCAATCCTAAAACTAGAAAAAAAATAAACAAAGCATTTTCTGATTTTGACTTTACAAATGTTATGGATAAATGGTATGAAAGTAGAAAAGACCTTTATACCTCAGGAACAATACATAAAATTGAATATAGAACAGGAAAAGATGTTGTAGAAGTTGGAACTTTAATTGGTAGAGGTGGCCTTGCTACTTTAGGTAAAATTAAAAAAGGAACAGACCTTGTTGAAGGGGTAACGAGTGCTATTAAAAAAGTGGCTAAGGAGGGGGGGGAAGCTCTGAGTTTTCTAGAAAAATCAAAACTTTTTATAAAAGGTGAGAATGCATTGTTAAGGTATTCTCGAAAAGATGGAACTTTTTTTATGCATAAATCTCCGTCAAATCCTAATTTGACTACAGGGTATTCAAATGAACTTACCTTTAGTTTTAAATATAAAAGTGGTTCAAATGCTAATAGTAAGGATGTTTTTGGTAAAATAGGAGTAACTGATGAAGGTTATATAGTAGGTAATTTGCGAAAGCCAACAGGGATGAACAATCAACAAATTAAAGGTGTTACTGAAGATGCTATGGATATGGCATTACATCACTTTGGAAAAAATAAAGTTAAAGGGATTAAAGCACTTTGGGTTAAAAATGCAGATTTATACCCTAATATGGTAGGAAATAAATCTATAAATTTATCAAAATTTGAAAAAGCTTTAGAAACGATGGATAAAAGTAAAGCAGTTTTTCATACGGTTACAGGTACTTATGCTAAATCTCGTAATTTTACAAAGGTAATAGAAGTAAAAAAATTAGAAGAAGCAATAGATGGTGTGTATGGTTATGAAGTAATTTTTGGAACATTTTAAATAGATGAAGAATATTATAACAAACTTAGAAAGAAATAAAGAAAAGGAATATTCAGATTTCTTTATTGTACATGAATTAATCGACCCTCTTTATGATTCAATAAGAGATATCGTTGGAGAAAATATAATGATCTTGAATCAAAGTAGAATCTTAATGAGGCAGGGACATATAAGTGAAGGTATAAAAAAATATCAAAATTTTAAAGAAGGATGGACTGAATTTAGGGAAATGTTCGATAGACTAAATAAATTAGTTCCTTTGACTTTGAATAAAAATTTATCTGTTATTGAAGAATTAATAACAAATAGCACAGAACGTAATTTACTTTCTAAAATACCAGTTGCTCCGAAAAAATATCTTGAGGACGATAATTTAAACGAAACAGATTTAGATTGGATTATTGGTAAGATTAAAGATTATTGGGGTAAATATTCCCAAATATATTCCTCAAATAGATTAAATTATCTTCTTAAAATTAGTAATGTCATAATTTAATTATTACTACAAAATAAACTGAATTTTTCTTTTAGCGATAAATGCATTAATGAAAATATTATACTACATAAAATATTTGTTTTTTCTTCTGCTAATATTTTTGTTGGGAGTACAAGGTACATACTCCAAAACGGAGCTAGTTTTACTACAAAAAGAAGTTTCTTTTTCAATTGAGAAAGACCAAAGTTTTCAAAGCCTAGAAAAAGAACTACAACCTAACGTTGGCTTTTTAAAAGAAAAAGCTATGTTTGTAACTGTACAGTATAGTCATACTGTGAATTCCTATAATTTATCTAAAGGACATCTGTGTGAAGTGGCTAAGGAGGGGGGTGGGTTAATCAAACGATTAGATGAACTTAATCTTAGTGTATTAACAAAAAAGTTAGATGACTTAGGAGATGCAACTAAAGCTAAGTTTTTTGATGATTTTGCAGATGCTTCTGATGACGCTTTGATTGCGCTAAACAATAAAACGGATTTAATTAATTACTGGAAGACTAATGGTAATTTTTTTAAAAATAAAACTTATTCAGGTAGTAATGTAGATTGGGCTACAACTAAAAATGCGATAGAATCAGGAACAAATAATACTAATAAAGCAATTTTAGAAGCTATTGAAGATCGAGTTTTAATCGAGCCTTTAACAGGCTCTAAACCTGTTATGGCAGGTGCTTATTGCCCTGAATTAGGAGGGGATGTAATCGTAAAATATAATTTAACGACTGCAGAGAAAGTAACTTTTAATTATAATAACCTTGAGCCTGTAATTAAGGATCAAATCGATTATATGAATTTAATTCGTCAAGACGCATTAGATGGAGGTAATCTATATGAAAAATTATACACTGGAGTAACTAAAAATAAAATTATAGCAGCAGGTGATGCAGCTAGTCATGCTGAAGTACTTGCTTTAGATGCTTTAATTAAGGAAATGAAGATAGCAGGTATTTATAGTTCAAAAGCTGATTTAAGTAAAATATCTGTTTTGGTAAAAGGAAAAGGTTCTTGGGGAAATATGTGTAGATGTCCTCATTGTTTTCATTTAACTGATGGAGTAAATATGATTGGACATTAATAAATATGACTGAATTAGAGGTATTAAATAAGCGTTTTATATTTTATGTAAATGATTTTATGTGGTTAGCTCCCTTAAATGAAATTAGTAATGAAGCGACATTTGAAGTTTATAATAAAGAGTTAAATGTTCCTTTAGTATCCAAAATTTTGGATTTTTTAAATACTGAAAAATACCTTTCTTTAGAATTAAAAAGCAAAGATTTATTATCTAGCCTATCAACTCAATTTTGGGATAATACTCTTCTGAGCCCATTATTTCATTTTTCAGGAATTAGATTAAAGGATTTTCAAAGAGAAATAGATTTTCAAATGTTATTTCAAATGAGCTCTAATGATAATGATTTTTATGATTATGCTAATTGGATAGTAGAGGTTAAAGATTTTAGGATTGTAGGGGTTTTTAGAGAGCAACTATAAATAATATTTACTCCCTGCTTTTCTGGTCTACTAACTTTAATATACTTGGCATTCTATATTCACCGTGCATATTTAAGATGTGAAAACTAGCTTTTTCTAAATCAAAGCCAAGAGTAGTAATATATAAAGGCTTTTTACTTTGTCCTCTAAAAACTTCTTTTTTGAGTTTGTTAAGTGTGTGAAAGTTATTTTTGGCAACACCAATTACAGGAGTTTTACCTTTTAATTCGTTAAATAAATAGCCTCCAAGTCCTAGTTTTCCATCATCATCTAAAATTACATATCCATCAATCAAAAGAATATCCTCTTTAGGATTAAGATTTAGTTTGTTAATTACACTCAATAAACAAGGAAGTTCTCTTTTGTAGAAAGCCCCACTTTCATATTCTTGAATATCGGTAGTAATTTCGGTTAGTTCAAAACTAGGTGTTGCATCCCCCCAATCATTTATGCCTACCACAGCAGTATTGGCAAAATTATCGCCATAATATGTATCAAAACAATAAATCAAGAAGAGTCGTTATTATAAAATAGATTGAATTTTTCTTTTGGCAATAAAAGCATCAGTTAGCGTATAGACATAATTTTTATCTTTCTCGGTCATACGAGCTACTTATTTAATTCTATAGATTGGTTTGTCAGTCATTTCTAAATCAGTATTTCCTGCCAAATAATCCAAAGAAACCTCTAAATCTTTATGTTTTAAGTTTTTTTCTTCCTTTACTATTTTGAGTCTATTTCTAAAATTGGTATTCATAATATCTTATTTGTAGCTATTTGGCGGTAGTTTATGCAAATATATAGCATAGTTTGAGCAAAACAAATTCAAAAGCCTTACTTTTTAATCACTGGAATGTCTAGTTTTGTTGTGACGATTTTTAAAAACAGGAAAAATCACCTCCGCTACTTTTAAAGCATTGCAGAAAATACTAGCAACATTATAAAAGACGATAGTTAGCTTTGGTAAGTTTGGTAAAAAACTGTTGGTTAAAATAGACCATGTTACAGGTGAAGTTTTAGTAAAAGGGCAAAAGATAGCGCGTTTAAATAAAGAAAAACTTACCTTGTACGTCAAAGCGTTATCTGAAAGTATTGATGACAATTTACAGCCAGTAGGTCAATTAATTACTCCAGAGGGATATCTAGTAAAGCTTGATGATGGTAGAAGTATTTATGATCGTGTTTTTAATATTATTGAAGATACGAACGGAAAGTATAAAGTCAGTAGCTAAGTTGGTTAATAAAGGGAGTAGGGTTTTTTAAAAATTCCCTAAACCTATAGATTTTGGAGGTGATATAATTAAAAATACAGGTAAAAAGCTTAATATTCTTGGTCGCGCCAATCCTAAAAAAGGTTCTATTGGTACAAAGAAAATATATGACGAATTAATAGCCCAAGGTGTATCTAAAACTGAATTAACTGGATTATTTCAAACAATGCCTAGAGAATGGAATAAAATGAAAATTATCGATATGAATACCAAATATTGGAAAGAAATTAATAGGCCACATATTGATAACGTTATTGCAAATGGTGGAGACATTAGATTTATACATGACCCTAGATTATCAATAAATAAATATTCTATTATTGATGATTTACCAGAAACAAGCCTTATAGAAAAAGCTTTTAAAGCTAAAGCAAAAAGGGAAGGCCTTAAAAAAATACCTACATTTCTAAAATGGGAGTACGATTATCTCTTAAAAAGAGGTTATGTAATAAAAGATAATGGATTAATGGTTAAATTATAAAAATGGATATATCAACTTATAAAGCTTTAAAAGCTGATATCTTAAATATAGCAGGGGATGTATTGAATAATTTTAATTTAGAATACATTCTTACTAGCCAATCAGATTTAATAGAGTTTAGAAATAAGTACTTTAGTATTAGGTTTAAACTAGATTTATCTGGTTTTCCTTATTTTACACAAGTTAAGCCAATATATTTTTTTGTGTTTAATAGTGATCTAATTGAAGTTCAAGAAGATGAATTACTTAAGTTTTTGAATATTGATAAGGACGAATATGATTTGTATTTTCTTAATCATTATGAGTTAAATGAGGGTAAAATAAATGATACAGATAAAGGGGATATTTATTATTGTATTGATAAAATAAAAGATGAAATAAAAATATTTTTTCATGCTGTTTTTGCTGGAGATCTAACCTATATAGATTATAAGAACTCTTCTCAACAATCTTAATTTAATCATGTAGTTCCATATTATAAAGTATTAGAAAGTGTGTCTTTTAAACGTTTTTTAGTAATAGCTAAGCTATATCAATAATATTAAAGATAGAAGCCTTGGAATGTCTAGTTTTGTTGTGACGATCTTTAAAAACAGGAAAAATCACCTCCGCTACTTTTAAAACATTGCAGAAAATACTAGCAACATTACAAAAGACGATAGTTGGCTTTGGTAAGTTTGGTAAAAAACTGTTGGTTAAAATAGACCATACTTCCTTCATTTTTCCTCTCAAAAAATGCAGAGAAATTCACCTTATCAATCTAAAAAATCCATGATTAAGTTCGAATCTCTCTATAAGATTCCAAAAACTTCTTATAAAAAAAAGAGAGAATTATTTCAGTTAAAAAATCATAACCTATTGATATACAATGTGTATCTGTACAAACTTTTTGGAGGTGGTTGAAAAGTTTGTACAGAAAAAAGGGTAGAAAACTTGTACCAACTTTTTGGAGGTGGTTAAAAAGTTTGTACAGAAAAAAGGGTAGAAAACTTGTACCAACTTTTTAGAGGTGATGGAAAAGTTTGTACAGAAAAGAGGAAGCAAAAAACAAACGATTCTTTTTAAAATAAGAAGGATACCATAACAGTAAGAGGCTACTAAATATTTCAATAGAAAATAAAGACTCTTACTAGTTTGCGAGCAAACGCGGCAATAGTAATTCTAGTCATGGCTAATTCGATAGCATATAGAATGCTCTCCGTTAAGTATGGTGAACTAAGAAGGAATAAATAAATTAGTGTAAAGAGATACATAAATAAAAGTAGTGTTTCACTTTAAATAATAACCGATATTACTATTTGCAATAACCATAAAAAAAAAGGAGGAAACTATTTTAGTTTCCTCCATATACTTAAAAAATAAGTAGCCTTCATAGTGGTTTGTAACTGCTATAAAAAGAAAGTATGTACTACTTAACACTAATGATTGTAAGTTCACTTTCAGGAAGGTTTGGAACATATAATTTTCCGTTTAGTAGAGAAATATCCGCAGGGCCAGAAAGCTTCTTCCCTTCAGTATCAATGCTGTTTTTCTTTTGAGTAGCCATATCAATATATCCAACTTCACCCTCGTTAGCCCAATTACTAAAGTATAATTTCGATTTGTATATAGCCAATCCGTCATACATACCGGCAGTTGTAATTATTTTTTCAGGGCTAGGGGCTGCTGCTGTTATATCGTTTATTTTGTAAATGACATTATTTTCAGTAACCTTTCCATCCGCAGGAAAAGAAGCAACATATAAAGTTTTACCATCAAAAGCCAATCCATTTGCCCCTGTAACAGTAGCAACTTTAGTAAGCGTTAATGAATCAGGATTGGTAGGAGTAGCAATGTTTAACTTGTAAATAGCTCCTGTATTGGTTACAGAAATATAAGCGTAATTGTTATAGATAGCAATATCGTTTGCAAAAAGCTCGCCATCAGGAAGTGTAATAATTTTTGGACTTTCAGCTTTGTTTTTTAAATTGTAAACAACTATTTTTTGCACATCGGCAATATATAAATAATCATCAGCTATCGCCATTCCTTTAGGAGCACTTAGGTTTCCATCCGCAGGAATAAAAGGAGTTATTTGCTGGTCTGTAACTTTTACAATATACCCTTTCCCTTCATTGTTAAGTGGGCTTAGCGAATCTGTACCAAAATTAGAAACTAAAACAGAAGTATTGAGATAAGGAACACTTCCTTCGCCAAATTTCAGTCCTTCAGAAATAGTTACCACTCGCTCAACAGCTTTAGTATCGTTTTCTTTACAGCTAGTAAAAAATAAAGCAGTAGCGCCTAAGAATAATAAAAATGCTTTTTTCATGAAATGTGTTTTTTAATGTTATGACAAAATTAAACATCCAAAAAGCCAATTATATTATATATGAAGTTCAATTTTATTTCAAATTGGTTCGTATCTCACTAGGAGATTTACCAAATTTAGATTTAAACGATTTAGAAAAATGAGCATAGCTTTCAAAACCACATTCATACGCAATATCACTAATCCTTTGAGAGGTGTTTTTTACTAATAAAAATGCCTTTTCCAGTTTTTTCAAATGAATCCATTGCATAGGAGAAGCTTTAAATTCTTTAGCAAATTCTCTTTTAAACGTAGATACGCTCATATTGCACATTTTAGCCAAGGTATTTACAGTAATTTTCTTATACAGATGGTCATTAATAACAGAAGAAATAGTTCTTTTATTCGTATTGTAAACACTATACAAAAAGGAAATAGCAGTACTTTTAGTAGTAGGATCGGCAAGTAAAATATAAATAAGCTCCTTAATTTTTAAATCTAGATACTCCTTACTAAAATCATGCGTATTCCAATTAATTTTTTCAAGAGATTGGTAAAAATGAGCAATATTAATATTGTTTTTAATAATACGAATACTATGATGCCCTGTTGTATCAATTGGTTGTTCCAAATGACTAATCATATCAGCTATATGATAATGATTAAAAAAGAGCATGATACTCTTAAACGCTTTTTGAGTATCAGGTAAGTATTCAGACATCATGTAAACCCCTTTAGGAAGCATAAAAAGCTGTCCTCTTTCAATAGTATGGCTTACATTATTTATAGACACTGTTTTAGTACCATCAAAAACGTACACAATAGCATGCTCTGTTAATGTAATTTTATAGTTTTTTTCTTCAGAAGAAATATAATTAACAAGATGAAATTTACGTTTTTCAACGGTAAAAGAATGTTTGTTTTTAAGTTCTTCTGGAGCAACTGTCATCGATAAAATATTAAAGAATATACTCCTTTGCTTTTTCCAACACTTTAGGAATCCCTCCTGGATTTTTACCTCCAGCAGTAGCAAAGAAATTTTGACCACCGCCACCACCATGAATATATTTGCCAAGCTCTCTAACTACCTGACCAGCATTGTACCCTTTATCGTTAGCTAATTCTTTTGAAATATAGCAAGTAAGCATAGCCTTTTCAGAAGAAGGGGCAGTAGCAAACAAAATAAAAAGGTTTTTATATTCTCCACCTAGTTCAAATAATAAATTTTTAATACTATTTGGATCCAAATCTACCTTAGTAGCTAAAAACTGAACACCATTCACCTCTTCCAATTGCTTTTTTAAATCGCCCTTCATGTTCTTAGCCTTTTCTTTTAACAATTGTTCTACTTGCTTTTTTAGAGTAGCATTTTCATCCTGCAAATTACGAACAGATTTAGAAAGATCTTTCGGATTTTTAAGCAATTGCTTTACCTCGGTATAATTTTTTTCAATCGTTTCAAAATATTCACCAACAGCAATATTAGTAATGGCTTCCACACGTCTGATTCCAGAAGCTACAGCACTCTCAGATGTTATTTTAAAATACCAAATATCTCCTGTTTGTTGCACATGCGTTCCTCCACAAAGCTCCATTGATTGCCCAAATTTAATAGCCCGAACCGTGTCACCATACTTCTCCCCAAATAATGCCACAGCTCCCTCGTCAATAGCCTGTTGCATAGGGATATTTCTTTTTTCAATTAAAGGAAGGTTCTCACGGATACGCGCATTTACAAAAGCTTCAACTTCTTCCAGTTGATGAGCCGCTACTTTTGAAAAGTGAGAAAAATCAAAACGAAGGTAATTAGGATGCACTAAAGACCCCTTTTGTTCCACATGCGTACCTAAAACAGCACGAAGCGCCTGGTGTAATAAATGCGTAGCTGAATGATTGCTAGCAGACAAACGTCTAAATTCATCATCAACAACAGCCTTAAAAGTATCGCCTAAATTTTTAGGAAGATTTTTAGCAAAATGAATGATGACATTATTCTCTTTTTTAGTATCCAAAATATAAACCACATCACCATCAGGCATTTCCAAATACCCTTTATCACCAACCTGTCCTCCTCCTTCAGGGTAAAAAGGAGTTAAATTGAACACCAGTTGGTATTGATCACCATCTTTTTTAGTACTAACTTTTCTATAACGCGTTAGTTTAGCATCAACCCTTAATATATCATAGCCAACAAACTCCTCCACTTCGTCATCTTGTAAAACAATCCAGTCACCTGTTTCACTGGCAGAAGCAGCACGTGAACGGTCTTTTTGAGCTTTCATACTAGCATTAAATTCATCTTCATTAATAGAAAAACCTTTTTCGCGCGCAATGAGCTGCGTTAAATCCAAAGGAAACCCGTAAGTATCATATAATTCAAAAGCCTTAGCACCAGAAATTTCTTTTCCATGGGTATTTTCAATAACCTTATCTAGCAAAAGGAGCCCTTGATCTAAAGTACGTAAAAAAGAATGCTCTTCTTCCTTGATAACATTATGTGCCAATGTACTTTGTTTTCTAATTTCAGGAAAGGCATCTCCCATTTGATGTGCTAGCGTTGCTACCAGTTTATAAATAAAAGGCTCTTTTTGATTTAAAAAAGTAAATCCATAGCGAATAGCTCTACGTAAAATTCTACGAATAACATACCCAGCCCCAGTATTGCTAGGTAATTGACCATCAGCAATAGCAAAGGCTACTGCTCTTACGTGGTCAGCAATTACACGAATAGCAATATCAGCTTTTTCATTAGTACCATATGCAATTCCTGTAATGGTTTCTATTTCTCTAATTAAAGGAGTAAAAACATCAGTATCATAATTTGACTGAACATTTTGCAATACCATACACAAGCGTTCAAAGCCCATTCCGGTATCAATATGCTTAGCAGGCAACTCTTCTAAAGAACCATTCGCTTTACGATTGTATTGCATAAAAACCAAATTCCAAATTTCAACAACCTGAGGATGATCTTCATTAACCAATACCTTACCATCAACTTTGGCCTTTTCGGCAGCCGAACGGATATCTACATGAATTTCTGAGCAAGGTCCACAAGGCCCCTGTTCTCCCATTTCCCAAAAGTTATCCTTTTTATTTCCCATCAAAATACGATCTTCAGGAATAATCTCCTTCCATAAATCATAAGCTTCCTGATCCATCGTAGTCCCGTCTTTTTTATCCCCTTCAAAAACGGTTACATATAAAATGTCTTTATCTATTTTAAGAACTTCCGTTAATAATTCCCAAGCCCAAGTAATGGCTTCTTTTTTAAAATAATCACCAAAACTCCAGTTACCTAACATTTCAAACATGGTATGGTGATAAGTATCATACCCTACTTCTTCCAAATCATTGTGTTTACCAGAAACGCGTAAACATTTTTGAGAATCGGAAATTCTGTTACTTTTTGGAGTAGCATTTCCCAAGAAAAATTCTTTAAATGGTGCCATACCAGAATTGGTAAACATCAATGTTGGATCATTCTTTAACACCATAGGTGCAGACGGAACGATAGCATGTTGTTTAGATTTATAGAAGTCTAAAAACTTGGATCTTATTTCTTGAGATTTCATATGATTATTAAACGAAGTTCTGTTAAATTATAATTAAAAAACTACTAATACAAAGCAGTTGTAAAACATTTTGTAATTTTGCAGACCATCAATTGGTATGTTGTTAACCAAAACAGCCTGTATAAAAACCACAAAAATAGTACATTTAGTTGTATGACGAAAGTAAAATATTATTACGACCCAGATACCTTATCGTATCGTAAAATAAAGCCGAAGAAAAGTGAAACATACAAAAAGACCTTTATAGGAATTATGGGGGTGTTATTGATTGCTTTCTTTGGATTTATTGTATTCAGCCAATTTTTAATGTCTCCTAATGAAAGAGCGCAAAGAAGAGAACTTGAAAATTTAAGATTGCATTATGAGCTATTAAATAAACGCATAAAAGAAGGATCTCAAATATTAGAAGAGTTACAAAAAAGAGACAATTATATTTATAGAACCTATTTTGAAGCCAATCCTATACCTGATGAGCAACGAAAAGCAGGTTTTGGAGGAGTAAATAGGTACAAAAATTTAGAAGGATTTGATAATAGTGAAATGGTAAAAAATGTAACCAAAGATCTTGATATCTTATCCAAGCAAATGGTTGTACAATCCAAATCACTAGATGAAATAGTAAGTTTGGCAAAGGCAAAAGAAAAAATGTTGGCATCAATACCAGCAATACAACCTATCAAAAATCAAGACCTAAAAAGAATGGCATCAGGTTTTGGTATGCGAATGCATCCGATATTAAAATCGAGAAGAATGCATAATGGAATGGATTTTACCGCACCTACAGGAACACAAATTTATACCTCAGGAAATGGAACTGTAATTAAAGCAGCTAGAAGTTCTACCTTTGGAAATGTTGTATATATAGACCACGGATATGGATATAAAACAATTTATGCACATATGAGTAAAATTGTAGCAAGGAAAGGGCAAAAAGTAAAACGAGGAGATTTAATTGGATATGTGGGAAATACAGGAAGATCAGCAGCTCCTCATTTGCATTATGAAGTGCATAAAAATGGACGTCCTGTAAATCCTATTTATTATTATTATGGTGATTTAACACCAGAGGAGTTTTTAGCCATGCAAAAAGCCTCTCAAGAAAAAGGACAATCGTATGATTAATTGTTAAAAAAGGCGGTATTAAAAATGCATATAGATTTACCCGAAAAAAGATATTATAAAATAGGAGAGGTGGCAAAAGCCTTTGGGGTAAACTCGTCATTAATTCGCTTTTGGGAAAAAGAATTTGAAATTATAAAGCCTAAAAAGAATGCAAAAGGAAATAGGTTGTTTACTATAGAAGATATAGAAAACTTTAAACTTATTTATAGCTTAGTAAAAGAACGAGGCTTTACCTTAGAAGGAGCTAAGCAAAAATTAAAAAAAAATCCTAAAGGTATTGTTGAAAAACATGAAATAATTAGCCGTTTAGAGCTAGTAAGAGCCGAGTTGATAAAAATCAAAAATCAATTATAACAAAAATCAACATTATGAAAAAATGGTTAGTGCCTGTAATTATACTAGGAATTATCACTTTTGTAGTTTATGGGACTGTAAAAGGATTTTACAATCAGGCAATTAAATTGGAAGAAGGAATAGAAGAAGAGTGGTCAAAAGTAGAGAGCTCATACCAGCGTAGAAATGACCTGATAGGAAATTTAGTAAAAACGGTACAAGGAGCGGCTGATTTTGAAAAAAGTACTTTGGTAGGGGTTATTGAAGCAAGAGCAAAAGCAACTTCGGTAACTATCAAAGCAGCTGACTTAACTCCAGAAAAAATGGCTGAGTTTCAAGAAGCACAAGCAGGCTTAACAGGAGCATTGTCAAAACTATTAGTTTCAGTAGAACGTTATCCAGAAATCAAAGCAAACCGCAATTTCTTAGAATTGCAAAGCCAATTAGAAGGAACAGAAAATAGAATCAATATAGCTCGCGATCGTTTTAATGAAAAAGTGACGCCTTATAACAATCATATAAGACAATTTCCAGGAAATATCATGGCGGGAATATTTAATTTTGAAAAGAAGGAACGTTTTAAATCTGAGAAAGGGGCAGAAAAAGCTCCTGATATTAATTTCGATTTTAATAAAAAATAATGTCTAAAGTAGAAGATTTTCTTTCTGTAACAGAAGAACAGGAAATCGTTGCAGCTATTCAAATAGCTGAGCAAAATACTTCTGGTGAAATACGAGTACATATTGAGGCAACTACCAATAAACCTCATTACGAAAGGGCACTAGAAGTATTCTCATTGCTTAAAATGTTTGAAACGAAACAACGGAACGGGGTATTAATTTATATTGCAGTAAAGGATCATAAATTTGTGGTTTATGGAGACCAAGGAATTCATAAAGTGGTAGCTGCTGATTTTTGGGACGCGACTAAAAATACCATGCAAAAACATTTTAAAAAAGGGAAGTATAAGGAAGGACTAGTGGCGGGAATATTGAAAGCAGGAAATGCATTAAAAAAATATTTTCCGTGGACAATAGCTGATGAGAATGAATTGACTAACGAGATTTCTAAAGGCTAAATAAAATTGAAAGAAGCAATAAAAAAGATTTTTTCTTTAATCGTTATACTAATCGTGCAGCAAACTGTTGCACAAGGTTTTCAAATACCCAATACACCTAGTTTTCAAACGAGTGTGTATGATTATATAGGATTGTTGTCTGCTAATGAAAAGGCTAGTTTAGAAAAAAAATTAATACAATATGCAGATACTACCTCAACGCAAATAGTTGTTGCAATTATTAAATCTACAGAAGGAGCGTATATTAATTATTTGGCGGCTAATTGGGCGCATCAGTGGGGAATTGGAGGTAGCAAGGATAAAGACAATGGAGTGTTTATGCTTTTGGCTAAAGATGATAGAAAAATAACCATTCAAGCAGGTTATGGGGTAGAACATTTGTTAACCGACTTTGTGTCTCGTAGAATTATTGAAAGAGACATAATTCCTTATTTTAAAAAAGGACATTATTATGCTGGTTTAGATAGTGGAAGCAATGCTATTTTTAAAGCCTTAACAGGTGCTTATAAAGGAACTAGAAAGAAAAAGAGTGCTGAAGAAGGGACGGATGTAGGGCTTGTAATATTTATAGT
Source organism: Tenacibaculum maritimum NCIMB 2154 (assembly GCF_900119795.1). Classification (NCBI taxonomy): domain Bacteria; kingdom Pseudomonadati; phylum Bacteroidota; class Flavobacteriia; order Flavobacteriales; family Flavobacteriaceae; genus Tenacibaculum; species Tenacibaculum maritimum. The sequence continues at coordinate 477,024 of NZ_LT634361.1, forward strand.
GATTGTAATCATACTTTTTATACTGCTTAGTAGAGGAAATAGAGGTGGAGGTGGAAGCAGCCGTAGAATAGATGCTAGAAGTATTTTGGATGCTATTATTTTAAGCAATGCAGGGCGAGGTGGCTTTGGTGGCGGTGGTTTTGGAAGTAGCTCAGGTGGTGGCTTTGATGGAGGTGGCTTCGGAGGCGGTTTTGGCGGAGGCGGCTTTGGTGGCGGTGGAGCTACAGGAGATTGGTAATAGGTGTTTTGATAAAGGTAAGTATTTTAGACCTTGTACAAATAAGCAATGTTTGAATATAAATTATTAAGCATATGAAAAAAAGTTTTATTTATCTGTTATTTTTAATGTTGATAAGTTGTCATAGCTACGGACAATTGGAGGTGCTAGCAAGTTTACCAAAAGTACTAAAAGAAGTTTCAGGCTTAACAAAAGTAAATGGATCAGATTGGTTATGGATGCATAATGATAGTGGAAATAGAAGCATCATTTATGGGGTGAATATTGAAGGAGAAATCATGGAGGAAATGGATATAAATGCTAAAAATAACGACTGGGAAGATATGACTTCAGATCCATATGGAAACGTATATATAGCAGATATAGGAAATAATAAAAATAAACGTAAAGATTTAGCAATTCTAAAAATTTCACATCAAGATTTTATAGAAAAAGAACGAGTAGATGTAGAGCGCATAACATTTACCTATCCAGACCAAGTAAAATTTCCACCTCCAAAAAAGCAACGTCTTTTTGATGCAGAATCTATATTATATGCAAACGGAAATATATACCTATTTACAAAGTCGAGAGTAAAAGGGCATTTTGGAAAAACAAACTTGTATAAAGTACCAGCAAAAAAAGGCAATTACAAGGCTGCATTTATTTCAACTTTCGAAACGTGTAGTAATTTTGGTTGTTGGATTACTTCAGCAGCAATTTCACCTGATGGAAAAACAGTGGCTTTGCTCAATGAGCGTGCCGTTTTAATTTTTACAGATTTTTTTGAAGATGATTTTTTTAGTGGTCAAGTAAGAAATATTCCTTTAGGGTTTCTTTCTCAAAAAGAAGGAGTTGCTTTTAAAGACAATAATACCTTGTATATCACCGATGAAAAATCTCGTGGAAAAGGAGGGAAGCTTTATCAGCTTAGTTTACATTAAACCCCCTGTATAAATTCCCATATTAAAGTAGCCCAGCCCAGAATTAGCAAGCCTCCTCCTAACGGAGTAACGGGGCCTAAAAGCGTTATTTTTTTTCCCTTGTAATCAGAAAGAATCAGACCGTAAATACTAAAAGAGAATAAAAAAATTCCTATCATAAAACAGCAAGCCATGGTTTGGTTAGGCTCAGAAAATTGATTGCCTATAAATAACAATACAAGCGCATGGTACATTTGATACTTTACGCCAGTTTCAAATGATTTTAATTGTGTTTCTGATAACACTTTTTTTAAGGCATGAGCGCCAAAGGCACCAAAAATAACAGCAAGCATTCCAAAAATAGCAGCTGAAATAAGGATCATTTTCGAAGTCATTATTTTTTTAATTCAATAGGGTTATCAAAAATATTTACACCTCCTTTTACGCCAAAATCAAGCGTTTGTACAGGATAAGCAATACTAATTTGTTCTTCTTCAAAACGTTTTTTTATACGCATAATGGCTTCGCTCATAGCATTTAAATAATCGGTGTTTTTATAAAATCGAATCCAAAATCGAACTTCAAAATTATATGCAGATCCTCCAATAGAAGTAAAGTAAAAGTCAATTTCTTCATTCTTTAATAAACGATCTATTTGATGAATTTCATTTAAGGTAACCTTTTTAACCAGTTCCAAATCATCACCATAAGAAACACCGCTTTGTAAAATAATACGGCGTTTTTTAAAGGTAGAATAATTTATAAAAGAATTGTTGTAAATTAGTTGATTAGGAACAAAAACTTCTTGGCCGCTAACCGTTTTAATAGAAGTGGTAATCCAACCAATTTCTTTTATCACTCCAAAATTATCATTTAAATTAACCCAATCACCTTGCTTAAAAGGCTTTTGCATGTTTACCAAAAAACCAGCAAAAGCATTAGAGGCAATATCTTTAAAAGCAAATCCCGCTACAATTCCTACAATTCCAGCACCAGCAAGTAACTTTGTAAGTAAGCCTTCTAGTTCAAGAATTTCAAGTGCTAGGAAAATACCTGAAAGCATTAAGAGCATATAAATACCCAAAGATATAAATAGAGCAATGTCTTTGCTTCTTGTAAAAATTTTGGAATAAAATTTTAAAGAATATGTTTTTACAGCTTTTGCTAAGTAGTAAAAGGCTAAAAAAACAATTAAGGCCAAAAAAACCTTAGGAAGGTAAGCAACAATATCTTCTCCCCATTTTTTGATAAGTACGTAACTTGATCCAAAATATTTTTCCATGTTTATTTAATTACTCAAGCGATTTAAACTTTTTGTTTTGAAGCGAAAATTTAAGGTTTTTTGCCCTAATACGTCTTTTTTGAGTAACATAGTTCTAGCTATGTTGTAAGAAAAAGCTAAAATTAGGGTAAAATAAGACCAATTTGCAGGCATAAGAAAAAGTTTAAACACTTCACTGTGTAAAAGTATGATAAAATACGAATTTTAAAAAGAAAAACCAATACCAAAAGCAACTCGATTTTCATTATTATTTCCTTGAAAAATAGAAATATTAGCAGTAAATAAATCAATACCACTTACCCAAATACTGCCCCCGTAACTAGTATGCCATTTGTTATTTTGAATATTGGGCATCCAAACCTTACCATAATCAAAACCGCCTGTGATACCTAGTTTTATAGGAATGATGCCTGTTTTAATACGACCTAAACGCAAACGTATATCGCTACTATGATAAAAACTTTCTTTTCCTGTAAATCGTTCACGACTAAAACCGCGTAAACTAGTATCACCACCCAAAGTAGCAGCATGGTAAATTTGGAATTGATTTCCAATATTAATTTGTGTTCCTATTTCTGAAGCAAAAATAAGTGAACGATTTTGCACTAGGTTTTGATAAAAAGCAAGACTACTCTTTAAATAAGCAAATTTATTGTTAAAATTATTAGCAAGAGTTTTTCCTCCTATAGCAGTTTTAAAATGAAGTCCTTTTGTAGGGAAACTAGGATTATCTACATTATGATGGCGAAAACTTATTTCACTCCCTAAAAAGTAGTTTCTGTTAAAAATAGTTGTTGCAACAGGTAAAGCACCAATAAATCTATCAGGCGTATTTTGTACTTTCAATCCCTCAATACTAGTAGAAATCTTAACAATACTTCCCCCTCTAAGCCTTTTTAATAAGGAAGGTGTAATACTTAACTCTTCTTTTCTGACTCTATAATAATTAGCATCAAATAATTGTTGGTTAAACGAAGTAGCATTTCCCCAGCCAAAAAAGTTAAACGCATACTTGTTACTTGTTATTTTAGCCTTTACCTCTAAGCTCCAGTTACCTATAAATTCACTGAATTCACTGTTGTAAGTCATATCATATCCATGAGTAGCAGAGTAATAGTTAGCCATTACAGTATGTTGGCTTCCAAAAGGCTGTTTTTTAAATCCCTGTCGAGTGTATGTTAGTTTAGCTCCAAAGAAAAAACCATCATCAGGATTATTTCCTAAGTTAGGAGAAACTAAGGTAGTATTATTATGAATATCATGATGATTATAGGTGTTTTTAAAATAATTTTCAGATCGTTTATCAGCCGTTTCTGAGTTTGGATTTAGCGTATTTTTTTTTGAGGTATAATCATAGACCTTTGTTTTTTTGCTCCATCCAGTTACGTGAGAAGTATCTGTATAAGTATCATGATCTTGTCCACCAATAAGTCTAAGTAAAACACCTTTGTCAACATTGCCAGAAACTAAGAAAGTATCCTTACCGTTTAAACCATATAGTTGTACTTCATCTGTTTCCTTATTGCTTATCATACGGCTGTAAATGGTATCGTTTTTTTGACGTATGTTAATGTTAGTTGTAGTATCATTAAGCCTTTCAATAGTAAAAACATCATTTTTATCAGTACCAGTAATATAAATAGTTTTTGCATATTTTTTATAGTAGCGATTAGCAATGTTTTTTAACTTATTTCTACGAGACTTAATTTTTTTTATAATGGTTTCTCCATCTAAATTATAAATAGCTTTTGGAAGTTGTTGAATGGCATTTTCTATAATACTATCTGTTAGGTGTTTCTGAATATAATCAGCTTGTTGGTACCAATCATTTAATGTAAGTTCATTTAAAAACTCCGCATCAAAAAAGCGAGGGTAATTGTTGTACCATTTCATATTGCTAATGTCATTTTCAAAAGTCTGCATATTTTTTACCAAAGGAGCAAATTGCTTAAATAAAGGAATCATAATTCCATCAAACTTAGAAAAAGGTTGGTCTCTATCTCTAGGAATAGGGCGGTAGTATCTCTTACCAGATTTTGCTTTAAAAGAAGCCCATCTCCATTGATCTTCATGTCTATCCCAATCACCTATCACCATATCAAATAATCGAGAACGAACTACCCAATTTTGTGCAATTTTGTGCCTGCCATTTTTACGGATTTTTTCAAGAACATCAAAAGTGCTAATTATTTTTTTAGAGTTTCCAAAATTATCAAGTTCCTGTCTATTTCCAGCAGGGCGCTCTTCAAGCAAATACAAACCACCTCCAAAAGCATCGTTATATTTGCCAAGAGCAGGTTGTTTAGGCATATAATATAATTGAGGATTGGTATGGTAAATATTTACAGCCTTTGCCATTGTAGGAATTACAAAAGCAGCATATGGGTGTGACATGGTAAAGATATCTTGAACCACATCTATAAGGATGGTTCCTTTTAAGATACCTCCCATAATTCTATTAGCATCTTTTACCATAGAGCGTAAAACGTATTGCTTACCATTGGAGTTTTCCAAACGTAAAGAATTTGTTTGGTTTCCACCTCCGCGTCGGATAGGGGTTAATCCCCCGTAAACGTTTTCTAGTTCTAAAACAGGTACTTTAATTTTTTGACCATATTTTTTTCGATGTAAATCACCCCATAAAAAAGCATGGAATTTACTTACCTCAGTATCTTTAGGAGCATAAATAGAAGTATTTACAAACTTTTTATGAGCATTGTATTCCGTAAAATCAAAAGAAGCCTTTTTCTTTTTGGGAGCTATGATTTCGGTACTATACAATAAAGTATTGCCATCTTTAATATTAGCGCTGTAAAACTCTACGATGGCAGCCCCGTCAGTATAATAATTTAGTTTTGCGTATCCGTGATTTCCATAGGTGAATAAAGCGCCATATTTAGCCAAAGCAGCGGACTTCTTAGATCCTGATCCACTAATAATTTGTTTGTATTTACCATAGTTTACATTATTTTCATTAACAGGATTCTCCTCAATATATTGTAAGTTATGTTCATGTCCAGAAACAAAAACAATATGTTCTCTAAAATCGCCAGCAGCAGTTTGTAGTTGTTTGATAAACTCCGCATAATTTTTATTAAAAATATCTGTTTGTATTCCTGCATGTGCACGCAATCCATTTTTTAAAGTACCTAGTATAGGAATTGGGCTCATGTGGTCTTTAAAAGAAAAGCTACCACCATGAGGTCCATTTGAAAACATTGGGTGGTGCATTGCTACAACTACATTTTTATACCTGTTTTTTTTAAACAAACTAGTAATATCGTTGATAAAACGTTCGCGAGTTTTTATTTCACAATTTTCATTAATAGTAGGGTGTTCATTCCAGTCTGTAATAAACCACCTACTATCTATGATAACAAGCATTAAATCATCAGTAATAGCAAGCTTTTTTAACCCGCAGCCATTCTCTGGTAAAAAAGCACCTTTACCCAATGCTTTTTCTATGAGCTTTTCTTGGCGTTTTAATCCCTTAACCCCATTATACCAATCGTGATTTCCAGGAATAAAAATAGGGGTACCTTTAAAATTAGCAACAGCATCAATTTGCGTTTGTAGTCGATGCTCAGCTAAAGCCCTTTGGAAATGTCCTTTTTGAGGCATTCCGTAAGGATAAATATTGTCGCCAAGAAAAAGAGCCGTAGTATTTTTAGGAGCTTTTGATAACGCTTCTTTAAAGTAAGTTAGTGAAGGGATTGTTTCTCCCATCTTTGCATTACCCGCATCGCCAATTAAATAAAAAGAATGTAAAAGTTCTTTTTGTGAAGTAACAGTTTTTGGTGCATTTTTATCGGCATAGCTTGCTTTATAAGTAGCACATCCAATGAATAAAATACCGATACTGAGATATAAAAATGATTTTACTGAATTCATAATGCGATTGATGATTAAGTTTCAAAATTACCAAAAGAAATACAGTTAGGAAGTCTTTTAAAAAAATAGTTCCTAACTGTATTGAAAATAAAAGGCTTAGTGTTGTTATAGCCCTAATTGTAAGTGAATTATTTGTGAGATATTTTACATGTTTCACAAATTAAAATATCTTCTTTAAGAGTGATTTTGTCTAACTTTTGAGCTACTTCATTAATAAAACTATTATACGTATTATGCTCGGGGGTAATGTTATTTACTTTAATTTTCGTGTAATATTCACCATCCCATTCTTGTTTTCCCCAACAATTAGGGCAAATACCTTCAGGAGCTTTTAAAGTTTTATCACCTTCAGATTTTTTTTTGAAATAGTTTTTAAGATTTGTTATAATGTTCATGTTTCGTAAGTATTTATGGAACTTATTTTAAGAGTATAAATTATTATAATTGCGCTAAAAGTAAGCATTTATTTATTCAATAATATCTTTCCATTCATCGCTTTCTAAAGCAACTCTTTTTATAAAGCTACAAATGGCCACAGCTTTATAGCCTTCAGCAGTTAATTTTTCAAAAGTTTTTTGAACTAGCACTTTACCAATACCTCTTCCTCTTAGGTTATGAGGAACCTCAGAGTAAACAAGGCGCATTTTATTATCTTTTAGTTCATAAGTTACTTTAGCAACCTCGTCATTTATATTTAAAATAAATTGTTGCTGTTTTTTATCGTGTTTAATTTCCAAAATTTCAGGTATTAATAGTTGAATCCATTTTTGTAAATCTCTATCAGAAGGATTGCGTAGTTTTTTATTTCCAATGGTAATTGTAGGAAAATTTAGCTTTTTATTTTCATAAAGGCTTCGCAGCTCTTCTGCATGAGCTTCATGTTCTTTTACATCTAAAAACTCATAAGTTAAATCATTGTTTTTAAAAAACTCTTTATAATATACAGTTTTATGACAGTGTTTGGTACCATAAAGCTTTATAATAGGGAGAGGCATATACATTAATTAGGTGTTTATTTTAAGTAATCTTTGATACCATAGCTAGCTAAAACTCCTTCACCTGTAGCAGCAGCCACTTGCGCAATAGCACCTTCTCTACAGTCACCTGCAGCAAAAATTCCTTCAACAGAAGTTTGAGCAAGCCCAGTGGTTTGGATAAAGCCTCTAGAGTTTAAGGCTACTAACTTTTTAAAGGCTTGTGTATTAGGAATTAACCCAATAAAAATAAAAGTGCCATCTGCCTCTATAAGGTGTTCATTATTAGTAGCGTTATCTCGAACCGTTAATCCCTTGAAAAGACCGTTATCATCCGCAACAAATTCAAGAGCAGTTTGATTCATATGAGTAGAGATGTTATTAATTTCTTTAAGCTTTTCAACGTAAGTTTCCGAGGCTGAAAATGTTTCGGAACGATGCACTATTTTAACACTCTTACAAAAACCAGCAAGAAAAATACCTTCTTCTAAGGCAGAATTCCCCCCTCCAATTACAATAATATCTTTATCTCTATAAAAAGCACCATCACAAGTAGCACAAAAATGTATTCCAGACCCGATTAAATTCTCTTCATTAGGAATTCCTAATTTTTTATATGTTGATCCTGTAGATAGCACAACAGATTTTCCTAAGTAGGTAGCTCCTTTTGTTTGTATAGAAAAATGGTTTTTAAGTTTTTCAATTGCAACCACCTCTTCGCCTGTTTTAATAACAGCTCCATAAGTTATAGCTTGCTCTTCCATTTTTTCCATTAATTGGGGGCCCGATATAGACTGAAAACCTGGATAGTTTTCAATTTTTTCTGTTAAAAAAGCATTTCCACCAATAGTAGATTTTTCTAAAATTAAGGTGTCAAAGCGATCTCTTTGTGCATAAATAGAAGTTGTTAACCCAGCAGCACCACCACCAATTATAATGGTGTCAAACATTTTACGTTCTTTTTTAATATTGATAGAAAGAAGTGCTGTAAGCTTAATATTATCAGGGTTTGTGTATGGTTTTCCGTCAATTAATATGGTTGGGATAATCCTCTTTCCGTTATTAATCTCCTCTACTTTTTCTGTAGCCCATTTGTATGTATCAACATCAATAAATTCAAAATGAATATTGTTGTCTCTTAAAAAGCTTTTTGCTCTTCTGCAATCAGGACACCAATCAGCACCATATAATTGTACTCTCCCTACTTCATTAATACCTAATACAGAAGCAAGCGTTATATTATCAGGATTTGTATATGATTTTTCTTTGATTATAAGTGTAGGAATAATTCTTTTCCCATTATTAATAGCTTCAACTTTTTCTGTAGCCTTTTCATCTAAATCTACATCAATAAAAGTAAAAGGGATGTTGTTTTCCGTTAAATATGTTTTTGCTCTTCTACAGTCAGGACACCAATCAGCGCCATATAATAAAATATTGTTCATAAGTTTTGTTATGGTTTAGTTGTTTTTAATTTGTCTGCATGAAGCTTACGTAATTTAGTGAGCTTTGGAGTAATTACAAGATGGCAATAGGGTTGCTCTTGATTTCTTTCGTAATAATTTTGATGAGTTTGTTCTGCATCATAAAAATTGATTAAAGAGCTAATTTCAGTTACTATAGGGAGGCTATAATAAGGGCTAATTTCTTTTAAAACGACTTGTGCTATTTCTTCTTGCGCTTCGTTATGATAATAAATAACAGAACGGTATTGGGTTCCTTTATCTGCCCCTTGCTGATTAAGAGTAGTAGGATCATGCGTAGTCATAAAAATAACTAGAAGCTCTTCATACGAAATAATGTTAGAATCAAAAGTAAGTTGTATCACTTCGGCATGCCCTGTCAATCCTGAACAAATTTCGCGGTATGTTGGATGACCAGGAACATTTCCGCCAGAATACCCAGCGATTACTTTTTTGACTCCTTTTACTTCTTTGAAAATAGCCTCAGTACACCAAAAGCATCCTCCACCAAAAGTAGCAACCTGTATGTTGTTAGTGTTCATCTTTAGCTCCTTTCTCCAATTGCATGGAAATAGAGTTAATACAATAGCGTAGGCCACTAGGCTCAGGACCATCAGGAAAAACATGACCTAAATGCGCATCACAAGTATTGCATAAAACCTCTACACGAACCATTCCATGTGTAGTATCTTTTTGATATTGAATAGCATGTTCCGCAATAGGTTGTGTAAAACTGGGCCAACCAGAACTTGAATTAAATTTTATTGTAGCATCAAATAAAGGGGTATTACAACATACACAATTGTATTGTCCTTCATCATAAATAGTACATAATTCCCCTGAAAAAGGGCGTTCCGTACCTTTTAATCTTGTAATTTTAAATTGTTCGGGAGATAATAAACTTTCCCATTCTTTTTGGGTTTTTTCAACCCTTTTTTGAGGACTAGGATTCCCAGTAGTGGCAAAATGAATAATATTTTTCCATGTTAGCATAAAAAATTCCTTTCTTTATTAAATTATTTCTAAAGATATTAAAATTAGTATAAAAAATATAGTACACTCTCTCTCGTGTTAGAAGAGGAATGTACCATATTGAACTTTTAATTACTCACTGAGTCGTAAGAGTAATTAATATCTTACAAAACCGACCTTAATCGAATACTGGTAAATAATTTATAATTTAGCAAAAATATATTCTTTATGGAAAACTTGATAGTAGCGGCAGAAACTTATGTAATAGAATTTCTTAATGAAGGTTTAAAAAAATCTTTTATATATCATAATATAGCTCATACGCAGCGAGTAGTTGAAAAAGCAGAAGAACTTTTAAAGGAAGAAAATATTGAAGAAATAACAAAAGAAAACGTATTGTTAGCTGCTTGGTTTCATGATGTAGGATATGTTGAAAAAGAAGCAGGTCATGAAGAAGAAAGTATTCGAATAGCAACTACATTTTTGAAGGAAAAAGGAATAGAAGCAACTAGGATCAGAGAAATTTCAAAATTAATAGCAGTCACTAAAATAGGTATAAAGCCAACTACTGATTCAGAAAAAATATTAAAAGATGCTGATTGCGCTCATATTGGAAGTAAGAACTTTGAAGAATATACAGCATTATTACGAAAAGAATGGGAATTAGCTAAAGGGAAGGAACTGTCTGATGAAAATTGGCTAGAAGAAAATATTGATTTTTTAACGAATACACATCGTTTTTATAGTAAAGCAGCTTCTAAAAAATGGGGAAAGCAAAAAGGTAGAAATTTAGCAAAACTGCTAAAGCTAGAGGCCAAAACAAAACAAGAAACCGCTAAGCTAAAACAAAAGAAAGAAGCTTTAGACTTAAAAAAAAATAAAGTAGAATTACCGGAGAGAGGTATAGAAACAATGTTTCGTGTAGCATTGCGAAACCATATTACATTAAGTGATATTGCTGATACTAAAGCAAATATTTTACTATCAGTAAATGCCATTATTATTTCTATGACTTTATCTACGTTGATACCAAAATTAGACAATCCATCTAATGGTTATTTGTTAGTTCCATCAATTGTTTTTATAAGTTTTACCGTAGCCTCTATTGTCTTATCCGTGATGGCTACTAGGCCCAATGTTACGGAAGGAAAGTTTAGTAAAGAAGACGTGGCAAATAAGAAGGTAAATCTATTGTTCTTTGGGAATTTTCATAAAATGGAATTGCCAGATTTTGAATGGGCAATGGAAGAAATGATGCAGGATAAAGATTATTTGTATGGATCATTAACCAAAGATTTATATTTTTTAGGATTGGTGTTAAACAGAAAGTATAAGCTTTTAAGAATTACCTATACCGTTTTTATGATTGGAATTATTGTAAGCGTACTCGTATTTGCACTGGCATTTAAAATGCAGTAAAAAAATAACGGTGTTGGTTAATAATATAGGAAATGTTTTATAAAAGATATTTTTGTCTTTTATAAAAATAACATACCTTTGCGAGGTAAAATTAAAATATGTTTTCGAAATCTTGTGAATACGGATTAAGAGCTGCTATTTATATAGCAGAAAAATCTATACTAAAAGAAAAGGTAGGTCTGAAGGCTATAGCAAATGCAATAGACTCACCAGAAGCATTTACGGGCAAAATTTTGCAAATTCTAACGAAAAATAATATTGTGACCTCTGTAAAAGGTCCTTATGGAGGTTTTTTTATAGAAACATCAGATTTAAAAAAGATTCAACTAAGCACTATTGTAAGGGTGCTAGATGGAGAAAAAATTTATAAAGGCTGCGGTTTAGGGCTTAAACAATGCAATGAAAAATCACCTTGCCCACTACATTATAAATTTATTGAAATAAGAGAGCGTTTAAGAACTATGCTAGAACAAAATACACTATACGATGTTTTATATACAAACGAAATTAAAAATACCTTCTGGTTAAAAGTATAAAAATTTAATACAATAAAAGATAAAAATATCTTTTTATCTTTTATCAATAAAAATACATGAAAAATAATATAAAAATCGCTGTAATCTATTTATGGATTGGTTTCGTAATAGCCATTAGTTTTATGGAGGCGTGGATTAAGTTTAGGGCAGAAGGGGTAACATTACCCATTGGTTTGGCAATAGGAAGTTTGGTGTTTTGGGCTTTGAATAAAGTTGAAATTGTTTTGGCAGTTATTCTAGTATCAGTTTTTTGGCATGCTGAGGATGTAAAATTTAATGAAAAGCATCTATATAGGTTAATAGTTCCCTTGGTTATTTTACTAGTACAAACATTGTATTTACTACCAGTATTAGAAGAAAGAGCTCAGTTAATTATTCAGAGTAAAGAAGTAGCTAAAAGCTATATGCATTTGACTTATGTAGTATTGGAAGTTATAAAAGTAGGAACTCTTTTTATTGTAGGAATTGAAATTATTAAAAAAAATGGATATAAATAATAACACGATCATTGCTGATATTGTAACGTATAATTATAAAACAGCAGCAATTCTTAAAAAATATAAAATAGATTTTTGCTGTCATGGAAATAGGACATTAGCAGAAGCTTCTGAGGAAAAAAGAATAGATTTAAGAGCTTTAATAGAGGAGGTGCCTGGTGTAGAAGATAGTGTAGCCTTTTCTATAAATTACCAAGATTGGGATCTCGATTTTATGAGTGATTACATTTATGATAATCATCATGCTTATATAGAGAAGCAAATTCCTGAAATATTACATTATTTGAATAAAATATGTAGGGTGCATAGAGTAAAACATCCTGAATTGTTAGAAATAAGGAGCTTATTCAAACAAAGCTCAGATGAATTAACCAAACATATGAAGAAAGAGGAACTGATACTGTTTCCATTTATAAAAAAAATAGCCATTGCAGAAAGAACTGGGGGGCAATTAAAAAAAGTTCCTTTTGGCAGTATAAAAACTCTTATTGATATGATGCATACAGATCATGATAAAGAAGGAAACCGCTTTAGAAAAATAGCTGAGTTTTCCAATAATTATACCCCGCCAAATGATAGTTGTAATTCCTACAAGATAGCTTTTTCGCTTTTAAAAGATTTTGAAGAAGATTTACATAAACATATTCATTTAGAGAATAATATTTTATTCAAAAGAGCAATAGCAACAGAAATTAAACTAAATAAGCAGTAGTAATGAAAAAAATTTGGGTAGGATTTATAGGAGTTGTGATACTTTCTTTCATCGTATTAATTTGGGTAGGAACAGAAATTTATCAAAAACAACCGCCAATACCTCGTTTTGTAAAAGTGAGAAATACAAAAGAGGTGGTTTTTACTAAAGAAGATATACAAATAGGGCAAAATGTATGGGAGTCTATTGGAGGCATGGAAGTAGGATCTATTTGGGGGCACGGTAGCTATGTAGCTCCTGATTGGTCTGCTGATTGGATTCATAAAGAAGCATTGTATTTATTGAACTATTGGTCAGAAAGAGATTTTAAGAAAGCATATGATTTTTTAAATGAAGAGGAAAAAGCAGCTTTAAAAGCAAGATTAATTAAAGAAGTAAAAACAAATACCTATGATGAAGAAAGTAAAACAATAGTAATTTCAGAAGAGCGATTAAGAGCGATTCAAGAAAATTCAAAATATTATGCTGCTATTTTTTCAGAAGGACATGAAAAATATGCAATACCGAAAAGGGCTTTAATAGATAAGGATAAATTGGCTAAATTAAATGCTTTTTTATTTTGGACTTCTTGGGCAGCGAGTACAAATCGGATAGGGAAGGAATATACATATACTTCCAATTGGCCACACGAACCTTTAATAAATAATACAATTACACCTGATTCACAAATATGGTCAGGGGTTTCAATCATCTTATTGATCTTGTTTATAGGTATTTTATCTTATTATTATATTAGAAATCATGAAAAGGGAGAAGCAGTTGTAAAACCAAGTGCAGATCCATTGCTAAACTTAACTATGTTTAGTTCTCAAAGGGCAGTGCTAAAGTATTTCTTCGTTATTTCATTGCTTATTGTTTTACAGGTGGTTTTAGGAATCATAACAGTGCATTATACTGTTGAAGGACAGGGGTTTTTTGGGTTTGATTTAGCAGCGTTTTTGCCATATTCAGTAACTAGAACATGGCATACGCAATTGGCTGTTTTTTGGATAGCAGCTACTTGGCTTGCCACTGGGTTGTTTCTAGCACCAATGATTAGTGGTAGAGAAATGAAATATCAAATAGGAGGAATTAATTTCTTATTTGGAGCGTTGCTAGTAATTGTATTGGGTTCTATGCTCGGAGAGTGGCTAGGAATACATCAGTTTTTAGATTTGACAACAAATTTCTTTTTTGGGCATCAAGGGTATGAATACATGGATTTGGGTAGGTTTTGGCAGTTATTATTGGCGGTTGGATTAATCTTATGGATGGTAATGGTAGGAAGACACGTATGGTATGGAATTAAAAAAAATGAAGATGCTAAACATCTGCTTATTATTTTATTAATTTCTGTGATGGCAATAGGGATGTTTTTTTTCTCGGGATTGATGTATGGAGAAAATAGTACCTTACCAGTAATTAACTATTGGCGTTGGTGGTTAGTGCATCTGTGGGTTGAGGGTTTCTTTGAAGTATTTGCTACAGTTATTATTGCTTATATTTTTTCTAGGATGAAAATCATATCTATAAAAACCGCAGGAAAGGCGTCCATAGCTTCCGCAACTATTTTTTTAGCAGGAGGAATAATAGGTACTCTTCATCATTTATATTATTCTGGCACTCCGGTACAAGCAATTGCTTTAGGAGCTACATTTAGCGCCTTGGAGGTGGTTCCTTTAACTCTAATGGGATTTGAAATAAGAGAAAATTGGAATTTATTAAAAAGACATAAATGGGTACAACGCTATAAATGGCCTATATACTTTTTTATATCAGTTGCATTTTGGAATATGCTAGGAGCAGGAGTATTTGGTTTTTTGATAAATCCACCCATAGCATTATATTATATTCAAGGATTAAATACAACAGCGGTGCATGCACATACTGCTTTGTTTGGGGTTTATGGAATGCTAGGAATGGGCTTTATTCTCATTTGTTTACGTTTTTATTCAAATAAACTATGGAATGAAAAGTTAATTAAAAATTCTTTTTGGCTACTCAATATAGGACTAATATTGATGGTATTGCTGAGCTTATTACCTATAGGAATCATACAAGCTTATACTTCTATAACCAAAGGGTATTCTTTTGCTAGAGATGCAGCGTTATTATATAGTCCAACAGTACAAACATTAAAATGGCTCAGAATAATAGGCGATGTAGTTTTTTCAATAGGAATCGTATATTTCTGTTGGTTTGTTGTAGTACTAACACTGAACTCACTATCCTTAAAAAGGAAAAAATAATTAATGATTATAGATTGTTGGGGGACAACTATAATTGAAAAGAGTCTTTGCACATTCATTGTGCAAAGGCTTTTGTATAAAAAACGTACACGCTTGGTTCATACGAATAAAAAAATGGTGTAAAATGTTTATTGTATTAAAATAATGTATATGTTTGTAGTATGAATCTTATGAAGGATAACATATTATGTATCGTCACCCACATTGCGTTCTAGCAATCGACGTTGCTAATACTTAACATTTAGTTGGCGTATTAGTATATTCATATTTTATTCTTTTTATTTTTGTTACATACCATTTACATATCAGTTTTAGTAAAGTTCGTTATTTTAAATAATAACCGAATTGCTATACCTTCTTCTTTCCGCCGTCGCCCCTAAGGGCATTGCATATTTATTTAGAACTTAGGTGTGTCCGGTTCTCTTCTTTCAAATTTAGATCACATATTAAATATACCAGAGTAAAATATCAATACAATGAACATTGTTATTGCAAACAAATCACATACGGTTTATGCAACTATTATTAGTGAAACCATAGCAAATGCAGCTTCGGATAGAGGAACAGGAATAGCAAAGCGAACTCCAGAGTATATCACTGCTAAAATAATTGCAGGAAATGCGGTAATTGCTTTACAAGGAGATGTTTTTGCAGGCTTCTGTTATATTGAAGCTTGGAGTCATGGGAAGTTCGTTGCAAATTCAGGATTAATCGTTCATCCAGAATTTAGAGGTATAGGATTGGCAAAAAAAATAAAGAGAAGAATATTTGAACATTCTAGAGCAAAATTTCCAAATTCAAAAATATTCAGTATTACAACGGGATTGGCTGTAATGAAAATGAATTACGAATTAGGATACCAACCTGTAACGTTTTCTGAATTAACAAATGATGATAGTTTTTGGAAAGGATGCCAAACTTGTAAAAACTATGACGTGCTAATACGAACCAGTAGAAAGATGTGCCTTTGTACAGGAATGCTGTACGATACTTCAGAAAAAAAATCTGCAAAACACTCTTACAACATAAAAGTTTTAAGAAGATTAAAAAATATCAAACAATTATTATTTCTAAAAAAAAATAACAGATGAAAAAATTAGTAATAGCCTATAGTGGAGGTTTAGACACATCGTATTGTGCTGTAAGCTTATCTGAAAGAGGATATGACGTTCATGCGGTAAGCGTCAATACAGGAGGATTTTCAGAAAAAGAGATTAAAGAAATAGAGATAAATGCTTATAAAATGGGAGTTTCAACTTATAAGAGTATCAATGCAATTCATACTTATTACACTAGAGTGGTGAAGTACTTAATTTATGGAAATGTATTAAAGAATAATAGCTATCCATTGTCTGTAAGTGCAGAAAGAATTGTTCAAGCCATTGAAATTATTTCCTATGCTAAGAAAATAGGAGCAAAATATATAGCACATGGAAGTACTGGAGCAGGAAATGATCAGGTTCGCTTCGATATGATTTTTCAAACACTAGCTCCAGAAATAAAAATTATTACTCCAATAAGAGATCTGAAATTAACAAGGCAAGAGGAAATAGATTACCTAAAAAAGAAAGGGATTGATATAACATGGGAAAAAGCAAAGTATTCTATTAATAAAGGGCTTTGGGGAACAAGTATTGGGGGAGAAGAGACATTATCTTCTGAAAAAGCATTGCCAGAGTTAGCATATCCATCTCAATTAAAAAAAGAGGGAGAAGAATCACTAAAATTAAGATTTAAAAAAGGAGAATTAGTAGGGATAAATGAGGTTTTAGATACTCCAGAAAAAAATATAGAAAAATTGAATAATCTAGCAGCAGCTTATGCTATAGGTAGAGATATTCATGTGGGCGATACTATCGTAGGTATAAAAGGAAGAGTAGGTTTTGAAGCAGCTGCGGCATTAATTATTATAAAAGCGCATCATTTACTAGAAAAACACACGCTTACAAAATGGCAAATGCAGCACAAAGAGTATCTGGCAAGTTTTTATGGAATGCATTTACATGAAGGGCAGTACTTAGATCCTGTAATGAGAAATATAGAAGCTTTCTTAAAAAATAGCCAAGAGCAGGTTTCAGGAACGGTCATGCTAACGCTAAAACCATATCATTTTATATTGAATGGAATTAATTCTAAGCATGATTTAATGAATGTGAAGTATGGAAGTTATGGTGAAGAGAATAAAGGATGGACAGCAGCAGAGGCAAAAGGGTTTATTAAAATTTTCGGAAACCAAAATAAAATATATCAACAAGTAAACAAAGTAATATGATACAAGTAGGAGTTGTAGGAGGGGCAGGCTATACTGCTGGAGAATTGATACGGTTATTACATTCACATACAAAGGTTCAGTTGAGCTTTGTATATAGTACTTCGTATGCAGGGAATCAAATTAGCGAAGTTCATCAAGATTTAATAGGAGATTTAGATAAAAAATTTGTGCGTAAAATAGATAAAAAGGTCGATGTCGTTTTTTTGTGTTTGGGACATGGTAAGTCGAAAACTTTTTTAAAAGAACATATTTTTTCAGAAACTACTAAAATTATTGACTTGAGCAATGATTTTAGATTGGAAAAGGAGAAGCTTTTTAAAGAGAAGAGTTTTATATATGGTTTGCCAGAATTGTCAGTTAAAGCAATTGGAAAAGCTAATTATATAGCAAATCCAGGTTGTTTTGCAACGGCAATACAATTGGCAATCTTACCATTAGCAATAAATAAACTGTTAAAGGATGACCTTCATATAAACGCTGTGACAGGAGCAACAGGAGCAGGCACTTCGTTATCTAAAACCACGCATTTTGCATGGAGAGATAATAATTTTTCATATTACAAGCCTTTTACACATCAACATTTAGGAGAAATAGAACAGACTATAGGAAAATTACAAGGAGATTTTGAAGGAGAAATAATGTTTATCCCGAATAGAGGGAATTTTTCAAGAGGAATCTTTACAAGCTTATACACTTCTTTTGATGGAACCATAGAAGAGGCCATTTCAATATATAAAGCGTTTTATAAAGAAGCTCCGTTTACATTTATTTCAGATAAAGAAATTCATTTGAAACAGGTGGTCAATACGAATAAATGTTTACTTCATTTACAAAAACATAAAAATAAATTGTTGATATCTAGCGCAATAGATAATTTGCTGAAAGGAGCTTCTGGACAAGCGATACAAAACATGAATTTATTGTTTGGTTTTGAAGAAACAGAAGGACTACAATTAAAAGCTAACTTTTTTTAAAAATAATATTATGAGAATCGCAATTATAGGAACAGGGAACTTAGGGAGTTCTATAGCAAAAGGATTACTAGCAAGCAATGTCATTACAAGGCTGTACTTAACGAAGAGAAATACAGCAACATTATCAGAATTTAGTGGTTATAAAAATGTCATTTTAACCAATGATAATCAGGAAGCGATACAAAATTCAGATTGTGTCATTTTTGCTGTTCAACCAGCACATTTGGAAAAAATATTGGTAGCTATTAAAAAGTCCTTAAAAGAAAATCATGTTTTAATATCAACAATAACAGGCTTTTCTATTGCAAAAATGGAAGCTATCGTAGGAAAAAATAGGTTTTTAATAAGGGCCATGCCAAATACTGCAATTGCTGTAGGGAAATCAATGACCTGTTTGTGTGGAAATGTAGCAGGAGAAAAAAGAATTGAAATAGCAGAAACTATATTTAATAAGGTAGGAGCTTCTATTGTAATTCCAGAAAATCAAATGCAAGCAGCAACCGTAATTTGTGCAAGTGGAGTTGCCTTTTGGATGCGATTGATTAGAGCAACGACACAGGCTGCAATTCAATTAGGATTTGATGCTAAAGAGGCTCAAAAACTTGCAATGTTTACTAGTGAGGGAGCAGCGAGTTTGTTAATAAAAACGGGGAATCACCCAGAGCAAGAGATTGATAAGGTAACTACTCCAAAAGGTTGTACCATAGAAGGATTGAATGAAATGGAGCATAAAGGATTAAGTTCTTCTTTGATACAGGGAATGGTAGCCTCATTTGATAAAATTAATAGTATAAAATCAGATCAATTGTAAAAGAAATGAAGCTATTTGAAACTTATTCATTGTTCGATATCACTCCAGAAAGAGGAGAAGGAAATTATATTTTTGATGAAGAAGGAGTTAAGTATTTGGACTTATATGGAGGGCATGCTGTTATTTCTATAGGGCATTCGCATCCAAAATATGTTGAGAATATAAAGAATCAGGTAAGTCGATTAGGGTTCTACAGCAATGCTATTCAAAACCCTTTGCAAAAAGAATTGGCATTGAAATTAGGAAGGATTTCTCAATGTAGTACATACAATTTGTTTTTGTGTAATTCTGGTGCAGAAGCAAATGAAAACGCATTGAAGTTGGCTTCCTTTTATACAGGAAAGAAAAAAGTGATTGCTTTTAAAAACGGATTTCATGGAAGAACGTCTGCAGCTGTTGCCGTAACGGATAATTCAAAAATAATAGCTCCGATTAATGCGCAACAAGAAGTCGAACTTTTAAAACTTGGAGATATAGAATCGGTGGAGAAGTCATTTGCTAATCATGATGTTTGTGCTGTAATTTTTGAAATTATTCAGGGAGTTGGAGGTTTGGATGAGGCACCAACATGGTTTTATCAGAGGGTAGAAAAGTTATGTGAAAAATACGGGGTAATCCTTATTGTAGATGAGGTGCAATGTGGATTTGGAAGAACGGGAGATTTTTTTGCTTTTCAAAAGCATGGATTAACACCGGATATTATTTCTATGGCGAAAGGAATGGGGAATGGTTTTCCTATTGGAGGGGTTTTAATTCACCCAAAGATAAAAGCATCTTATGGAATGTTAGGAACTACCTTCGGAGGAAATCATTTGGCTTGTGCTGCTTCATTAGCTGTTTTAGAAGTGTTAGAAAAGGAGAAGTTGCTAGAACGAATAAAAGATACTGCTGACTTTTTTAAAAGGGAATTACGAGACGTAACCGAGATAAAAGCGGTGAAGGGAAGAGGATTGATGCTGGGGTTGGTATTTGATTTTCCGATAGAGGAATTGAGAAAAAAATTGCTTTTTAAGCATCATATTTTTACAGGGAATGCTAAAAACCCGAAGGTATTAAGAATATTACCTCCACTAACTATTACTAAGCGTGATTTAAGCGTTTTTATAAAAGCGTTAAAAGAAGAATTATGATGAAGAAATATACAAGTTTAAATGATATAGAAGATGTATCAGCACTTATTCAAAAAGCTATTTGTTTAAAAAAGAACCCTTTTGCTTATAAGTCTTTAGGAAGAGATAAAACATTAGTTATGCTGTTTTTTAATTCGAGTTTAAGAACCCGTTTGAGTACCGAAAAGGCGGCGAAAAATTTAGGGATGGAAGTCATGACCTTAAATATAAATAATGCTTGGGGTTTAGAATTTGAAGAGCACGTAATTATGAATTTTGATAAAGCAGAGCATATTAAAGAAGCAGCTAAAGTTATTTCTCAATATGCAACGATTATTGGAATAAGAGCTTTTCCTAATTTAAAAGATAGGAATCGAGATGCGTCAGAATATGTTTTAAATGGATTCCAGAAATATGCAAGTGTCCCTATTGTTAATCTGGAAAGTGCTACAAGACATCCTTTGCAAGCGTTGGCGGATGCAATTACTATTGAGGAGTTAAAAACAAAAGAAAAACCGAAAGTAGTGCTGTCTTGGGCACCACACCCCAAAGCATTGCCGCAATCTGTAGTGAATTCATTTATAAAGATGATGCGTCGAGTAGGGGCTGATTTTACGATAACACATCCGCAAGGTTACGAACTCAATAGCAAAATAATTAGAGGGTTTTCAGTCAATTATAATCAGAAAGAAGCTTTGAAGAATGCAGATTTTGTGTATGTAAAGAATTGGAGTAGTTATACGGATTATGGAAAGGTATTAAATACCAATACTGATTGGATGCTAACAAAGGAAAAAATAGGGACAGCTAAATTAATGCATTGCTTACCTGTAAGAAGAAATGTGGTTATAGAAGATGCTGTTTTAGATGGAGAAAATGCAATAGTTATCCAGCAAGCAAATAACAGAACTTACGCAGCTCAAATAGTTTTAAAAGAATTGTTGGAAAATTTATAGAGCCCTTTTTGAGAGCGATTAAAAAGAAAGAAGATAAACTTAACAAGGAAGTTTAATGGAAGCGATAAAAATAATTAAAGTAGGAGGAGATATCATTGATGATGCTGTTAAATTAGAGGAGTTTTTAACATTGTTTTCCAACATAAAGTCACCTAAAGTATTAGTGCATGGAGGCGGAAAGTCAGCTACGGAATTAGCAACTAAAATGAACGTACCTGTTCAAATGATTGGAGGAAGACGTATTACAGATTCGGCTAATTTAGAAATCATCACAATGTTATATGCAGGAAAGATTAATAAAAATATCGTTGCTAGGCTACAAGCCTTGAACTGTAACGCAATAGGGATGTCAGGTGCTGATGGAAATACCATAGTAGCGCATAAACGATCTGTAGAGGATATAAATTTTGGATTTGTTGGAGATATAAATTTTGTAAATACGGCTTCTCTTAAGTTGTTTTTAAAAAATGGTATGGTACCTGTTTTTTGTGCAATAACACATAATGAATTAGGGCAGTTGTTAAACACAAATGCAGATACTATTGCTTCGGAGTTAGCAATAGCTTTAGCAAAGGAATTTAGAATAAGTTTATACTATTGTTTTGAAAAAGAGGGCGTTTTAGAAAATATTAAAGATGGAAGTACCGTCATAAAAAAACTCAATACCAATACATATTTACAATTAATTGAAAAAGGAGTGATTGTTGGAGGTATGCTACCAAAGTTAGAAAATAGTTTTCGAGCTGTGAATAATCAAGTAGTAAAAGTATGTATAGGAAACCCCGCAATGCTAATAGGATCTAATGTGAATTATACAACTATAGAAAGATGAAGATAGAGGAGCAACTGACAGAAAAAGCAATTAATTTGCTCAAAAAGCTTATAGAAGAGCCTTCCTTTTCATCAGAAGAAGCAGGTACGGCAGCTCTTATTGAGAAGTGGTTTGATAAAGAGTGCATAGCTTTTAAAAGAACGAAACATAATATTTGGGCAATTAATAAATATTTTGATAAGAAAAAACCTACGTTGCTTCTAAATTCTCATCATGATACCGTGAAGCCTAGTAAAGGATATACTAAAAACCCTTTTAAAGCAATAGAAGAAGATGGGAAATTGTATGGTTTGGGAAGTAATGACGCGGGAGGCTGTTTGGTTTCTTTAATGGCAACATTTAGTTATTTTTATTCGGTTAGAAACTTAAATTATAATATTGTTATAGTGGCTTCTGCAGAAGAAGAAAGTAGTGGTGCAAATGGATTGAATTCCATGTTGTCCGTCATACCTAACATAGCGGTAGCAATTGTAGGAGAACCTACGCTAATGAATTTAGCAATAGCAGAAAAAGGGCTGGTGGTATTGGATGCAAAAGTAAAAGGAACTCCTAGCCATACAGCGCACCCAAATAAAAATAATGCGATTTATAATAGCATTGAGTTCCTGTCTTGGTGCAGAGATTTTACATTTGATAGAAAGTCAGAGATGCTTGGAGATGTGAAGTTAACAGTGTCTCAGATAAATGGAGGTGTACAGCATAACGCAGTACCCTCTGAAGTACATTTAGTGATTGATGTACGTGTGAATGATCAATATACAAATCAAGAAATTATGGATACCTTAAAGGAAAAAGCTCCTTGTTCAGAAATTCGCGCGAGGAGCTTACGATTAAACTCATCTTCAATTTCAAAGGAGCATCCTTTAGTAAAAGCAGGAATTCAAATGGGGAGAGAAACTTATGGCTCACCAACGCTTTCAGATCAAGCTGTTTTAAGTTGTCCATCTTTAAAATTAGGACCAGGAGATAGTAAGCGTTCTCATACTGCAGATGAGTTCATTTATCTTTCGGAAATAGCGGAGGGTATTACGATTTATATTGAGTTATTAAAAAGAGTACTAATAAAAAAATGAGGTTGAGTAAACCTAAACTAAAATAAAAATAGATGAAACTTTGGGATAAAGGATTGACAATCGATCAAAAAATAGAGCAATTTACTGTAGGAAATGATAGGGAAGTGGACTTATACATCGCAAAATATGACGTACAAGCATCATTGGCGCATGCAAAAATGTTATATGAGGTGAATATTCTTTCAAGAAAGGAATTAACGATGTTAGAAACAGGCTTAAAAAAACTAGCAATTCAAATTAAGGAAGGCACATTTGTTATTGAACCTATGTTTGAAGACGTACATTCTAAAATAGAATTTGAATTAACAAAGGAATTTGGAGAGGTAGGTAAGAAAATACATACAGCACGTTCAAGAAATGATCAGGTTTTGGTAGCATTACAGCTTTATTACAAAGAAAGTTTGCTAGAAATAAAGAAAGAAGTGAATATTCTTTTTAATACCCTTTTGTTAATAGCTGAAAAATATAAAAATAATCTAATTCCTGGTTATACGCATTTGCAGGTAGCAATGCCTTCGTCTATAGGCTTGTGGGTTTCAGCATATGCAGAGTTGCTCATTGATGATGTTAGTATGTTAAATGCAGCTATCAAAATTATAGATCAAAACCCCTTGGGTTCAGCCGCAGGTTATGGCAGTTCTTTTCCTATTGATAGAAACTTTACAACTAGATGTTTACAGTTCGAAACTTTAAAATATAATGTTATAGCAGCACAACTAAGTAGAGGTAAAAATGAGCGTTTTATAACGGGTGTTTTAGGAGGAATATGCAATACATTATCGCGTTTTGCGATGGATATTTGCTTGTATAATTCTCAAAATTTCAACTTTATTTCATTTCCTGAAGAATTAACAACAGGAAGTAGCATTATGCCGCATAAAAAAAATCCAGATGTATTTGAATTGATTCGAGGAAAGTGTAATAAAATACAAGCATTGCAAACGGAAATATTGCTAGTAACAAATAATTTGCCAAGCGGATATCATAGAGATTTTCAATTATTAAAAGAAAATATGATTTTAGCAGTAGCGGAAGTAAAAAGTATCTTAACCATTTTTACGTATGCTATTCAGCAAATGATCATAAAAGAAGTTGATTTGAATGAAGAAAAATACCAGCACTTATTTACTGTTGATAGTATTAATAATTTAGTAATGGAGGGGATGCCGTTTAGAGAAGCATATCAAAAAATAGGAAAGGAGGTAAAAAACAATACCTATGAACCAAATACAAATAAAAAACATACTCATATAGGCAGTGTACATAATTTATGTTTGGATAAAATTAAGATCAAAATGAAAGGAGTGCTTTAGTTGAAGCACCCTTTTTTGAAATTTCTGATATTATTTCTTAATTTCCTCAATTAAATCTTGAAAGGTAATGGTTGCTTCTTCTCTAAAATTGGTATTGTAAATAACTGTAACCCGAAGCGCTTTTAGTCCAGAAACTCCTTGTAGGTCTTCTAAATCTAGTTTTTCAATATCGCCCAGTTGGTTTTTAGATTGTAAGTAATATATATATTTTAAGTATTCGTTAGCATCTTTGTCTTGAGTATATACGATGGCAATCTTCCCAGGAGCAGTCAACCGCTCATTAGTTCCTTTAATACGAGCTTTATCCACTCTCTTTTTTATAATTTCATAACGAATATTATAAGCACCATCAACATCAAACTGCTTTTCATCCATTCTAAATCTAATAGTTAAAGATGAGCTATGTACCAAAATAAGAGAAGCAACTCGTAAATCATGTTCCATAGAATTACGAGCAGTATTTGCTACATTTTCCATTTCGCACATAATCTGTAACTGCCACAAGCGTAAGTTATACAAATATAAAAGGTCAAATTTCTTTTCTTTAGTTAAAGATTGTCCTATATACATATTGTATTCTACACCATCCGTTTTGTACCGTTCAAAATAATGAGGAAACATAGCTTGTGCCTCTTCTTGTTTGCCATCAATAAACTGAGTTAATCTATTATTTAAAAGGGTAACACTATGTTCATACGCCTTTCGTTTCTCATATACAACATGCAAATTATCATCGAGTCGATTAGTATATGTTTTAACGAGGTCGAATAATGTAGCATTGATTTCTTTTATATGGTTAAAAACAGGATAGATGTCTTTTTTAAGAAAATCGAGAATTGTTATTTCGTCTCCTGCCTTTAGTCCATTATTAACCTTACTCAAGTATCCAGAAACGCGGAATCTCAATTCATCATAAATAGGAATTCTTTCCGTATCACAAGCTTCTTTTAATACAGAAATAGCCAAGGTAAGTTGCGTTGTTAAGTCTTCCTTTATAGCATTATTTCTAGCAGTAGAAGACCCTTTGATATCTAATTGCCCGTAAAGAGGATATACCTCTTTAAAAATAATTTCAGAAATTTTAACAGCTGGTTTTTTTTCAAAAATAGCTTTTTGATAAGTTTCAGCCGCTTCATAAAAGCGCCATTTTACAGAAGGGTGAATAGAAGTATAATGTTCTTGAATAGTTGCTTCTAAGATATTGAAATATTCTTCAGAATTCCTTTCCGCAGCAGCTTCAAAAACAGGAATAATATCTTTGAGTTTTTCTTGGTTTACAGAATTCAATTCATAAGCTCTAGGAGAAGCTACTTCTAATAAAAATAAATCATTGCTATTGTTAGGAGGCTTAATAGGAATGAGCAAAATACTACCCACATTTTTCTTTTTTAATTGCTGGTAGAAAGGATTTTCTCCGGAGGTTTTTCTATAAGCATCAATATCAGAAATAGCAACATTTTCTACCTCGTTAAAAACTTTATTCAAAATATGTTCACAGAAAAAGGTATTGCAAAACACAGTTTTTTTACCATCCAATAAAATACTTTCAGCTTTTTTTATTCGAGCAGATAGTTCAAGGTTAGAAATGTCAAAAACAGAAAACCCAATACTTAAATCTTTAATATTGAAAAAGTCACTTAAATCACGTTGGAGTTTTTCTATAATATTTCCATCATCTTTTTTTAAGAGATTATTACTAATAGAAGAAATAATTTCATCAGAAGTAACATCAAATAAATTCATAATACCAAAACCTTTAAAAAGATAAGAATTTGGAGGAAATTTTTCTTTCCATATCTTAATATCATCAAAGTTATCTAATAAAAGTTTAATATCATTATGGGTAATCTTAGGAGCATTTTTTGTAGGAGAAATTTGCATAAAGTCTCCATTAAAAGCAACACGATAATGTTTAGTAATTCCTAGAGTCTTATCAGGGATGTCAAAGAAAAAAGGACGTTTTAAATCCACAAAATAATTGTAAACAAGTCTTAAAATCAAGGTGCAAGCATAAATGTACATAACATTTTCTTGAAAATTACGAACTTCTAAAAGATAATCGTCACCAGCATTTGCAAGAATTTTTTTAAATCGATTGGTAAATTTAAAAGAGGTAAAAGTAAAAGGAATAGTTGCGGCTTTAATTTCATTGTCAGATAAAATTTCAGGAAATAAGGTATCTAGTAATATATCAATAATCTCATGGTGTTTTTCTAATAAAGAAAGATCAGAAAATCCAGTAATGAACTCAGGGTGTTTTTCTACTTTTCTGAGCATTATTTTGGAAGATTTATGAAAAGGATGCTCCTTAAAATCAGCATGAGCATATTTTTCAAATAGAGAAATTATTTTTTCAAAACTAATATTTAGTTGAACAGGTAACTCTATAGGGTTATATACGCTAGATCGCTTAATTTCCATAATGTTCTCCTTTTAAGGACTACAAAAATACAAAATTGTACACAGATCGGTAAGGAGGTAGTTAATCTATGTGTTGTTTAGTTAAGTGTTTGTTTATTAGTGTTTTGTGTGGGAGTTGTAAAGTTGCAATGAAAAAGTCACTTTTTACAATATGTAAGATAATAATTATATAAAGAAAAAAGTGAGTTATAGAATATTTTAAAATGAATATTACAGTTAATTACTCGTTAAATTTTGAGGATTCAGTCAAAAATAATAGTTAAAAGTATAATTTCGCTGCTTAGTTAATTAATATTAATTCAGAATAAATCATAATCAAATAAAATAGTAGTTATTAGAATGAAGCATTTAATCACTATTTGCTGTGTAATATTTACACAGCATTTTTTTGCACAAACTTTAAAAGGAAAAGTAATCTCTTATAGCAATACTCCCATTGCAGGAGCTAATATTTTAAACAGGAGCGATACGCATCATACGCACAGTAACAAAAGAGGAGATTTTATATTACAGCAGGTAACTTTAGGAGATACTTTAGTTATTAGCCATATCAATTATAAAAAGAAAATAGTAGTAGTAGGTAAGCTTTCTGAAATCACGATTAACCTAGAAGAAAATTTTGTGTCTTTGGAAGAAATAGCTATCAATGAAAAAATAAATGCGTTAAATATAATAACAACAATAGATATACAAACGAATCCAGTAAATTCTTCTCAAGAAATCTTACAAAAAGTACCAGGGTTGTTTATAGGTCAGCATGCAGGAGGAGGAAAGGCAGAGCAAATTTTTCTTCGTGGTTTTGATATAGATCACGGAACAGACATCGCCATTTCTGCTGATGGAATCCCCGTTAATATGGTATCGCATGCACATGGGCAAGGGTATGCTGATTTGCATTTTGTGATTCCTGAGACAGTAGATAAAATAGATTTTGGAAAAGGAGCATATTATGCTGATAAAGGAAATTTCAATACTGCCGGATATGCTAACTTTAAGACAAAAAGAAGTCTAAGATCGAGCCTTTTAAAACTAGAAGCTGGTCAGTTTAATACACAACGTTTGTTAGGGATGTTTAATTTGTTAGATGATCATAAACAACATGCTTACATTGCTACAGAATATATACTAACTGATGGTTACTTTGAAAGCTCGCAACATTTTAATCGATTAAACCTTTTTGGAAAATATACAGGAAATATAACTAATACAGATGAAGTAGGAGTAACGCTATCTCATTTTACTAGTAAATGGGACGCGTCTGGGCAAATTCCTCAAAGAGCGGTAAGTAATGGTTTGATCACGCGTTTTGGAGCGATAGATGATACTGAAGGAGGAGCAACAAGCCGTACAAATATATTAGCAACTTATAATAAAACTATTTCAGACAATGCATCGATAAAGAATAAGCTTTATTATAATACATATGATTTTGAATTGTTTTCAAACTTTACTTTTTTCTTAGATGACCCTATAAACGGAGATCAGATAAAGCAAAAAGAAACGCGTAATACTTTCGGCTTTATAACTGATTTTAAGCACAATTTTAATCAAATGGATGGGAGTTTTTTAGCAGGAATTAGTATAAGAAATGATCAGAGTTTTAGAAATGAGTTAACCCATACTGCAAACCGAAAGGAGGTATTGAATAGAATTCAGTTTGGAAATATTAATGAAACTAATTTTGGTGCTTACGCAAGTGCAAATTTTAATCTAGAAAAATTCATAATCAATCCAACATTACGTCTTGATTATTTTAATTTTGAATATAATAACCATTTAGATACTAATTATAAAACGCAATCTCAAACAAAAAGTATTGTGAGCCCTAAATTAAATATATTTTATAATTATGACAAAGACCTACAGTTATATGTAAAAGCAGGAAAAGGGTTTCATTCTAATGACACTCGTGTTGTAGTGGCACAAAAAGGAAATAATATTTTACCAGCTTCTTATGGCTTTGATACAGGGCTAATATGGAAACCGACACCAAAATTATTTATAAATACAGGATATTGGTACTTGTTTTTAGAACAGGAATTTGTGTATGTAGGAGATGCAGGTATTGTGGAACCTAGTGGGGAAACAGGCCGACAAGGAATTGATTTAAGTGTAAGATATGAGCCTGTAAGTCAGCTTTATTTTAATATAGATGCTAACTATACTTATGCTAGAGCTAAAGGCGTGATAAAAGGTCAAAATTTTATTCCTTTAGCTCCAGATTTTACATTAGCAACTGGTTTGAATTATAAAAGTGAATTTGGATTTTATGGAGGATTTCAGTTAAGGCATATAAATGATAGGCCAGCAAATGAAGACAATTCT
Source organism: Tenacibaculum maritimum NCIMB 2154 (assembly GCF_900119795.1). Lineage (NCBI taxonomy): Bacteria > Pseudomonadati > Bacteroidota > Flavobacteriia > Flavobacteriales > Flavobacteriaceae > Tenacibaculum > Tenacibaculum maritimum. The sequence goes on from NZ_LT634361.1 coordinate 506,224, forward strand.
ATTGTGGCAGAAGGATACACTGTAACGGATTTTAATATTGGTTATGATTTTAAGAATGTTACATTAGGGGTACACATCCAGAATCTTTTTGATGTAGCTTGGAATGAAACGCAGTTTGCTACAGAATCTCGTCTAAAAAATGAAGTTAATCCCGTAGAAGAAATTCATTTTACACCAGGTACTCCATTCTTTTTAAAAGGAATGATTACGATCAACTTTTAACGTGATAAAGAAATAAACAACAAATTAAAAAAGGGAACAATAACTACTATTGCTCCCTTTTTTAATTTGTTGTTTAAACTTTTACTTTTGCCTAAAATAAATAGACATAGGTACTCCCGTAAAGTTATAAAGTTCTCTTAATTTATTTTCAATAAACCTTTTATATGGATCTCGTACATATTGAGGTAAGTTGGCAAAAAATGCAAACTGAGGTGTTTTCGTTGGCAATTGCATACAATACTTAATTTTAATAAATTTTCCCTTAGTTGCCGGTGGTGGGTAATGTTCAATAATTTCAAGCATTGCTTCATTAAACTTGCTAGTTTGAATACGTCTTTTTCTATTTTCGAAAACTTCAACAGCAGTCTCTATGGCTTTAAAAAGACGCTGTTTGGTTAAAGCGGAAATAAACACAATAGGGACATCTGTAAAAGGAGCGATCTCTTTTCTGATATTAGCTTCAAAATCACGCATAGTATTTGTTTCCTTTTCAATCAAATCCCATTTATTAATAAGGATTACCACTCCTTTTCTATTTTTTTCTGCTAACCAAAATATATTTTGGTCTTGTTTTTCAAATCCTCTTGTAGCATCAACAACAAGAATTGCAACATCTGAATATTCAATGCTTCTTACAGCTCGCATTACAGAATAAAATTCAAGGTCTTCTTTTACCTTTGATTTCTTTCTAATACCAGCAGTATCTACCAAGTTAAAATCAAATCCAAAACGATTGTATTTCGTATCAATAGAATCACGAGTCGTTCCCGCAATATTTGTAACAATGTTTCTGTCTTCTCCTATCAAAGCATTTATAAAGGACGATTTTCCGGCATTAGGCCTTCCTACAACAGCAAAACGAGGAAGCTCTTCTTTTTCTAAATCTACCTCTTTAGGTGCTGGCATTTCTGCTGCAATAGCATCCAATAAATCGCCAGTACCACTTCCATTGATAGAAGAAATAGTGGTGTACTCCCCTAAACCAAGATTATAAAATTCTACAGCATCAGCATCACGCATTGCGTTATCTACTTTATTAACAGCTGTAAAAATAGGTTTTTTAACTTTGCGAAGAAGTTTTGCAACCTCGTTATCCATTGGAGTAATCCCTTGCTCAACATCTACTACAAAAACAATAATATCAGCTTCGTCAATTGCAAGTTGTACCTGTTTTCTAATTTCCCCTTCAAAAATATCGTCAGAACCAACAATATATCCTCCCGTATCAATTACCGAAAATTCTTTTCCGTTCCAGTCAGACTTACCGTAATGTCTATCACGGGTTACTCCACTAACAGAGTCAACAATAGCTTCTCTACGTTGAACTAAACGATTAAATAAAGTTGATTTTCCTACATTTGGTCTTCCTACAATGGCAACAATGCTATTCATCCTTGTTATAAATAATTGAATTATAAAATTAGTATATGACTAAAATTTCATGCAAAGATACAATATACTGCATGATTATTGATGGTAAATTTAAATACTTATAAAAAACGCAGCATAAACATGAGGTCTTTTGTTATTTTCCGCTACAGCACATGAAGTCTTTTCAAAGTGCTTTTTATTCGTTATAAACAGAAGTTAATTTTAAAAGAAGAGAAAATTAATTTTTTTTTATTTACCAATAAAAAAGTATCTTGTAGTTTTATAACCCCCTCAATTATGGAAGAATACAAGAACAACGCTCTTTTTTTAAGACCTAGATTTTCATTAGAACTAAAAGAAAGTCAACAAAAACTGATAGAAAAATTTAAGAAAAAGCTTGAAGAAAGCAGTTATAAATCCTGTAGCAAGGTGATAGACGAGCATATTGTTATTGATATACCGAAAGAGGAAAATCATTTTTGGTCACCTCAATTACATCTTGAAGTTGAAGAGAGAGGAGGAGAAGTTACTTTAAAAGGACTCTTTGGTCCTAAACCCCAAGTATGGACATTGTTTATGTTTATTCACTTTATCATTGCTACTGCGTTCATTTCTTTTGCTATTATGGTATATGTGGAGATGTCTTTAGGGAAAGATATTACATTTCCATTAGTAATGTTAGTACTACTTCCTATTGTTTGGATAGTTCTCTACTTTTTAGGACAATTAGGAAAAGAAACTGGGAAGGTACAGATGGAGAGGTTGCAGCGTTTTATGTTAGAATTGATAGAGCACAAGGAGTAACAACTACTCCTTATATCCAAATCTTTTTAATTGATTTTTATTGCTTCTCCAGTTCTTATTAACTTTAACATATAGCTCCATAAAAACTTTTTTATCGAAGAAGAATTCTAAATCTTTTCTAGCTTCTGTACCAACTCTTTTTATGGCACTTCCTTTATGACCAATAATAATCCCTTTTTGAGTATCTCGTTCCACCATAATAACAGCACGGATCTTTATAATTTCTTTTTCTTCGATAAAAGATTCTGTTTCAACTTCTACTGAATAAGGAATTTCTTTTTTGTAATGCGTTAATATTTTTTCTCTGATTTTTTCATTAACAAAAAAACGTTCTGGTTTATCGGTTAATTGGTCTTTTGGATAAAAAGGAGGAGATATGGGAAGTAGCTCTGTGATTTTAGAAAAAACAGCTTCAATATTAAACTTTTCTAAAGCTGAAATGACATACACAAAGGCATTTGGAACCTTATTTCTCCAGTAGGCTATTTTTTCTTCAACTTCGCCTTGAGTAGATTTATCTATTTTGTTTAATAATAAAATAACAGGAATCTTACTATTGATTATTTTTTTAAAGAAAGCTTCGTTTTTCAATTCTTTCTCTGCAATTTCTACCATATAAATTAATATGTCAGCATCATTAAAAGCAGATTTTACAAAATCCATCATAGATGCCTGTAGCTCGTATGCTGGATTTAAGATACCTGGAGTGTCAGAAAAAATGATCTGATGATTTTCACCGTTAACAATTCCTAGAATTCGATGTCTAGTCGTTTGTGCCTTCGGAGTAATAATTGAAAGTTTTTCGCCAACCAAGGCATTCATTAGAGTAGATTTTCCTACGTTAGGGTTTCCTATAATATTTACAAATCCTGCTTTATGTGTCATTTTGCAAAGGTAAGGCGTTTTTGATTAGTATTTTGTTTTTTTTATAAGGTTGTTAATGTGTGTGTTATGATGTTTTTTTTGAAAAAAGTGTTTTTTTGTTTGGCTAAAAAGAATAAAAAGACATATCTTTGCAGCAGCAAATCGCGGGATAGAGCAGTAGGTAGCTCGTCGGGCTCATAACCCGAAGGTCACTGGTTCGAGTCCAGTTCCCGCTACTAAAAATGAAAAGGCTTTCAGGAAACTGAAAGCCTTTTTTACGTTTCAAAAACAGGTAATAATATGGGTTAGTAAATGTTTCTATGTTTGATAGAAACTGAAAAGTAAGAACACATAATAATTGAGAACAGCTATTGAAATATTTCCTTTATTAAAAGTAAAGAAAAGCACTTGGGTTAAGATGTATGGAAATTTTGACGAATAAAAGAGGGAATATAGAGGTAAGTGCGTATAAAGAGATGTTTTCAAAGATGAGAAGACGCTCTAAAAAGAAGAAGAAATAGCTAGTAAATGTAATTTTTACAAGATAGGAATAAAGAACAATAAAAAACTTTGCTTCTATAAGGTGTTGTTTTCTATGAAGTTGCGTTGTATTGCATAAAAAAGGGCAAAAAAAGGCTTGTTATTGTATAAATAGTTTCTATATTTGCAGCCGCTAACGGGCAAATAAGCAAAGTTAGCAAAGATCATTGAGAGATTGGGTTTGTAGATGTTTAAATAAAAGTTAAAAAACGTTTGTTTCGAGAGATTTAAAAGTTTTATATTTGCGCTTGTTTAATAACGAGGAGTTGATTTTTTAGCTTTTAAAATTCAAAAAAAAACTTTTTCAAAAAAAAAGTTTGTCAGTTTTAAAAAAGGTTATACATTTGCAACCGCTTTCTAAAAGAGAGTGACGTTCAAGAAAATTTGGAAGATTTTGAATAAAAAAATCAGTTAGTTCGAGTCTAACATTTCTACAAGAGATTATTTTAGTTTGCATAAAGATTAGAATAATAAGTTCATTGAAAATATTGAAATTGACAGCGTAAACAAAGAGTAGAATAACCACTTTATATAATAAAGTAATTCTTTTGAAACTTATTCATTCATAATATTAAAGATTATACAATGAAGAGTTTGATCCTGGCTCAGGATGAACGCTAGCGGCAGGCTTAACACATGCAAGTCGAGGGGTAACATTGTAGCTTGCTACAGATGACGACCGGCGCACGGGTGCGTAACGCGTATAGAATCTGCCTTCTACAGAGGGATAGCCTTTAGAAATGAAGATTAATACCTCATAACACTTTGGAGTGGCATCGTTTTAAAGTTAAAGATTTATCGGTAGAAGATGACTATGCGTCCTATTAGCTAGATGGTGAGGTAACGGCTTACCATGGCAACGATAGGTAGGGGTCCTGAGAGGGAGATCCCCCACACTGGTACTGAGACACGGACCAGACTCCTACGGGAGGCAGCAGTGAGGAATATTGGGCAATGGAGGAAACTCTGACCCAGCCATGCCGCGTGCAGGAAGACTGCCCTATGGGTTGTAAACTGCTTTTATACAGGAAGAAACGTACCTACGAGTAGGTATTTGACGGTACTGTAAGAATAAGGACCGGCTAACTCCGTGCCAGCAGCCGCGGTAATACGGAGGGTCCGAGCGTTATCCGGAATCATTGGGTTTAAAGGGTCCGCAGGCGGTCGATTAAGTCAGAGGTGAAATCCCATAGCTTAACTATGGAACTGCCTTTGATACTGGTTGACTTGAGTAATACGGAAGTAGATAGAATATGTAGTGTAGCGGTGAAATGCATAGATATTACATAGAATACCGATTGCGAAGGCAGTCTACTACGTATTTACTGACGCTCATGGACGAAAGCGTGGGGAGCGAACAGGATTAGATACCCTGGTAGTCCACGCCGTAAACGATGGACACTAGTTGTTGGGAAATGTCTCAGTGACTAAGCGAAAGTGATAAGTGTCCCACCTGGGGAGTACGATCGCAAGATTGAAACTCAAAGGAATTGACGGGGGCCCGCACAAGCGGTGGAGCATGTGGTTTAATTCGATGATACGCGAGGAACCTTACCAGGGCTTAAATGTGGAATGACAGGGCTAGAGATAGCTTTTTCTTCGGACATTTCACAAGGTGCTGCATGGTTGTCGTCAGCTCGTGCCGTGAGGTGTCAGGTTAAGTCCTATAACGAGCGCAACCCCTATTGTTAGTTGCTAGCAGGTAAAGCTGAGGACTCTAGCGAGACTGCCGGTGCAAACCGTGAGGAAGGTGGGGATGACGTCAAATCATCACGGCCCTTACGTCCTGGGCTACACACGTGCTACAATGGTATGGACAATGAGCAGCCATCTGGCAACAGAGAGCGAATCTACAAACCATATCACAGTTCGGATCGGAGTCTGCAACTCGACTCCGTGAAGCTGGAATCGCTAGTAATCGGATATCAGCCATGATCCGGTGAATACGTTCCCGGGCCTTGTACACACCGCCCGTCAAGCCATGGAAGCTGGGGGTGCCTGAAGTCGGTCACCGCAAGGAGCCGCCTAGGGTAAAACTGGTAACTAGGGCTAAGTCGTAACAAGGTAGCCGTACCGGAAGGTGCGGCTGGAACACCTCCTTTCTAGAGAAAGATGGTGAGTTACAAAAGGAAGTTTTACTCTTTGCTGTTAATTTTAAAATATAGACTAAGATCTTAAAAAAAAAGAGAATGATTTAAGTGTATTTATATGCTTAAGCTGTCTTAGACAGTCTCGTAGCTCAGCTGGTTAGAGCGCTACACTGATAATGTAGAGGTCGGCAGTTCGAGTCTGCCCGAGACTACAAAATTAAGACTTAGAAAAAAAAAGGAAATTCTGGAAGTTAGAGGATTCAACATTACAAGATTGAGGATTTTATAATCTAAATTTCATATGGGGGATTAGCTCAGCTGGCTAGAGCGCTTGCCTTGCACGCAAGAGGTCATCGGTTCGACTCCGATATTCTCCACAATCAGATGTAAATCTGAAAACGTTCATTGACATATTGGTAAAATGATATCGTAAAGAATCAAGATAGAGTGTTAATCTTAAGATTAACAAGATATTTTTATAAAAAAATAAATAAATATAAAGAGCTCGTTCTAGTGTAATCACTAGAGCAAAAGAACAATAAGCTAAATAAGGGCGTATGGCGGATGCCTAGGCTCTCAGAGACGATGAAGGACGTGATAAGCTGCGAAAAGTTGCGGGGAGAAGCACATATTTTAAGATCCGCAAATATCCGAATGGGGCAACCCGTCATGTTGAAGACATGTCACCTAGCAATAGGGGTAAACCCGGTGAACTGAAACATCTAAGTAACCGGAGGAAGAGAAAACAAAAGTGATTCCGTTAGTAGTGGCGAGCGAACGCGGATTAGCCCAAACCATTGTTGTTACGGCAATAATGGGGTTGTAGGACCACAATATTGATTATTAATTGAATTAGAATAGTTTGGAAAGACTAACCAAAGAAGGTGATAGTCCTGTATAGGTAAGATTAATAATTATAGTGGTATCCTGAGTAGTGCGGGACACGAGTAATCCTGTATGAATCTGCCGGGACCATCCGGTAAGGCTAAATACTCCTGAGAGACCGATAGTGAACTAGTACCGTGAGGGAAAGGTGAAAAGAACCCTAAGTAAGGGAGTGAAAGAGAACCTGAAACCGTACGCCTACAAGCGGTCGGAGCACATTAACTGTGTGACGGCGTGCCTTTTGCATAATGAGCCTACGAGTTACTGTTTCTAGCAAGGTTAAGTATTTCAGATACGGAGCCGAAGCGAAAGCGAGTCTGAATAGGGCGCATAGTTAGTAGTAGTAGACGCGAAACCGAGTGATCTACCCATGGGCAGGTTGAAGCTGTGGTAACACATAGTGGAGGACCGAACCAGTTGACGTTGAAAAGTCTTTGGATGACCTGTGGGTAGGGGTGAAAGGCCAATCAAACTCGGAAATAGCTCGTACTCCCCGAAATGCATTTAGGTGCAGCGTTGAATAAAAGTTTTATAGAGGTAGAGCTACTGATTGGATGCGGGGGCTTCACCGCCTACCAATTCCTGACAAACTCCGAATGCTATAAAATGTTTTTCAGCAGTGAGGGCATGGGTGCTAAGGTCCATGTCCGAGAGGGAAAGAACCCAGACCATCAGCTAAGGTCCCCAAATATATACTAAGTTGAATAAACGAGGTGGAACTGCTTAGACAGCTAGGATGTTGGCTTGGAAGCAGCCATTCATTTAAAGAGTGCGTAACAGCTCACTAGTCGAGCGGTTCTGCATGGATAATAATCGGGCATAAGTATATTACCGAAGCTATGGATTTTATATAATATATAAAGTGGTAGGGGAGCATTCTATATGCGTAGAAGCATAATTGTAAGATAGCGTGGAGCGTATAGAAAAGAAAATGTAGGCATAAGTAACGATAAAGGGGGCGAGAACCCCCCTCACCGAAAGACTAAGGTTTCCTCAGCGATGCTAATCAGCTGAGGGTTAGTCGGGACCTAAGGCGAATCCGAATGGAGTAGTCGATGGACAACAGGTTAATATTCCTGTACTTGTTATAATTGCGATGGGGTGACGGAGTGATGAAAGCACCGCGAACTGACGGAATAGTTCGTTGAAACATTTAGGTATTGGACCCATAGGAAAAACCGTGGATCTAGCTGAGATGTGAAAGTACAACAAGTCTTCGGATGCGTTGATAGTGTGCCTAAGGGCTTCCAAGAAAAACCTCTAAGCTTCAGATTATAAGAACCCGTACCGTAAACCGACACAGGTAGTTGGGATGAGAATTCTAAGGTGCTCGAGAGATTCATGGCTAAGGAACTAGGCAAAATAGACCCGTAACTTCGGGAGAAGGGTCGCCCTCAGTAATGAGGGCCGCAGTGAAAAGGTCCAGGCGACTGTTTATCAAAAACACAGGGCTTTGCTAAATTGAAAGATGATGTATAAGGCCTGACACCTGCCCGGTGCTGGAAGGTTAAGTGGAGTTGTTAGCATTTGCGAAGCAATGAAATGAAGCCCCAGTAAACGGCGGCCGTAACTATAACGGTCCTAAGGTAGCGAAATTCCTTGTCGGGTAAGTTCCGACCTGCACGAATGGTGCAACGATCTGGACACTGTCTCAGCCATGAGCTCGGTGAAATTGTAGTATCGGTGAAGATGCCGATTACCCGCAGCGGGACGAAAAGACCCCGTGAACCTTTACTATAGCTTAGTATTGTGTTTGGATAAGTAATGTGTAGGATAGGTGGGAGACAAAGAAGCGGCCTCGCTAGGGGTTGTGGAGTCATCGTTGAAATACCACCCTTTGCTTATCTAGATTCTAACTCAGCAATGAGGACAGTGCTTGGTGGGTAGTTTGACTGGGGTGGTCGCCTCCAAAAGAGTAACGGAGGCTTCTAAAGGTTCCCTCAGCACGCTTGGTAACCGTGCGAAGAGTGCAATGGCATAAGGGAGCTTGACTGAGAGACATACAGGTCGATCAGGTACGAAAGTAGAGCATAGTGATCCGGTGGTTCCGCATGGAAGGGCCATCGCTCAAAGGATAAAAGGTACTCCGGGGATAACAGGCTGATCTCCCCCAAGAGCTCACATCGACGGGGGGGTTTGGCACCTCGATGTCGGCTCGTCACATCCTGGGGCTGGAGAAGGTCCCAAGGGTTGGGCTGTTCGCCCATTAAAGTGGCACGCGAGCTGGGTTCAGAACGTCGTGAGACAGTTCGGTCTCTATCTGCTGTGGGCGTTAGAAATTTGCGTAGATCTGACTCTAGTACGAGAGGACCGAGTTGGACTGACCTCTAGTGTACCAGTTGTTCCGCCAGGAGCACTGCTGGGTAGCTACGTCGGGAAGGGATAAGCGCTGAAAGCATATAAGCGCGAAACCCACTACAAGATGAGATTTCTTTAAAGGGTCGTTGGAGATTACAACGTTGATAGGCTATAGGTGTAAAGGCAGTAATGTCATAGCCGAGTAGTACTAATAACCCATAGGCTTATGTATGGTCTTCCCCTCCATGTGAGGGGAGGATAGACTCTTTATAATGATTTGATTAGGATATTTTTTTACTAATATGTTAACTTTTACAGTTGGAATATACTGAACGATTTAAGGTGATTATAGCGATGGGGCTCACCTCTTACCATTCCGAACAGAGAAGTTAAGCCCATTAGCGCCGATGGTACTGCCACAGGTGGGAGAGTAGGTCGTTGCCTTGCTTTTAAAGCTCTTAGTTAAAAAACTAAGAGCTTTTTTTATGGAATTTATTTCCAAAAGGAATGCACTAGATATAAGGGCTTTTTAAGTTTTAAACTAGGCTAACTCCTTTGAATTATATTAAAGGCTGGTAGCCCTTTTTATAGGGCTGACAAGCATATCTAAAGAAGATTAAGAGAATTAGTTTGCGATAAGCTATAGGAAGGTGCTGCAAAAACGATAAAATTGTTATGATTTATTAAAAAGAGATCTAATGGAATTGATAGAGTTTGATTAGGTCAATTTTAAGTTATTAGATGAAGTACTATGATTTAATGTGAGTTCGATGTAATACTTAATGAATATTCGTTAGCTTATTCGTTTTAAGCTGTACTAACCAATCAGTTTTCATGGTAAAACAGATCTTATAAAAAAACATAATCATCTGATTAATAGTTAGCAGATAGAAAGAATGTGAAATAAGCTATTGCTATTAATCAATGTTTCAGATTATTTTCTTAGGTCGAACTTACGTTAATTGAAGCTAGAATTTGCAATGGATGAAAGAGAAAATAAAGAAGAAGCTGCCTAGAAATAGGGCAACTTCTCTTAATAAGCAAATTTCTAAATAGTTGAAGCGAGTCAATAAGGAGTCGTTTCAAAATTAGAGTTATTAAAATTCATAACTAAAATGCCACCCTCCAAAAAATCTGAACTCCTTGCTGATCAAACTTCCTACAGTAGGACCTAAATGTAGCTGGCCTATATGAAAAGCAAATTCAGACTCTAAATAGGCTGAAATTTCAGTGTCTTTATGTGTATTAGGCAATCCAATGCTAGGACCAAAGTTGAGAGTTAAAAAAGACCAAGGTTTATGACTTACCAAGCCAGCTATTTCATGGCCGATAGTTTCATGGCTTTCAAAAATAGCAGAATAGCCAATTCCATAAGCCCATTTATGAGAATTCCAATAAGTGAGATGAGCTTCTATTGCGGGATTCCAAATTTCATGTTTTGGAGTGTAAATTGAGAGTCCTGATAAAACAATTTCCCAACCAGGCTCTTTAATATTTTCTGCACGGTGTTCATTGCTATGCTCTTGAGCAAATAGCGTATGGAATGAACAAGCAAGAAAAAGAATTGTTAGTTGTTTTTTCATAAGAGTTACTATATTGTTAAGATGATTGAATAACTTGTTTCATTTTTTTAAGAATCCCCATAATACCGAGTCTGTTTAACATTCTTTTTTCCATACTCCAGAAAAAAAGATATTGTCCGAATAAAGTGCCTATAATGACTAATAGTAGTTGATAAAGCACAAACATGACTAGTATTCTTAGGGTGAGAAATAAAATTGGATTTAAATGAGTAGCATTGATACCTAAGAATTGTAAGATAGGTTTAGCCAACCAAACTGACAAGGAACCATTGATGGAAAAGACGAGTAGAATGATTAGTAGTTGAAAGTTGGAAGTGATTCCCCATTTTTTCTTTAGTTTTTGAATCATATTTTTTATTAGATATTTCAAAAAAATAAGGCTAAGTGGACTACCTAATAAATTTGGGACTAATTTGATCAAGCCGCTTTGTTAAAATTCATTCTTATTTTGACTTCCATTTCTAAAGGGGAAATATACCCTAGGCTAGAGTGAAGTCTTTCGTTATTATACCAATTTATGTAATCTTCAATACTGCTGAATAATTGTTTGTAAGAACTATATTTAAAACGGTATAACCATTGGTGCTTAATTGTCTTAAAAAAGGATTCAGCTACAGCATTATCCCAACAGTTTCCCTTTCTACTCATACTCTGTGTTATTTTTCTATTAAAAGAAAATAAGTTAGTTATTTTATTAGAAGCATACTGCACTCCTCTGTCTGAATGAAAGATAAACTTATTTGTAATAGCTCTATTATTACTTGCTAAATTCCACGCCTTCATTATTGTATTTTCAGTGGTCATATCTTTACTTAAAGACCATCCAACTACCCTTTTATCTGCTAAATCTATTATTGTTGTTAAATAATTCCAATGATCATTTACACGTATATAAGTAATATCAGAAACCCATTTTTCTCCTAATTTTAAACTTGTAAAATTTCTATCTAATTCGTTTTTAGCAATCGATAAATTATGATTGGAATTAGTAGTCGCTACATATTTCCTTTTTAGAATACTTTTTAGTCCTAGTTCTTTCATTATTAGCCCAATGTAAGAACGTGCATAAACTAAACCTTCTCTTTCCAACATTTTTTGAATACGATAGCTTCCGTAAATTTCTCTACTTTGTTCGAAATGAAATTTAATTCTCTCTTTGAGTAAAACCTTAGAGGGTAGTACTTTTATTACATCCTTGTGTTTTAACCAATAGTAATAAGCATTTTTTCTAACTTTCATACATTTACACATCTTCTCAACAGGATATACACTTACATTTTTTAAAATGAATTGATATCTCATTTGTCGCTCTTGGAGAAGATGCTCACTGCCTTTTTTAATATATCGCGTTCTAACTTAACCTCTCTAAGTTCTTTCTTTAGAGCTTTTAATTCTTGCGCTTCTACCGATAACTCACGTTTCTTAGAGAAATCTCCAGATTTAGCTTCATACTCACGTTTCCAACGTCTTATGACTCCGTCATTAACACCGTATTCTTCACTAAGAGATTTTGCTTTTCTTCCTGATTTTAAAAGCTCTACTAGCATTACTTTAAAATCATTATCATACTTTTTTGCCATAATTCAAATATACTATTTATGGACTCAATTAATTCGTCTCAACAAATGTAGACATTCCAAAGGTTTATGATAAAATCTTAGCCTTATAAAGAATTGGCTTTATTTTTTATGATTTGAAAGGAAATTCAGCTCTTACCATATCTTTTCCAATGGCATGACATGATACACAACCTTTTACACCATTTCCGAGTGCAGCTTTCTTAGAGATGTCTTTATTATCTGTGACTTCATACCAAAACCATCCATTACCGCCATCGGTTTTATTTCCTGTTTTGGCCATTACGGACCATCCATAAGGGGTACCATCTTCTTTGTATTGTTCTTTTACAGCGTAAGATCCGAGGGGATGCTCTGTGTTTCCTGCTTTTAAGGAATTAGCTAATTCATCACTCATAAATGTTCTTACGGTTTCATGAGGGCCTGATGATGTATGAGTTCCTTTCTCTTTATTTTTTAATTGCTTATACTTTCCGCTTTGTAAAAAGGCAAATAATTCCTTTTCGCCCAAAGGAATTCCTATGGTTACCTTTGGAGTAGGAGCAGTAGGATCCCAAATACCAACTTTTTTGGTTCCTTCATGGGCAGAAGCAGTTCTTTTGGCGGCATTTTCAGGGTTTACATTAGCACCAATACCTTTAGCAGCTCTTAATACTGGATAGTATTGTGTAAAAATATAATCATCAGCAGCATTGACTTCATGACAAGCCACACATTTTTCTGCAGGTAAATGTTTGGTCGCAGCTTTTAAAATACCTGTTTCTTCGTTGGTAAAACTATAAATAGTCCAGTTACCAGGTTCATTAGGAAATCTTTTTTTATCTTTTAATTCAGCTTCAAGGCCAATAAAATCACCTTCAAAATATCCTTTTCCACTAACAGCACTTGTAGCTCCTACGCTAACTAATTCTTTAACGATTATTGTTTTGTCTCTAAATTCACCCGTTTGCTTCCAGTGTTGGTAGCTAACAGGATCAATATAAACATTGTGCATTTCGGGGAAAGGAGCTTTTCCTCCATTCAAGTCATTAGGAGTAACTGGAGTTCCAACGAATACCCAGCTTCTATAATCAGTTGGTCTTATAAGCTCATTTTCGTTATTGAATGAATAAAAAACTTTGTCTTTCATGTCTGAAGAAGCCGTTTGAGTACTATTATCTCCACAGGAAATAAAGGTAATAGCAAATAGTGCTAAAATAAATTTTGTTAATAATTTGTGTTTTTGTAGCATAATTTAATGTAGATTAATGATGTTTTTTTAACAAATTTACTAGGGATATCTTATTAAAGAATTGGACTTTTTTCATTATTTATATATTTTTGGAAGTAATTCCTAAACTCTAGGGCGGTTACCCCTGTGTTTTTTTTGAAAAATCTAGAGAAGTAAGCAGGGTCTTCAATGCCTATTTCATAGCCAATCTGATTGATGTTTCTATTAGTGGAGGCAAGTAGGTGTTTGGCTTCTTTTAAAAGCTTAGATTTGATAATACTACTTGGTTTGGCATAGCCTTTTCTATTGAATATTTCCAATAGTTTTTTAGGAGGTATGACCATTTGTTTAGCATAGTCGGTTACTTGGTGTTGTTGTTTGTATTGTTGGTTTACTAATGTTGTAAAAAGTTCAATTTCTTTATTGTAGTCTAAAATTTTTAAGCACACGCATTCTAAGATAATTTGATTGATTAAAGTACTAATTGTTTGTTTTTGTTCTTGATTGATATTTTGATGTTCAAAGAGTATTTTTAAGGAGGTGAAGTAACTTTCAACATTGTTGTTATCAAAAGTAATTATTTGAGAGGAGTTGATATCTCCGTACACATTCATTCTATTATTAAAAAGAAGAGAAACAAGCCTAATGGGATCTTTTTTATTGCTTTTCCTTATGGTTAATTGTGCTACTTTATTAATTCTTCCCTCTGAAATAATAATGTCGTCAGGCGTTGAAAAAACTAAAGAATTTCCAGTAATATTTACTTTATTATAGTTGATGTAAACTTTATCTGTAGGTGTAAAAAACCAAAATAGACGATGTGTTTCCATATCGTTTATCAAGTTGATTGGTTTGCCTTGAATTAGAGAGAAACTTAAATCATTATAATGATACATAGTATTTTTTTGAGTATTTTTAAATGTTTTCATTCTTTTTTACTCGTGTTTGTTTTTTGTTAATTAAAATGGCAAATAAGCTTATAGTAATAGAAAAAAGGAGCCAGCAGATAATTTCTGTAGGAATAGGAGCAGCGTGTCCAGCAGCATAAGAGTGAAGCCCTGATAAAAGGTGGTTTACTCCTAAGTAAGTCATAAGAATACTTGCAAAAGCAAATATTGATGCAATACTAAAAGATAATGTTCCTCTTAAAGTAGGAACAAATTTCATGTGTAATACGAACGCATATACCATAATGCTAATAAGAGCCCATGTTTCTTTAGGATCCCAGCCCCAGTATCTTCCCCAACTTTCGTTAGCCCACATACCTCCCAAAAAATTACCGATGGTAAGCAATACTAAACCTAGTGTAAGTGATAGTTCATTGATAATGGAAAGCTCTGTAATTTGTTTTGAAATTTTTGAATCATTTTTGGGTGTTTTTATTAAATATAGCAATACAGTTAAGGTGCCTAAAATCATTCCAATGGCAAAAGGTCCATAACTGGCAACGATAATGGCTACATGAATCATTAACCAATAAGAGTTTAAAACAGGAACAAGGTTTCCAATAGAAGGATCCATCCAGTTCCAATGTGCAATCATCAAAATGTTAGCTGTTACAAAGGCGGTAGCAGTTAAGGTTAAAGTAGATTTTCGTCCTAATAAAAAGCCAAAAAGCAACGTTGCCCAAGCTACATAAATCATTGATTCATATCCGTTACTCCAAGGAGCATGCTCCGAAATATACCACCTTACTATTAAGCCTAAACTGTGGTATAGAAAAAGGAGAAAAAGAATGCCTTTTCCTGTACGGATTAGGAACTGAATGATTTTTGAGGTGGTTTTAAAAAGTTGTAATACAAGAAATATCAATAAAAAAAAGGAGGTTGACAAGTATTGCCAAAACAAGTTTTTAAAAACATCATAGGTATTGTATAGAATTTCTAAACTTATTTTTTTCTTAGAAGGCATTATGTTAGCACCATTAATAATTTGATATTCTTTTAGAGAGGCTAATAAATTACTTGCTTTTTGGTAATTTGTATCATTAACAGCTTTTTGGTATGCTTGAACTTTTTCAACTATTTCAAGAGGTTCTTTAGAAGCCATCAAATTATTTAAAGAATGCCAAGTATTATTTCCATTTTTTTGTGATGGAAATAGCGTAAATAAATCACCGCGAAGTGCTAGAAATAGTAAGCTAGCTCTGCCATCCACATTCAAAATACTTTGCTCATATTTGGTTTTTATTTTTTTCTTATGAGCTTTTTCTACCTCTTTTAATAGTTTGTAATTTCCTTGTTCGTTAAAAAAATCGTTCAACTGTGCATATTTTTGTGTATGCGGAATTCCTAGAAGATCACGGACTTTGGTATTCTCTTTTTTTATATATATGATAGGGATATTGTACCATAAAGAAGGTTGTGTAAAAATAGAAAGGACTACCTGGCTGGTAGTTAATTTTTGAAAGTGGTCTTTCTTACTGATTTTTCGTAATAACTCTGAGCCAAAGGTATGAATAGGTTTCATCCTTCCATCACTATCCTGAATAACCAGTTGGCTAAATGAAGTGGCATGTTCCAAATTCAATTGGATTGTTAAAGGAACGCTATTTTTTACAGGCATATTTTGCCCCCAAATAGAAGAGGAAGAAGTACCAATAATAAAGGGAATCCATAATAAATTTGTTACTTTAAGTTTCTTCAATCGCTTTCTAAGCTTTCCAAATTGTGTTTTAGGCGAAATTAACAGTCCAATTAAACTAGCAAACAACAATAAATACCCCAAATAAGTAGTAAATGTGCCTAAACGATCTTTATTTACAGACAAGTAGGTTCTTTCAGTTGTAGAAGAAATGTCGTAGCTTGATTGAAAAAAACGGAACCCTTTATGATCGAGTACATTGTTTAAAAAAATTCTAAAATCAAATGTAGTATCCTTGTCAATAAGCGTTAATTCACTAGCATACGATTTAGGGCTATTTGATCCTGGATATCTTTCTAGTTGAAAATCATTTAGTTTTATAGAGAAAGGGAGCTTTATTTGTTCTGCTCCATATTTAAGTTGAAATGTAAGATTGTTAACGATTATACTTTTAGGAGTTCCACTAAAAAAAGTCTTTCCAAATACAGGTACTTCCTTTGTTTCACTACCAGAAGATACTTTTAGTAGCAGCATGTCTTCTGTATAAGTATTTGAAGCTGCTTTTTGAAATGTTTTTTGCCCTTTTATTAGTGCTTCAGGAACTACAAATTGAAAGTTACCCACACTGTATAGCGTTTTCAGTAAGAGTTTTTGAGGAGTATTAGGAGGAACGATTCCTTCCTCATGTGAGCTCATTACGGTATAATGTAATGGGAGGTGCGTTTTTAAAAATAAGGTTCCTTCCTTTTCAAAAATAGAGATGATTCCATTTTTATTAAGGTTAAAAGCAATGGTAGTACGTTGTAAGTTTAATGAGCTCCCTGGTTTTAGATAGTGGTCATTTCTAATATTATTTGATGATTCTACAAGATGTAAAAAAGGAGTGCCATAAGGACTTTTTTTAAAAATAGCTTTGGCATTAGGAACGTATTTTAGCAAAGAAATTTTAAAGGGAGTTTGTACTAATGTACTGTTAATTTCCACATTATTTCCTCCCTTTAACCAAAATAGAAACTGTGTTATTTTACCAATGAAGCCGTTTGAGTTCTTTGGATTTTCAGAAAGGAGTAGTTCTTTTTTAAAACTGCGTTCCTTTTGGTTGTTATGAACCTTAACATGAAGGTATGATTTTTCAGAAAAAACACTGCTGGAGGTTTCTCCCTCATAGATAGGCATTAAAGCTTCGTAACTAATGTAGCGTGTAATTCCGGCTCCTATAATTATGAATATAAAAGCTAGGTGTACCATAAGCGTACAAAGTTTTTCTTTTTTCCATAATTGATAGCGTTGAATATTACCTATAAAATTGAAGACAAATAGAATGATAATTAATTCAAACCACCAAGTAGTATATATTAATGATCTGGCGGTGTTTGTATGGAATTCATTTTCAATAAAAGTAGCGATACCCATACAAAACCCAAAGAGTATAAATAGGGATGCCATAAGTTTTGTTGAATAGATATAGGATAAGACTTTGTTTATTAATTTCATGAAATGTTACTTGCTAATGGTTTTATAATCGTAGGAATTATCAAATCTGTTTACGGACTCTAGCCATTGAATGATACGGTTTTTTTCAAGGGGGGATAAGGCTGCATCAGGATGGAATTTTAAATAAGCTTTAGTAGGCATTCTTCCTGTTCTTATATCATGGGCGCTAGCAGAGAGAAATGAGAGCCTTCTCCATGTATCCAAATTTTTCCATTCCGAAAAATTTAGAGAGAACTTAGCCCTTTCAATTTTAAGGTCAACCCACCAAGAAATAGGAGCTATATTGTCAAACCATTTGTAATCTGTGTTATTAGAATGACAATCATAGCAAGCCCTTTTTATAAGAGTTCCAACTTCTTTAGGAGGTGCCACTATTTCTAAAAAGTCATGTTCTTTTATAAAACCAGCGTCATTTTTTTTAGGTCTGTATAATTGTATTAAAATGAAAGAGGAAAACAAGATTGCTAAAAATCGCTGTATTATTACTCTACTAAAGAGTTGATCCATTGAGTTATTTTATTTTGTTGTTTTTTACTGAGATTAGCTGTTGGATGCATTCTTAAATATTCTTGAAGAGGCATTTTTCCGTCATAAACTTCAAACATGATCTTTCCAGACAAATCGAGTTTTTTTGAAAAGGAATAAAGTTCCCATTCTGAAAAGTTAAGAGCTTCTCTTCCTGCTATAATATGTTTCTTAACAAGCCATGAAACAGGAGCGATTTCACTATACCAATAGGTTTTACTTTCGTAAGAATGACAATCATAACAGGCTGTTTTTAGTAAGTTTGAAACTTCTGTTGGTGGTTGGTTATTCAAAATAATGTCATACTCTAATGAAGTACTAGTCGGTTTCAGTACTTTATAAGGTGTGTAAAATTGGATGCCTATAAAAAGGATAAAAAAGAATAGCAGGAGAGCTTTTTTAAGAAGGGTCATAAACTAAAGGTTTATATATAATTTAATAATACGATTCATTACGGTTCTTATGTTTTAATTAATACAACTGTTCCAAGCCCGCCATCGGCGCATATACTGATAACAGCAGTTTTGTGTTTACCTAATAATGTTATTTGCTTTATAGTTTGGCTAAGTATTCTTGCGCCAGTAGCTCCAAAAGGATGTCCAATAGCAATACTGCTTCCATTTATATTTAATTTATTCATAGGGAATTTTCCAAAATTGAACGAGCTTCCTACTTTTTGCAAGTGATGAGGGTTTTCAAGATTGGTGATAGTTGCCAATACTTGAGAAGCAAAAGCTTCGTGAATTTCCCATAAGTCTATTGCGTCATAGGTCAAGCCATGACGTTCAAGCAATCGAGGAATAGCAAAGCTAGGAGACATCAAAATGCCTTCTTCTTCAATAGTTACCCCTGCCATTTCCCAGTCTATGAGTTGCGCCTTATAAGGAGTGTTTAGTTCATCAATCCGTTTTTCACCAGCAAGCCAAACGCCAGCAGCTCCATCTGTAAAAAGAGAAGAATTTCCAGCAGTCAAAGTGCCTTTTCCTGATTTTTTATCGAAGACAGGTTGCAAGGATGTTAATTTTTCAAGAGTAGTATTTTTTCTAGGGATCAGGTCTTCAATAACTCCAAAAGCAGGAAAAATAAGATCGTTGTAAAACTTGTTAGTTTTTGCACTAAAATAATTTTGATGACTCTTTAAAGCAAGTGTATCTTGAGATGTTTTAGGAATATGGAGCCTTTGCGCAGTTATTTCAGCATGCTCCCCCATACTTTTTCCTGTTTTTACGTTTACTCCGGGAGGAATATAGAGTTTGAATGTGAAAATTTTAGAAAGCCATTTGAATTGGTTAAGTAATCCTTTGACTTTTGGTAGTACGCGTAGCCATTTAGAAGTTTGGTCAGAAAGTCCTAATTGTACGTTTGACATACTTTCAACTCCTCCAGCTATTGCTAGCTCGTTGTCCTTTATCATAGCGGCTAATTGAATAGCTCCTAATAAGCTAGTACCACATGCCATTGTGGTAGTAAAGGCAACAGTTTCTTCTTTTAGTTCAGAATTTAAGACAGCTTCTCTAGCAATATTGCTGTGTTTTAGATGAGGAATTACTGAACCCCAGCTAACATAATCAGGGTTGACTTGGGCAGTATTTCTCATTTTATTTAATACAGCAACAGATAAATCCAGCGCACTGATATCTTTATACTCTTTATTCTCTTTAACAAAAGGAGTCCGTAAGCCTGAAGCTAACCAAATTGGATTATTTCTATTCATGTCAAATAATTTAGGTTGAGAAATGATGGTTTTTACTTAATTGATCTTTAATGAAGGGACTACAAAACTATGCTCTTATGGAGCTTTGAGTAATAGATATATAACCTTATAAATTGTATATTTTGCTTAACCTCAATAAAAAGCAAAATCTATTTATAATACAATCCATGTTAATAGAACCAGCTTGTGAGTCCCCCATATACCAGCTTCTTTTTAGATGATTCTACAAAGTAGTTTCAACTTCTTACATTAAAATCATTATTAAACCAATGTTTAAAAGAGTTTTTTTTCTGTTTTAGTAGTTTTATTAGTAACTTTATAAATTAGATTGCTATGCTTATTCATTCTTTTACTCTTTGATTTTATATAGTGTCAAAGCTAATTTGTATTTATAAGAAGGTATTGTACTTTTTTCTTTTTTTTAGTAAGTGCTTGTATGAAGCTCTTGCAGAAATGATCTTTAAAAATTTTTCCTACCTATCTAATAGATAAAAGAAGTTTGTTTTACGATTAAGAACGTTAAATCAGCTTATTCAACTACGGTAAGTCCAAAGGTGCCAATAGGAACCATATTTCCTGATTGTGTTACTTTTTTTAGTTTATTATTAGTAATATCAATAACTAGTATTTGTCCTTTGTTACCAATTAGTTGGTTTAAAAATCTTCCTTTTTTAGAAATAGCCAAATCGCTAAAAAAGATAGTTTCAGTAGAATCTTTATAAGCAGTTGCATCGTTAAGAATAATTTCTCCATTAGGTTTGATAGCGTAGGTTGAGATAGAACTAGAAAGTGCATTTGCAGTGTATAAGGTATTTCCATCAGAACTAATTTCTACCCAGCAATTGGCAATTTGACCACCTTCGGAGGCATTTCCTGTTTTTATATCCCCTGAAATTAATTTGATCATTCCTTCAGGATCTATTGAAAAAGAAGATGTAGAACCCGTTTGCCAAGAATATTTAGGCGATTGAGGAACTATATTGGCTTCTTCTCTTAAGGTTCCGTTAGGAGTTAAAAATCGAGCTTCAGAAACGAGAACAATACTATTGTTTCCTTTTTCTACTATATCAAAACCAACAGGAATAGGCAACCATCTACCAGGTTCAGAGTTGTTAGGGCATTGTGCTTTTGAAAGAGGTTCTTTTGACAGCTGCCCATCGCTATGCACACCATAAACTTTTACAAGTCCGCTAACCAGTTCATTTACAATTAGGAACTTTCCGTCATTTGAAAAGGCAGCGCAAGAAGGTCTAGCGTTAAGAGCTCTTATAGAATTAGGTATGGCGGTAAGTTTACCATCTTTAGAAACTTTAAAACCTTTTAAGTTTCCTTTAAAAGGGGGAGGAGTATCAGATCCAGAAGAACTTGCAACATATACTAAGTTATTGTGTGACGCAATGCTATTAGGGTGGAGATGCCCTGCCTTTTGGGTATCCGTTAAGGTTAATGATTTGTCTTTATGAATAGTAAAGGCGCTAATACTACCATCACCAGGGTTGCATACTAAAAGGTGCTTGTTATTTTGAGTTTTGGTAAGCGCGTAGGCAGATATCAATGGATCTATACCATCTTTTAAAGGGTGTGTAGGGTCATATCCCCAGTCAAAAATTTCGATATTTCCGCTTCCCTTTCCTCCAGAAACATATTCATTTATAAAATTTAGAGTTCCGTCTTCATTCTGAGTATAAGCATATATAGAATTTTGTTGTATTTTATTAGAAGCTACGTAAATAGCGGTTTGAGTAGTGGTACTTATGATAGGATCCTTTTTTTTATCACTACTATTTTTTACAGAATTGCAAGAAAGAAAAAGAGCTAAGCTCAGTAAGGTAGATATTAATTTTTTGTTGCTTCGAATATTTGTTTTCATATAGTTATCATTTAATTCTAGCGAAAAATTAGAGAAATCAAAATAGTTTTAATTGCATTTTTTTCTTTTTATAAGATTGGTCAAGCTCGTTCTTAAGGAAAACATCTCTTCCTTTTATTTTAAGGAGAGGTGTTAGAAGGAGATTTTATAACTAGTTTGGTACTTAGGTGTATATAGTATAATTCAGTTTATTTTTATTCTATTATTATCAGTATGATACCATTTTGGTACTTTTAAAAATAGTTATAGAAGGTCATTAATACTTACGAGTTTATTTGCCGTAGTCTTTTCTCCTGAAATAAATAAAGCATAGGTTAAATTATTGATTACCCTTTTTACAATGGCAATATTATTAGCAGATAAATATTTTTTATTGGCTAATTTATAAGGTACTTGTTCCAACCAATAATCAAAATCATCAGGTTGTATTGTTTTGCCATTATTAAAAGGATCTACATAAAAATTTATATGTTCCATAACGCTGCCGTCTTCAATATTTTCTGAGGAAACATTTCTTGAGCTATAACCTAAAATAAAATGACCAGGAGCATTGATGCCTACTAAAGGAATGTTTAAAGCACTAGCAATCATCAAATAAATGATAGACAATCCGATAGGGTTACTGATTTTAGTTTCAATAATTTTATTAATAAAAGAATTGTTCATACCAGAGTCATTACGAGTATTTCCATTGAAACCAAAGTCATACAATAAAACTTGGTTTAGAATATGAACGATTTCTTCAGGATCCTTACCTTTAATTTTAGGTTGAATGGTTTGGATGATCTGGTCAATAACATCATGTATTTTTTGTTCATTTAAAGTAGGATCCCCATATTTTGCAATGGAAATTAATCCGGCGAGTAAATCATTGCTGTTTATGTGAAGCCAATCAGAAAGATCTTCACGAAGCTTTTTTATTTTTAGTTCGCTTAAGATGACAGTAATTCGCGCTTTTTGCAGTTCGCTATTACTCGTGTCAAAAGCTTTTTGCAAAGGGATGATACCCTCAACATCGAGTGCAATAATGGTTTTTTGAATTTCGTTAAAAATGATTTCGTTAGGATCTTCTAATAAGCTTATCAGTGCTATAATACTAGAGTGATCTAAGGTTTTCATAAGATGGTTTCCTTTCTTGTTTATGTGTTATTCAATGATGTTTTTCCAGCAGGTGTTTTTGTTTTTTACAGCCTTTATATAAGAGCATACAGCTACTGCTTTATGCCCTTCTTCAGTTAATTTTTCAAAGGTTTTCAAAACCAATTCTTTTCCAATACCTTTTCCTCTTAGAGGATAGGGAATCTCAGCGTGTACTAAATACATTTTCTTATTTTTAAGTATATAGCTTACTTTGGCTATTTCTCCATTAATATTTAATGTATATTCTTTTTCTTTTGCATCATGCTGTAATATTAGCATACTAGGAATTAATTTATGCATCCATTTCAAGATGTCTTCTTTATATGGATTTCTTAATTTTTTATGCCCAATGGTAATGGTAGGAAAATTAAGTTTTTTATTAATATAAAGGTTTCGAAGCTCTTCTGCATATGCCTGATTTTCTTCTACATCTAAAAAACGATAAGGAAGCCCTATTTCATCGAGAACGAGTTGGTAATAGTGTGTTTTATGACAATGATCGGCTCCATATAGTTTTATTTCAGGAATATTTCTTAACATTTTTATTGTACGTTTTTTAAGATTTCAATAGCAGCGTCAACATTCAAATGGAAGTCTGCAAAAACAACATTCTCATTTTGATCAATGAATATAAACCAAGGAGTTCCTCCCGTTTGGTAGTTTTTCATGATATTAGAACGAGATGCATTGTCTGCTCCAGCATCATGACCAAAAGGAATTTTTAAATCGTATTTCTTTTGAGTTTCCAACATCTTTTCATAAGTATTTGCATGAAAGCCCTCAAAGACTGTTTGTATAGCTAAGAAGGTAACCTTTTTGTTGTCTTTTAATTCGGTTACCATTTTTTGTAAGTTAGGCAATCCTACACTATGACATCCAGGACACCAACTCTGGAAGCAGTACAGTACTTTGAAAGTACCATTAAAATCTGATAATTTTAGTTGTTTGGTTTTATTTCCATTAGCATCTACCCAGTGTTTTACGTCGAATTCAGGAGCTTTAAATATTTTTTGCGTTGTTGTGTTCATTTATAAATAAAGTTGTTTTTTAAATAATTTTTAGGAATCGATAGTTTACTATTTGTCTATACCTGTTTGCAGTACCATAGATGCTGAATTAATACAGTAACGTAATCCGCTTGGAGTTGGACCATCAGGGAAAACATGTCCTAAATGAGCGTCACAGGTATTACACATTACCTCTATTCGAACCATTCCAAAAGAGTTATCCTTTTCATATTTAATAGCGTTTTCTTTAATTGGTTGGGTAAAGCTAGGCCATCCAGTGCCAGAATTAAATTTGATTGTAGCATCAAATAAAGGAGTGCCACAACATACGCAATTGTATTTTCCAGCTTCGTAAGTGCTACATAAGGCTCCCGTATGCGGTGCTTCTGTTCCTTTTTGTCGGGTAATTCTAAATTGTTCGGGAGTTAATATTTCTTTCCATTCCAGCACTGTTTTCTCTATGCGCTTGTTTGGAGTGGGGTTACCTTTTACAGTAAAATTGATTACATCTTTCCACGTTAATATGTTTTCATTCATAATTTTATGTCTTTTTTGTTGACTACAAATTTATGACTGATACCTTATTTTTAGCGTAATGATATTACCTGTTCTTTTGTACTTTTTACTCAAAGTACATGAGGTTTTTTATTTTGAGTTTTTATACTGTTTAGGAGAAAGACCAACTTGATTTTTAAAGAACTTAGAGAAATGAGCAGCTTCTTCAAAACCTAAATCATAGGCTATTTTATTAATGCTACTATCAGAAAAGTCTAGTAGTTGCTTGCTTTCTAGTATGATGCGTTCGGTAATTACCTTCAGAGGAGATTTGTTATAGTATCTAGCAAATAAGTTGGATAAAGATTTTGGCGTAAGATGCATTAAAGAAGCATAATCGCTTACTTTATGTTTTTCTCTAAAGTGCATTTCTACCAATAAGTTAAATTTTCTAATAGTGTCTAATTTAGCTTGAGGCATATCGCTAACAGGAAGTGTTTTTCGAGCAATTCTAACTGATTTTATAAGAAGTCGTTTAAGAAGAACTAAAAGCATTTCTCCTTGGATATGATCTTTTGTTTCAAACTCTTCAATAAAAAATTCATAAATAAGATGGAAGCTTTTTTGCTCTTGCTCGTCTAGTATTACAGTAATTGGTGATGAAGATCCTAAAAATAGAAAACCATTACAAGATACTTCACTATCATGATCTCTGATACAGTAAAACTCTCTGTTAAAAACAAAAATAAGTATTTCTTTATGTGCTACTTCAAAATCCAATAAGTTTAAAGGAGAGCAAAATAACATCTGATTCTTTTTTAAAAAGACTTTATAGCCATCAACTTGAACAGTAATCTCATCATTTTTAGCCCATATAATTTTATAGCAATCTCCTCGCATTTTAGAGGAAACATACTTTAGTGCTGAGGTATCTATTAAATCAAATATGCCCCCATTGCTATTTTTATAATTGAATTGCATTTGAATTAGTTTTAAAACTTTAATATAAGTATTATTTTTAAAAAAAGAAGGAGAATTACTTTCAAATGGAAGTACATTATATAGTAATAAACTCGCTTTTGTTTATCTAAAACTCCAATTCTTATAATTACTGGAAGCTTCTAGCTTTTGTTCGAGATCATCAGGCAGGTTTGGGAAAAAGTCAATCCCTGTTTTTGCTTCTAGTTCGTCAATCTTAACTACAAATTCATACAAAGGGCGTTTGCTCTCTTTATGAGGAATGAGGAAAGCAATGACTTTGATTTCGGGAAGGGTATAATCAAGTAAAATTTTATAAAAATGAGTAGGGACTGCTATTTTTTCGTGACCTATTGTAGGTAGATTTTCAGATAAGATACCACCAGTAACAACATACAAAGAATTATATTTTTTAGCCCAATACCTTGTTTTTTGTTCTAGTTTATTCCAAATACCAGCATTAAATAGGTGGTTTTGAGGAGTAATATTAGAGGTGTAAAAGGTTTCGTCATGAGCTTGTTTTGAAAAGCGTCGATCTCCAGCTGGGCATAGATGCCCACGATCGTACCCTGATTTTTTATAGTTTCTGTAATTAGCAGATTTTGTCTTGATTTTAGGATCTTCGATAAAAAAAGGACGCTTATGGTTTGTATATACTACGTCCTCTTTTTTTAATTCATAAGCTACCCACTCTGCTTGCTCGTGAGGTTCACTATAAGATAAGCTATAATATTGGTGTTTAATTATTTGACCTGTTGTAGAAGTAGGTAAATAATTGAAGCTCGAATGATTTATTATAACAGAGGACGTTTCACTATTTTTTTGTGTATAGTGGGTAATAATCAATGCTATGACTAGAATAATAGCGGAAACTATTTTTCTAATTTTTTTCATTTTTAATAGGAATTTCCTGAAAATCTTCTGTTTTTTCTAATTGAGTAAATAAAAAACGGAATTTTTCAGAAGGACTTGTTAGTTTACGTTTAACGGTGTCAATCCACGCTCCATATACATTAATCTCAGCAGATAATTTTCCTGCATCATTAAATACTTGATGGCGGATTTTCCAACGTTCTCCATTTTTAGATAGTCCAGTTAATTGTATGCTTACTGTAATGTCTTGACCTAGGTATATTTCTTTAAAAAATTTAATGTTTTCTTCAAATAAAATAGGCCCTATTTTTTCTTTAGCAAAATCTTGGACAGTAACATTAAACTTTTTAAAGTATCGTAAACGAGATTCAGCGGCATAATCATTGTAAGCTGTGTGTCTCATGTGAATATTGGCATCAAAATCTGCCCATCGGGTAGTGAAATTTACGGAAAAACTCATTGTAAAATTAAATAATAAAAGGTAAATAAAATTTTAGGCAAATATAAATAAGAATATTTACTATTGGATTATTTATGGAATTTATACGTTTTAATTTTTTACATCAAGTGCATCACGGAGCGCATTTCCTACTAGCATAAAAGCCATTACTAAGCTCATAATAGCCATTCCAGGAATTATGGCCAAATAAGGTTTTCCTAAAATAATATAGTTATAGTGGTTTTTAATCATGGCTCCCCATGAAGGAGTAGGGGGCTGGGCTCCTATGCCAAGAAAACTCAAACCGCTTTCTATTAAAATAGCTCCCGCAAAATTAGCAGCAGAAATTACAATAATAGGGGCTACAATATTGGGCAGAATATGTTTAAAGATAATTCTAAGGTTAGAAAATCCTAAAGCTTTAGCAGCTTCTACATATTGTTGTTGTTTGGTGGTAATTACTTGTCCTCTTACTACACGAGCAACCTCTACCCACATTGTTAAACCAACAGCAATAAAAACTTGCCAAAAACCTTTTCCAAGAGCCAAGGTTATGGCAATTACGAGTAAGAGAGTAGGGATAGACCAAGTGATGTTGATAATCCACATGATAAAGGCATCTGTTTTTCCTCCAAAGTAGCCAGCAATAGCACCTATTGGAATACCAATAAGTAAGGAAATAAAAACGGCAATAAAACCTATAAAAAAAGAAATTCTTGTGCCAACTAATAACCTGCTTAGCAAGTCTCTTCCGTATTTATCAGTTCCCAAGTAAAAAGTTTTTTCCTTGATATATTTAGTAGGATTTTGATGAAGGGCACTTAGCGGATATGTTTTGGTTAAATGATCTGAAAATGTTACAATCTCAAGAGTATTTCCTTTAATGTTGTATGATTTTATAGGGATTTCCAAATCATTATGTTGGGTACCATTTAGTAAAATAGAAAAGAAAGATTCATTTTTCTTTTCTTTGGAAGGGATGCTAAGCATTTGAATAGAAAATCCAGGAGGTTTAGAATGAATTTCTAAATGCATTTGGTTAGAAGCATAACTATTGTCTGGTGCTAATAGATAGCAGAAAATTCCTATAAATCCACAAAAAATAATAAATAGTAAGCTAATAGTTCCCATAGTATTCTGAAGGAATTTTTTAAAAGCTAACTGACTGAGAGAGTTTGAGGAAATCATATCGTATTAAAAACTGGTAAATTCTTCATTTGTTTTTAAACCAAATCTTTTTCTAAACCAATAGATAACTAGGTATAAAATAGGAGTATCTAAAGCAGCAATGATGATTTTGAATAAGAAACCACTTAGTAGTAAGCTGGTAAAAATGCTCCAAGGTAGTACTTTAAAAGAGCATAATAAGAATAGTACGGTAAAGGTATCTATGAATTGAGAAGCAAAGGTAGAAAAATTATTACGTAGCCATAAATGTTTTCCTTTAGTGAGGTTTTTCCAATAATGGAAAATGCGAATATCAATAAATTGAGCAAATAAATAGGCAATCATAGAAGCAAATACAGCAAGGGGAGATAACCCAAATACTTTAGAGAAAATTTTAGTATCTATTGGAGAGTTGTCAATAGCAGGGGCGTGATTAGCAACTATGAGAATAAGCATTGAAAAGAAGGAGGCAAAAATACCAGCGATGACGACTTGATTGGCTTTCTTTTTTCCATAAATTTCAGAGAGAATATCGGTAATTAAGAAAGTAATGGGGTAGGGTAATATGCCTACAGAAATTTCAAAACGATATACACCAAAAGGATTCCAATAAAAGAATTTTTGAAAAATTAAATTAGAGGTAACCAATGAGGCTATAAAAAGAGCGGCTAGCACTAAATAGGTTAGTTGTGCTTGAGATTTTTGTTGCGCAGTCATGGGCACGAAAATAACAATTATTTGTCAGATTAAAATTCCTTATTTTTGCTAATTAACAAAAGAAGAACAAATCAATACTATATGAAAGCATATATATTTCCAGGTCAAGGTGCTCAATTCCCAGGAATGGGGTTAGACTTGTATGAACAATCACCATTAGCGCAAGGTTTTTTTGAAAAAGCAAATAGTATTTTAGGGTTTAGTATTACTGATATTATGTTTGAAGGTACTGCTGAAGAGCTAAAGCAAACTAAAGTAACCCAACCAGCTATTTTTTTACATTCAGTAATTTTGTCTAAAGTATTGGGCAATGATTTTAAGCCAGAAATGGTAGCAGGACATTCCTTGGGGGAATTATCAGCTTTAGTAGCGAATGGAGCATTATCTTTTGAAGATGGATTAAAATTAGTTTCTAAAAGAGCTTTGGCAATGCAAAAAGCATGTGAAGCGAAACCTTCTACAATGGCGGCAGTTTTAGGGTTAGAAGATAAGGTTGTAGAAGAGGTTTGCAATGATATTGAAGGAATAGTTGTGGCAGCTAATTATAATTGTCCAGGGCAATTGGTCATTTCAGGAGAAATAGAAGCTATAAATAAGGCTTGTGAAGCGTTAAAAGAAAAAGGAGCAAAGAGGGCATTGGTTTTGCCTGTTGGAGGAGCGTTTCATTCACCTATGATGGAGCCAGCAAGAGAAGAGTTGGCAGCGGCTATAGAAGCTACAGAGTTTACTACTCCAAGTTGCCCTATATATCAGAATGTAGTAGC
The DNA here is from genome assembly GCF_900119795.1 of Tenacibaculum maritimum NCIMB 2154. Classification (NCBI taxonomy): domain Bacteria; kingdom Pseudomonadati; phylum Bacteroidota; class Flavobacteriia; order Flavobacteriales; family Flavobacteriaceae; genus Tenacibaculum; species Tenacibaculum maritimum. The sequence goes on from NZ_LT634361.1 coordinate 535,434, forward strand.
GAAAGCAGTTACTGACCCTGTTGAAATTAAAGAAAACTTAATAATGCAATTAACAGCACCAGTTCGTTGGACGCAGTCAATTCAGCAAATGATAGCTGATGGGGGAACTGAGTTTATAGAGATAGGACCAGGAAAAGTATTGCAAGGATTAATGCGTAAAATAGATAGAAGCGTTACCGCAAATGGAGTTTCTGTGGAGCAATAGATATTAGATAAAGGAAGGAGTTTTACAAGCTCTTTCTTTTTTGATAAAATTAATACGCCTTTTAAATCATTATACAAAGAAGCTTAGCTTAAAAAAAATAGATTTGATTAAATATCAAATCTATTTTTTTTAGTATAAAAGTTTTAAGCTTGTTGTTGCATTTGCCATTTCCAAGCATCGGCTAAGGCTTCTTCAAGTGTTTTTTCAGTTTTCCAGTTAAGCTCTTTATTGGCAATTGTTGTATCAGCATAAGCAGCTGTAATGTCGCCCGCACGACGCGCAACGATTTTATAATTTAGAGGCTTTCCAGAGGCTTTTTCAAATGCTTTGATGACTTCTAGTACAGTGCTTCCAACTCCGGTGCCTACATTAAAAAATTCAAACTTTTGTTTGTTTTTTTTATCTAATAGACGTTGTAGTGCAGCAATATGGGCTTTGGCTAAATCAACTACATGAATATAATCTCTAATAGCAGTTCCGTCTGAAGTAGGATAGTCATTTCCAAAAACGGAAAGTTCTTCTCTAATTCCAGCGGCAGTTTGTGTAACAAAAGGAATTAAGTTTTGAGGAACCCCCAAAGGAAGTTCTCCTATTTTAACGCTTTCGTGGGCACCAATAGGATTGAAATAACGTAGTGCAATTGCATTTTTATTATTTGCAATGCAATTTTCTCGTATAATTTCTTCACCAATTTGCTTCGTATTTCCATAAGGAGATTCCGCAGGCTTTATAGGCGCATTTTCAGTAATAGGTAGCTTGTCAGCTTGTCCGTAAACAGTACAAGAAGAACTAAAAATAAAATTATCAATATTTCTTTTTTTCATTTCTTGCAGTAAATATACAAGAGTACCTATATTATTTTCATAATAATCTAATGGCTTTTCTACGCTTTCGCCTACAGCTTTTGAAGCAGCAAAATGAATAATGCCATCTATAGGGTTGTTTTCAAAAAATGTGGCTACATCATCTTTGATTCGTAAATCTAGTTGATGAAAATCGGGTTTGATTCCTGTTATGGCAGTAATATTATCTAAAACACTAAGCCTAGTATTGGATAAATTATCGATTATAATAACATCAAAGCCTGCTTTTTGTAACTCGACAACGGTATGGGAACCTATGAATCCTAAGCCGCCTGTTACTAAAATTTTTTTCATATTGAAGGGGTTTTTTTAAGTTACTTTATAAAATCTAAAACAGTTTTAGTAATAAACATTAATTGATCTTCATCAAGTTCAGTGTGCATTGGTAAAGAAATTACCTCATCAATTAATTGGTTTGTTACAGGAAAATTAGTTTCAGTATAACGCTTGTCTTGGTATGCCTTTTGAGCATGCAAAGGAACTGGATAGTAAATAGCGTTAGGAATATTGTTTTCTAATAGATATTGGTGTAGCTCATTACGTTTTCCGTTAGTAATACGCAAGGTATATTGATGGAAAACATGAGAGGTAAAACTACTAGTTATTGGGGTAATGATATGAGGATTATCTTTAAAAGCATTTGTGTAATAATCAGCCGCTTTTCTACGAGCGTCACAATAGCTATCTAATAAAGGGAGTTTTGTTTTTAAAACGGCTGCTTGAATACTATCTAAACGAGAGTTTACACCAACTACGTCATGATAATAGCGTTTATACATTCCATGGTTTACAATTCCGCGGAGCGTATGAGCAAGCTCATCATCATTGGTGAAAATAGCGCCACCATCACCGTAGCAGCCGAGGTTTTTAGATGGAAAAAAAGAAGTTGTTCCAACATTTCCCATAGTTCCAGCTTTCTTTTTAGTACCATCTGAAAAAGTATAGTCAGCTCCTATTGCCTGAGCGTTGTCTTCAATGACGAATAGCCCATGCTCTTTAGCAATTTCTAAAATGCGCTCCATATTAGCGCATTGCCCAAATAAATGAACAGGCACAATGGCTTTGGTCTTAGGGGTAATGGCTTTTTTTAACGCGTCAATGCTTATATTATAGGTATCTGGTTCAACATCTACTAATACAGGGGTGAATTTTAATAATCCAATTACTTCTACAGTAGCTGCAAAAGTAAAGTCAGCAGTAATAACTTCATCCCCTTCTTCTAAACCGAGTCCCATCATTGCTATTTGTAAAGCGTCTGTGCCATTAGCACATGGAATCACATGTTTTACACCCAAGTATTTTTCTAGGTCGGTCTGAAATTCTTTAACGTACGGTCCGTTTATATAAGTGGCAGAGTCAAGTACTTCTTGTATGCAAGCATCTACCGTACTTTTTATATGTTGGTATTGACCAGGAAGGTCAACCATTTGTATTTTTCTCATAAAATATGATTTTAAAGAAGGTCAAAAATACGAACAATCTTCGATTGATTTTATATGATTAGGGAAATTAATTAAAGCAATGATCTTTTAATGAAATATTGTTATTTTATATGATATGTTACGCCAATATTTAATGAGTTGGAATGATATAATTTATTGTTGAATAATTCTCCATTGAGATGTAAGAAATAATATTTTAAAAACTGTAAATTGATTTGAGCTCTAAACCTAGAGAAGCCTCCTGAGTAACTGTCAGCAAAATACATTCCATCTAGAGAAATATTAGTACTATTATCTTTATTTCTAAAGAGATAATTAACCCCTCCTCCTCCAAAAGATTGATTTTTGATCATAAAATAAGGAAATCCATTAACTCTATCAGCAGAACCTAGACTTGTAGATGCTTCTAAAGCAGCACCAAATTGATGATTTCCAAATAGATAAATTGGTTTGTTAGCAGAAGCTCCAAAAGTGAGATCTGTTTCGTGGTCTGTATAATAATTAGCTTCTGAATATATGCGGAAGTTAGTTTTGTTTTTAAAGTTTCTTTCTACATAAAGGCCTAATTGATTTCTATAGATATCTTTACGATATGCAATTTCATTTTTTACAGGGTATAAGTCGTAATTTAATGAAATAAAGGAATTTCTTATATTGTAATTACCTTTTAAGGCCAATTGGTAATAATAGCGACTTTTATTTGTTTCAGCTCTTAATCTAGCAGCATAATTAATTTTATTGCCTCCTGTTTTTGAGTTTTTAAATTCATATTGGAGCCCATATAAGGTTTGTTCTGTATGATTAAACTCAGAGGTAATTAATGTGCTTGTAGCTGAAATATTATGAGTTGCTAATTTTTCAGTTACCAAACTATAGGTCATTGATCTATCAAAATAATCAATATTACTTTTGTTAGTGTTGATAAATCCATGAAGGTTAATAGCATCCCCGCTTTCAATGGTAACTAGAACTTGTTCTTTTTCTTTGTTTAAAAGATATGTTCCGTGATTAATAAGAATGTCTTTTCTCAAGGGAAGTTCTTGGTAGCTAAAAACTTTATTTAATTCTTTCTGTGTTTTATCATAGTCTTTATAATCATTATTTATTGTAGAAGCAATTAACCAAGATTCTTTGAATTTATTTCTAGTTAAATAAATATCACTCATTGTTTTCTTAGCTAGGTCATCATTAGGGTGCTCTTTAATATGCTGAGCATAAAACTCTTTAAGCTCGTCATAAAGTTTGGCGTTGAATAACCAATATAACTTAGTATCAATGGTTATTTTGTCAGTAAGTTTTGCCCATGCTATTGCTTTCTGAATTTGTTCTTTTTCATAGAAAAACCAAGCAATGCTTTCTGCTATTTCTTTATAGTCATCAGAAGGTTCTAATATTTCCAATACGGCAAGTGTTTCTGGTAAGTTATTCCACAGTAAATTTGAAATGTAAGAAGTTTTGTTTGCTACAGTAGGTTCTAATTCAGCAATTAGTTTTAGTTTACTAGTAATGGCTATACTATTATTTTCTGTATTAAAGTTCTTTACATATGCTTTTAGTAATAAGAGCTTTATTTCGGGGTTATTGGTTGTTAATATTTGTCGCTCAAGCCATTTTTCATTGTCTCCTTCGGTAATGTACCAAATTAATTTAGCAAGTTCTTTCGATAGGGCAGCTGTTTCGTAGTTTTGATTTATATAATAATAGTTTTCCAAATCAATCCAAAATTGCATTTCTCTTTTTAACCAACCAGCATATTTAGCATATAATTTCCATTTTTCTAAATCTATTGTTTTACTTAATAATAGTTCTTTACGAAGCGCTTTAATTTTTTCAGTAACCATAGTGTCAGAAAAACTTATTGTACTTCTAAAAGTAAGATCTTCTTGGTATTCTGAAGAGATTTTTTCAAAATCAACGATTTTTTTAGAAACTTTAGCTAACGGTATTTTGATAGATTGTTTTGCTGTTTTGACGTTGAACAAAGTTCCTTTTTGGAATGGAAGTGTGGTAAAGGGTATTTTGTTTTCTTTGAGGTATTTAGAAATTTCCTTTGTCCTTTTTTCTGAAATATACACAAACCAGTTTTGTGCTTCTAGATTATCGTTGAGGTTTTTTACACGGTAAAAGTCATGATCCTTATAGTGTTCAAAGTTGCTATTGCGGATATTCGCTACTCTAGTTCCTCCAGCTCTAACATCAAGGAATTCTGTAAAAGGATAATTTTTTCTATGCGTAGCTAAAATACTATCCATTGTTTGAAACATTCCTTTTAATCCTTTCGAATTTTTGGATCTCCAGTTAAGCGAAAGTTCATTTCTATATTTAAAGTGTCCTCTAACCTTATCATTATCCTTATTAGGAAATTGATATACATCATCGGGGTGTACAAAATGAGACCAAATTCCAGTGAATAAGTACACTGACTCTTTAATAAACCTTTTAGGGTCTTTTAAATAATATCCAGAGGTTGTTCTAGGCATCCCAAACATGTAATCAGAGTAAGGTTCAGGGTTGTATTCCCTATCACCTCCCTTTGTAAAAGTTCCTTCGTAACTACTACACATATATTTTATAGAAGGAAGGAACTTACTTAAAGACTCAATACCCATTTTATCAATATAGTTAGATGGAGGAATGTAGGAAGCAGGTAACCTTTCGTATTCATTCAATACCCATTTTTTCTTTACAGATAAAAGCGCGATATCAATATTTTTAGGATTCCAATCCCTTTTAAGTAAAGAGACGTGATTGTAGCCATGAATTCCAAGCTCATGTTTTTTTGCTAAAAAATCTTTAGTAATTAGGTGAGGAACAGACGCATTATGGTGCCTTGTTCTTTCCCATTCTCTAAAGAAAAATGGAGGATGCGTGTTTTCTTCATAATTAAAAATTATAGTAGCAGTATATATAATATTGTGTTTTTTTGCCAAGGTAACCATATCTGGCCACCAAATATCGTTTACAAATTCTTGATTGGTAATATTGTATTCTGTTGATATAGGTTCTTTCCTGAAAGAATATATGGGACTAGGAAAATCATCTAAGAAAAAAGCAGCTACACTAGCTATAGGGTATGGAACTCCTTCTAATGTAGATAAGAGAGATGCGAACAATATACCTCTTTCATGTTTTGCTATTACCACTCCAGAGTTATAAAAAATTACTTTTCCTAAACCAACTTTATTCTGAATGATGACAGGATATTTTTTTTCATTTGCTGCATATGCTAGTACCTCAATATCTTTTTTAAAACTTTTTAAATCAAGACCGTAATGAATGTTTTTTTTATGGGAAATTACATTATTTATATTAGGGATAAAGTTTTTTTGATACTTGATTCCTTTTGCGGTAGTATTGTAAGTATATTTTGATTCGTCTTTATCTAAACCAATTAAGTAGCCAAATCGCCTGTCTTCAATAAAATTGGGGATTATCAAGTTTCCTCCATTAGCAACAAATTTTAAAATTTTTTGAATAGCTTTCTCAGATATTTTTTTAGTATCATCAATACAAATAGCTTTGAGTGAAGTAGGAATGATGTATTTTTCATCATTTAAATCTGTAAGTTTTATTGTAGCAAATGGAATTTTGGTATAATCACATACTATTTTTGCGCTTTCATAAGGCCAATTCACAATGGTGTCTTTTTCATTGATTAGATAACCGATTAAAGGAGTAGTGCTTTTTAAGAAATAGTCACTTGTCGTATATTTCTTTCTTGAAGTATCTTTTTGAGAATCGGTTACTCCCAGCTTTTTATCTGAAAATATATTCCCATTTAATACTAAAAACATTAATAGTAAACTCGCTGATATTTGTATAATTAAAAAGCCTTTTTTCATAATCTTTTATCTAAGAAGAGCATTTCATTAATATGACTGCTACTCTTTTTGTTAATGATTTCATAGATAATCAACTTATCTGTTTTGGTGTATAAGTTGATTTTTCTACCCCTCTTTTTTAATGTAGTTATTATATGATTATTTGTTTTGAGTTGATCAGAACTAGTAATTTTTAAAGCTTCATTAAAGTTTTTATCAGTACCCAAAATTTCAAATAAGAAAATACTGTTTGGTAAAATTATGCTGGGATTATTTTTCATAAAATCATCGTCTTTAATGTTTTTATGATAAATAGAATCCCTTTGCAAGTATTCAGTATTAAATTCATGGTAATTGAGAAAAAGATGTTTGTTTTTACTAAAATCTATCATTTTTCCGTTTCCAACTACAGCATAGGTATAGGGGAGGTGTTCTGTAGTTATATTATTGTATATTTTTAGAAATTGTCTATTGGTTTCATTTAAAGCTTTAATATCCTCAAAAATACCTTTTTGAGTACTAGGAAGATATACCAAGCATAAAAAGGCGGCAGCATATGTAATGATTGTTTTTATTTTAAAAGCTTTTGTTCGTATAAGGCTAATAAGGTTATGAAGATTTAACCCAATGATTATTGGAGTAAATATTTTAAAAGTTAATAGAAGTGAATTTTCATTAATTAAATAGTGATTTACTCGGTATAATAATATATAAAAAAGATATAGTGCAGAGACTAATAAAAGAATGTTGTTTTTTCTTATGAAACTACTTGTTATTCCAATAAAACAGAAGAATATAGACCATTTTATGATGGTTAGATATGCAGTACTGATATCGGATATTTTAACGAAATCAGAGGCATTGATAAAACTGTTTTTAATGAAAAATAATGGATCAAAATACTCATGTTCATATAATAGAAAATGAGATACAATGATGCATATAGCAGGAAATAAGAAAGATAAGGTTAATACTGTTTTCTCTTTGATTTTTTTCTCAGAGTTATAAAGGATTGTAAATAATAAGAAAGGGAAAAATATGATTAAAAAATCAGAAAATGAAATTAAAAAGCAAGCTGTAGAAATAAGGCTTGTATAAATTATAATTGATTTAGCACTTCGATAAAAAGGGTTATTGTTTGTTAAAAGAATCAAAAGAGGAAATGATATAGACAATACCGATAAAATAGAATGGTGCTTGAGTATAAAATGTATGCTAGATGGAGATATGCTTACCGTTCCTATAAAAATAATGGCTGTAAAAATAGGAATGATGAGTCTTTCTTTTACATTGGATTTTTTTACAATCCAGTAGGCTAAAACAGAAAGAAGAATTGTTTGGATAATTCCAAAAGTTTGTAGTGCAATTTCAGGACCTACTTTTAGTGTTTTGCTATACAGGTCAACAAGAGCAAATTCTCCTGTTTCTGTATGGTCTAAATTAAACCATTTTTGATCAGATATTGAAAGTAATTTTTCTAGATCGTAAAACCAATCTTCAGAAAATAAATACGCATCATTCGTATAAAAGGTAACTCTTGAAAAAAGAGCTGTAATAATTATAAAAACAACAGCCAGTAAATCATGAGTCTCTTGTTGAGAGAGTTTTTTGTCTGAAAAATACAACTTTATAGAGTGCCATTTATGAGGTTCTTCTATAAAACCAATAGCTTTCAATGTTAATGTATCAAAGTTGCTCTTTAAAGATTGGTAAATTTGAGCAGGTCCGACAAAATTATGTATATCGAAAATAAAGAAAATGAAAATCAGAAAAATATAATTAAAAAAAGCATAGTTTTCAAGGTGGACCAAAAAAAATATAATGATTACACTTATACTAGTATATTTACTAATGTTAATAGCCAAAAAATCAGAAAAAAATCTTTCTTTTTTTTGATTTATATTCTTACTGAAAAAATAAAATAGTATTCCTATTAACGTAAATCTCATTACACTAAGGAATAAACTAGTTTGGAGAGATGTCATTTTACTTTAATTAAATGTTGGTTTTCTTTGTAGGTCAATTTGACCTATAAATAAATTCCAGTTATGTCTTTTTAGTTTTCTTTTGATTTTTCTATACTTTCTTTTATTATTGGTATATTCTATTAGTAAAAAAGGGATTTTATATTCGCATTCTATTTTTTGTAAAGCTTTTATAATTCTCTTTCTTTCTCTTCTTTTTCGAAATTTATATTCTTTATGTTGAAAATCGTAGTTTGTTATTACTGATTCTATAGCAACAGAATTCACATAAGGATGTGTGTATTCAACAAGAGGGAGCCCTGCGTTTTGCATTAAATAAATGGTAGGGAAATTACTCTTGATTGTAGCTAAAAACTCAACTAATTTTTTTTGAAGATGTTTCTGTTTTCCATAAGGTCCATAGTTGTCAATATTGTCAAGAAAGAGCCCGTCGAATCCTTTTCTCAACTTTTCTTGAATATTTTGTAAAAGAATATGTTGAAGAGGTTTTTGTTCTAGATCAAGATAATAGCTATTCCAAGTAGTATTTTTACCTTGCAATGTATATTTTTTGGCTTCTTTATAAAAAGACACATATTGATGAACCTCTCCAAGAGAAATATAGCATAAAACGTTGTCGTTTTTCTTTTTTATTTCAGAAACTTCTTCTTTGGTATAATGAGCTTCTTCAAGGATTACGTATTTAAAATCAACTATTTGTTGCACAGGTACTTTCCCGTAACACAGAAAAATGTTGTCCTTTCCAGAATTAGAAAAAATCTTTGATGATAATAAAAAGGTAATAGACAAAATCGAGTATTTAATAAGACGTATAATAATCAATGTTTTTTAAAATGTTTATATTTTCTTTGAATGTTAGGCCAGCAAAGAGTATTGCTCCTATTAGTAGGCCGTAAACGCTATCTTCGTAATAAAAAAATCTACTTAAAAAGAAGCCAGAAATAATATTAGTAATACAGGCTATAAAAAGTATTTTTACAACAGTCCGTTGTTTTTTTAAGAATGTTAAATAAGAAGTGTTTAATATACCCCAGCACACAAAAAAGTAGGCAATGGTACTTATTTGTGCTATTTTTATGTTAATAGCTTCTATCGGCTCCGCAAAATAATGATTATACCCCCATTCTCCATAAATTATATATTGCACAAAAATGTAAAAAGGAATTGAAGTAAGTATTAGCAAACCAATATTTCTTAAGTAAATTTTGTAAATACTTTTTTGATAAGATTTGATATCAATAAATTTTGTATGATGCCTTGTTTTATTCAGCTTTGTGATAAAAAAAGTATTGCTATATTCTATGGATCCTGCTAGTAAAAAAAAGAAAATAATAGAAATATCCATACCTATTTCATAATCTTTTTCATATAAAACAGGAAAGAAAAAATTACTTGTTTTATAGTTAGACCATGCTACTATTCGATCAATGAAAAAGAATAGGTTAATGAGTGAGCCATACAAAAAGAAATAAATATTATTATAAAAAAGTGCTCCTTTGGTATATCTTTTTCTCTTTGTTTTTTGAATTTTTTTAGACTTAAAATAAAAGAAAATAAAACCAAGTACCATAGTTATAGCTAGTAATAAACCAATGAAATGGATTTGATATATACTTACATGCTGCCTTTTGGCTAAATAAATACCTAAAAGAGTAGGGAAAGTTATTGATATAAATATAACAATACGGCTTTTTAATACATGGAGAGGCGCAAAAACTAAAAACAATACACCAATTAGAAAAGCGTAAATTGATGTAAAAAATACCATAGAAAAAGGATATATAGGTACTAACAGATTAAATATAATGATTATAGAGAGGCAAGTTGCTAAAAATAAAACTCCTTGCTTTATAAGAAAAAAAGTCATTCTTCTTACCATTTCAAAATCTTTCAAATAATAATGTTTGGAAACCTCGCTACCTACTACTTGTATGATACCGCCGCTTAATACCATCCCTAATATAATGCCTAAAATAACAGCCGTTGATTGTAGTTGATTAAAGCCAACAAAAGCATAAAGAGATAGTCCAAATATTATAATAGTTGCCAGTTGAATAACTAAAGTAAGTAAAGAAGAGGTATTTGATAAATAAGATTTAACGAAGAGTATTACCTCATGCAAAAAACCTTCCTTTTCTTTTTTTACGTTTGAATCTTTTCGAATTTCTTCTTGATTTTTTAGGTCTTTATAAAGATCAGATCTTAGCTCTTTAAAAATTTTAGTAGCGAGTTCTCTAATATCTTTAAAATCATATTCAACAGGAATATTTTTATCCTTTAATCCAAAAGATTCAATAATAGCAACCACAACATCAATAGAAACAGGTTTTCCTATCCTACTTCGTATTTGATCAAAAAGTTCGTTATAGTTTTCCGTGTAATTATTCAGCATAAGACTCAACCTTTTTCACAACCATTGAAGCGCTTTGTAAATTTAGGTATAGATCTTCATATGTTCTCATAATCTTATCTATAGTGAAATGCTCAAGAACCCTTTTTCTTGCATTTTGCCCCATTTGAAGCCTTATTTCTTTATTTTGTAATAGATAGATTACCTTATTTCCTAAATCTTCAAACTTTTTGGGCTGGCATATAAAACCAGTAGTATCTGTAATGGCCTCACTCACACCACCAACATCTGTTGCCACAACAGGAACTCCACAACTCATGGATTCTATTACTGTATAAGGGAAACCCTCTGAAATAGAGGTTAATATAGAAATGTCACCTTCTAAGAAAGCCTTATTAGGAGCACTATGATGCCCAGCAAGAATAAAACTATCTGTAAGTTCGAGCTCTTTAATGAGTTTATTACACTCTAAAGTGTATTCAGGAACGGCATTCTTATCTCCATACACGAGAAAACGTATATCTGGGATGGTCTTTTTTACATGACCACATGTCCTAATCATGGTAAGAATATCTTTTAAAGCAAATATTCTAGCAATGGCTACTACTGTGGGAGTGTCTTTAAGATGTTCTGGTTTTTTTCCACATGAAAATTTATGTTCATCTACTCCATTATAAATGATTTCAGATCTATCTTCTGATAAACCAAATTTAAATTCCCACGTGGTATTAAATATATTAACGGAAGTAACTTTATCAGATTTTGTAAAAGCTAATTTAGTAATTGTAGTAGAGCATCTAATCATTAAGTTTTTAATGAAAAATGAAAAAGGAGCACTATTTGCATAAATCATATGCTCTCTTATAAAGATACCATGTTCAGTACCCAAAACCAAGCTGCCATGTTCTTTTTTAGCAATTAAAGCAGGAATGACAGGAAACCCTGTAAGAGTAATATGAGCAATGTCAACTTCAGGAACGGGTATAGATAATGTCATTAACATTTTACTAAGCCATCTTAAAGAAAAAGAAATATCTTCTAACGTTATCTTTTCAATTTCTTCTAAAGAAGCGTCTATTAAAATAGTTTTAAACTCTTTCCAAACGGGCAAACTTTTTAATGTTTTATCATAATCGTGTTTTTTAAAATAGTCATAAAGATTGTAAACAGTCTGCTCTAAATGATCTAAATTAGGATGGTCAGCAATTAAGTTTTTAATAAGTATTCGAAAAAGAGGTATAAATTGTTGATTGATGACAAAATCAGTAGTGTTTAATTTTTTTTCAATAACTTCTTTATAGGAAATATTATAGTCTATGAGGTCAAAAGGGTGATCATACGCCCAAAGTGGGAGTTGAGTAACGCTTTTAATATTTTTACCAAGAAGATATCTAGGTTGACGCTCAAACTCTGAATTTAGTGAATATAAATGAAAATCAATGCCTCTAGTTAAGTTGCATAAAGTATGTGACCAACTAGATACACCTCCATAGTTATATGGATAGGTTCCCTCTGTTATAAGTAATACCCTTTTATTCATGCGAATATTTTTATAAATAATAAATAATTGATCGGGGGGAAATAAAGAGGGGAAGTATAAAAGTAAGTGAAAAAGAGCCCGTATGAAGGGCTGCTATTTTTGGTACTTTTTTTACTTCCAGTTTGCAAATCTAGCTTATGTTTGAATACTTTGAAATACCCAAAAGTACTGAAATATAATAGAGGATAACTACTTTTTTTTATAAGTATTTATACGTTACTATATGTGCGTATAAGTACGTTTTTATAGTGTAGGTGGTTTGTTTTTAGCTTCTTATGTTTTAAAAAAAAGGTGTAAATGATAGTTTTTAAAGGGGGGGGTGTTGAGTAATTTTAACGTATTGTTAAGATTTTTATTGGTTTTTTTTAAGGAAATGTAAAGACGAAAAACTTCTCGCGTAGCTTCTTTTTTTTTAGAAATACGTAAAACTACTATCTTTGGTTAAAAACGAATGATATGAAATATGTAATAAGATTTCTGTTTATGTTAATTGCTTTATTGTTGATTATTGGTTGGGGAATATCTGAATGGTTTGAGCCAAAATATAAGGGGGAGTTGCTACTTGAAGGAATATCAAAGCAAATTGAAGTGTATTATGATGAAGTAGGGGTTCCTCATATCAATGCATTTAATCAGAAAGATGCTTATGTAGCTTTAGGGTATGTGCATGCGCAAGATAGATTATGGCAAATGGAGTTGGTAAGAAGAATTTCGGCAGGGCGGTTGTCAGAAATTTTTGGAAAGGAATTACTAAAGGTAGATATGTTTTTCTCAGGATTAGGTATTGAAGAGGCTTCAGAGAAAACAATACTTAATTTAGATAAAGATTCTGATGCTTATGTCTTGGCTAAAGCATATTTAAAAGGGATAAACCAGTTTATAGAGGAGGGAAGAACGCCTTTAGAGTTTTATTTATTGGGGATTGAAAAAGAGAAATATACAATGAAAGATATTTATAACGTATTTGGTTATATGGCTTTTAGTTTTGCGGCAGCTCATAAAACGGATCCATTATTGACGGAAGTTAAAGAAAAATTAGGAGCGAAGTATTTTAGAGAGTTGTTAGGTGGAGATTATGAAAATTTAACCTTGATAAAATCTAATAGCAAATATAAAAGGATTAAAGAGGAATATGTGAGTATGGTAAATATGCTTTATGAAAAATTGCCAATATCTCCTTTTATAGGAAGTAATTCATGGGTGATTGGAGCAGATAAAACAAGGAATGGAAAAGTGATTTTTGCGAATGATCCTCATATAGGCTTTTCACAACCCTCCGTTTGGTATCAATCACATATAAAAACGCCCAATTATGAAATGTATGGTTTTAATTTAGCATTAACTCCTTTTCCTTTGTTAGGTCATAATAGAAAATACGCCTATGGCTTAACAATGTTGGAAAATGACGATATAGACTTTTATTATGAAGAGAATAATCCAAATAATGATTTAGAATATAAGTTTGTTAATGAGTTTTTAAAATATGATTTGGTTGAGAAACGCATTGAGATAAAGGGAGAGAGAGATACGGTATATCAGCTGAAAGTAAGTAAACATGGTCCTGTGGTTAATGAGATGATAGATCAGTTAAATAATAGAAAACCAGTAGCGATGCAATGGATTTATACGGGGTTAGAAAATAAGTTATTAGAAGTGGGGTATGAAATATCGCATGCAACGTCGTTGCTAGAGTTTAAAGAAGGAGTAGGTAAGTTGCATGCTCCAGGGTTGAATATTATGTATGGAGACGCAGAGGGTAATATAGCTTGGTTTGCATCGGCAAAATTGTATCAGTATAGGGATTCATTATACACAAAAACTTTTTTAAATGGTGCTTCTGGGGAAGATGAAATTTTAAGATATTTAGATTTTAAGGAGAATCCAGAAGCAATAAATCCTAGTTGGAATTATGTGTATTCGGCTAATAATCAGTTTGATTCTGTTAAGGGAGAACTGTATCCGGGGTATTATTTAGTGGGGAGTAGAGCGAGGAGAATTGTTACATTGTTGGAGGAGAAAAATGATTTTACGAAGCAAGATGTTGGTAAGATGTTAAACGATGCTGTTTCTCCAGTAGTTTTAGAAATTGTAGATGAATTTATGAAAGTTTTAAAGAAGGAATCGTTTTCTGCTAGTGAAAAAAAAGCGATCTATATGCTTGATTCTTGGAGTGGTTACTATGGGGTGGATGAAGTAGGTCCTGTTGTTTATAATAGACTCGTTTATGAGTTTCAGAAAAATACTTTTCAAGATGAAATTGGGGCTGCTTTTTCTCAATTTGAAAACACTCCTTTTATGGAAAAAGTGCTGCCGGTACAGATAAAAAGAGGAAAATCTATTTGGTGGGATGATGTTACTACTAAAGATAAAGTTGAAAGTAAGGATGAGATTATAGTAAAATCGTTTAAAAAAGCGTTTTCTTTTCTTAAAAATCAATTAGGAGGAAATGTTGAAGATTGGAAATGGAAAAGGGTTGCTTTTGTAGAGCATGAGCATGTTATAGGAAAGGCAGGAGGCTTCTTAAAGAAATTGTTTAACGTTGGGCCTTTTAGAACAAATGGAGGAGATCAAGTGATTAATAACCAGATCTATAATATAGATAGTACGGGGTACTATAAAATTCATGCAGGGCCTTCTACGAGAAGAGTTGTTGACTTTTCAGATATAGATAATAGTTGGGGGATTTTACCTACAGGACAATCGGGGAATGTTTTTAGTAAATATTATAAAAATCAAGCAGAAGTGTATTTAAAGGGAGGGTTTGTGAAGATGAAGTTAAATCAAAAAGAAATAGAACAATCAAAAAATGTACTGCTTTTGAATCCGGTAGAAATTAAATAAAAAATATAAGAGAAAATGCAATGGACGTTTGGTGGTGCCCATTGCATTTTATGAGGTGATTTAAAGAGGTGGTTCTTTTAAATCTCTTTGTATATTTCGTTGAAAGGAATTCTAAAGCGATTTCCATAGACTCCTTCAGGCTTCCGAACGCCACAACTGATAATCATGTTTACCTCAGCTCCGTAAGGTAGTTTTAAGACTTGTTTTACACGTAACGAGTCAAAACCTTCCATAGGACAGGTATCATAGCCAACCGCTGCCATACTTGTCATAAAGTTTTGAGCGGCTAAAGCAGTACTTTTATGAGCAACAACTCTCATGTCTTTTGAACGGACTTGTCTATAAGTAGGTTTGAATAACCCTGTAGTTGAAACAAGTAAGTATTTAAGCCACCCGAAAATTCCTAAAAAATCGAAATAAGCAAAAGGGATGACTTTTTCGTAGTAATTTCGCGCAAATTTCTCCCTACGACTTTGTTGATTATCAGGTGTTTTAGGGAATAAATCGTCTATGTATGTCAGGTTTGCCTTGATACGTTTACGCCATAAATCTTTCCTGACAACAAAAACAACTAATTGCTGCGCTGTTTTTGCTGCATTTTGATTAAAGCAAAGAGGGGCTATTTGGTCAATGACCTCTTTGGAAGTAATGTGTAGAAATTCCCAAAGTTGCATATTGCTGCTGTTAGGAGAAAGACTAGCTTGTTTTATACAGTTTTTAACTACAGTGCTATCAAGTTTTTTTTCCGGGTCATAGATTCTAACGGAACGTCTATAATTGATGGCTTCTGAAACTGTTTTTTCTTTTATGTGGTCCATTTTAGTAATGTTTTTAATTGTTTTAGTTTTCCTTTATAAGGAGCATATTTAGTTGAAATATCTAGCCAATTTCCTCGTGTAACAACTCCTTTTTTATGTGAAAAAGAATCAAAAGAGTATTTTCCATGATAGCCCCCAATACCGCTTTCTCCAACACCTCCAAAAGGTATTCTATGATTCGCAAAATGAACGGCGGTGTCATTAATTGTTCCTCCTCCAAAAGAATATTTTGCAATCATTTTTTTAGCAAATGGCTTTTCTTGTGTAAATATATATAGTGCTAGTGGCTTATCATATTTGCTAAGAATGGTGTTAATATCTTGTTCGTTTTTATAGGAAATTAAAGGAAGTATTGGTCCGAATATTTCTTCTTTCATTACTTCACTATCAAGGCTAGGTTCATCGATTAAAGTCGGGGCTATATATCTATTATCTCTGTTTGTTTCTCCTCCAATTAAAATTGTTTGATTTTTTAGCATAGAAACTAGTCGATCAAAATTTCTAGTATTGATAATTTGAAGATAATCCTCTGACTTTTCAGGGTGTTCTCCGTAGGCATTGGAGAGTTCTTCTTTAAAGTGTTTGATAAAATCTTTTTTAACAGATTGATGCACCAATAAATAATCGGGGGCAATACAGGTTTGCCCACAGTTAATGAGTTTACCCCATATTAAGCGTTTTGCTGCTAGTTTGATGTTGGCGGTTTTATCAATAATACAAGGGCTCTTACCTCCTAGTTCTAAGGTGGTAGGGGTAATGTGTTCAGCAGCAGCTTTAGCTACAATTCTTCCTACAGAAACGCTGCCTGTAAAGAAGATGTAATCCCAGCGTAGAGCTAATAATTCTTGGGCTGCAGAAACGCCGCCTTCTACTACTGCAACATGATTTTTGTTAAAAACCGACTCAATGATTTCTTTAGTGATTTTACTTGTATGTGGGGTTAATTCTGAAGGTTTCAAAACAACGGTATTCCCCGCTGCAATAGCGCCAACTAAAGGAGCAAAAGCCAGTTGATATGGGTAGTTCCAAGGAGAAATGATTAAAACAGCGCCATATGGTTCCTTGTAAATTTTAGCAGAAGAAGGAAAATTGAGTAGAGAAGGTAAAACACGTTGGGGTTTTGACCAAGAATGAAGATTCTTAATAAGTAGCTTCAGTTCAGCTAGTACGATAGATGTTTCTGTGAGTATCCCTTCATATTTTGGTTTTTTGAAATCTTTATAAAGTGCTTCCAAAATATCATCTTCGCGTTTGATGAGTTCTTTTTGTAGTTTTTTTAAAGATGCTTTCCTAAAAGAAGTATCCTTTGTTTGTTGAGAAGCAAAATACTTCTTTTGTGATTGTACAAGTTTTACGATATCCATAAGATTAAATTTCTTGTAATATTTATTCGATATACCAAACTTTACTAGATAGGGGAATATAGTTGCCTGGCAGTAATTAATAATTTAAAAAGAGGTAACTGATAGAAGCACATTTAAGTTTTTCTATTTTTCAGAAGTTCTTTTTTAACAAGCTTTAAAGATACAAATTCTTAGCAAGCATCCCAAACCGGATCTTTAGGAAGAGGAGCTTCTATTTCTAGAGTTTCTTTGCTTACGGGGTGTGTGAATTGAATTTTTTTTGCGTGAAGATGGATGCTTCCATTTTTGTTACTTCTGCTGAAGCCGTATTTTAAGTCTCCTTTTATGGGAGATCCAATAGATGATAGTTGCGCTCTTATTTGGTGATGTCTTCCCGTTTCTAGGTCAATCTCTAATAAAGAATAATTGTCTAATTTTTTAATAACTCTATAGTGTAATATTGCTTTTTTACTACCGTTGATCTCTTTGATATAAGGAGTAGATTTATTGTTTTTTGGGTTCTTTTTTAGAAAATGGATTAAAGTGTTTGCTTCTTTAGAGGGGTTTTCTTTGGTAATAGCCCAATATGTTTTATGAATTGTTTTGTCTCGTAGCATTTTGTTTAAGCGTTCTAAGGCTTTTGAAGTACGGGCAAAAATAACAATTCCAGAGGTGGGTCTGTCTAGTCTGTGTACCACTCCGATAAATACATTCCCAGGTTTGTTGTATTTATCTTTGATGTATTCCTTAACAACTTCGCTTAAAGGTTTGTCTCCTGTTTTATCTCCTTGAATAATATCTCCAGCACGTTTATTTACAATAATGATATGATTATCTTCAAACAAAACATGTAGATTATTCTTCGTAGAATGCATTTTTAGAGCTTTTAGTTGTGGCTAGAATGATTATTTGAAATTGTCACGAACATCTTGGTTTACAGAATCGATAAAATCTAGAAATTCTTTACGTCCAAATCCGGTAGAAGAAGAAGTGATGAAAGAAGTAGGTAAGCTTTCCCAAAAATTTAATAACTTCTTTTTATAAGAGGTAATTTGTTTGTTTAGCTTAGAGCTCCCTAGTTTGTCAGATTTTGTAAAAACAATACAAAAAGGAATTTGATTTTCTCCTAAGAATTTCATGAATTCCAAGTCGATTTTTTGAGGATCATGTCTGCTGTCTATTAAAACGAATGTGCAAACTAATTGTTTTCTCTCTTTGAAATAGTTCTCAATAAAATATTGGAAAATAGTTCTTTTCTTTTTTGAAACCTGAGCATAACCATACCCTGGTAAATCAACTAAAAACCATTCTTCATTCACTTTGAAATGATTTATTAGTTGTGTTTTTCCAGGCTTTCCTGATGTTTTTGCAAGATCCTTTCGTTCCATTAACATATTAATTAATGAAGATTTACCCACATTAGATCTACCAATAAATGCGTACTCTGGTATGTTATCCTTGGGAGCCTTGGTAACATTGCTGTTACTCATAATGAATTCAGCAGATTTTATTTTCACGGATATGAGGTGTTTAGAGGTGTTAGATATTTCTTGAAGTAAACCAGTTTTCCAGAATCTGATTGAACTCTTCGGGTCTTTCCATCATTGCAGCATGACCGCATTTGTCAATCCAAAATAAATCAGAATCAGGTAGTAACTTGTTAAAGTCGTCAGCAACTTCAGGAGGAGTTACATTGTCTTGTTTGCCCCAGATTAAGCAGGTAGGTTGTTTCATTTCAGGAAGATCTTTTGCCATATTATGTCGAATAGCGCTTTTGGCTATGGCAAGAGTTCTTATAAGTGTGCTACGATTATTGATTACATTATAAACTTCGTCTATTAAGTCATTTGTAACAATTTCTGGATCGTAAAAAACATCACGTGTTTTATTAGCAACATACTCTTTGTCTCCGCGTTTAGGGTAGCTATCTCCCATTGAGTTTTCATACAAACCAGAGCTTCCCGTAAGTACTAGTGCTCCTACATCGTTTTTATGGTGTTTTGTATAATATAAACCTATATGTCCGCCAAGGGAGTTTCCTAGTAGAACAACATTTTTTAATTGTTTAAAAGTAATGAAATCGTGAAGGAACTTGGCTAAGTTCTTTACGTTTGTTTTTAATAAAGGAAGTGTGTATAAAGGTAATTCAGGGATTAAAACTTTGTACCCTTTTTGAGAAAAGTGATGAAAAGTTTTGTCAAAATTACTCAAAGCTCCCATTAATCCGTGTAATACGATGATTGGTTGCCCTTCACCTGCTTCTGCGTATGTAAATTTGCCTTCTGTCTTTAAATGTTCAGTCATGTATTTTCTAAGTTAGACTTAACGACAAATGTAGTTTTTTTTTGGAACATTTCCAGTTTTATTATTTAACAAGCTGTTTTGCTCTTTATTTATCGTATTTGTGGGAGAGCTCTTGAAAGGGTAAAACTTATTAACAAAGTGGGGTTAAGTGGTAAAAAGTGGTAATTTTTTTCTATTTTTGATTGATTGAAATAATATGAGCTAACCGTTGATAAATCTAATAGGAACATATGAATGTAAGATAGATGCTAAGGGCAGAATGATGTTTTCTTCGGCTTTTAAGAAGCAGTTGTCTGCTGTGTTGCAAGACGGGTTTGTTTTGAAAAGAGCGGTTTTTCAACCTTGTTTGGAGTTGTATCCAATGAGTGAATGGCAGTTGATGATGGCAAAAATAAATAAGTTAAATCGTTTTGTGAAGAGAAATAACGATTTTATAAGAAGGTTTACGGCAGGAGTGAAGTTGGTGGAGTTAGATGTTTCTGGGAGGATTTTGATTCCGAAAGATTTGTGTCAGTTCGCAGGGATTCAAAAAGAGATAGTGTTGTCATCTTCGGTGAATATTGTAGAGGTGTGGGATAAGGAAAAGTACGAGAAAGTAATAGATGAAGCAGCGTTAGATTTTGCAGATTTAGCAGAAGAAGTAATGGGAAATATAGAAGCAGATGAATTATCATAATCCAGTATTGTTGAAGGAAAGTGTGGATGCGCTCCATATAAAAGAAGATGGTGTGTATGTGGATGTAACTTTTGGAGGAGGGGGGCATTCTAGAGAGATTTTAAATAGATTGGGAGAAAAAGGAAGGTTGTTTGCTTTTGATCAGGATCCGGATGCTTATCAGAATAAAATAGAAGATGAGCGTTTTGTGTTGATAGGTGAAAACTTTAGATATATATCTAGGTTTTTACGATTTTATGGTGTTAAAAAAGTAGATGGTGTTCTGGCTGATTTAGGAGTTTCTTCTCATCAGTTTGATGCTGCTGAAAGAGGGTTTTCAACTCGGTTTGATGCAGAGTTGGATATGAGGATGGATCAGAAATCAATGCTTTCAGGTAGCAAGGTGATTAATGAATATGAGGAAAAGGAGCTAGCGGATGTGTTGTTTTTATATGGAGAATTAAGGAATGCGAGGGGGTTGGCTAAAACGATTGTGTTGGCTAGAAAGGAAGGGGCTGTGGAAACTAGTTTTCAGTTGAAAGAAGTATTGAAGCGTTTTTTACCTAAGTCAAAAGAGCATAAAATACTAGCGCAGATTTTTCAAGCAATTCGTATAGAAGTGAATCAAGAGTTGGAGGTGTTGAAGGAGTTTTTGGAGCAAGTCCCAGAGTTATTGAATAGAGAAGGGCGTTTGAGTGTAATATCATATCATTCTTTAGAAGATAGGTTGGTAAAGCGTTTTATACGAACAGGATTGTTTAGTGGAGAACCAGAAAAAGATGTTTTTGGAAATGTAGATGTTCCTTTGAAAAAAATAGGGAAGTTGATTGTGCCGACAATTGAGGAGATTAAAGAGAATAATCGAGCACGTAGTGCTAAATTGAGGATAGCAACATTGAAATAATAAGAGGAGGTAGTGAAAAGGAGTGTATATGATATTCTGAGAGGAGGGTTTCTTACAGATGAGTCGGCTTTTAAGAATTGGAGGATTATCATTTTTGTTGTGTTGCTTTTGTTGATTATGATTTCAAGTGCGCATAGGGCAGATGAGAAAGTGGTAGAGATTTCAGAGCTGAATAAAAAGCAAAGAGAGTTAAGGGCTGAATATGTTGATACGGGTACTATTTTAATGAGAATGAAGATGGAAAGTAGTATTCGGAGTAAATTGAAAGAAAAGGGATTGGCTCCTTCAAAAACGCCGCCACAAAAGATTAAAGTAACTTATAAAAAAGATTAGAATAGTAATGGTGTTAAAAAAAAGCATATTAAATAAGCTCTATGTGGTTGCAGTTTTAATGTCGCTTTTTTTTCTAGTGATAGTGTTTAGAATATTTAATATACAATATGTGCAAGGAGATAAGTATCGGAAACTATCAGAGGAAAGAACTGTAAGAAATGATACCATTTTTGCAAATAGAGGTAATGTATATGCGGCAGATGGTAATTTGTTAGCAACCTCAATGTCAAAGTTTACTATAAGAATGGATGTGGTAGCTGTTGATGATAATGTTTTTGAAAAAAACCTCACTAAATTATCAGAAGCACTTTCTGAATTGTTAGGGAAGCCTTCTAGGTATTATAAACAGAAAATTAGGCAAGCTAAAAAAAGAAGAAACAGGTATTTGTTAATAGCGAGAAATGTAGGGTACAATGATTATGTAAAAATGAAGGCGTTTCCTATATTTAAATTAGGTGTTTATAGAGGTGGTTTTATAGCGGAACAAAAAACAGTAAGGGCACATCCGATAGGTAAAATAGCAGAAAGAACAGTAGGGTATGATGACCATAGAGGAGGTGCTGGTATAGAAGGAGCTTTTGCAGAGTATATGGAAGGGGAAAATGGTTGGAGATTGAAGCAAAAAATAGCAAAAGGACAATGGAAACCAATTAATGATGTAAATGAAAAAGAACCAATTGATGGGCATGATGTAATTACAACGATAGATGTTAATATACAGGATATTACGCATCATGCATTGCTAAGACAATTAGAAGAGTTTGAGGCAGATCATGGCTGCGCAGTGGTTATGGAAACAAAAACAGGAGAGATCAAGGCAATTTCAAATTTAGGGAGAACTTCTAAAGGGAAGTATTATGAGAAGAGAAATTATGCGGTTTGGGAAAGCCATGAACCAGGTTCTACGTTTAAGTTGGCAAGCCTAATGGCAGGGCTAGAAGATAAGGTTATTGATACTTCAACAGTTGTAGATACCGAAAAAGGAAGGTTTTTTGTAAATAGAGAAAAAGTAGAAGATTCTCGTTATGGAGGGTATGGAGAAATATCAGCAGCTAGGGTGTTTGAAGTATCTTCTAATGTAGGAATTGTAAAGCTAATCAAAAAGCATTATGACCATCGTCCTAAAAAGTTTACTGATAAGATGAAAGCATTTGGGTTAGGGATGCAAACAGGAGTGAAAATAAAAGGAGAAGGAAAACCTTATATTCCAAGCCCTTCTGAAAAAACGTGGAGCCCTATATCATTAGAATGGATGGCTTGGGGGTATGGAGTTTCTTTAACACCGCTTCAAATACTAACTTTTTATAATACGGTGGCTAATAATGGAGAAATGGTGAAGCCCAGATTTATTAAAGAGTTACGAGTAGGGAATAAGATCGAGAAAGTTTTTGAAAAGGTTGTTGTTAAGAAAAAGATAGCTTCGCAAAGAACAATTAATAAAGTAAGGAAGGTGATGGAAAATGTTGTTAAAAAGGGAACGGCAGATAATATATATTCTCCAAACTTTTCAATGGCAGGTAAAACAGGAACGGCTAAAAAGTATATACCAAGGCATAAAAATGAGAAGGGAGAAGTTATAAAAGGATACTATTCTAATAAGAGGTATGTAGCGTCATTTGCTGGTTTTTTTCCCGCTGATACTCCTAAGTATTCTTGTATAGTAGTAATACACGATCCTAAAAAAGAGAAAGGTTATTATGGGGCTACGGTAGCTGCACCTGTTTTTAAAGAGATAGCTCAAAAAATATATACAACAACTCCTATAGATAACCAATCAGTATCAGATACTCCTAAATTTTCCGCAATAGATAAAAGTTATAAAGATTATTATAAGAAATTGCGTAAAACAAAAACTAAAATGCCGGATGTGAAAGGAATGAGTGGTATGGATGCGGTTTCATTACTTGAAAATATAGGGTTGAAAGTGAAATTTTCTGGAACGGGTAGAGTAATGGAGCAGTCTATAGAAAAAGGAGTGTACATAAAGAAGGGAAGAACAATTATTTTAAAATTATCATAATTGAAAAAATTAAACGAAATATTACATAAAGTAGCAGTACGTTCTATATTTGGAACTACTGATACCATGGTGGCTAATATTGTTTTTGATTCGAGAAGGGTTAAAGAAGGAGATGTTTTTATAGCGCAAAGAGGAACGTTTGTAGATGGTCATAAGTATATAGAGAAAGCAATTTCTTTAGGGGCAATAGCGGTTGTTTGCGAGGAGGTTCCCTTGGATAAAAAAGAAACGGTAGTTTATATAGAGGTTGAAGATTCTAGTAAGGCATTGGCTATTATGGCTTCGAATTATTATGAAAATCCTTCTTCGAAATTAATATTAATTGGAGTAACAGGAACTAATGGAAAAACAACGATAGCAACCTTGCTATCTCAATTGTTTAAAAAGGCAGGCCATAAAGTAGGGTTGCTCTCCACAGTAAAGGTACTTGTAGGGGAAAAAGAGTATAAAGCAACTCATACAACGCCAGATTCATTAAGTATCAATCGCTATTTAAAAGAAATGGTTCATGAAAAGGTAGCATACTGCTTTATGGAAGTAAGTTCGCATGGAATTCATCAAAAAAGAACGGAAGGGTTAGTGTTTTCGGGAGGTGTTTTTACGAATTTGTCTCACGATCATTTAGATTACCATAAAACATTTTCAGAATATAGAGATGTTAAAAAGAAATTCTTTGATGCGTTGCCTCAAAAAGCATTTGCTTTAGTTAATTTAGATGATAAGAATGGAACCATAATGCTTCAAAATACAAAAGCTCAGAAGAAAACTTATGCATTAAAAACAATAGGAGATTTTAAAGGTAAAATTTTAGAAAAAAGGTTAACAGGAACATTATTGACAATTAATGGAGTTGAAATTTGGACTAGACTAATAGGAACTTTTAATGCATATAATTTATTAGCAATTGTAGGAGTAGCAGAATTGCTTGGGCTGGAAAAACTAGAAGTATTAAGGCTGGTTAGTGAACTGGAAAGTGTAAGTGGCCGTTTTCAATATACAATATCTGATGATGGAGTTACAGGGATTGTAGATTATGCTCATACGCCAGACGCGCTGAAAAATGTGCTGGAAACAATAGGGGATATACGAACTGGTAATGAACAAGTAATTACAGTAGTAGGATGTGGTGGAGATCGAGATAAAACGAAAAGGCCTAAAATGGCACATATTGCTTCTCAATTAAGTAACCAAGCAATATTTACTTCAGATAATCCAAGAACAGAAAATCCTCAAACTATTTTAGAAGAAATGGAAGAAGGGGTGTCTGCGGAAAATTACAGAAAAATAATATCTATTTTAGATAGGAAGCAAGCAATCAAAACAGCATGTAAATTATCTAAAAGAGGAGATATCATATTGATTGCAGGGAAAGGTCATGAAGATTATCAAGAGATTAATGGAGAGCGAATTCATTTTGATGATCTAGAGGTGGTGAAAGATTGTTTTAATCAAATTAATAACAAATAAGAATGCTGTATTATTTATTTCAATATTTAGAAGGGCAATTTAATTTAACAGGAGCGAGTGTATTTCAATTTATTACATTTCGAGCTGCAACGGCATTTATAGTGTCATTGTTGATATCGACAGTTTTTGGTAAAAGAATTATCAATTATCTAAGAAAACAGCAAGTAGGAGAAACGATAAGAGATCTTGGATTAGAAGGGCAAGTACAAAAATCGGGAACCCCAACAATGGGAGGGGTAATTATTATTTTGGCAACTTTAGTTCCAGTACTGTTATTAGCAAAACTGGAAAATATATATATAGTTATTCTACTGATAACCACCTTGTGGATGGGGATGATTGGGTTTGCTGATGATTATATAAAGGTGTTTAAAAAAGATAAAGGAGGGTTAAAAGGAAAGTTTAAGGTGCTAGGACAAGTTGGGTTAGGGATTATTGTAGGATCAATGCTTTATTTTCACCCAGATGTAACGATGAAAGAACAGTTGCCTGTTGCGGAACAAGTTGTTCAAAAAGATGGTAAGAAGAAAATGTTTGGAGAAGCTCATAAATCAACAAAAACAACCGTTCCGTTTTTAAAAGGAAATGAGTTAGATTATGCAAAAGCATTAAGCTTTTTAGGAGAGAATTATAGAAGCTATGGGTGGATCGTGTTTATTTTCGTAGTAGTATTTATTGTAACGGGAATTTCAAATGGAGCAAATTTAACAGATGGAATTGATGGTTTAGCAGCTGGAACATCTGCAATAATGGTCATGGCGTTGGCTATTTTTGCATGGGTGTCTGGAAATATCATTTTTGCGGATTATTTAGATGTAATGTATATTCCTAGTTCTGGAGAAATGACCGTCTTTATTCTAGCATTTGCAGGGGCTTTGATAGGGTTTTTATGGTATAATACATATCCAGCACAAGTTTTTATGGGAGATACGGGAAGTTTAACTATTGGAGGTATCATTGCAGTAATTGCAATAGCTATTCGAAAAGAGTTGCTGTTGCCGATTTTAGCAGGAGTTTTTGTGGTAGAAAATTTATCTGTAATGTTACAAGTATCTTATTTTAAATATACCAAAAAGAAATTTGGAGAAGGGCGACGTATTTTTAAAATGTCTCCTTTGCATCATCATTATCAGAAATTAAATTACCATGAGAGTAAAATTGTAACCCGTTTTTGGATTGTAGGAATTCTTTTGGCTGTATTTGCAATTGTAACCCTAAAATTGAGATAATAATGAAGCGATTGGTAATTCTTGGAGGTGGAGAAAGTGGTGTTGGAACAGCTATTTTAGGGAAAGAGAAGGGATATGATGTTTTTGTTTCAGATACAGGAAGAATATCGAGTAATTACAAAGAAGAACTCTTGGAAAGAGAGATAGACTTTGAAGAGAACCAGCATTCAGAAAGTAAAATTTTTAATGCTGATATTGTAATGAAAAGTCCAGGGATTCCAGAAAAAGTAGCAATTGTACAACAGGTAGCCTTAAGAGGAATAAAAATAGTATCGGAAATAGAGTTTGCATCGCAATTTACCAATGCAACTATCGTAGGGATTACGGGATCAAATGGGAAAACTACAACCACGATGTTGGTACATTATATACTAAGAAAAGCAGGTTTGAATGTAGGAGTAGGTGGTAATATCGGAGATAGTTTTGCGCAGCAAGTGGCAGAAAGAAAATATGATAATTATGTATTAGAATTAAGTAGCTTTCAGTTAGATGGCATTGAAAACTTTAACTCTCATATAGCAATACTTACTAATATCTCTCCTGATCATTTAGATAGATATGATTATGATTATAAAAAATATATTCATTCAAAATTTAGGATTACAAAAAATCAATCGATACATGATTTTTTGATCTATGATGCAGATGATGAAGCAATAAATAGCTGGCTAAAAGAAAATCCAATAAAAGCTCAATTAGTCCCTTTTTCAGTAGAGAAAGAATTAGCATATGGGGCATTTTTAAAAGAAGATAAAATAATAACGAGACTAAATACAGAAGAATTTACAATGAGTATTTCTAAATTAACATTACAAGGTAAACATAATACTAAGAATGCGATGGCAGCTACTATGGCAGCACGATTATTAAAGGTTAGAAAACAAACAATAGCGGAAAGTTTGTCTGACTTTGAGGGAGTTGAACATCGCTTAGAAAATGTGCAAAAAATAAAAGGAGTACAGTATATTAATGATAGCAAGGCGACAAATGTAAATGCTACATTTTACGCTTTGGAATGTATGGATACCCCTACTGTTTGGATTGTAGGAGGAGTGGATAAAGGAAATGATTATACTGATTTGATGCCTCTAGTAAGAGAAAAAGTGAAGGGAATTGTATGTTTAGGTGTTGATAATCAGAAAATAATAGAGGTGTTTGGTGATGTGGTTGATGTTTTGGTAGAAACAGCAGGAGCGGAAGAGGCAGTGAAAGTAGCAGATAAAATAGCTAAACAAGGAGATACTGTATTGCTATCGCCAGCATGTGCAAGTTTTGATTTGTTTGAGAGTTATGAAGATAGAGGAGATAAATTTAAGCAGGCGGTAAGAAACCTATAAGAAAGTATAGCGTAACGTAAAATAATATTTTGAAAACCATTTTTGAACATATAAAAGGAGATAAAACAATTTGGGCAATTGTTACTGCATTGGCTATTTTCTCGTTTATGCCAGTGTATAGTGCTAGTACAAATTTAGTGTATGTTGTAGGATCAGGTTCAACAATAGGGTATTTAATAAAGCATGTTGTTTTATTAATAATGGGCTTTGGAATTATTTATGGGGTGCATAAAATTCCATATAGATATTTTAGTGGAGGTTCTGTATTAATGCTTCCGATAGTTATTTTATTATTGATTTATACCTTGTCGCAAGGCAAAACAATTGGAGGAGCAAATGCAAGTCGGTGGATTAGGATTCCGTTTGTAGGAGTAGGGTTTCAAACATCAACTTTAGCAGGATTGGTATTGATGTCTTTTGTAGCTAGATACCTAGCTAGAAATAAAGAAAAACAAATTCTTTTTAAGGAAAGCTTGTGGCAGTTATGGATGCCTGTAGGAATTACTTTAATGCTTATTTTGCCTGCAAATTTTTCAACAACAGCGATATTGTTTAGTATGATTGTATTGCTTACTTTTTTAGGAGGGTATCCAGCAAAGTATATAGGGTATATACTAGGGATGGGTTTTTTAAGTTTGGCATTTTTTATACTAGCAGCCAAAGCATTTCCAGAAGCAATGCCCAATCGTGTAAATACTTGGCAAAGCAGGATAGAAAATTTTTCATCCAAAGAAGGAAAGGAGAATTATCAAGTAGAAAAGGCTAAGATAGCTATTGCAACTGGAGGGTTAACAGGAAAAGGGCCAGGTAAGAGTGTACAAAAAAATTTTTTACCGCAATCATCATCTGACTTTATCTATGCAATTATAGTTGAAGAGTATGGTTTGATAGGTGCATTGATTGTGGTGTTTATTTATTTTTTATTGCTCTTTAGAATATTAATAGCAGCTAAGAAAGCAACAACTATTTTTGCTACCTTATTGGTAATAGGGGTTGGTTTGCCTATTATTTTTCAATCTATTATAAACATGGCGGTGGCAATTAATTTGTTTCCTGTAACAGGGCAAACATTGCCGTTAATTAGTAGTGGAGGTACCTCTATTTGGATGACTTGTTTTGCATTGGGTATGATTTTAAGTGTAAGTGCATCAAAAAATGATACAGAAGCAACAATACTTGACGATAATCCGTTAGATATTTTGCATGAAACCATAGAGTAGAATAAAAGCTATTGCAAGTAACAAGGTTAATTAGATGAAGTAATAGAAGTTTGTATGAAGCAGTCAATAAATATTATTATTAGTGGAGGAGGAACAGGAGGACATATTTATCCTGCAATAGCAATTGCAAATGAATTGAAATCAAGATACCCCCATGCAAAATTTTTATTTGTAGGAGCTAAGGATAAAATGGAGATGGAGAAGGTGCCAGAAGCAGGTTATGAAATTGAAGGGTTATGGATTTCAGGAATTCAAAGAAAGCTAACATTAAAAAATATAATGTTTCCTTTGAAGTTGATTTGTAGCTTATGGAAAGCAAATGGCATAGTAAATAGATTTAAACCTGATATTGCAATTGGTACAGGAGGATTTGCAAGTGGGCCTACTTTAATGATGGCAAATAAAAAAGGAATTCCTACGTTGATACAAGAACAAAACTCATATCCGGGAATAACGAACAAATTATTGGGTAAAAAAGCAAAAAAAATATGTGTTGCTTATGATAATCTGGAGCGTTTTTTTGGAAAGGGTAAAATAGTGAAAACAGGAAACCCTGTACGACAGGATTTGCTGGCTGTTGACACAAAAAAAGAAGAGGGAAAGGCTTTTTTTAAATTTAAAAAGGATCAAAAGATTGCCTTGATTTTAGGAGGAAGTTTGGGAGCGAGAAGAATCAATGAATTGGTAGAAGAAAACCTGCCTTTTTTTAAAGAACAGAAGGTGGTGTTGATATGGCAGTGTGGAAAATTATACTTTGAAACGTATAAAAAATATAATGATATGGAAGATGTGCAGGTATATCCGTTTTTGAATAGAATGGATTTGGCGTATGCATCTGCTGATGTTATCATATCTCGTGCAGGAGCTAGTTCTGTTTCAGAATTGTGTATTGTAGGAAAACCAACGATTTTTATTCCTTCTCCTAATGTTGCTGAAGACCATCAAACAAAGAATGCCAAGTTTATAGCGGATAAGCATGGAGCTATTTTAATAAAAGAAAAAGATTTGGAAAGCTTTCCTATGGTATTTGAAACGTTGATGAATGATAAAGGGAAGCAAAAAAAATTAAGTGAAAATATAAATGAACTGGCATTACCAAATGCAACGAGTAGCATTGTAAACGAAGTAGAGAAATTAATTAATAAGTGAATTTAAAGAAGATACATAATATTTATTTTATAGGTATTGGAGGCATTGGTATGAGCGCCATTGCTCGTTATTTTTCAGCAAATGGAAAAATGGTAGTTGGTTATGACAAAACTCCTACCCCAATTACAAGTGCCTTACAAAAACTAGGAATTGATATTCATTTTGAAGATGCAGTAGAAAATATTCCTATATCATTTTTAGATGCTGAAAAAACGTTGGTAGTATATACACCAGCAATTTCTAAAAACCATTCAGAATTGAGTTATTTTATAGAAAATGGTTTTACAGTATTGAAAAGAGCAGAAATATTAGGACAAATAACCCAAGATACATTTTGTTTGGCGGTAGCAGGAACTCATGGAAAAACAACAACTTCATCTATTTTAGGACATATCGTAGCGCCTTATAAAGCAACTTCTTTTTTAGGGGGAATTGCAGAGAATTATAATTCAAACTTAATTTTAGGAGAGGATAAGGTTTCTGTAGTGGAAGCAGATGAATTTGATCGTTCTTTTTTGCAATTATCACCAGATATAGCTTGTGTAACATCTATGGATGCGGATCATTTAGATATTTATGGAGATCCAGATGCACTGCAACAATCATTTAAGGATTTTGCAGGAAAGGTGTCGAATACTTTAATTGTAGCAAAAGGATTGCCATTAGAAGGACTGACCTATGCTATTGATGAAGAGGCTGATTACAAAGCATTTAATTTAAGGGTGGCTCAAGGAACGTATATTTTTGATGTAAAAACACCTTTTTCAGAAATAACGAACATCGAGTTAAATCTCCCTGGAAACCACAATGTAATGAATGCTTTGGCAGCGTTAGCTATAGCGGATGTATATGGAATTTCATTAGAAAAGATAAAAGAACAATTGCGTACTTTTAAGGGGGTGAAAAGGAGGTTTACCTATAAGATAAAAACAGAGGATTTGGTTTTGATTGATGATTATGCACATCATCCAACAGAAATTAATGCTGTAGAAAAATCTGTAAGACAGATGTATCCGGATGAAAAGGTACTAGTTGTTTTTCAACCACATTTGTTTAGTAGAACACAAGATTTTGCGGATGATTTTGCAGAAGCATTGTCTAAGTTTGATGAAGTGATTTTACTAGATATTTACCCAGCAAGAGAATTGCCTATTGAAGGTATAGATTCTCATTGGTTATTAAAAAAAATTAATAAGAAGCATAAGGTAGTATCGTTGCAAAAAGATTTGATAAGGCGTATAAAAGAATCTTCAGCAAAAATTGTAACAATGCTAGGGGCTGGAGATATTGGCATTATGGTTGATAAGGTTAGAGAAGAGTTGAAAAATAATAAAAAGTAACATAATGAGAAAATATGTGTCGTATATTATATTTTCTACATTACTAGGTTGTTTATTTTTTTTGTATGGTTTTTCTTCTGAAAGAAATAGCAAGAAAAAGATAACAAAAGTAGAGGTTGAGTTTACAGCAGGGAGCAACGAGTTCTTAACTCATGAGATGGTTGATAAATTGTTAATACAAAAAGGTAAAAGCATAAAGAAACAAACGAAAAGAGTTTTAGATTTACATAGTTTGGAAGAAAGGGTTTTATCGAATCCATATATAGAAGAAGCTACTGTTTTTTTAACAATTAATGGAGTGCTAAAAACGAAGATAAAGCAACGAGAACCTATAGCTAGGATTATAGATGAAAATAAATCATATTATCTTGATAAATATAGTGTTGAAATACCATTGTCATCTAATTATTCAGCAAGAGTTCCATTAATTTCAGGAATTCAATCTAAAGAAGATATAAAGGAAATTACGAACTTAGTAAATAGGATCTTAGAAGACGACTTTTTAATGAAAGAAGTAGTGGGGATTCAAAAAACAGTTGCTGACGAGTATGTTTTTAATGTTCGTAGTGGAGATTACAAAATTGATTTCGGAAAATTTACGAATATCGATGTAAAATTTAAAAAGTTAAAAGCGTTTTATAACAAAGCTTATGCAGATAAAACGATAAAAAACTATACAATAATAAATGTTAAATATCACAATCAAGTTGTGTGCACAAAATAAAAAATCATGGAAAACAATAAAATAGCTGTTGGTTTAGATATAGGAACAACAAAAATTGTTGCTATGATTGGTTGTAAGAATGAATATGGTAAACTTGAAGTTTTAGGAATAGGTAAGGCCAAAAGTTTAGGAGTAAAGCGAGGAGTAGTCAGTAATATAACACAAACAATTCAGTCAATTCAGCAAGCTGTAGATGAAGCAGAAAGTGTTTCAGGACAAAGAATAGAAGATGTTGTAGTAGGTATTGCTGGGCAGCATATCCGTAGTTTACATCATAGTGATTACATAACAAGAACGAATGCAGATGAGGTAATTGATGATAGTGATATAGATGATTTGGTAAATCAAGTTCATAAACTGGTAATGTTACCAGGAGAAGAAATTATTCACGTACTTCCTCAAGAGTTTAAAGTAGATAGCCAAGCAGATATCAAAGAACCAATAGGAATGTATGGAGGTCGTTTGGAAGCAAATTTTCATGTAGTAGTAGGTCAGGTATCTTCTATTAGAAACATAGGGCGTTGTGTAAAAAGTGCTAGTTTAGATTTATCGCATATTACTTTAGAACCCTTGGCTTCTGCATCAGCAGTATTGAGTCAAGAAGAAAAGGAGGCAGGGGTTGCGTTGATAGATATAGGAGGAGGAACTACAGATTTGGCTATTTTTAAAGATGGTATTATACGGCATACAGCGGTAATTCCTTTTGGAGGAAATGTAATTACTGAAGATATTAAAGAAGGATGTGCTATCATAGAAAAGCAGGCTGAATTATTGAAAATAAAATTCGGTTCAGCATGGCCAGGTGAAAATAAAGAAACAGAAATAGTTTCTATACCAGGATTGAGGGGAAGAGAGCCTAAGGAAATTACATTGAAAAACCTTTCGAAGATAATTCATGCAAGGGTTCAGGAAATAATAGAACATGTGTATTTAGAAATTAAAAACTATGGACACGAAACGCAAAAAGGAAAGCTCATTGCAGGGATTGTACTAACAGGAGGAGGTTCTCAGTTAAAGCATTTACGTCAATTAGTAGAATATATTACAGGAATGGATGCTAGAATAGGATATCCGAATGAGCACCTAGCAGGTAACTCAGATGATGTTTTGTCAAGTCCATCTTATGCAACGGCCGTAGGGTTATTAATGGAGGGGTTAGAAAGGCAGTCAAAAGAAGTGGACGTTTCTATAGAGGAAGATGTTAGTATAGAGGAACTTGCTAAGGAAGAAGAGTCTTTGGAAGAAGAAGTGTTTAAAGAGATCGTAGAGAAGCCAGTAGAAAAACGAAAATCATTTTTTGAAAAATTTACAGAAAGATTTAAAGAGTTTTTAGATAACGCTGAGTAATTTAATTACTTTTGCGCCCCCCAAATCCTAAAAGAGTAAAAAATAAAGAGAGAAATTAATTATAAAAAAATAAAGAAAAGTTATTATGGGTGCAGAATTTGATAACATTTCGTTTGATATGCCAAAAACTCAATCAAATGCCATCAAGGTAATTGGAGTTGGAGGAGGAGGTAGCAATGCTGTAAATCACATGTTTCAGCAAAATATTAAAGGAGTAGATTTTGTAATTTGCAATACAGATTCTCAAGCTTTAGAAAATAGTGCTATCCCTAATAAAATTCAATTAGGGGTAAATTTAACATCAGGATTGGGAGCAGGAGCAAATCCTGAAGTTGGTGCACAGGCAGCAAATGAAAGTATGCAAGAAATACAGCAAATGTTAAATACCCAAACAAAAATGGTATTTATTACTGCTGGTATGGGAGGTGGAACGGGTACAGGAGCGGCCCCTATTATAGCTAAAATAGCTAAAGATATGGATATTTTAACGGTAGGTATCGTTACAATGCCATTTCAGTTTGAAGGAAGAATGCGCTCTAAACAAGCTCAATTAGGAATTGATACGTTACGTAAAAACGTAGATTCGTTGATTGTAATTAATAATAATAAGCTTCGTGAAGTTTATGGTAATTTAGGGTTTAAAGCAGGTTTCTCAAAAGCAGATGAAGTATTATCTACTGCTGCAAAAGGAATAGCAGAAGTAATAACGCATCATTATAAGCAAAATATAGATTTACATGATGCAAAAACAGTGTTATCGAATAGTGGAACAGCAATTATGGGGTCTGCTAAAGAAACAGGAACAAATCGAGCTAAAAACGCAATTGTTAAGGCATTAGATTCACCTTTATTGAATGATAATAAAATTACGGGCGCTAAGAATGTATTATTATTAATTGTATCAGGAACAAGTGAGGTTACTCTTGATGAGATAGGAGAAATTAATGATTATATTCAAACGGAAGCAGGTTATGATGCTAATATCATCATGGGAATAGGAGAGGATGAAGCATTGGAAGATGGCATTGCTGTTACCGTAGTAGCAACTGGTTTTGCTGCTGATCAACAGAATACAATAACAAATACGGAAGTAAAAAAAATAGTTCACACGTTAGAGGATGAACAAAAAGCCACTTATGACTTCTCTGAAAAAAAGATTTCTAAAACACCAACGATAAACGAACCTTTAGCACCAAAAGTAGCACAAAAAATTGTACATGTTTTAGAGGATGAGGTAGAAGAACGAAAAGAGAGAATAATTCCGACTACAGATTTTATAAAGAATCTAACGGTATCATATGACGAGATAGCAACGGAAAATATACAAGAAGAAGACTTTATTATTACTAATATTACAAGTTCAATAGAGGAAGAAACTCCAAAAACAGATTTATCAAGTAGAAATCCTGATTCTTTATTTGATTTGCCTTTAGATAGTTATGATGAAGTTCAGCCAGAAAGAACTCTTTTTGATTTGAATAACGATGTTGAAACGAATACTCCCAAAGAAATACCCCCTAAGAGAGAGGAAGTTGTTGAGAGACGTTATGTATTGGAAGATTTTGATGCAAAGCCAACGATAGGGAAAAGTTCAACGCCAATAAAAGGAAACCCAAAAGCGGATGATGAATCGTTGCAGTTTCAAGTAAGAAATAGAACTCAAGAAGAAATTAATGAAATAAATACAACTAGTGAAGAAGTTTCTCCTTTAAGTTTGACGATTTCTGAATTACAAAAAAGAGCTGAAGAAAGGCGTGAAAAAATGAAAGGATTTAACTATAAATTTGCAGACCAAGTAAGTAAAAATATAGATGAAATAGAGCGCCAACCAGCTTATAAAAGATTAGGGGTAGATTTAGATACAGATAGAGAGATTAGTAAAACAAAAACTTCTTTAAAAAAGAATGATAATGATGATATTCAGTTACGCTCAAATAATTCTTTTTTACATGATAACGTAGATTAAGCCTTTTAGGCAAAAGTAAAAATTCCTGTTTTTCAGGAATTTTTTTTATACGTATATTTGTTTCCCTTTTTAAAAAGAAAAAATATGAGTTTGGAAAAACAAGTAATGGAACAAATGAAAGTCGCTATGAAGTCTAAGAATACGGTTGCTTTAACGGCTTTGAGGTCTTTGAAGTCAGCCTTTTTATTGGCTAAAACAGAAGCAGGGGCAAGCGAAGAGCTTAGTGAAGAGCAAGAATTGAAAATTGTTCAGAAACAGGTAAAGCAGCGTAAAGATAGTGCGGCTTTATTTTTAGAGCAGAAGAGGCAAGATTTGGCTGAGCCAGAATTGGCTGAAGTAGCTGTTTTAGAGCAGTTCTTACCAGAAGCTTTAGGAGAGGATGAAATTGAAAAAGTGGTAAAAGAAACTATTACAGAAGAGGGGGCATTAGGGATGAAAGACATGGGAAAAGTCATGGGGATAGTATCTAAAAAGTTAGCAGGACAAGCAGAAGGAAAAGTGATTTCTAAAATTGTAAAGAAAAATTTAATATAAATAAGAATGGCTGCGTAGTTCAACTGGATAGAATATCAGATTTCGGCTCTGAGGGTTGGGGGTTCGAATCCCTTCGCGGTCACTGTCTAAGTGCTCTAAATGCTTGAAATACAGCGTTTAGGGTTTTTTTTATATTGCTATTATTCCGAAATGATTCCTAAAATACAGTTAAGTTTTGAATTTTAGCCTTTTTTTACAACTGAACTATAAAGTAAAAAACCTCACTTAAAAAGTGAGGTTTAAATATTGTTTAAATGTAATTTAATTTTTAACGGGGTTTTGTTTTATATACTCTTTGTATTTGTCAAAGTACCCACACTCTAATATAAAAAAATAGGCTTGATTCTTACAACTCATTTCAACGTTAAATAGCTTTTGATACTGTTTTAACTGTATTTGTAATTTTTCAGTTAATTGTATTTGTTGACTTAATAAATTTTGTTCTTTGTGTAATCCTTTGTGCTTACTCATAATAATTGCTTTTTAGGAATAAAAAAGCCCGTTACGGTTTAGGTGTCCTATACTGCAATTAAGAGTATTGCGGGGCTTTCGCACACCGCCACCATACCGCACGGGCAAAATGCTTGTTTCTTAATTTCATATTAATTGCTTTTAGGAGCGGCGTCTCCACAAATAAAAAACCTCATCGGGTTAGGATGAGGTTAAAATAATACCTTTTCACTATGATAAATTAATATTTTATAACTATAAAATACCATCTTACAACATACTTACTGGGTTTTATTCGAAAATATGTTAATTATATTAACACACAATTAACGTAAAATTGCTATAAACAAGCTTTAAAACCCCGTTTTTGTGTTTTGATAGTTTTATAATTTAAAAAGATTGCTAATACTAGCCAAAAACAACAAAAACCCTGTATATTTAACCTAGGCTATTCCGTATTTTATTTTGTTTCTATTATTTCAATATCTTCAAAAACTGGTAACAAGTTTTTTGCTACTTCCAAAACATTTGTAACATTATAAGAGTTTGATCCTATCAATATATCATTTTCATGATCGTTTAACTCATTTACAAATAATTCTTTTCTTGCACTTATTGAAGATTGGCAAACGCTTATTAAATCGTAAACCGTATTTAAACACTCTTTCCAACTTTTAAACTCTACTTTTGGTAATTCTACCGCTTTTAACTCTTTGGTACTCATATTCTTTGATTTTAGGATAATATAAAGCCCGTACAGCTTAGGCGTCCTACACTCAAAGAAGCGTTGCGATTGTTTCCAATACCGCCACCATACCACACGGGCAAAAGTCTTTTTTATTGTCATTATTCTTTGATTTAGGAGCTGTAAAGGTAGGTAAAATAAAAAATACCTCCGTTAAGAAGTGCTAAAACATAATAAAAAAGTAATTTATTTATACTAAACAGACTTTTAAATAGTAGTTTTAAGCAACTTTTGAAGCATATAGGTAACAATGTATGTTTGTATGGTAATAATGCCATTACAAAAAAGTAGTTAACTAGTAATAAATAGTAATTAATGTACTTTTTATATTTTCTATGAAAACCAACCAAAAAACTCCATACGCCTTATTTTTATTGGGTTTTTTAGCTAAAATATATTAGTTATGTATTGTACTTTTCTTTTTAAGCCCCATATCTTGGGTTTTTTTAAACTTTTTATTAAATTCATTTTTTCCAATACCTCCCAAGGCATCGGTAACAGAATTAAAGCCTAAGGACAAAGC
This sequence comes from Tenacibaculum maritimum NCIMB 2154, assembly GCF_900119795.1. Classification (NCBI taxonomy): domain Bacteria; kingdom Pseudomonadati; phylum Bacteroidota; class Flavobacteriia; order Flavobacteriales; family Flavobacteriaceae; genus Tenacibaculum; species Tenacibaculum maritimum. The sequence continues at coordinate 572,889 of NZ_LT634361.1, forward strand.
AAAATTATATTTTTGTGTGTAAGTATCTTCAAATTTTATATTTTCTCTTTGCCGTGTTATTACGTCTTTTTGTCTGCAATATGCAGCACAATATTTAGCTCCTCTCTTTTTGTGTGAAATATCTGTGCTACACACTTTACAAAGTCGCTTTTTTCCCATTTCTCAAATTTTTATCATTAATCAATTTTATTAGTTTTCTAGCCCTGTAACTCGTTAGCTTTATCGGTGGGGCTTTTTTTCGGTATTCGGTTACTAATACTTTTTGTACTGAACGCACCCAATCGCTCGTTGTTGCTATTTCGTGTTGGTGCAAAGTATCGGTATAAATACCGTCACTGGCTTTATATGAAATCATAATCCATATTTTGCCTTTATCAATTAGCAAAATTAATTTTTCGAGGTTTTTTATTTCGGCATATCTTTTTTGTTGCCTTTTTTTAGTTCTCATTTTTCCGTTGTGGTTGTTATTACATTTCTTATTACAATATTTAGCTCCTCTCTTTTTGTGTGAAATATCTGTGCTACACACTTTGCAAACTCCTTTTTTAGTGGTTATAATTGGTAATAAAATCAGCCCTCTTTTTGGGGTGGTTTTCGGTAAAATATTTATTGTTTTTTTTAGGGTGGTTTTGTCCACCTTATACCCGTCTATACTAACGGGTAAAAGGTGGACACTTTGTGTCTGTTGAATCTTCTTTTTAGGGTGGGTAAAAGGTGGACACTTTTCTGCTGTCAATTCGTTCCACTTATTCAAAATAATAATACTAATATCTTTTTGAGTTGTTGAACCGTATAAACTCATTAATTCATTAAATCTTTTCTTTATCCTTGTTCGCTGTCTTTTTCCTAATTCAACCCAGTGGCGAGGTGCTGCACTATATACAATACGCCTCCGTTCTTGTTCGTTCTTTAAATGTTTTATATTTATACTTTTATCGTAGTATATAACATTATCCCACCTATTTACAATTTCTTGTATTAATGGTTTTACCTTTCTTAATTCCGTTAAGTCTGACACCGCTACGATATTGTATTTCTTTAAATCGTGCATTTTATTATAATGCATTTCTATTCTCAATAAATCAGAAACATTTTTTAACCTACTTTGTTTTCCTTTATCGTAAATTTTTAGTCTATGTTTTTCAGCTACAATTTGTTTACCAATACTATTTTTATCTTCTGATAATGTTTTGAAAAAGAAAGTTTTAAAAGCTACTAAGTTTTTTAACAGTTCCGTTACGGTTAAAGGTATTTTAACATTTACGCCAAATTCTAAATTATGTATTGTTGAAGTATTAGGGTTTATATAAAATCTATTCTCTAATTCTTTTATTGTTTCGGTTAAATCATAAAAAGTAAAATTATTATAATTATGTTTTCCTTTATTCCAGTATTTATGTAACGATCCAGTAATTTGCAAACGCACAATATTTGTATGTGTATTATCTTTATAAAAAATTGTAAATGTTAAACCTTGGTATTTTGCTATAAGTTTATTTTTTGATATTTCGCCAGTACTATAATACACATCAATAGTAAATTTTAAATACGGGTTATTTAGCCACTTTTCAGCAACCGTACTACTTACATATATTTTAACACCATCAACCAATTAAAACTATCTTACAGCTTTTAATTCATCAACCAACAAAGACAAAGTATTTTCTAAATTGACGTGTATAATATTAAAACCCTCTTTTAAACTCATGTATTCTAATACTGACAATTTACAAGCGTTTCGCGCATTACTAACAAAAAGATAACACGCTAAAATATCTTTGTTTTTTAGCTCCTTTTTAGGTTTTGGATAACTACCAAGTACATCAATAATATTTTGTAGCGTGCCTTTTTGCTCTTTAGGCTTTAGGTTTTCTATTCCTGCCAACAAGTCTAAACAATCAGTTATAATTCCCTTTATCATTGTTACCCCTATTTAGCATTCACAACCTGTAACGCCTCTATTATTTCACTTTCTTTATATCTTATTTTATTACCTATTCTATACGCTTTAATTGTACCCTTTTTAGTCCAATTCCATAAGGTAACTAAACTTACTTGCAAAATTTCCGCGGTTTGCTTTCGTGTTAAAAGTTTATCCTTTTTTGGAGGCTCTGAACTTCTTTTTATCAATATAAGTTCCGTGTGTAATTTTTGAAATTGCGTTAGTAGGTCTGCTGCTTCAATCCCCTCAATTTGTGTTATTTTCAATTTTTCTAATTTTAAGTTATTTTAATCAAATTGATACATTTTTTAAGAATATGATAATACCCAAAAAACTGTATTTTATTAACCTTAACTTAAAGGTAGTCGATTATTTACTAAAAACAAATAGCAAAATTTACGCTTTTTAAAATCTCGTATCAAAATTGTGTTTTCAAATTAAAAAGTACATTTTCTTAAAACAAAAAGTACATTTTTAGTTTAGGGGGACACTTAAAAAAACACAAAAAACTAAAAATCAAAATATTAACAAAAATACAGTATAAAAAAAATGTACTTTTTATTTCAAGAAAAAACAACCCTAAAACACTAACAAACAACAACTTAAACGCTTAAACAACAATTAAAAACCAATAGAATCATCAAAGCAACCAAAAAAAAAGCCTGAAACCCTTATTAATAAAGGTTAAATTCAAATTATCACACAAGAAAATTGATTTTTTTTACTAAAAAAACAAGATTACAAACAACTCAAAAACAAATAGTTAAAAACTTAAACACTATTTAAACGCTATTTAAACGCTATTTAAAAATTATTGCTTTTTTCACAATTAGGGACTCAATCTAATATTTAAAAAAAAATAAAAAAAAATTTAGTTTGCCTACTTTCAACTTAGCAATTCTTATTTAACCTATCAAAGAAAAGCTTTTATAAGCTTCAAAAACAAAAAAAATATAAAATGTTAAATTATGCTAAATTAATACGAATATAATAAAACCACTTAATCAATGTAAACCCATTTTAAATAAAAAAAACCTAATAATTTAATATTAGACTTTCTATTTAATTGATATTTAAAACTGTTTTAATTACGATTTGCGCTTAATCCTTTTACGATTACATACACCCCAAACGGGACAGACACAAAAATACTTAGCAGATAATAAAAACCTAAAACGCCATAAATTAAAAAGATCCCTAAAAATACTTTTATTTTTTGCATTGTACATTATTTAGCTATTCGCATAGGCACTTTTTCAGTTCCTTTGTTTTCTTTTTCTTGCTGCTTATAATATTCTTGTAAATTTTCAGCGTGTTGCTTAGGTGTTATTTTTATATATTTTAAAAACTCCTTTTCTGTACGATGCCCAGTTATTCCCATTATAGTGCTATTACTTATTTTCCCATACAAATTAGAAGCAAAAGAACGCCTGCAAGTGTGCGAGGTTATCAACTCGCATTTAGGAAACTTGCCAAACTCTTTACGTTTTGTTTGTGGATTCTGTTTGCCACCCTCAACAATTTGCGTTATACCTACTTTTAAACATATTTCTTTAATGTAATCGTTAAATCGTTGATCTGATATAGAACGCGGGAATTTACCGCTATTTTGAACTAAAATTATTTTTATTTGCGGGTGCAATGGTATAACTATGGTAGCCCCTGTCTTTTGGGTTTTTATGGTTATCATATTGCCGTTAATATTGCTTTTATCCAGTCGCATAATATCCGAAACCCTTAAACCTGTGCGAGCCCCAATAACTAACAAATTACGCGCATTTAGCAAACGTAAATCACCGTTAAAGTTATAACTAAATATTTTATTTATTTCGTCATCTGTCAAATAAACATCTTTTGTTTCGTTGGTCATCGTTTTAAAGTCCGATAAATCAATATTACAAAAGCCCCTTTTGTTAGCATCTTTTAGCCACGTTTTAAGCCCTTGTATTTTTGTTCCTGTGGTATTCTGTGTATAGCCCTGTACATTGATACAGAAATTTACAAACTCTTTGTAAAAATTGTAGCCTATTCCTTTAAGTTGTATTTGTTCGTTTTTATGCTTTTCAAAGGCAATCAAAGTGTTTAAAATACTTTTGTTTTTTCGCTTTGTTCCGTCTGTAATCGGTTGCCCTGTTTGCTTATTTAGGGTTTCCGTGGCTATATGATACTTTACAAAATCAATTAAGTATTTTTTGTATTGTTCGCTATCTTCTACACGATTAAAGAACTTGTTTACATTGTCTTTTAGCCAATCTTTACCAAAATGGTTGTCGTTTGATATTGTATAGTTATAGCAGTCCGTTAGGTATTCGCTTAATTGAGCTAATTTTTTATTTATTGCTATACGGTTTTGTATCGTGCTTTTATTCTTTACTTTTTGATAGGTGTTTGAAAAATCGCCCTTTTTTACCTTAAAACCTGTTGAGGTACTTTGGTCTAGTTTTTTACTTATCCACACACGGACGTAAATTTTTTGGCTTTTATAATTTTCCCTAACGTAAAACTTAACTTTCATAACACACCATTTGCAATATTGCTAAAATATATATTATTCCGAATTAATTCCGAAAAAAAGTTAATTTATCCGTATTCTAATTAATTTGTGTTAATGTTTTTATTGTGGTTGGTTTTAGTTAAATGATTAACTTAGTTGGTTTTAGTAAGGTTTTAGTAAGGTTTTTGATTTGTGTGAATTAAGTAGGTTTTGTTTCCTTCGCAGTCACTTTTTTATACCCTCTTAATTAAATTTAAGAGAAGTCTTCTTTTTCCTTTAAAAAATAGAAACTCACTCATTTTTATAATAATAATTCTTATACGACGTTTAAGGATTTAGTGAAATTTAATTTTTAAAGCTTTTATAAGCGGTATTAAGAGTTGAATAATTTACTTTCTTTTTTCTAATAAGAATCAGTTCGAGTGGCTTCTCTATTTTTGATATAGAAAGATCGCCTTGGTAGTTTCGCGATATTTAGTATTCTATTAAATTCACTCGAAGCTGATTATTTAAAATACTTTATTAAAAAAGATTAGTTTAAATCTCTTAAAATTAGTTAATAGAGGTTACTTATATATATATCCGTTTTTATTTGAGTAAAATTTTTGTTTTTTTATTTCTTTAGCTATAGAATTTAGAAATAATTCAAGAAAGTTATCTTGGAATTAGAACGTATATATTAAAATATTAAGAGGTCATTTAAAATTATTTTAAATGACCTCTTTTGAGTTTTTGTATAAAAAAAATTATTTTATTTCAGAGAACCTTTTGTCAATAGCAGCTTGTAATTCATTAGGATAAATTAATGAAGGGAATTTTTTATTATAAGGGAAGTGCTCTACATAGTAAGTATTGCCTGAGCTATGTTTTAATTCATAGGTGAATTCTTCATTATTTATCTTAATTACCTTTCTTTCATTAGTGTAATTAAAATTAGTGTCAAAAAGCCTTCTGTATTCCTCATTTGACTTTTTAAATATTTCAAATTTTCCATAGTTTGCTGTTAAATTATCACTTATTGTATCAGCAAATTTACCTGTGATGTAGTCAACAGGTACAAAAATAAATTTTCCATTTTTGTATTGAGCAGAACTTATCGTTCCTCTAGAGATGATACTATCTGATATATAGTTGATAGAAGTATCTATTTGTCCATTGCTAACTTTATAAATGGCTGTGGTGATCCATGGCGAGAATTTTTCTAATTTTTCAGCTGTTGGAAGCGGAGGTGTAGTAGGGGCTGCGTCCTCTGATGAGCAAGAAATAAAAGAAATTGTACTAAGCGCTATAAAAGCTAGTTTAATGATGATTTTTTTCATGATAAATGGTTTTTAATGAGGTTTTTACATCAAATTTTATGCCATTAAAAAGAATCAATATATTTAAAAAAATAGGAGGTTGTGTATTTTATTTATACTTATTTTGCTTTATGAAACATATTTATGCTATAAAATTTAGTCTTTACTTCGTTAGTATGCTTACTTTTCTTATAAAATACATAGAGTATATATATGTTTATATATTCCATAAACCCATTTTTATTCATTTGTATTTTAGGCTTAGAAAATTATCAAAACAGCAAAAAGAAATATTGATAAATAAGTTCGGGTTTTATAATAGATTATCAGAAGAGCACAAGGTGTATTTTGAACATAGATTGTCCACCTTTATAAGGAGAAAGAAATTTATAGGGAGAGATGGATTTATAGTAACAAATGAGGTAAAAATACTTGTAGGAGGAGTTTATGTAATGTTAACTTTTGGACTGAGGAAGTATTTAATAGATGTATTTGATAAAATCATTATATATCCGTCTGCTTATTATTCTGTAATAAATAATCATTGGCATAAAGGAGAGTTTAACTACCGCTTTAAAGCGATAGTTTTTTCTTGGGAGGATTTTGTTGAAGGGATGCAAATTGAACATGATAATTTTCACTTAGGAATTCACGAATTTATGCACGCTTTAAGTTTTTATGGAAAAAAATCTAATGATTATAGTGCAAAGGTTTTCTTCGAAATGCATGAAGATATTACAAGCATCTTACACAATCCAGAGAATATATTAGATATAAAAAAGGCAAATTACTTTAGGGCTTATGCGTATACTAATAAATTGGAGTTTATGGCTGTTGTTATGGAATATTTTTTTGAATCTCCTGATGAACTTAAAGCGCATTTTCCAGTGCTGTATCAAAAAATAGTAAAAATGTTGAACTATAAGTTTTAAGATTATTTTGGAGTAGGTTCGTTATTGTTGCTTTTTACTTTACTCATAAAAATAGAAGCTATGGCCACTAGCATCAGCCCTGTAAAAGCGCTTCCTAATATTTCATGATTTTCTTTGATTAAGGTGTAAGAAAGAAACATACCTCCTGCTAATAGAAAAAAAGAAAGTATTAATCCCAAGTAATTAATCCATCTTAGCCCATTTTCATTTTTTTCTACTAGGTTGAATTTTTTATTGAATGTTTTGTGTCTGAACTCTTGTTCCTTTTCTGCTCTTGATTTTAGCCAATTTATTATTTCTGGATCAATTTGAGATAGCTTTTCTATTTCAGAAGCATCTGGTAGTAAGCTATCGTCAAAAGTTTCTTCTATCAAATGATCTTTTCTCCCGTCTCCTTGAGTTACTTGAGCTTTTCTTTTTTGTTTTGCCATTAATTAGGAGCTTCTTTTTTTTAGTTCTTTTTCAGCCTTTTTAGTATCTTTTAAAAAGATATTAATATCTTTTCGTAAAAGAATTTTATCGTGGTGTGGGGCTGGTATATCAGATATATCCAACATTTCGCATCGCATTTTTTCAATATTTTTACTGGAATGATGATAACTGCCTGTAAACATATCAGTGATATCTGATAAAAGATTTAAAAACTTTTCTGAGTTACTCACAATTTTAAAATATAGTGTCATGATTCATGAATGCAAAGTTAACTAATTAATATTTAAAGAAGTCTTAATCAAGCGTTAAGATTAAATAAATACGTTTATTTAAAATAAATAGACGTTATAGGATCTAATCTCAACAAGTTACAAAAAAAGTTTGGTTTGTATGAGGAATTGCTCTCTTATTTTATATTTTTTATAAATATCAAAACAACAGCTCGCTCTGCACTTAAGTTAAGCTTAAAAAAAGTTATATAACATGATTAAAATCAGTTTTTCTATTCTTGAAAATTAGGAAATTTGCTATAGAATTTTAACCTAAAAGACTCCTAATATTATGAAAAAAAGGATACCGATATCAGTAATTATGACCAAAGATGTAGTAACATTAAATACTACAGATGATTTAATGACGGCGGAAAAGCTATTTAAAGAAAATAGCATACGTCATATACCCGTTGTTAGAGGAAGTGAAATTATAGGAATGCTTAGCTACACAGATTTATTGAGAATTAGCTTTGCAGATGCTATTGACGAAAATGAAGCAGATGTAGATACGGTAGTGTACAATATGTTTACGATTGAGCAGGTTATGGCTAAAAATTTAGTGACAATAAATTCAAATGCAACGATAAAAGAAGTAGCTGAAATTTTATCTAAAAAAGAATTCCATGCGCTTCCTGTAGTAGATGATTCCAAATTAGTAGGAATTGTGACTACTACTGATTTGATATATTATCTGCTAGAGCAATTTTAATTTTTTACCCCCATTTTTTATATTATCTTAATTACTTAAACTAGAAATGATTTTTTATCATTTCTAGTTTTTTATGAAGAGTTATTGATCAACAGTTGGCTTATCAATAACTTTTATAGGTTTTCTATTCATTTTAGAAAATTGCAAGTTTTGAATAATTGTTTTAGAATGAAATTCTATTTTAGAGACTACTCTTGGTTTTGCTATAGAATGATCTTTTACTTCTTAAAGAAGTGACTCGGTAGGTGTGGTTTGGGTAAGAGCTTGTTAATCGGTTTTTAGTTTTGCGGTAAAATTGAATTTCAATTTTTTGAGGAATTTTACATCCTATTAGAAGAATATAATATTATTAGATATCGTTCTTAATGATGTCATAAGTATATATAAAGAAGGTAGTAAGAACTAACGAGATATTAAAAAAGCTACTTCTAGTAAAGTCTTTAATAAATAGTCAAAAATGTGAAATTATTTCTAAAGCTTTATGATTGCTATAAATTAGGAATAATCACGCAAAATTTCGACGACTCCATTCTATATTGTATTATCATTTCATCCTTATTATACAACCAAGTTATTGTAAAATGACAGTACCATTGCACTTTTAAAGTAATGGTACTGTCTATAAATTTATTAATACTCTTTATTTAAAAAAGTCCTTCTATTTTATTAGTGAAAATATCTAATGAAAATCTTAGATTAACGCAAGGACTAATTAATGTTGTAACTTAATGTCTGAGAATTTATATAAAAAATACTGCGATTATATCGTTTTTAAATGATATCTTTTATATAGTATCATAACCGTTTGAATTCTATTAAGTGACGGTATGAAAATTATTAGTCAAGTATCGTTAAAAGTCAAATTGGTATCCTATACTTAATTGAAAAACTTGGTTTAAAAGTAAGTTTTCAACATTTGTGTCTTGGAATCCATTCCCCGTGTCAACATTTCTTCCATATAAATCAGCAAGCCCTTGTTTGTAACGTAGATCAACAGTCATACCGAAAGGAAAATCATATCCAATTCCCCCCATGATAGCAAAATCGAAACCATCAGGTTTTGGAGTGATATTCTTATGATTTACTAAAAAGTCTAAAACAGGAGCTACCTGTAGGTTAAATTTACTTTTAGCTATATAAAATTTATTATTAATAACAAGCGATAAATAATTAACTTTAATCTTAGAAGAATTAGCTCCAATAGCTAATTTTCCTCCTTGTTCAGAGTATAAAATCTCAGGGTGTAAGGTATAGGTATCTGTAAATTTAAAAGAAACGGAAGTACCAGCATGAAAAGAAGTCGAACTACTTTTATTTCCACCAGAAAGTCTCTCTAAGTTTGTAATGGTTGAATTATTTAACCCAATTTTTATACCAGGTTTAATCTTCACTTGAGCGTTAATTATAAGTAAAGAAAACATAGCAAGCGCTGTTAATGCGAATTTTTTCATGATTACTTTTTGTTTAAAATTTTCGCCAAATGTAGGCTATTATTATATAAAAAAAACTTAATTTTTTGAAAAGGATTTTATAATTAAACTAAAAGAGTTTTTTTTAAATCTTAATGTAAGCTAGTTGGGTAGTAATAGGTGTATTTTTGTGTTAAATAAGAACATTTTTAGCTACTTCTTAGTTTCTTATTTTGGTGATGTAATTTTTAAAGAGCACCTTCAGAAAAATAGATAATAAAAAAAGAAGATATGCGCGGTTTTAGCTGGGGGTGTTTGGGATGTTACAAGTCCTTTTGTAACAAAATATAATGGGTTGATAAGAACGATAGCGAATTTACTATATATGAAAAAATAAGCGAGGTTTGTTTAGAGAATAAGTCTTTTCTAATAAACTTTAGCGTTGAATCTTTTAAGCATTTATTTTAAACTATGTTAGTAAGGGGTTATATCAAAAGATAACTGTTGTACAAGTTTGTGTAGGGAGGCTGTTTTTGGACGATAATTTTTGAATGAAATAAGGCTATAATTTTGATTATATACGAGAAAAAATAAAAAAAAATGGTTGAAGATTAAGCAACGATGTCTTTTTTTTGTTTGAGAATGCTTAATTTGTTTTATGTTATACAATATACTTTTTTGAGAAAAGGAGGCAACGTTAAGAAAAATGTAAAGTACTGTTTGTTTTTTTTGCTAGTTAAATGCACAAAACTCTTTAATTTTTAGGTGAATAACTTAATTTAATATAATTTTATAAAATTAAAATGTTCGTTTTATGGCTACTGAAAAAGTTGTGAGTAGTAGCTGTTTAGGTCGTAACATTAATGTATTAACCCCTTATAAATTAAATTAAAATGAGAAAACTTTACACAACATTATTAGTAATGACCTTTTGCATGGCAAAGGTAAATGCTCGGGATTTTAAGCCCTTGCAGGAAGAACAAGGCAAAGGAGGTAGCTTCGAATCGGAAGTTTCCATCCCTACTAATTCTGACAAGAGTAAGTATGCTGCAAGTAGTGTGATTTCTGCTAGGAATTTCAATCCATATGAAGAAGAAATTGAAGAAGATAATTATGACTATGTAAATGAAATCAATCCGCAAGGTTTAGAGTTAACTTGGGCAAATCAGGTAAAAGGATCTGGTAGCAATTTAGGGAAATCTGTGACTACAGATCTTGAAGACAATACCTATATAGTTGGAGAATTTGAAGATTTTACAGATTTTAACCGCACTGAAATAGGAGGTGTTTTAAAAACAGAAAATGAATTTAGCGATATTTATGTTCAAAAGCGTGATTCTAATGGAAAACATGTTTGGGCAAAACAAATACGAGGAACTGCTACAAGAAAAGTAGGTCGCGTTATTACTGATTGTGGAAACAATGTTTATGTAATAGGGACTTTTGAAGGAAAAGCAGATTTTGATTTAGGAGAAGGAGAAAAATGGTTGACTGCTAAAGGAGCGTCTGATATATTTATTTTAAAATTAGATTCAGAAGGAAACACAGTTTGGGTAGAGCAAATAAGTACTGGAGGATCTATTTCAGAAGAAACAGCAGGCACCGGTTCTATGCAAATTGGAACTGATAATAACTTATATGTAACAGGTTTCTTTAAGGATAGTTTATCAGCAACTATCGGAGGTCAATCAATCAACTTTAATTCTGAAAGTGAAAGTATTTTTGCACTAAAAATGGATCTAGATGGAGGTTTTGAATGGGTAAAGAATTTTGAAGGAAACGGAAAGAGTTATACTAGCGCTTTGTCATTAGACCAAGATAATAATGTATATATATCTGGAGATTTTACAGGAGCTATAGAGTTTGATCCGAACGGAGAAGGTTGCTTGTTAGAAGGTGTTAATGCTAGAGATAAATCTATGTTTGTTACAAAATTAGATACCAATGGTGTCCTAGAATGGGTAAAAAAAATAGATAACGCTACTATAGGAGGTGGAATTTCTATAACAAATGATGCTCGTAATAATGTATATATCTCAGGAATTTTTTGCCAAGTTATTGATGCAAACCCAAATAAAGGTTTATATAAACTTACACCATTATCAGAGGAAGGAGCAAATACATTTATGGTAAAACTAACTTCAGAGGGAGCGTTTTTATGGGCAACTCCTACGCAAAGTAATGATTATAGTGAATTGCATGGAATTGTTGTGGATAAGGAAGGGTATTCTTATGGAATAGGATCTTTTAGTGGAGCTATAAAATTTGGAGAAGAAGGTTGTGAGGAAATAAGCTCATGTAATAAAGAATCTCAAATCTTTATTCAAAAAATTAGCCCAATCGGAATATTAGAATGGGTAAAAGGAATAGGAGCAGAAGGAGCTGATGAAGGATTAGGACTTCATATAGATGATGATTATAATTTATATGCAACAGGATCTTTTGAAGGAGAAGTAAATTTTAATGTCAATACTATTGAAAAGAATTTAACATCAGGAGGGGCAGAAGATACATTTGTATTGAAAATGTCTATTGTTGGTGATGGTTGGTTTTGTGAAGAGGATCAAGAAGAGGAGGTATATAACTTAGAGTATGTTTGGGGAAAACAATTGAAAGGAGATTCTAATAATGAAGGAGAATCAATAACTACAGATTGTGATGGAAATGTATATGTAACGGGATCTTTTAAAGGAATAACTGATTTTGATACTTATTTAGATGGTAAGCGATTGACTAATGGTTATAAAGAAGCGAGTGATATTTATATTCAAAAATTAACTCCAGAGGGGTACCATGTTTGGGCAAAGCAAATTATGGGGTCTTCTACACAACAAGTAAGTCGTATTGTAGCTGATGCGGATAACAATCTATATGTATTAGGAACGTTTGAAGGTACTGCAGATTTTGATTTGGGAGAAGAGCGATTATGGATGACTGCGAAATATGGTACAGATGTATTTGTATTAAAATTAGATTCAGATGGAAATACTATTTGGGCGAAACAAATAGGAACAGGAGGAGTACCAGATAAAGGTTTTATGCAATTGGGTAAAGACAACCATTTGTATGTAACAAGCTCTTTTACTGGTCAATTAACAACAGAGGTTCGTGGTTCGGCAGTTCAGATAGCTAGTGAAGGAGAGAGTCTTTTTGCGTTAAAGATGAGCTTAGATGGAGAATTTAAATGGGTAAAGCATTTTGAAGGAGTAGCGTCAGGTTATGGAACCACAGAGGCGTTGTCATTAGATCAGGATAACAATGTATATGTTGCAGGGCACTTTGGTCGTGCAATGGATTTTGATCCAAGTGAGGCATCGCATATTTTACGAACAGAGAGTAGGGGAGCTACATTTATAACCAAGTTAGATAAAGAGGGGAGCTTTCAGTGGGCAAAAATGCTTAAGAATGAATTTATGAGTTCGGCTTATAGTATTGCGAATGATTTAGAGAATAATGTGTATGTTTCAGGTACTTTTCAAGATGAATTAGATGTGAATCCAAATGAAGGAGTTCATACAATCAGTTCAATAGGAAATACGAATAACTATTTAATTAAATTAGATTCAGCAGGAGGTTTCTTATGGGCTATGCCAACGCAAAGTTATTTAGATTGTCGTTTGAATGAAATAGTATTAGATGAATATGGAAATAGTTATGGAATAGGATTTTTTACGGATGATATAAAAATAGACTGGGAGTGTGAAGGAGATGAAGATGAGGTTGTGGCATCTGAAGGAGAATCACAAATATTTATGCAAAAGGTAAATGCGTATGGAGGTTTAGAATGGATAAGAGCTGTAGGAAGTACTGGAGGAGATTATGGAGAAGGATTTCATATAGATAATGATTATAATTTATATGCAACCGGATCATTTGAGGGTACCGTTGATTTCAATGTAAATGAAATAGAAGAGAATTTAATTTCAGGAAAAGAGCGAGATACGTTCATATTGAAATTATCTTTAGTAGCAGACGAGGATGATTGTTTAGAAGAGGAAGAAGAAGAGGACGATTATTGTGAAGGAGAAGGAGAAGGAGAAGGAGAAGGAGAAGGAGAAGGAGAAGGAGAAGGAGAAGGAGAAGGAGAAGGAGTTGCTCCTGATACGAATGATAACACTATTCCTTTAGGAGTTGTAGTAAACGCTTATCCGAATCCAACAACATCTACATCGGTTACAGTTAATTTTAGTTTACCATTACCAGAGGTAACAATTAAGGTGTCTGATGCTCAAGGGCGTTTATTACATAATTCATTGTATAGAAATGCAAATGATATAGTATTGCCTTTAGATGATTTGAAAGGTCTTTATTTTATAGAGATGATTACTGCTGATGCAAAGCAAACAATATCAGTAGTTAAGAAGTAGTTTATAGCATTACTTTATGCAAAGAAAGAGGCTGCCTGAAAAGACAGCCTCTTTTCTTTGCCTATTTACTGTAAATAAGAAGAAAAATAATTTAGAAGATCGAAATAAAGAGGGTAGAAACACATATTATTTTGACTTTTTTAGAAATAATTACATTGTTGATAAATCTTAAAGAATTTAGTGTATGTTTAATACCTGCTAGAAAACTTTTTTAAGATTCTTTTTGCGAATGCCTTTCCTGTTTTAGCATAGCTTATACAGTTTTTGTTACTAGAAGTTCCTCTAAATCTATTTCCAAGAGTATTCTTACTTGTTATTTTAAGTACGATATTGTTTTTATTTGCTGTTTCTACAAGTTTTAATAAGGTGCTTATTGTTATAGGTTGCCTCATTATGCCAGTATTTACTTTTTCTTTTCAGCTTAGCAGCATGTTATTTCATATATACCTCGCAGGTAAGGTTTTTCTAATAAATGTAATAAAACGTTTTACGTTAATATACCTTTAATTTTTAGTGGCATCAAAACTGTTTTTTACAACATTCATTTTTTATTTAATATGGTGCGGTAAAGAATAGTGCTAAAGTAGCTATTGATTTTATTTCATGATTTTTATGTTTAAAGAATAGTTATGACATAATACTTTTAATGGCATAGCTGTGCATTAGTTATGAAGTTTAAATTAGGCAAGGGAGATATATAAGGAATTCCTAGTCCTAACCCCCTAAGAATAAATAATATTCCTATTAGTACGACAGCGTAGGGGATTATTTTTTGAATTTTTTTTCTTACAAATCCAGTTGTGAAATTACCTAGATACACCACAGAACTCATTAAAGGAATCGTTCCTAAGCCGAATAGAAACATATATAGGCTACCTGATAAAGCATTTGTGGTAGCTAAAGCACCAAATATGGCCATGTATATTAATCCACAAGGTAAAAACCCATTTAAAAAGCCTATTGTAAAAAAAGTATCGTTTCCTTTCTTTTTTAATTCCTTTCCTAAAGACGATTTTATTTTAAGCATACCTCTATTAACAGGTTTGAAAAAGTTATATTTTTGGAAGGTTTTGGGAGCAAGAGTGATAAAAATCATTGAAAAACCAACAATGATTGAAAGTTGCTGCTGAAAACCAAAGAAATAAAACCCTTTACCCAACAAGCCAAATAATAAGCCAATAAGGCTGTAGGTGAAAAGTCTGCCAAGATGATAGCTTGTTATTTGCAAGACTTGGGTTGCCTTATTGGAGGCACTTATCGGAAGCATAAATGCGATAGGGCCACACATTCCTATACAATGTAAACTTCCTAGTAAGCCAAATATAAATGCTGATAAAAACATTAGTAGATGAATTCTTTTTGATATAAGTAATCTTTATTTTTATAGTTCCATGATACCGTAATGTTCCAACGACCATCTAATAAACGGTTCTCAGGCACGAGCAAATATGGTTTGGAAAAAGAAATAGGAATTTCAAAATCCAGTTGCTTATTAGATGGTCTGTATAGGAACACTTTTCCTTGAATATCTTCTAGCTTAAAACTGGCAGGAAAAAAGATTCTTATCCCCTCCAGCGTCTTTTTTATTTTAATACGTTCTTTTAGAGCTTGTGCATTTTTTGCAGCGTTGATATTATTTTGATATTCTAATTCTTTTTGATAATATTTATCCGATACTAAATCATGGTTGTAATCTTTACCAGTACTCATAGTAATTACAAAATACATGATAAAGCCTATAAAGCCAATGATTGCGATTACGATACCTGTTCCCCAGTTTAATTTCATTTTTAAGACTTTTATAATGATTATCTATAGCTTCTTGGCCCTAGAAAGTTAGTAGTAGTGGTTTCTATTAAGTTAGTACCAGCATATACTCCTATTTCTAAGGTTACTTTTTCTCTTTTTAATGCTGATTGGTGTAGTTCAATGAATAAGGTGCCTTCTGCCAATCCTTGCTTAGGAATACTAAAATTTTGATGTGTAACTATTTCAATTTTTCCTTGATGAGATAGTAATTTATAACTAACGTTGTTCATCTCTTTCGTAGTTTTATTGATAACTTTGTAAGTGTAAATATTACTGATAATCCCATTTTCTTTGTGTTGGTATAGCTGCCCGGGTAACCGAAGAATCGTAGCCTCAACATCATTCCTAAGAAAAAGCATTCCTGTGAGTACTCCAATTAAAATACAAAGTACTGCTGAGTATCCCTTCATTCTAGTCGAAAATTTAAAAGGTGTTTTTTTTGCTATATTTTCTTCGCTAGCGTAGCGAATTAACCCTTTTTGAAAACCTACTTTTTCCATAATATGATCACATTCATCTATACAAGCAGTGCAGTTAACACATTCCAACTGAGTACCATTTCTAATATCGATTCCTGTAGGGCAAACATGAACGCATTGAAGGCAGTCAATACAATCTCCTTTTCCAGAGCTGGCTCTGTTTTCTTTTTTATTGAATTTAGCTCTTCCCCCTTTGCCTTCGCCTCTTACATAATCATAAGCAACATTAATAGTTTTATTGTCTAACAATACTCCTTGCAATCTTCCATACGGACAGGCAATAATACAGACTTGCTCTCTGAACCACACAAAAATAAAGTAGAAGACACCTGTAAAAATTAATAAGGATATTAAGGTACTTATATGGTGAAATGGATTTCCAGTGATGTATTTAATGAGGAGGTCGCTTCCTATTAAATAAGCAAGAAAAACATTTGCAATCAAAAACGAAATGATAAAGAAAATGAACCATTTTAAAAGTCGCTTTCTTATTTTCTCGCTATTCCAAGCCTGTTTGTCTAATCGAATTTGTTTCCCTCTATCCCCATCAATCCAATATTCAATTTTTCTAAAAACCATTTCTAAGAAAATGGTTTGAGGGCAAATCCATCCGCAAAAGATACGACCAAAAACAACTGTAAAAAGAATAACAAAAACAACACCTATAATCATTGATATAACTAGTAGATGAAAATCTTGGGGCCAAAAAGGAAACCCAAAAACATTAAACTTACGTTCTAGTACATTGAATAACAAGAATTGATTTCCTTTGATTTTAAGAAAAGGAGCTGCAATTAGAAAGAAGAGTAAGAAATAACTTGTATAAGACCTATACTTATAAAGTTTTCCATTAGGTTTCTTAGGATACACCCAAGAACGTTTTCCCTCTTTATTGATAGTTCCTATACTGTCTCTAAATTGTTCGTTTTTGGGTGTTTCCATTGCCAATTATTAAAAAACCAAATTATTCTTCGTTATAAATATCTCCTTGAGGAGCTTTGGGTTTAGCAGGTGTAGTTCCTTGTAAGGATATGATATAGCTAGCTACCTTTTGAATATCTTTAGGCTTTAGTGTTTTACCCCAAGCAATCATACCTTTACCATCTCTACCCCCATTTGAAATAGTATTAAAAATATTCTTAATACCACCGCCTAGAATCCAATACTTATCCACTAAGTTGGGGCCAATACCGCCGCCTCCATCAGCCATGTGACAAGCTACGCAGTTAAGAGTGTACACCGCTTTTCCTCTACTTAAATCAGTTTCGTTACTTAGCACTGTAACCGTTTCAGCATCAATAATAGTTTCTTTTGAAGTTGATTTGTAAATAGCCAGCTCTTTGTTTGCTGTTGCTACTGATTTTTTATATTCCATTGTTTGATTATCAGCACCTAATAATTCATACCTAACTAAATAGATAACACCAAAAATAATCGTAGCATAAAACATATATACCCACCATGGTGGTAAATTATTATCAAGTTCTTTGATACCATCGTAATTATGATCTAGTATAATTTCTTCTTCTTCATCAACTGCCTTTGCTTCCGTCCATTTTTTTATTAGCTTTTTGATCCAAGCCCAATGATCTATATCTTTTGGGTTAATTCCTTGCTTTTCCATTAAAAGTTCCTCAGCTTTCTTTTGAGCAATGATATTTAATAGCTCTTTAAAGAAAATTACTAGAGCAAGCGTAATAATGGCTATCCAAACTAATGGATTTTCATATAGACTAAAAGGGTTTTTATACGAAGTAATGGCTGTTATAATTGCTATAAGGCTAAAGGTAATAAAAGCGATATAAGCTATAGATTGAAAATATTTCTTCATCGTATTAATTTTTTACTAATTATCTAAAGGTAAGTTGCTTACTTTTTTTATGTAATCTTTTTTAGCGGTAGCTACCCACCAAAATAATATTACAAAAAATGTAAAGAAAATAGTTAATGATATCATTGGGTATATTTCAATACCAGTAATGCTCTCCATATGGTTTTTTACAAACTTTAACATGTATTTAGTTTTGAGAGGTTAATTGATCTTTTACATCTTTAACTTTAATATCTGTACCTAACCGTTGTAAGTAAGCTATTAAAGCAACGATTTCTCTATCTTTCATTTCAATAAAAGGTAAGCCGCTTTCCTTTGCATATTGCTTATCAGCTTCATAACTTTTAGCAAAATCAGGATCGGCATATAAGTTTTCCTGAATTTTTAAGCTTTGTGCTTCCATATTAGCAGTTGCATTAGCAATATCATCTTCAGTATAAGGAACTCCTAAACTCACCATTGCTCTCATCTTTTCTTGAGTATTGCTTTTATCTAATCTATTTCTGATTAACCATTGATAAGCTGGCATAATAGAGCCAGAAGAAGTGCTTTGTGGGTCATACATATGGTTTAAGTGCCAATTATCAGAATACTTACCACCAACTCTTAATAAATCAGGTCCAGTACGTTTAGATCCCCACAAAAATGGATGGTCATATACAAACTCACCTGCCTTTGCGTATTCGCCATAACGTTCAACTTCACTTCTAAATGGGCGAATCATTTGTGAGTGGCAGCCAACGCAGCCTTCTCGTATATACAAATCTCTACCCTCTAGTTCTAGAGGAGAATAAGGCTTTACGCTGGTAATGGTCGGAATATTTGATTTGACTAATAGAGTAGGAATAATTTGCACGATTCCTCCAATTAAGATTGCAATAGTAGCATATATAGTTAGCTTAATAGGTTTTCTTTCTAACCAAGTATGCCAAGTTTCTCCTTTTGTTTTGTATTTAGATATTTTAGTTAATGCAGGAGCTTCGGCTAGTTCATCGGTAACATTACTACCTGATTTTACTGTTCTTATAATGTTGTATAGCATTACAAAAGCACCTATAATAAATAAGCTACCTCCAATAGCACGCATCCAATACATTGGTATAATTTCGTTTACAGTTTCTAAGAAGTTTCCATAAGTTAAAGTACCATCAGGATTAAATTGTTTCCACATAGATGCTTGTACAAAACCTGCAACGTACATAGGTAAAGCATACATGATAATTCCTAATGTTCCAATCCAGAAATGAAAATTAGCTAACGTTACTGAGTAGAGCTTGGTTTTGAACATTCTTGGAATTAGCCAGTAAAGCATACCAAAAGTTAAAAAGCCATTCCAAGCTAAGGCACCAACGTGTACATGAGCAATAATCCAATCACTAAAATGAGCGATTGCATTTACATTTTTTAAAGATAGCATAGGCCCTTCAAACGTAGCCATACCATAACCTGTTATAGCTACTACCATAAATTTTAGCACAGGATCTACACGCACTTTATCCCAAGCACCACGTAAGGTTAACAATCCGTTAATCATACCTCCCCAAGAAGGAGCAATTAGCATTACAGAGAAAGCAACTCCTAAATTTTGAGCCCAATCAGGTAATGAAGTGTATAATAAATGATGAGGGCCAGCCCATATATAAATAAAAATTAAAGACCAAAAGTGAACAATGGATAACCTATATGAATACACAGGACGATTTGCGGCCTTAGGAACAAAATAGTACATGAGACCTAAAAAAGGTGTGGTTAAGAAAAAAGCCACAGCGTTATGCCCATACCACCATTGTACAAGAGCATCTTGAACTCCTGCATACACAGAGTAACTTTTTAAAAAACTTACAGGAAGCGCTAGACTGTTAAAAATATGTAGCACAGCTACTGTAACAAAAGTACCTAAATAAAACCAAATAGCTACATATAAATGTCTCTGCCTCCTTTGAAGAATGGTCCAAATCATATTTACACCAAAGGCAACCCAAACAAGAGCAATAGCAATGTCAATAGGCCATTCTAATTCAGCATATTCTTTTGAACTGGTGTATCCTAAAGGAAGTGTGATTGCAGCGGCGACTATTATCAATTGCCACCCCCAAAAATTAAAATTACTTAAAAAATCACTTGCCATTCTGGCTTTTAGTAGCCGTTGCAATGAATAGTAAACTCCAGCGAAAATAGCGTTTCCTACAAATGCAAAAATTACGGCATTGGTATGCAATGGGCGTAAACGACCAAAGCTTAGCCATGAAATTCCGTCAGTAATATTTGGGAATAAAAACATAAAAGCTAGTAGCAGCCCTACTGAAAAGCCTACAATCCCCCAGAGCAATGTGGCATAAATGAATTTTTTTACGATTTTATTATCATAATAAAATTGTTGCAGTTCCATAATTTGTTTGATTTTAATATCTATTGTTAGTTATTTTCGTTCTCCTTTTAACTGTTTTAAAGAGGGAGCAATTTTAGTTGTTGTTTTATCTTTGACTAACTCATCATCAAAAAGCATACGAACCGAAGGAGTGTATGGATCATCATATTGTCCTTCTTTTACAGATATAATAAATGCAATAAAAAATATAATTGCCACTAAAATACTTAGTGTAAGTAGTAAGTAAATTACGCTCATGTGCCCCCCTAATAATTGTATGACAAAGGTAAAGGGAGGTCTTTTTTTTAAATATGATATTTGTCATGTTTTAAAACTTTTGTATTATAAAAAGTGAACAAAGTTTTCAAAATTTATTACGGACTAGATTCTATCTCCGTGGAAGGTTAGGTTTTGTAAGAGGAAGGAATGTACTTTTTAGCCAATAATTATTCTTTTTGATGAGGAAGAGGGCTTTAAGAGTTAGAAAAACTATCATTTCGTTTTTACAATGTTTTTCAGATTGTTTGTCTTTCAAGTTTAATTTTATGACAGAAGCATGACACTATTCCCTTCTTTAGAATTTAGAGTGCATTTATTTTGTATGATGCGTATTTGAAAGGATGGGTAAAAACTTGAATTGACCAACAGAAATTTTTATTTGAGAAGAGGTAGAACTAAAAGATTTAGTAGCAAAGTTTCAAGGAGATGGGCATATCGCTTTAAGTAGGCATATTAACAAATGCTTAGTTTTCCTGTGAATTATCAATAAATTTTATGTTTTTCTTTTAAAAAAATAACTGATTACTGTGTTGTTTGTATGAGACAGGAAATTGGAATAAGGAGTGGTATAAGTTTTTTTAGAAGGGATAAAGTTTTCGTACACTTTTATGTTGTTAATTGTTTTATTTTGATTGGTACACGATTTTTTATGGTGTTTTTTTAACATCAATTCGATAGTAAGAACGAAATTATTTTGTCTTAAAAGGGGAAGCCAAAACTAGAAGTAATTATGTTCCTAAAAAGAACTATTGCATTAAATTTTTTGTTGAATATTAGAAAAGAAATTTGGTATTATGTGAAGTTGATAGGGAAAAAAGGAAGTAATAATTATCAACATTTAAGTATAAAAAATTAAATAGTCATTGAAAATAATTTAGCCTTAGGTTGCTTTTTGTGGAGCTTTTTATCAAAAGCCATGCAAATATTTCGTACGTAGGGCCTAGCCTTTTCAGGAACAGTTAAGTTATTAGAGTTTACAATAACTAATCCATCGGAAATCATTTCTTGAAGTTTGTTTAGATGTACTTGAATATCTTGAATTTGTAAGTTTTCTGGCTGCCAAGAAGTGGTAAAGTGGCACATAATATTTAGGATATGTTTTCGTATAATTACATCTTCTTCAGATAATATATGTCCTTTAAATATTGGAATTTCCCCATTGTTTACGATGCTTTGGTATTCTTTTATTGTTTTTGCATTTTGAGCAAATCCGTACCAAGAATCTGATATTGATGACATTCCGAGTCCTATCATAAGCTGTGTTTTGTTAGCAGTATATCCCATAAAGTTTCTATGAAGAGTTTTATCTTGCGTAGCTTTATATAGGCTGTCTGTAGGTAAGGCAAAGTGATCCATACCTATTTCAATATACCCCATTTCCGAAAATAATTCTTTTCCTATTTCGTAAAGCTCGCGCTTCTGATCATCTTTTGGCAAATCGGCTTCTTTAAAACCTCTTTGCCCAACCCCTTTAACCCAAGGAACGTGAGCATAGCTGTAAAAAGAAATTCTATCGGGTTGTAATTCTTTGGTTTTATGAATTGTATGGATTACATTTTCCTTCGTTTGAAAAGGGAGTCCGAAAACCAAATCATGGCTGATAGAATGATATCCAATTTCTTTCGCCCAGTGGTGAACCTTTTGAACATTTTTAAAAGGTTGAACTCTATGAATAGCTTTTTGTACCTTTATATTATAATCTTGCACGCCAAAACTAACACGAGTAAACCCTAAATCATATAAAGTTTGTAGATGGTTTTTAGAAGTATTATTTGGGTGACCTTCAAAACTAAACTCATAATTTTGGTGTTTTTTACTTTTAGAAAATATTCCGTCAATTAATTTTTTTAGTTGTTCCGAAGCAAAAAAAGTAGGAGTACCACCACCTAAGTGAATTTCTTTAATAACAGGTGTTTCTTTGGCTAAGTTGCGGTACAGTTCCCATTCTTTTAAAACTGTATCAATATATGATTCTTCCACTTCATGACGTTTTGTAATATGCTTATGGCAGGCACAGAATGTACATAAACTCTCACAAAATGGTAAATGAATATATAAGCTAATTCCCTCACTAGCATTACTTTCAGCAAATGATTGTTGAAAAGTTTTGATCCATTTCTCTTTTGAAAAAGTACCATTATCCCAATAAGGAACAGTAGGATAACTCGTGTATCTAGGTCCAGGGATATTGTATTTTTGTATAAGTGAATTCATATTCTTGATACAGTTTGGTCTTTAAATAGAAAATTATTAGGAGGAGTTTTAAGCAATTCCTAAAGCGATTTCTATCATTTCTTTAAATGTTTGCTCTCTTTCACTAGAGCTTGTTCTTTCTCCTGTAACTAAGCTGTCTGAAATAGTTAAAATAGACAACGCATTTACTTTATGTTTTGCGGCTACGGTATATAATCCATTTGTTTCCATTTCCACGCAAAGCACTCCATATTCAGCCCATTTTTTATAGCTTTCAAATTCATCAGCATAGAACTCGTCAGAGCTTAATATATTTCCTGCTTTAATCGTAATATTTTTTTTACTAGCAATGGCTAAAGCTTTTTGAAATAAAGTAAAACTAGCGGTAGCCGCATAGTCAGCACCGTTGAAACGAATGGTGTTTAGCCCTGAGTTAGTAGATGCTGCCATGGCAATAACAATGTCTCTAATTTTTATTTCTTTTTGATAAGAGCCTGCTGATCCTACCCTAATTAAATTTTTGACGCCATATTCGGTAATTAATTCATGCGTATAAATTAAAGTAGAAGGAATGCCCATTCCTGTTCCTTGTACAGAAATGCGTTTTCCTTGGTAAATCCCTGTAAAACCTAGCATTCCTCTAACATCATTATAACAGGTGGGGTTTTTTAAAAAAGTTTCTGCAATCCATTTCGCCCTCATAGGGTCACCAGGTAATAAAACCGTTTCTGCAATATCACCTTTTTTTGCTTTAATATGTATGCTCATTTTAATTTTAGTATTGATTTGTGTCTGCGATGCCTGTAGTAACTAAAGATACGCCTGATGAGGTGCCTAACCTAGTAACCCCTAAAGCAATATATTTTTTAGCGATGTCGTTATCTCTAACCCCTCCAGCCGCTTTTATTTGTACTTTATCAGTAACCACTTCTTTCATTAATAGTACATCTTCAAGAGTAGCTCCATTAGTACCGAACCCAGTAGATGTTTTAATAAAGTCTGCTCCAGCATCTATTGCTAATTGAGAAACTTTTTTGATGTGCTCTTTTGAGAGATAACAGTTTTCAAAAATAACCTTTAACGTATTTTTACCGATACTATTTTTTATTGTTCGAATTTCATTTTCTACATAATCATATGCTCCATCTAAAAGCTTTCCTACATTTATAACCATATCAATTTCAGAAGCCCCTTTAAGAATACAGTCTTTAGCTTCAAAAACTTTAGCTTCGGTGGTCATAGCCCCTAAAGGAAAGCCAATTACAGCGGCTATTTTTACATTGGAATTTGCTAATTCTTTTTTAGCTAGTTCAACGTAAGAGCCATTTACGCAAACAGCATAAAACTGATGAATTTTAGCTTCATTGCATAAGTTTATAATGTCTTTTTCTGTTGCGGTAGCTTTTAATAAAGTGTGATCTATATATTTGTTTATATTCATGCTTTTTAATTAATTTTTTTACCTAAAATGTTGGTTGTTATTGTTGTAAATATAACGATACTGATAGAGCTTAAAGGCATTAAAATAGCTGCAATTACAGGTTTTAATTGCCCTGTTGTAGCAAAATATAGCCCGATTATATTATACAGTAAAGATAGTAAAAAGCTATATTTAATAACTCGTATAGCTTTTTTAGCTATTTGGATATAATTGGGAATTTGATGGAATTTTGAAGCATCTAAAATAGCGTCACAAGCAGGAGAAAAAATGTTGATATTTTCAGATAAGGCAATCCCTACATTACTTTGTGCTAGGGCTCCAGCATCGTTAAGACCATCACCAATCATAATAACACTTTTACCTTCTTTTTGTAATTTTTTTACATGGCATAGCTTATCTTTAGGTTTTTGATTGAATAAGAGTAATGTGTTTTTAGGAAGTATTCTTTTTAAATATTCTTTCTCCCCTTCATTATCTCCAGAAACTATTGCTAAATCAAAATTTTTATTCAATTTAGAAAAGAGTTCTTTTACGCCATTTCGATATGCATTTTTGAAAATGTATTTCCCCTTGTATTCCCCATTGATATTAATATGAACGGAAGTATCTAAATTATTTTGCTCAGCACTTTTTTTAACAAAAGCAGAGGATCCTATTTTAATGCTTGTTTTTTGAGAATTAGCAACGATTCCTTTTCCTGTATATTCTTCAAAATTATCAATTTTAGCAGGCTTATCAACTAAAGAGTTATATAACATTCTACTTAAAGGATGATTAGATGCTCTGAGGGTGCCTTTTAATACGGATAATTGAACTTTATTTAGAGGGGTTCCTTGGTAATGAATTTGATGCTCCTTAGTAGTTGTAAGTGTTCCTGTTTTATCAAAAATAATAGTATTGGTTGTAGCAAGTTGCTCAACTACTGTTGCATTTTTTAAATAGCATTTCTTTTTTCCCAAAATACGAAGTATGTTCCCTAAGGTAAATGGAGCAGCAAGAGCGATTGCACAAGGGCAAGCAATAATAAGTACAGCGGTAAATACGTTTATGGCTTTGTTAATATCATGGTAAACCCAAAAAGCAGCAGCAATAAAAGCAATTGCTAAAATAGTTACGGTGAAATGTTGGCTAATTTTATCCGTTAGTGTTTTAAAAGAGGAGTTTTTATCTTTCTTAAAGACATCATTACTCCATAACTGTGTTAAGTAACTTTGAGAAACAGAAGTTAATACCTCCATTTCTATATTATTGGATAGTTGTTTCCCTCCGGCAAATAGCTTATCTCCTGATTTTTTAATAACAGGAAGAGCTTCTCCAGTAACAAAACTATAATCTATTTTAGCTTCCCCCTTTATTAGAATACCATCAACAGGAATCAACTCCTGATTTCTAATAAGTAATCTATCTCCTTTTTTTATCTCATATATTTGGGTACTTGTTTCTTCTCCTTTGCTTTTAATTTTGGTTACGGCAATAGGGAAGTACGATTTGTAATCGCGTTCAAAAGATAGAAAATTATACGTTTTTTGTTGGAAGAATTTCCCTAGTAATAAGAAAAATACTAGTCCTGTTAAACTATCGAAAAAGCCAGTTCCTAAGTCAAAGATGATTTCCAAAGAACTTCTAATAAATAATACGCTAATTCCTAAAGCAATTGGAACATCTATATTTAAAATTTTAGAACGTACTCCTTTGTATGCTGAAATAAAATAATCTTGAGAAGCATAAAAAACCACGGGTAAAGAGAAGAAAAACATTAACCAGCGGAAAATTTCTTTGTATTGCTCTAGCCAAAATTCTGAAACCTCAAAGTATTCAGGAAAAGAAAGAAACATAACATTACCAAAGGCAAATCCAGAAACGCCCAGTTTGTAAGTTAAACTTCTATCAATTGTTTTTTTTCCAACTTCATAATCTTCTAAGGAAATATAAGGCTCGTATCCAATAGCACTTAATAATAAAACAATATCTTTTAAAGAAGAAGTATCAGTATTATAGGTTATTCGAACGGTTTTTTTAGGAAAATTTACTTGAGAGGAAGAGATACTTGATTTTAATTTGTACAAATTTTCTAACACCCAAATGCAAGAGCTACAGTGTATATGAGGAATGTAAAGGTTGATTACATGAATATTTCCATCATTAAACTCTAGCAACTTGCTAACAATAGTAGTGTTTTCGAGAAAGTCATATTTTCCTTGAGTATTTTCAGGAATGGCTCCAGGATTTTTTTGGAAATCATAGTAAGAAGTTAAGTCGTTTTCTGAAAAAATTTCAAAAACAGCTTTGCAACCATTACAACAAAAAAACTTCTCCTGTACTGCAATTGTCTTTGTATCGCAGTTATTCCCACAATGAAAACATTTTGTGCTTTCCATATTTACTCTTTTGCCTGTTGCAAAGATGCGATAACATTCATAATAAAAACATGATATTTATCAGCTTTTAGTTACCTTTGTAGTAAAGCTAAAAGGGGGAGCTATTATGGGAAAATGTGAACAATGTATTATTCGACAATTTAATTCTTTAAGGTCGCTAACAAAAGATGAATTGATTAGGATTTCTGGATGTAAAACTTCTAAAACAATAAAAAAAGGAGAAGTTTTATTTGATGAAGGAGAGCATATTAATGGGGTTTTTTGTGTTAGAGATGGTATTTGTAAGGTCTCTAAAATGAGTGATAATGGACGAGATCAAATTGTTCATTTAATAAAAAAAGGGGATTTATTAGGAGAGCGTAGCTTAATCAATAATGAAGCCTCTAATTTAAAAGCAGTTGCTGTTAATGATATGAAGGTATGTTTTATACCTAAGGAAGAGATTATAAAAGATCTTGAAAACAATCCTAAATTTACAATGGATGTTTTAAAAAATATGGCTTTATCTCTTAAGAATGCGGATAATGTAATTGTGGATATGGCTCAAAAGACGGTCAAGCAACGTTTGGCGGCTACATTATTATATTTAGATGAAAGATTTGAAAAAGATGATGATGGAGCTATAAAGGTTCATTTTTCTAGAGAAGATATAGCAAATGTTATTGGTACCGCCACAGAGTCAGCTATTCGACTACTTTCCGAGTTTAAAAAGAAAGAAGTTATAGGATTAAAAGGGAAGAGCATTACTATATTGGATAAAAAAGAATTGCAAAGTATTATGAATACTTTTTAATTTGTATTTTATAAAAAAGACCTTTACTTAAAAAATAAAGGTCCCTTTTTATACAATTAATTGATCAGAAGTTTGAGTTCAGAAATGGTTTCTGTAGGGTTTTCACTTTTGAAAACATAGCTTCCAGCAACTAAAACATCAGCACCAGCTTCAATGAGTTGGTTGGCATTTTTATTAGTAACACCACCATCTATTTCTATTTGAGTAGGGGCATTTGAGAATTCAATTAAATGCTTTAATTGATGCACCTTTTTATAAGTGTTTTCAATGAAAGACTGTCCGCCAAATCCTGGATTAACACTCATAATACATACTAAATCTAAGTCAGTAATAATATCTTCTAGAACAGCTATTGGAGTGTGAGGATTTAAAGCAACTCCCGCTTTCATTCCAGTTGCTTTTATGGCTTGTATAGTTCTATGTAAATGAGTACAGGCTTCGTAATGAACCGTTAAGATATCAGCTCCTAAATCAGCAAAAGTTTGTATGTATCGGTCAGGATCTGTAATCATTAGGTGTACATCAATTGTTTTGTTTGCATATTTTGAAATAGCTTTTAAAACAGGCATTCCAAAAGAAATATTAGGAACGAAAACGCCATCCATGATGTCAATATGAAACCAATCAGCATCGCTATTATTTACCATTTCAATATCTCTTTGTAAATTTCCGAAATCGGCGGCCAAAACAGAGGGTGCAATAAGTTTTTTCATTTGTTGTATTGTTGTTTTTCGCAAAAATAGTTATAATACTATTGGTATTATAAAATTTTAGAGATACTTTGATTCTTTTTCGTTAGGTTAGCCTTAGCAAATGGACTGATAATAGGGTGGAGCTATATAAAATAATTAAGTAGATATTTATAAAGAGTATAATAATACAGACAGTATAAAAAGAGAAAACTCCCAAAGTAATTGAGAGTTTTCATTAATCAAAAAACGAATAGTTATGACAACTATTTGTTACTGTATATGTTTTAGCCTAAATAAGTCATTAAAATTTTACTTCTAGAAGTATGTTTTAATCTACGAATAGCTTTTTCTTTAATTTGTCGAACACGCTCGCGAGTCAAGTCAAAAGTTTCTCCAATTTCTTCTAAAGTCATAGGTTGGTGTTCTCCTAAACCGAAATATAGTTTTACAACGTCGGCTTCACGGGGAGTTAATGTTTCTAAAGCACGATTAATTTCAATGCGTAAAGACTCATGTAGTAATGTTTTGTCTGGGTTTGGTGATTCTCCTGAGTTTAGTACATCGTATAAGTTAGAATCTTCACCTTCTATTAAAGGGGCATCCATTGATACATGACGACCAGAGTTTTTCATAGATTCTTTGACATCATTAACAGTCATGTCAAGCTTTTTAGCAATTTCTTCAGCACTTGGTGGACGCTCATTTTCTTGTTCTAGAAAAGCGTACATTTTATTAATTTTATTAATAGAACCAATTTTATTTAAGGGTAATCGAACGATACGAGACTGTTCAGCTAAGGCTTGTAAAATTGATTGACGAATCCACCAAACAGCGTAAGATATAAATTTAAAACCGCGAGTTTCATCAAAACGCTTAGCTGCTTTAATTAAACCTAAATTTCCTTCATTAATTAAATCGGGTAGTGTCAATCCTTGGTTTTGATATTGCTTAGCTACAGATACTACGAAACGTAAATTGGCTTTTGTTAGTTTTTCTAAAGCAACTTGGTCTCCGGCTTTAATACGCTGAGCTAGCTCAACCTCCATGTCTGCGGTAATTAAATCTACTTTTCCTATTTCTTGCAAATACTTATCTAAAGATGCGGTTTCTCTATTGGTAACTTGCTTTGTAATCTTAAGTTGTCTCATCTAGTATCGGTAAAATTTTAACGATTAATATTCCTTATACAATTACTTATACGAAGAAAGGTTTAAAAATGTTACAAAAAAAAATATTTTTTATAGGAAAGTTGTTTTATAAAAGTTATTTTCGATAAATTTTTTAAGAAGAAGTGACTCTTTGAAATAAAAAGTGTCTAATTAAAACAAACTACTTATAAATTAACTACCTGATTGAAGACACTTGAAGTGAATAAACTAAGCGATGAAGAATTGGTTTCTAAAATAGTTGAAGCGAATGATACCCATTTGTTTGCTGTTTTATACGATAGGTACGCTACTGTTGTTTATAATAAGTGTTATGGTTTCTCTAGAAATAAAGAGGAAGCTCAAGATCTTACACATGATGTGTTTATTAAGCTTTTTGTTAAATTGAGGAGCTTTAAAGGAAACTCTAAATTTTCTACATGGCTATATTCTTTTACGTATAATTTTTGTGTAAATTATGTACAGAGAAATTCAAATAAGAAAAAAGAGAAAGTTACTGTTGTTACAGATGTGATTAAAGAAGAATCTGATGAAGATGAAATTGATGACGCTGCTTTATTTGAGTTAAAATCTGATAAATTAGCGAAAGCACTGGAATTGATAGAGCCAAAAGAAAAAATGATTTTACTAATGAAATATCAAGACGACATGTCTGTGAAAGAAATATCAGAAGCGTTAAGTATAGGAGAGAGCGCTGTAAAAATGAGAGTTAAAAGAGCAAAAGAAAGAGTAGTAAAAGTATATCAAGAGTTGTAATCATGGAAAACCCGTTCAAAAAAATATTACATAATGAGGAGGTGCCAAAAGTACTTAAAGAAAAAGTACTTAATGATGTAGCAATGATAAAACTTACGATAGATGTAGCAGACTTATTTGTAGTAAAATACCCGAATACGATTGGGGATATATTAGGAGGAGGATTTCAAAAAAAGAAAAAAGGAAAAGAAGATGGTAACTAATAACGCTAAACTAACTACTAAAATAATATTATAATAATGGCATTACAAGCAGAGGTATTAAAGCCTTTTCAAAAAATCTTTGAAGACATTTTAGAATCTTTACCAACAGTACTTAAATTTATAGGATTTGTAGTATTTGCATGGTTATTTATTCGAGTTTTTATTTATGTATTGAGAAAAATTTTAGCGAAAACCAATATAGATGAATGGTCTAAAAAATTAAGCCAAACAAAGATTTTCGGAGATACGACAATAAATATTGTATTAACGAAGGTTATTTTAGGAGTTCTAAAATGGTTTTTAATTTTAGTCTTTGTTTTAGCAGGAGCTGAGATGTTTGGTTTGACTGCAATTTCTAATGGAATTCAAAGCTTTTTTGCTTATTTACCTAGGTTATTAACTGCTCTTGGTATTTTCGTAGGAGGAGCTTATCTAGGAACTGTTGTGAAGAAGTCTATTCAATCAATGTTCAAGTCGCTAGATATTACAGGAGGAAATTTAGTAGGAAATATTGCGTTCTATTTGATAGTAGTGTTCCTGTCAATAACGGCATTAGATCAAGCAGGGGTAGATACAAGTGTTATCAAAAGTAACTTAACTCTTATAATAGGATCTATTTTATTAGCCTTTACAATAGCCTTTGGTTTAGGATCGAGAGATGTGATTAAGAGATTACTCTTTGGATATTATTCTAGAAAAAATATAGGGATAGGAGATGAAATTGTGGTGAATGATGAGGTTGAAGGGGTTGTAATTGCTATAGATAATATTTGTCTAGTGTTAAAAACGACCAATGGAAAGGTAGTATTGCCTATAAAACACATTGTTGATAATAAAATAGTTGTTAAAAAGTAGTTAATAGTTATATACTTTTTATATATTTGCCAATTATATACGTGGAAATAACAATAAAACGATAGATTTCGGGGGACTTCTATCTTATAGGTAAGGAGTAATCTTTACATTTAAAAGAAGACTATTTATAGTCTTCTTTTTTTGTATTAGAATGTGACTTAAAAAAGAAAATGGTGTCTTATTATATGAAGAGGTAGATTTCGGGGGACATCTATTATCTTTGAATATATAGAAAAGCTCTTAGAGCTAGAAAGGTTGCTTACAAGCAACCTTTCTTTATTTTTTATCCTAATTTTTTAGAACTTTTATTGAAATAACTTTGAATTGAGAATTTGTCTTTATTCAAAAGATAAATGTAGAAATACTCCACGAGTACCTAAGAAATCTATAGGATCTGTCCATTGGCTAGGAGAAGAATTATCGTATTTTAATTCATTGTTTAGGGCAAATACTCCCCTTATAGAAGGAGAGAATTTAAAATAATTTAAATAAAAATCTACACCGATTCCTATTTCATACATGAAATTACTTGAGGTAGCTCTAAATTCTCCTGAAGAATTATCATTGCTATTTTTCTCATTACTAGAAAAATTGTAGTCATATGAAATACCACCCAAAACATAAGGCCTAAAATTATTAAGCCTATTGGTGCTAAATTTAAAAATTAGAGGAAGATGTAAGTAAGTAGCTCCAACTTCTCTAGTTCTTATATTTTCATTTGTGCCAGGAATATGATCAAAAATAAGCGTTTTTGTATTAGACATTAGCCCTGGCTCGAATCGAAGGTTCACATTATCGTGTAACCTCAAATCAGCAATTAAACCAACATTAAAACCTATTGAAGATTCAACTTTGACATTCGGATTACTAATGTTACTTGGTTTGTATGCTATTTTGTAGCCATTATTGTTAAGCCCTAGGTAGAAACCATAATGAAAAAGAGGTTTGTCAAAACTAGGAAGGTTCAATACTTTTTCTCTTTGAGAAAAAGTATTATTAATTACTAGTAGTAAAAAACTGAAAGTAAAAAGTTTTTTTAACATATTATTTTGTAGAAGTATATATTGAAGCAACGCCAAACGTTACAGGTTGATTCTTTGCATTCTTAAACCCATTTTTTTCTAAAATATTGTTGAATTCTTTTCCGAAGGGGAAAGAATTTGCACTTTCCGATAAATAAGAGTAAGCAACTTTATCTTTTGAAAAAAGTTTCCCTATAAAAGGAAGAATAAAAGAAGTGTAAAATTGATAGCCTTGCTTAAATGGAAACTTAGTAGGGTTTGAAGTTTCTAAAACAACAAAGGTTCCTCCTGGCTTTAAAACTCGCTTTATTTCTTTTAGTCCTTTGTCGAGATTTTCAAAATTTCTAACGCCAAAAGAAACGGTAATTGCGTCAAAAGTATCATTGTCGAAAGGCATATTTTCGGAGTCACCAACAACCATTTCAATAGTGTTTGCTAATTTAGCGTTAAGGATTTTTTGTTTACCAACTTCTAGCATTCCTTCTGAGATGTCCAATCCAATTATTTTATCAGGATTTGTTTTTGCAAGCATAATGGCTAAATCCCCTGTTCCAGTAGCAATATCTAATATTTTTTTTGGATTATTCTTACCTACCAAAGCAACTACTTTTTTGCGCCAGCTAATGTCAATGCCAAATGAAATTACTCTGTTTAATCCATCATAATCTTTTGAGATATTATTAAACATTTTAGCCACTTGCTCTTTTTTTCCTAATTCGGAATTTTTATAAGGTTTTATTGTTTTACCCATTGATTGCGATTACTTCGTTAATTTGATTTGGTAGCATTTCTTTTAGCATGGTCTCAATCCCATTTTTTAAGGTAATTGTAGAAGAGGGGCATCCGCTACAAGCTCCTTGAAGAATAACACTTACGCGCTTTGTGGTTTCATCGTATGATTGAAAAGCAATATTTCCACCATCGGAAGCAACTGCGGGTTTAATATATTCGTTTAAAATATCAACAATTTTGGCAGAAATTTCGGAAAGTTCCTCTTTAGGGATTTCAACATTTTGTTTTGTTTGTTGTTTTGGGAGCTCTTTAATAATGATATTACCTTCTTGGAGGTATGTTCTTATAAAAGAACGAACTTCAGAATAAACCTCATCCCATGATACCATATCGTATTTTGTAATAGAAATGTAATTTTTAGAGATAAAGATTTCTTTTACAAAAGGGAAATTAAAAATAGCCTGTGCTAGTGGAGATGATTTACTGGCTTCTTCTATATTTTGAAACTCTACATCTGTTTGTGTCAATGCTTTATTGGTTCCAAATTTCATGACAGCTGGATTTGGTGTAGCTTCTGCATATACCTCAACAGCTTCTTTTTTAGAAGTGGTTTCTTTTACAACCTCATTGCCTTCTTGTAAATATTTTTCAATTTGCTCTTTAACTTCATTTTCAACATCGTCCCATTGTACAATGTCATAGCGCTGAATAGCAATGAAATTAGCGGTTATAAATACCTTTTTTACAAAAGGTAGATAGAATAATTGTTGAGCTAAAGGAGAGTTTTTAGCTTCATCAATATTATTGAATTCATAACTACCGCCATTAATTAAAATTGAATTGCTTACAAATTTTATGATGGTTTCGTTTGCTGTTTCTTGAATGTTGATTTTTATATTGCTCATAAGTAAAAATGTAAAGCAAAATTAAGGTAAAAAACTGAATTATTTAGATATAAAAAAAAACCGCTAAATGCGGCTTCTTTATTTCCTTAATATAAAGATTATATATTGAAAGAAATGGTTCCTGTTATTCTAGAGTTATCCATAGTTAGTTCAGAAGGATTAGCATTTCTTGAATCGTAGATATAATAAGGAGAGGTATATTTAGAATTGCTATAAGACAAATCTATTTTAGTATTTCCAAAATTATAACCTAAACCCGCTGAAAATCCTTTTAAATTGTCAGAGTCTAAAGCATTTTTATAAGGACTGTTTTCAAAGTGATAACCACCGCGCAAACTCATATTATCAAAACGCCATTCAGTACCTATATTAATAGCGTGAGAAGCTTTGAAATTATTTGAGAAATTTTGGTTTTCTATGTTGAAATTTCCATTATATAATCTAGTGTTTTTGTAATCTTTATAAGTATAGTCAATGCTGATCAGCCCTTTTTTGCCAAAAACAAAAGCACTGCTAGCGGTCAACTTTCCTGGAGTTCTTAATCTAAAAGGAGGAAATAAAGAATTGAAATCTCTTTCAGGAATAAAATCAGGATCTATCTCTTTATAAATATCAAAAGTAGTAATGTTTTTATTAGAGTTATTTGTTGTTGATATAGAGGTGTATCCAATCCAATCATCATACCTGTTGTTTTGAGGATGAAAAACCCTTAAATCGTTCTCTTCTAAGACTTCGGCGTACCAAGTAGGTGTTTCGTAAGAAAGACCAAAGCGAAAATTCTGGTGTAGCTTATAGATAAAGCCAAAATTTAAAGAAACTCCGTTTCCTTCAATATAAACATTTTGCTCGTTTGAAGCGTTTAAAGTATTTCCGTTATCATCTTTATTAACCTCATTTAATCTTGTTTTTTGAGAAAAGTTAAGATTGTGGAAATTTAAGGAAGCACCAATATATAATTTATTTAAATGAGCAGCAGAGAACCCAACGCTGAAAACGCTAGTATTTCCATTTGTATTATTACTGAATTTTTGCTCTTGCGCATTGTCAAATTGGTTAGTGATATCTTCAGGGTGCTCATTAAACAATGCGTAACCGCTATTTCCTTGCGTATAAAAATTTGAGGTAAAATCGTTTTTTATTCGGTAGTTGAAGAATAAAGCAAATCTATTCCAATTGGTATCATAAGCGGTATCAAAAGATAATATGCCTCCTGCTTGTGAAATATTGAAAAAGTTATTTTGAGTATTAGTGCTATTTCCGTAATAAGAAGCATCAATAATTGTTTTAGTCTCCCCTAAAGTGATAGCTAAAGAGCTCTTTTTAGCAACAGCTCCACCTGCGGGATTTATACCAGTAGAAGAGAGGTCTCCACCTAAAGCCCCAAAGGCGCCACTCATAGCATTAAATCTGGCAGTGCCATAATTGTTGTCTGTTCCGAATAGTATTCCTAAATCGTTATAACCTAATGACTGAGAAAAGGAGGAGAGCTGCAAAGCTATCATAAAGGTGAATGATAAAATAGATCTCATATTTATTGTGGTTTATAGGTAGGTGTTAAAAAAATTAAGAAGACCTTCTTCTGTAAGAACTATTACTTCTAGGAGAATAAGATCTAGAAGAACTTCTAGGCGAACTGTAGCTACGTGTACCATTACTTCTAGAATTTGAATACCTGCGAGTGGACGTTCTGTTTCTTGTAGAACTAGTGCTTCTATTATTAGGAGTGTAACTTCGATGAGTATTATTTCGCGTACTTCTTCTGTTTCTTCTTGAATTTGTTCTGTTGTTACCCTCTGTATTGCGTCTTGAGTAGTTGCGTGTGCCTCTAACGCTTCTATTAGAAGATGATCTACGATTGTTAATTTGACTTCTACGATTTACTCTAGAGTTGTTAGTCCCATTTTTATAGAAACCACTATTTCTTCTTGTATGGTAGCTTCTGCCTCTGCGAGTTCTGGAAGAGGTATTTCTTCTATAAGAGGAAGAACGTCTGGAGTTAATAGCACTACCCCTTCTGGAATTTCTTGCGTAACTTCTTCTAGAAGTTATATGATAAGGTCTTTGATAGTATCTGTTGATACCTCTTCTGGAAGAATAGTACCGATTTCCGTAATATCTATATGGGGTATGGTATCTATAGTAAGCTCTATTATAATAAGGAGAGCAATAGAAAGGATTGTTAAACGCAAAATCACCATAGAATCCAGTATTCCAATAATAAGATGAAGGGTAAGGATCCCAAAAAAGTGAGTTATACTGTCTGTAGTAGCCCCAGCGATACGGTCTGTAGTAGCCAAGGTCGTAAAAGGGAGAATAATAATTAGAATAGCCAAAACCTGTATTAATATTAATAACTACATCTGTATCATTGTCAAAACCCCAAGGTTCATTATACGTAATCCTAGTTTTAGGAGCGTGATCATTTTCTGTGATTTCTTCGAAATCTTCATTGTCGTCGTCAGATTTGTAGCTTTCAATATCTGTTATGATATCAGTTCCATTGATTTGATCTAAACGTTCTAGTTCTTTAGTGAAATAATTATCGTTGTATGGTTTTTGATGAGTAACGTTAGCATTTTTTCTTCTGGTTTCAAATGCTGTATCATCATAAATTCCATCATCATTGTTGTTGGAAACATTTTGAGCGGTTCCACAAGCAACTAGTAAGCTAGTTATGAATAGTGACAAAAAGTATAGTGAAAGTTTCGAGTTTTGGCAATGTAACTTCATATCTTTTAATTTAAGTAGGTAAACAGTTTTCTTTATAGGTCAATTGATTTGCAAAAAAACATAACTTTGTTTGGACTATTACCTTTTTAACGTAGTTTTGCAGAACACAATTCACAGATATAAAAGTAACAATATTTGTGCCAAATTTTTGATAATGAGTAAGAAATTAACAAAACGAGCGGAAGATTATTCGAAATGGTATAATGAATTGGTTGTAAAAGCCGATTTAGCAGAGAATTCAGCGGTTAGAGGATGTATGGTTATAAAGCCTTATGGGTACGCTATTTGGGAGAAAATGCAGGGAGAGTTAGATAGAATGTTTAAAGAAACAGGCCACCAAAATGCGTATTTCCCGCTTTTTGTTCCGAAAAGTTTATTTGAAGCAGAGGAAAAAAATGCAGAAGGATTTGCAAAAGAATGTGCAGTTGTAACTCATTATAGGTTACAGAATGATCCGGATAAAGAAGGTAAATTAAGAGTAGATCCAGAAGCGAAGTTAGAAGAAGAGTTGGTTGTTAGACCAACTTCAGAAGCAATTATATGGAATACTTATAAGGGATGGGTGCAATCATACAGAGATTTACCTTTGCTAATAAATCAATGGGCAAATGTAGTAAGATGGGAGATGAGAACACGTTTGTTTTTGAGAACTGCGGAGTTTTTATGGCAAGAAGGACATACGGCACATGCATCTAAAAAAGAGGCTTTATGTGAAGCAAAACAAATGCAAGAAGTATATGCTAATTTTGCTGAAAACTTTATGGCAATGCCTGTGATAAAAGGAGCTAAATCTGAAAGTGAACGATTTGCTGGTGCTGATGAAACTTATACTATTGAAGCGTTAATGCAAGATGGGAAAGCATTACAAGCAGGAACTTCTCATTTTTTAGGGCAAAATTTTGCAAAAGCATTTGATGTTAAATACACATCTAAAGAAGGAAAACAAGAATATGTTTGGGCAACGTCTTGGGGAGTTTCTACTCGTCTTATAGGAGGGTTGATCATGACGCACTCTGATGATTCAGGGTTAGTTCTGCCTCCTAAATTAGCGCCTATTCAAGTGGTCATAGTTCCTATCTATAAAGGAGAAGAACAATTAAAGGTCATTTCGGAGAAAGTAAGCGTCATGGTCAAAGAATTACGTAAAAAAGGGATTGCTGTAAAGTTTGATGATAGGGATACCTTTAGACCTGGAGCAAAATTTGCGGAATACGAATTGAAAGGAGTTCCTGTAAGAGTAGCTATGGGGAATAGAGATCTGGAAAATAATACCGTTGAAATAGCTCGTAGAGATACATTTGAAAAGAAAACAGTGTCGCAAGATGAAGTTGTAGGGGTTATAGAGAGTTTATTGGAAGAAATTCAGGAGAATTTATATGATAGAGCTCTTGCTTTTAGAAATGCACATATAACAAAGGTGGATACTTTTGAGGAGTTTAAAGAAGCTATTGAAACTAAAGGAGGTTTTGTGTCGGCTCATTGGGATGGTACTGTAGAAACCGAAAATAAAATAAAAGAATTGACTAAAGCAACTATTCGCTG
This sequence comes from Tenacibaculum maritimum NCIMB 2154, assembly GCF_900119795.1. Lineage (NCBI taxonomy): Bacteria > Pseudomonadati > Bacteroidota > Flavobacteriia > Flavobacteriales > Flavobacteriaceae > Tenacibaculum > Tenacibaculum maritimum. The sequence continues at coordinate 610,918 of NZ_LT634361.1, forward strand.
CATACCAAATGAAGCAGAGGAAGAGAGTGGAGTATGCGTATTTACAGGAGAAACTTCTAGTAAACGAGTGCTTTTTGCAAAAGCGTATTAATTTTTTTTAAAAAAAGTTTGTGTAAATTAAAAAGAGTTTATATATTTGCACCCGCAATCGCAAAGAAAGCAAAATGGTCCGTTCGTCTAGGGGTTAGGACGCCAGGTTTTCATCCTGGTAACACGGGTTCGATTCCCGTACGGACTACAAGTTCTTTTACTTTTAAAAGTAAAAAAAATATTAAAAAATAAGATTTAAAAGATGTTGTAAGATTAGAAAAATAATTATACATTTGCATCCGAAATCAAAAAAATGGTCCGTTCGTCTAGGGGTTAGGACGCCAGGTTTTCATCCTGGTAACACGGGTTCGATTCCCGTACGGACTACAAGTTTTTTATAAACAACATAAGAAGTTAAGAAAATGGCAAATCATAAGTCAGCGTTAAAAAGAATAAGAAGTAATGAAGCTAAGCGCTTAAGAAATAAATATCAGCACAAAACAACACGTAATGCTGTTAGAAAATTAAGAGCTACTGAAGATAGAAAAGAAGCAGAAGGAATGTTTTCTAAAGTTGTTTCTATGTTAGATAAATTAGCTAAAAACAATATTATTCATAAGAATAAAGCTTCAAATTTAAAATCTAAGCTAGCTAAACATGTAGCTGCTCTATAATATTTTTTTAAAATTAATTTTAAAAGTGTCTCAGTTTGATTGAGACACTTTTTTTATGTTTTAAAAATAGATCTTATTATAAGATATTCTCGGATCAATCGCAAAAGTTGTGGTTAAGTAAAAACCTGAGTTAATCTGTATAAGAAAAATTCTACATTTCTCACCTCTCTAAATTGTGTTCTAAATGCTTTTACCTTTGCATTGAGGGATTCCGCGGAAGCGTTTGTGCTTCGGTTGTCAAAATAGTTGCGTATAGATTGATAATTTAAACTAATAGAGCTGGCTACAATATTAAAAGCTTTAAATTTTGATTCCTCTACCTATTTAAACCAATGTGCTGGCTTGGTATAGGCTATATCCTTGGTTATAGTTTTGTTATTAAACAGATTTTTGAGTTTTTGACAGATGCTGTATGCCTTTTTAATATCAGGATAGTTTTTAAATAATATTTTAGCTCTTTGCTGTTGTTTTAGTATCCAATCATTTTTGGATTTATATAATAAATATTTACTTCTTGCTAATAATTGTTTTAAAGTATCTGCATTAGTAAAAGTTTTAGTAGTGTATGCTTTGTTATTTTTTTAGCTTCTTTTATTTGGTTGTTTTCTTGGTCTATGGCTTCCCAACGATGTTTTATACGGATATCTTGTAAAACATCTAAGGCTAATTTCTGTACATGAAATCTATCTGTGACTTGCACAGATTTAGGAAAACATCTTTTAGCGACTAATTTCATGGAATGCGCCATGTCTAAAGTGATTTTTTTGACTTTATTAGGTTTAACACTTGGTATTTTATAAAGATATTGGATTACTTGCTCCGCCTTAGTTCCTGCAATGATAGCTACAATACTTCCTGCCTTGCCTTTGGCTTTTTTGTTAGTTATAATAGTATAGAGTTCTCCTTTAGATAAAGCGACTTCATCAGTAGAAAGTTGTTTTTCTATATTCTCGGGGAATAATAACCAATCTTTGGCATGTGATTTTTCCTTCCACTATTTAAAATCACTTAAATAATCTTTAAACTGGCGTTGTAGTTTTTTACCATTAAGCCCATAAAAACTAGCAATCGTATGGCAATCATTAGCTTTGATACTGATCAAGTGTTTTTAAAAAAACAGCGAACTCAACGGTCATTCGAGTTCCCTGTGCTATTAGATTCCAGTTTCTATAAACTAATTTTTAGCTTTTATAACATACTGGAATGGTTTAAAAGCATTCTTTAATGGTAACTAGTTTTACTAAAAGGGCTCTTAAAAGACTTATTTTTTATCTATAGTTAGATTTTTTAGTATTTGTGTAACAGTTACCACTGCTAGTAAATATTATTCATTCTTTTGGTATTGTTTAATTTGTTTCCAACGTTTTGGGTCAATTACTTTCCAATAAACCTCGTAAAAGTCTTTTTTTCAGGATTATGGTTTTTTATAAGTTCTCCAAAAAAGTTTGTTAATGCAATTTTTTCTTCATTTTGTTTCGTTAACGCATCTCTTTCTTTTTCGTCTAATACCATGACAGATGCGTAAATATATTTCCAATTCTCAAGACCAGTTGTCAGAACAGTATATTTTTTTCCGTTTGGTAAGAGGTCAATATTATTCCATATTAGTATTGGGTGATTTTTGTCACTCGGAAAAATTTCCTTATCCCATTTTCCGTATTTATCAAACATCACTTTGTGTGTGTAAAATGGAGAATAAACGCATTCATATCTTATTTCATTAATTTTTGTTGTGTCTTTATTATTTATAGTAACATATTTTTTATTCAAAATTTCCGTAAACTTATTCTTGTAAATTTTAGGGCATTTTGTTTCCTTAATAGCTTTTCGCATTGAAGAACAGTTTAAGAAAATAGAAAATATAATTGTTATGTAAATTCCTTTCATAGATTAGGTTTTAATGTTTGCTGACGTTTAGTGTATGGTACGTTTGTATCCAGTAATGCATATATACAAATTGGTATGTTTTTTTACTCTATTTTTTCTTTTAGCAAATATTTGATCTGGCCCTGAAGATATTCTCCATATTCTACTTTACTTTCCAAACTCGTTTTTTTTCCATTAAGATTCGATTTTATTGACATTTTATTATCACCAAGAAAAGTAATTTCTACGTGAGAAGCATCTTCTTTTAAACCGTGCCTTCTTGACCTTGATAAAATAAAAGACCATAAAGATTGTCCAGCCCTGAGTTTTGCATCAAGGCCTAATTTCCTCATTTTTTTAATCAATCTTAGAGCATCTTTTCCATTTGATATCCAACTATCAGAAAAACTGCAATAAAATTCTTCGATTGAATTCCAGCTCTCTATAAATTCACCTTTTATTCCTTCTCCCTTTTCATAGTATTCAGCAAGCAAACCAAATTGTATTTCAGGAAATTGATTTGTCATTTTAGATGGCATAGATTTTTTTAATACCCAATCCAATATAATTTTTCCAAGTCTTTTTACGTCGTTACTAAATATTTCAAATATTGAGCAATTATCCCATTCGAAAATGTACCTATAACTTTTTTCGTTCCCAAATAATGAGATTGTACAACTTCTAATTTCATTTTTTAATAAAAGATCATATGAGGTAGAAAAGGGCTCTGGTTGAGGAACAAGGATGTTCCTTTCTAATTTAATTAATTCAGGAAAGCTATTATTTAATTCTGTTTGTAATAGTTCTAATTCTTTACTCATTATAATCTGAGACTTGTTTTAATTAGACATAACGTTTTTATAGATACATAAAGTACATCTTTATTTAAACCAAAATAAGTTAAATATTAAAATCGTCCAAAGGATCTTTTAATTTTTTCTAGACTAGTTGTACCAACAAGAGTATAAAATATGGTTGTTTTAGGATTATTATATCCTAATGCTTCTCGAGTAAATCTAATTACTCGTTCTACTTATTAAAAGTAAAGAAAAGCACTTGGGTTAAGATGTATGGAAATTTTGACGAATAAAAGAGGGAATATAGAGGTAAGTGCGTATAAAGAGATGTTTTCAAAGATGAGAAGACGCTCTAAAAAGAAGAAGAAATAGCTAGTAAATGTAATTTTTACAAGATAGGAATAAAGAACAATAAAAAACTTTGCTTCTATAAGGTGTTGTTTTCTATGAAGTTGCGTTGTATTGCATAAAAAAGGGCAAAAAAAGGCTTGTTATTGTATAAATAGTTTCTATATTTGCAGCCGCTAACGGGCAAATAAGCAAAGTTAGCAAAGATCATTGAGAGATTGGGTTTGTAGATGTTTAAATAAAAGTTAAAAAACGTTTGTTTCGAGAGATTTAAAAGTTTTATATTTGCGCTTGTTTAATAACGAGGAGTTGATTTTTTAGCTTTTAAAATTTAAAAAAAACTTTTTCAGAAAAAAGTTTGTCAGTTTTAAAAAAGGTTATACATTTGCAACCGCTTTCTAAAAGAGAGTAACGTTCAAGAAAATTTGGAAGATTTTGAATAAAAAAATCAGTTAGTTCGAGTCTAACATTTCTACAAGAGATTATTTTAGTTTGCATAAAGATTAGAATAATAAGTTCATTGAAAATATTGAAATTGACAGCGTAAACAAAGAGTAGAATAACCACTTTATATAATAAAGTAATTCTTTTGAAACTTATTCATTCATAATATTAAAGATTATACAATGAAGAGTTTGATCCTGGCTCAGGATGAACGCTAGCGGCAGGCTTAACACATGCAAGTCGAGGGGTAACATTGTAGCTTGCTACAGATGACGACCGGCGCACGGGTGCGTAACGCGTATAGAATCTGCCTTCTACAGAGGGATAGCCTTTAGAAATGAAGATTAATACCTCATAATACTTTGGAGTGGCATCGTTTTAAAGTTAAAGATTTATCGGTAGAAGATGACTATGCGTCCTATTAGCTAGATGGTAAGGTAACGGCTTACCATGGCAACGATAGGTAGGGGTCCTGAGAGGGAGATCCCCCACACTGGTACTGAGACACGGACCAGACTCCTACGGGAGGCAGCAGTGAGGAATATTGGGCAATGGAGGCAACTCTGACCCAGCCATGCCGCGTGCAGGAAGACTGCCCTATGGGTTGTAAACTGCTTTTATACAGGAAGAAACGTACCTACGAGTAGGTATTTGACGGTACTGTAAGAATAAGGACCGGCTAACTCCGTGCCAGCAGCCGCGGTAATACGGAGGGTCCGAGCGTTATCCGGAATCATTGGGTTTAAAGGGTCCGCAGGCGGTCGATTAAGTCAGAGGTGAAATCCCATAGCTTAACTATGGAACTGCCTTTGATACTGGTTGACTTGAGTAATACGGAAGTAGATAGAATATGTAGTGTAGCGGTGAAATGCATAGATATTACATAGAATACCGATTGCGAAGGCAGTCTACTACGTATTTACTGACGCTCATGGACGAAAGCGTGGGGAGCGAACAGGATTAGATACCCTGGTAGTCCACGCCGTAAACGATGGACACTAGTTGTTGGGAAATGTCTCAGTGACTAAGCGAAAGTGATAAGTGTCCCACCTGGGGAGTACGATCGCAAGATTGAAACTCAAAGGAATTGACGGGGGCCCGCACAAGCGGTGGAGCATGTGGTTTAATTCGATGATACGCGAGGAACCTTACCAGGGCTTAAATGTGGAATGACAGGGCTAGAGATAGCTTTTTCTTCGGACATTTCACAAGGTGCTGCATGGTTGTCGTCAGCTCGTGCCGTGAGGTGTCAGGTTAAGTCCTATAACGAGCGCAACCCCTATTGTTAGTTGCTAGCAGGTAAAGCTGAGGACTCTAGCGAGACTGCCGGTGCAAACCGCGAGGAAGGTGGGGATGACGTCAAATCATCACGGCCCTTACGTCCTGGGCTACACACGTGCTACAATGGTATGGACAATGAGCAGCCATCTGGCAACAGAGAGCGAATCTACAAACCATATCACAGTTCGGATCGGAGTCTGCAACTCGACTCCGTGAAGCTGGAATCGCTAGTAATCGGATATCAGCCATGATCCGGTGAATACGTTCCCGGGCCTTGTACACACCGCCCGTCAAGCCATGGAAGCTGGGGGTGCCTGAAGTCGGTCACCGCAAGGAGCCGCCTAGGGTAAAACTGGTAACTAGGGCTAAGTCGTAACAAGGTAGCCGTACCGGAAGGTGCGGCTGGAACACCTCCTTTCTAGAGAAAGATGGTGAGTTACAAAAGGAAGTTTTACTCTTTGCTGTTAATTTTAAAATATAGACTAAGATCTTAAAAAAAAAGAGAATGATTTAAGTGTATTTATATGCTTAAGCTGTCTTAGACAGTCTCGTAGCTCAGCTGGTTAGAGCGCTACACTGATAATGTAGAGGTCGGCAGTTCGAGTCTGCCCGAGACTACAAAATTAAGACTTAGAAAAAAAAAGGAAATTCTGGAAGTTAGAGGATTCAACATTACAAGATTGAGGATTTTATAATCTAAATTTCATATGGGGGATTAGCTCAGCTGGCTAGAGCGCTTGCCTTGCACGCAAGAGGTCATCGGTTCGACTCCGATATTCTCCACAATCAGATGTAAATCTGAAAACGTTCATTGACATATTGGTAAAATGATATCGTAAAGAATCAAGATAGAGTGTTAATCTTAAGATTAACAAGATATTTTTATAAAAAAATAAATAAATATAAAGAGCTCGTTCTAGTGTAATCACTAGAGCAAAAGAACAATAAGCTAAATAAGGGCGTATGGCGGATGCCTAGGCTCTCAGAGACGATGAAGGACGTGATAAGCTGCGAAAAGTTGCGGGGAGAAGCACATATTTTAAGATCCGCAAATATCCGAATGGGGCAACCCGTCATGTTGAAGACATGTCACCTAGCAATAGGGGTAAACCCGGTGAACTGAAACATCTAAGTAACCGGAGG